>DXGQ01000017.1 GCA_019113845.1 Candidatus Anaerobutyricum avicola
GAGGACCGGGATGGACCGTCCGCTGGTGGACCAGTTGTCATGCCAATGGCACGGCTGGGTAGCCAAGACGGGCCGGGATAAACGCTGAAGGCATCTAAGCGTGAAGCCCCCCTCAAGATGAGATCTCCTAGCAGGAATGTGAGAGACCCCTTAAAGACGATGAGGTAGATAGGGCAGGGGTGGAAGTACAGTGATGTATGGAGCTGACTGCTACTAATCGGTCGAAAGCTTGACCTCAAGCGGAGAAAGGCGACAGACAGCAGGGAAGACTGGCAGGAGCATGTTTACATGCGGATGACAGGGTTTCTGCTGGATGGCATCTGCGGAGCAGATACATCGAAGGGACAGAGTCCCTGAGATGACCGTCTGGAAAGACAAAACCCAGAGAAAAGACTTGAAAAGAAAACAGAAATCTGATACAATGTGTGCAGTTTTTAGGAGTACATCCTGAGATGGCCCGATGGCTCAGCTGGTTAGAGCGCCGCCCTGTCACGGCGGAGGTCGTGGGTTCGAATCCCATTCGGGTCGCTTATCCTTTGTTTTAAGGATGTTATTTCGTAATATGGGATCTTAGCTCAGCTGGGAGAGCATCTGCCTTACAAGCAGAGGGTCATAGGTTCGAGCCCTATAGGTCCCATTTTGCCGATGTGGCTCAATTGGCAGAGCAGCTGATTTGTAATCAGCAGGTTAACGGTTCGAGTCCGTTCATCGGCTGTCTATTATATTTCATAATAGAATATGGGTGGATTCCCGAGTGGCCAAAGGGGACAGACTGTAAATCTGCTGCAAATTGCTTCGGTGGTTCGAATCCACCTCCGCCCATTTGGATATCTCAGATATCCGTACAATTATATATCGCGGGGTAGAGCAGTCTGGTAGCTCGTCGGGCTCATAACCCGGAGGTCGTTGGTTCAAATCCTTCCCCCGCAATTTTATGCCCAGATAGCTCAGTTGGTAGAGCACTTGACTTTTAATCAAGTTGTCCGGGGTTCGAATCCCCGATGTCTCATGATGAAACCGTTGAAGTAATTCAACGGTTTTTTTCTTTTTATAAAACATGAATAAAAAGTTATGCATTTTCTGTGTGCATTAGATACGAAACAACATCTGATGCTGAGAAAGATGCTATTGAGAAGGAAACGATATGAATACTCCGATTTACAATAAGCTGCTGGCGTTGCGGGAGGAGAAGAGAATCCCTTTTCATATGCCGGGACATAAACGAAGAAGCGGCGGCAGTCAGAAAAAAAATGAAAAATTTTCAGGATTTGAACAGATAGAAGAGATTGATATCACGGAGATCAAAGACTATGATAACCTGCATCATCCTGAGGGAATGATCCGACAGTCGATGGATGCCCTGAAAGATATTTACGGGACGAAGGAATCCTGGTATCTGGTCAACGGGAGCACGGTAGGTATTCTGGCGGCAATCTCTGCCTGCTGCAGACATGGGGATGGAATTTTGATCAGCAGAAACTGCCACAAATCTGTGTATAATGCGATTCAGCTCCTGCAGTTGAAAGCATACTATTTTTGCCCGCATTATACAGAAGAATATGATCTGCTGGACGCAGTCACCGAGGAAACCCTTCAGGATATGCAGACAACTTTACAGGAACATCGAAATATCCGGGCGGTAATACTGCCCTCCCCGACTTATGAGGGGGTGGTCATGGATATTGCGGCCATAAAAGAGACAGTGAAACCTTTTGATGTCGCTTTGATCGTGGATGAGGCGCACGGAGCACATTTTCTGTTTCATGAATATTTTCCGGCGAGTGCCATTCAATGTGGAGCGGATATCGTTATACAGAGCACTCACAAGACCCTTCCGGCAATGACGCAGACCGCTCTTCTGCATCTTTGCACAGACCGTATAGCGCCGGAGAGAATCTCTAAACTGCTCTCTATTTACGAGACTTCCAGTCCTTCCTATATTTTACTGGCTTCCGCGGAATATGGAGTGGCGTTTATGAATGAAAATGTGGAAGCCGTACAGAAATATGTGGATAACCTTCAGGATTTCAGGGAGAAATGTGGACAACTGCAATATATCCATCTGATTCAGAAAGAGGAACTCTGCTGTAAAGATTATGACAGAGGAAAGCTGGTATTTTCGTTGCAATCTTGTGACCGGAAGCCGATGAAAAGGAAAGACGGGGAACAAGATGGGAGAAACTGTGAGAGAAATCAGAATATGGTAGAATCGTTTGATGAAAAATGGGACGGAGGCAAACTGTTTGACAGACTGCTGCAGGAATATCACATCGAGCTGGAGATGGCGGACCGCTCCCACTGTATAGCCATGACCTCTGTGTGTGACAGCCGGGAGATGTACGAAGCTCTTTTCCGGGCGCTGCGAGAACTGGATGGAGAGATAGGAAAATATCTTGAAAAGAGAAGTACGCATGAAGAGGTACATCAGAAGACAGAAAAGATAAGAGTTCAGGGGAGTAGATCAGAAGAAAAGATTGCTGTGAAACCGTATTCGGAAAAAATACTGGAATCCTGGGAGTGTATCGACCGGGAAAAAGAAGTGGTGCCGTTTTCTGCGGCGGCAGGAAGAATTGCCGGAGATTTCGTGATGTTATATCCTCCGGGAATCCCGCTGCTCGTTCCGGGCGAAAAAATAGCAAAAGAAACAGTGGAAAATATAAGGTATTACATTTATAATGGATATAATGTACTTGGGTTATCTGATATGCCTGGAGCGTCCGGGGATGGGGTGTCTGTATTAAAATAGAAGGCCAGGAGGTACATATGAAGGGAATGTTCATTGTGATGGAGGGACCGGATGGTTCCGGCAAATCAACACAGATAGAGTTACTGAAAGAATACTTAAATGAGACAGGTCGTGAGTGTGTGATAACCAGAGAACCGGGAGGGACAGTGATCGGAGAGGCTGTGAGGAGCATTATTCTGAATCCGGAGTATGAAGAGATGTCCGATGTGACGGAGATGCTTTTATACGCCGCCTCCCGGGCACAGCTGATGGCTGAGGTGATTGTACCGGCCCTCAAAGCGGGAAAGGTCGTCATCAGTGACCGGTTTGTGGACTCCTCCATCGTCTATCAGGGGATTGCCAGAGGACTTGGTATGGATACGGTGGCAGCGGTCAATCAGCCGGGCATTGGAGAGAATCGTCCGGATTGTATTTTTTTTATTGATATATCGGAGGAAGAAGGACTTCGCCGCAAAAAAGAGCAGAAAAATCTGGACCGGATGGAGCAGGAGAGTATTGACTTTCATGCAATGGTTTCCCGGGGATACCGGGAGGTGCTGGCAGGTCGGGAAGAAGTCGTCTATATTGATGGCTCTGACTCCGTGGAGAATATCCGGAAGAAGATTCAGGAAGAAGTACAAAAACGGATCGCGGATGAGGGAAAGAAAGAGCCGGGGGTCAAAATGGACCGTCCATGAAGGAAGGACAGAACCGACATATAAAAAGTGACAGATCAGAGGAAGAGAAACAGTGCCAGATTTTAAAGATATTTTAGGAAATGAAAGGCTGAAAGAACATTTTCAGACTGCTGTAAAACAGAATAAGATATCGCACGCCTATATTATCGAGGGAGAAAAGGGCAGCGGAAAAAAGATGATCGCTGCCGCTTTTGCAAAGATTCTTCAATGTGAAGACAGAAAAGAGGAAGAAGGGGAGAACGGCGCCGTAAAAGCCTGTGGCGCTTGCACCTCCTGTATTCAGGTGGAGCATAAGAATCATCCTGATGTGATCTGGGTCAGCCACGAAAAAGCCGGTGTGATCAGTGTCGGAGAGATCCGGGAACAGATTGTCAATACGATGGATGTGATGCCATATAAGGGTCCTTATAAGATCTATATTGTGGATGAGGCGGAAAAAATGAATCTGGCGGCGCAGAATGCCATATTAAAAACGATCGAGGAACCGCCGGAGTATGGGATCATTCTTCTTCTGACAACAAACCGGGGAGCTTTTCTTCCGACCATCTTATCGAGATGTATTCTGTTATCCGTAAAACCGGTGGAAGATACCATAGTGCAGAAGTATCTGACAAAAGAGCTGCATGTGCCGGAGAAAACCGCACAGTTTTGCGCGGGATTTGCCATGGGCAATCTGGGAAAGGCGATGGACGCCGCTTTGTCAGAAGAATTTCTGGAACTGCGACAATTTTCCGTTTCTGTGTTACAATATATCCATGAAGCGCAGCCTTATGAACTTGTGGAAAAAGTAAAAGGACTGAAAAAATGGAAGGAATCCGTGGGAGATTTTCTGGATATCCTTCTTATGTGGTTCCGGGATGTTCTGGTTCTCAAACTGACAGACCGTGAGGAAGAGATGATATTTCAGGACGAGTACGCCAGAATCCGGAAGCAGTGCGTCAGTATCTCTCTGGAAGGACTCAATACAGTCCTTCTGGAAATCGAACACACGAAGGCAAGGCTTCGCGCAAATGTTAATTTTGATACCTCGCTGGAGGTTTTATTGATGTTTATCCGCGATAAATTTGAATCGACAGAATGATGGAGGAAATACATGACAAAGGTAATTGGTGTCCGTTTCCGGGATAACGGAAAGATTTATTATTTTTCCGGAGGAAATCTGGGCGTAAAAGTGGGCGACAGCGTGATTGTGGAGACAGCCAGAGGCGTGGAGTATGGCCGGGTTGTACTCGGAGACAGAGAGGTCTCGGAGGAGAAGATCATTTCCACTCTGAAACCGGTTCTCCGCATCGCCACGGAAGAGGATGAAAAGATTCACCGGAACAATCAGAAAAAGAGCAGAGACGCCTTCCAGATCTGTCTGGAAAAGATTAAAAAGCATAAGCTTGAGATGAAACTGATCGACTGTGAATATACATTTGATAATAATAAAGTACTGTTTTATTTTACTGCGGAAGGAAGGATAGACTTCCGGGAGCTGGTCAAGGATCTGGCTTCCGTGTTCAAGACGAGGATCGAGCTGCGGCAGATTGGCGTGCGTGATGAGACAAAGATTATGGGAGGTATCGGTATCTGCGGAAGAGATCTCTGCTGTCATACGTTCTTATCTGAGTTTATTCCGGTGTCTATCAAGATGGCGAAGGAACAGAACCTCTCCCTGAATCCGACCAAGATATCTGGCGTCTGCGGACGTCTGATGTGCTGTCTGAAAAATGAGCAGGAGACCTATGAATATCTCAATAACAAGCTTCCCGATGTGGGCAGTGAGGTAAAGATCACCGGCGGCGGAAAAGGTGTGGTGCAGAGTGTCAATGTGCTGCGGCAGCGTGTGAAGGTGCTCATCACCAATGATAAGGGAGAGAAGGAGATGGCGGAATACCGTGTGGAAGAACTGCATTTTCGCCCGAGAAAGAAAAAAGAAAAAGTAAAGATGGACGATGAACTGAAACGTCTGGAAGCTCTTGAAAAGAAAGAGAGAAAATCGAAACTTTCATAAGGAGACGCCGGAAAACAAAATGAGTCAGGATAATGGTATCGAAAAAGAGAGAAAAGTGAATATCAGAGAAGAAAAGGACTTTCTTGGTCCCAATGAGCGGATTGACGATCTGCAGATTCAGGGATTTAAGATCATTCAGAATCCGGATAAATTCTGTTTTGGGATGGATGCAGTGCTGCTCTCGGATTATGCCGGCATCAAAAAGGATGGCCGCGTGATGGATCTGTGCAGCGGGACAGGCATCGTGCCGATTCTCCTGGAGGCAAAGTATGAGGCGTCCTATATCGAGGGGCTGGAATATCAGGAAGACTGCGTGGATATGGCGAGAAGAAGTGTGGAGATGAACGGTCTGTCCGATAAGATCCACATGACTGCCGGGGATGTCCGGGAAGTCCGCGCACAGTATCCGGCAGGTTCCTTTGACTACGTTACCTGCAATCCCCCCTATATGACCGGCAGCCACGGACAGACAAATAAAAATTACGGGAAGGCGATCGCGAGACACGAGATCCTCTGTTCCCTGGAGGATGTGGTGCAGGCGGCCCGATGGCTGTTAAAGGAGAGCGGGCATCTGATCATGGTACACCGCCCGTTTCGTCTGGCGGAGATTTTCTACTGTCTCAAAGAAAATAAACTGGAGCCGAAGCGGATGCGCCTGGTCTATCCGTACATTGACAAGGAGCCGAATATGGTTCTCATTGAGGCCGTGAAGGGAGGAAGGCAGCGCATCACGGTGGAATCCCCCCTGATCATTTACAAAAAGGACGGCTCTTATATGGATGAAATCTACGGAATCTACGGAGGGCGGGTGTAAAATATATTTGGAGAACGTTTGAAAGTGAACGTTCCAATCTACCATTATTGACGCAGTAAATGCGTCAGGGAGGAGAAAATATGGCAGGAACCTTGTTTTTATGTGCAACGCCCATCGGCAACCTGGAAGATATCACTCTCCGGGTACTTCGAACCTTAAAAGAGGTCGATCTGATCGCGGCGGAGGATACCAGAAACAGCATCCGGCTGTTGAATCATTTTGAAATTAAGACGAAAATGACCAGCTATCATGAATATAATAAAATAGAGAAGGCGGCTGTTCTGGTGGAAAAAATGCGGCAGGGTCTTAACGTGGCGCTGATCACGGACGCCGGGACGCCGGGGATCTCTGATCCGGGCGAAGAGCTTGTGCGGCAATGTCTGGACGCCGGCATCGAGGTTACCTCTCTTCCGGGCGCCTGCGCCTGTATCACGGCGCTTACGATGTCAGGACAGCCCACCCGGAGATTTGCCTTTGAGGCTTTTCTTCCCTACGATAAAAAAGAGAGGGAAGAGATCCTGCAGGAGCTGAAAGATGAGACGAGAACGATCATCCTCTATGAGGCGCCGCATCATTTGAAAAAAACACTGCGGGAGTGCCGGGAGTATCTCGGAAACCGGCCGATGACCGTGTGTAAGGAGCTGACCAAAAAATACGAAAAAAAGCTTCGGGGGACGCTGGATGAGGTCATTGCTTTCTACGAAGAAAATGAACCGCGGGGCGAATATGTTCTCGTTTTTGAGGGGAAAAGCCGGCAGGCGCTGAAAAAAGAAGCGCAGGAACAGTGGATGGAGATGTCACTCACAGAGCACATGGACGTCTATCTGAAGCAGGGCATGGATAAAAAAGAAGCGATGAAGCTGGTGGCAAAGGACAGAGGACTTCGGAAGAGGGACGTCTACAATGAGCTGCTGAAAATGCAGTGAGAATCTGTACACTACCATTTGACAATATATGGTAAAATAGAAAAGGAAAGAAGAACACAGGAAATGGAACCATATTTGAGAACCTGGTGTGAGGTAGACCTGAGGGCTATCCGCCAGAATATGATCAATATCAGAAAAAAAGCCGGACAGGGGCCAAAGGTGATGGCAGTCATCAAGGCTGACGGATATGGCCACGGCGCTGCGGAAATTGGACAATACATTTACGATGAGGCGGATTATTTTGGAGTGGCTACCATCGAGGAGGCCGTGGAGCTTCGGGAGGCAGGGATCGACAAACCGATCCTGGTGCTGGGATACACTTCTCCGTCCTTATACGGGCAGAATCTGAAGTATGATGTGGAGCAGACCGTCTATACGATGGAAGCAGCAGAGAAAATGTCTGAGGAGGCTGTAAAAAGCGGCCGGACAGCCAGGATACATATTGCGCTGGATACGGGAATGACGCGGATCGGCGTCTCTCCGGATGAAAAAGGTCTTGCCTTTGTGCAGGCGGTACAGAAACTGCCGGGCATTTCCGTTGTCGGATTATTCTCGCATCTGTCCTGTGCGGATATGGCGGATAAAACGTACACCAGAGAGCAGCTGGCACGGTTTGATTTCTTTGTGGAGTTGCTGGAGAAAAATCATATCTCCATTCCGGTGAAACATGTCTGCAACAGCGCGGGAATCATGGAGTTTGACGACCACCGGTACGATATGGTGCGTGCCGGCATTATCCTTTACGGTCTCTATCCGTCAGAGGAGGTCAGAAAAGAAGCGCTGGAGCTTGCGCCTGCCATGGAGTGGAAGACACATGTGGTCAATATCATGGAGCCGGAGATGAACCGGGGGATAAGCTACGGCGCAACGTATGTCACGGATCATCCATGCCGGATCGCGACGATATCCATCGGGTATGCGGACGGATATCCGAGAAGCCTCTCCAATAAAGGATGGGTTCTGATCCACGGCAAAAAAGCCCCGATCGTAGGCAGAGTCTGTATGGATCAGACAATGGTGGATATCACGGATATCCCCGATGTGAAGATGGAAGATGTGGTGACTTTGATCGGGAGAGACGGGGAAGAACGCATTTCGGTCGAAGATATGGCAGATCTGTCAGGAAGTTTTAATTATGAGTTCGTCTGCGATGTGGGACAGAGGGTAAAAAGAATCTATCTGCGGTAATTCTGTCACCGTAAAGATGTTGTCCTGTCAGCGGCCGTCAGGCAGTCGATGAAAAGTATCAACAGGAAAGGAAGGAAGTACTATGAAATCACTTGCAATAGAAAGAGAGTTTGGAAGCGGAGGAAGAGAAGTTGGATTAAAAGTGGCTGAGACTGCCGGAATATCTTATTATGACAGCAATCTTCTGGATAAAGTGACGGAACGGTACGGAGAGTCCGCCAATATTTTAAACAGCTACGATGAAAAATGGACGGGAAGTCTGTTATTTAATATTTCCATGGCAGCGGGATACAGCCAGGGAAATGACCAGTCCAAGATCTATCAGATGGGATATGAGGTGGCAGAGACCATCCAGCGTCTGCACAGAAATGGTCCCTGTGTATTTATCGGACGGTGCGCGACCGATATTTTAAAAAATGATAAAAATGTTTTGAGAGTTTTCATCTATTCTTCTGATGAAAAGAAAAGGATTGCCCGGGTCGTAAAGACGGAAAATGTGTCAGAATCTGAGGCAAAAAAGATGATGGATAAGAGAGACCGGGCGAGAAGAAATTATTTCCGGTTCTGGACGCAGAAAGACTGGGCGGACAGAGGCAATTATGATCTGGAGCTGAATACCTCCATATTGTCCACGGAAGAATGTGCGAAGATTCTTCTGTATGCTATGGGAAAATAAGAAATTAAAATCCGAAGACGCAGTGTTATGCTGATGATCTTCGGATTTTTATCGTTATTTTATCGTTATTCTTTCAAAAGATTTTTTCTTCGGATAAGATAATATCCGATACCCAGGGTATCTGCCAGAAACCATCCGATCGGCACGGACCACCAGATACCGACGACGCCGAGGAACGGGACGGCAGACAGGGCGTAGGCGAGAGCGACGCGGACGCCGAGGGATACGATGGTGAGTACCACGGACATTCCCGGTCTTCCCAGCGCACGGTATAATCCATACAGAAGGAATAAGATTCCAATCATAAAGTAGAAGGATCCTTCTATGCGCAGGTAGCGTGCTCCTTCGGCGATAACGGCTGTCTCACCGGCGTCAATAAAAAGACCCATAAGGGGCTTTGCGAAAATAAAGACGATGAGGGAGACGAGCAGACTGAAGGCAACGGAGGTTAATACGGCCGTCCGTATGCCTTTTTTTATGCGCTCTGTCTTTTTGGCGCCGTAATTTTGCGCGATAAAGATGGAGAACGCGTTGCCGAAATCCTGCACCGGCAGGTAGGCAAAGGCGTCGATCTTCACGGCAGCGGCAAAAGACGCCATGATCGTCGTGCCAAAGCTGTTGACCAGCCCCTGCACGGCCAGAATACCCAGGTTCATGATGGACTGCTGCATACAGGTGAGAGCGGAGAAGTTTGTGATCTCTTTCACACGGCTCAGGCGTAGCTTTACATTTTCATCCCGGTGCAGGAGTTCCGGAAACCGGATGCGGGTATAGAGGGTGATCCCGATACCGGATACATACTGGGAGATGACCGTCGCCTCGGCGGCTCCGGCCACTCCCCGGTGAAGGACCGCCACAAAGACGAGATCCAGCACGATATTCAGGCAGGCGGACACTGCCAGAAATACAAGCGGAATCACGGAATTACCGAGAGACCGGAGGAGGGAGGCAAAAAAGTTATAAAGAAATATGCCGATCATTCCCGCAAAGATGACGATCAGGTAGTCCCGCATCATTCCTTTCAACTCCTCCGGTGTCCGGAGAAACCAGATAATGGCATCCAGACCGGCAAAAATAAGGATATTCAGGACGATCGTGATGATGCCGAGAAGACAGAAAGAGGCGAGAATCCCCTCTTTCAGCCCGGTTTCATCTTTCTCTCCGTATCGGATGGAGAAGACGGTTCCGCTTCCCATGGCAAGTCCGAGGATGATGGACGTCAAAAATGTCATGAGGGAGAAGGCGGAGCCTACGGCGGCCAGCGCCTCCTCTCCGAGAAATCTTCCCACGATGAGAGTATCAGCGATATTGTAGCATTGCTGCAGCAAGTCTCCGAGAATCATTGGGATCGCGAAGCGCAGCATGGTCTGCATGACCGGACCGCGGGTCAGTTCGTTTTCCATAGATAGATCACTGCTTTCTTTCTGAAATATTTTACTTAACAATCGTAATTTATTATAGTATTACAGATGTAAAATGTCAATCAAAGAATTGCAAATAGATATACGGATGAATATACGAATAAATACAAGAAGAAATACACAAACAGAAATCCAGGTGGATAAATCCGAAGCAGACCTGTCTTGACTTGTACACAGAGCATCGTATAATATACAAAGAATCTGTTGTCAGGAGAGAAAATCGGGCGCTGTGTGCCGGATACCTGTGGATTTTAATATAAGGTTATGGAAAGAGGGGGCGGTCATATGTTTTTGGATACCTTGGATGAGCTGGACCGGCAGATCATAGAACTTCTGATCAAAAATGCCCGGATGTCCTACTCGGAGATCGGGCAGAAGATCGGAATCTCCAGAGTGGCGGTCAAGATGCGGGTGCAGGCGCTGGAGGAAAAGGGAATCATCGAGGAGTATACGACGATCATCAATCCGCAGAAGATCAGCGGCGCTGTCTCCTGCTATTTTGAGATAGAGACAAAACCGGAATCGCTCATGGAAGTGGCGGAGATTTTAAAAAATAACGATACGATCACACAGATTTACCGGGTGACAGGAAAGAGCCGCCTGCACGTTCATGCGGTGGCGTCCTCCAATGAGGAGATGGAAAGACTGCTGTATGAGACCATAGATACCCTGCCGGGCGTGGTGGAGTGCAGCAGCAACATGATTCTCTCAAGAATCAAGGATATCAAGGGACTCCGGCTGTAAGGGGCAGAGGCTTCAGAAGCGGCGCCGACAGAAGAAAGGACAGATGATTCGGAAGCGGCGCTGACAGAAGAAAGGACAGATGATTCGGAAGAGGCTCCGACAGAAGAAAGGGCAGAGGCTTCAGAAGAGGCTCCGACAGAAGAAAGGACAGATGATTTGGAAGAGGCTCCGGTAGAAGAAAGCGCACATGTTCCGGCAGTGGAAGCCATATAATAAAAGAAAAAGAAAAGCGATACGGAATGCTGAACATATTATGGGTCATCATGATGGCGGGAGGGATCCTGTTTGCCTCCTTCCACGGAACGATGGGAAAGGTGACGGAAGCGCTGATCGATTCCTCTACCGAGGCGGTGAATCTCTGTATTTTCATGCTGGGGGTTATCGGTGTGTGGAACGGTATGATGGAAATCGCGGTAAAGAGCGGTCTGATGAAAAGAATCGCGCAGGTTATGTATCCTTTTATCCACTGGCTGTTTCCGGATATTCCGCGCGGGCATAAAGCGAATGAATATATAGCGGCGAATATGGCGGCAAATATTCTGGGGCTTGGCTGGGCAGCGACGCCCGCGGGGCTTAAGGCCATGCAGGAGCTGCGATCGCTGGATGAAGGAAAACAAAAGAGATGGACAGACAGAAAAGATCGGAGGACGTTTCTGCGGGATTCGGGCGGGAAGGCGCCGGCCGGCAGTGGACGCGCCTCTGATATGATGTGTGCCTTTCTGGTGCTCAATATATCGTCTTTGCAGCTGATCCCCATCAATATGATCGCCTACCGGAGTCAGTATGGTTCGGTGGAGCCGGCGGCTATCGTGCTGCCATCCATCGTATCGACAGCCATATCGACGCTGGCGGGGATCCTGTTTATCAAGGCGATGGAACAAGTCAGGAAAAGGAGGAGGCGAAGATGAGAACGTTCCTCTGGTTTTCTGATTTTATCGTGCCGTTTATCATGTTTTATATTGTGATCTACGGTTTTTTTAACCGGGCAAATGTGTATGAGAATTTTCTCGACGGGGTGAAAGAAGGATTTCGGATTGTCATAAAGATCGCGCCAACGATGGTGGCTCTGCTGGTCTCCATCGGAATCTTCCGGACGTCCGGCGCGCTGGATTTTGTATCGGGACTGCTGGCTCCGCTGGGGGAACTCATTCATATTCCCGCTGAGATTCTCCCGGTTTTTCTGGTCCGAATTTTCTCCTCCTCGGCGGCTGTCAGCTTCGTGCTTGACATTTTTAAAGAATTTGGGCCGGATTCCATGATCGGAATGATGGTATCCATCATGATGAGCTGCACAGAGACGGTTTTTTACACGATCACTATCTACTATATGAGCGTGAAGGTCACAAAAACCCGGTGGACGCTGCCGGGGGCCATGGTGGCTACGGTGGCGGGAACCATCGCCAGCGTGGTGATCACAAGGATGATCCTGTGAGATTTTTTAGTTTCCAACTTTGATTGTTCAGTGCTGCCTGTTCGATGACAGGCACAGGACAGAACTATAATAAGAAATACATAAAAGAGAGACAGAAAAATGATAAAAAAAGAAAATGAGATAAAGATTGATTATTTTACGATAGAGGGCACGCCGGGCGGCAACCAGGATTGGTGCACGGATTTCTGGATGTATCTGGGCGGATGCGCGGCGCTGGCAGCCTGTGATCTGTCCATCTGTCTGGCAAAAAATCTGGGACTTTCGGACTGTTGTCCCTATGACCCGGAGACGCTGACAAAGAAGCAGTATGTGGATTTTTCCATGGTGATGAAGCCGTACATTCATCCGAGAATGGGAGGAGTGGCAAAGGTATCTCTTTTTACGGAAGGTTTTGGGCGGTATCTTAATGACAGGGGGTTCGATGTGCAGTTTGCTGTCTGTCCGGGTGAGAGTTCATTTGAGGAGGCGGAAGCCTTTATAAGAGATGCATTGAAAAAGAACCTTCCGGTTCCTTTTCTACTGCTCCGTCATAGGGACAAAAGTTTTAAAGATCTGAATTGGCATTGGTTTATGATAACCGGCTACGATGTAAGAAATGAACGCAGTTTTTTAAAATATCATACCTATGGCGAAGAGCAGGAAATTGATTTTGAACGGTTATGGTCTACCGGGATGTACCGCCGCGGCGGCATGGCAGCCATTCAATCAATCAGACAGCGGGCATAAAGGATTAGTTGTAATCTTCTAATAACTGTACTAATTTAATTAATTTCTCCTTCTTTTCCGGAGAGAAGTTGCGGATGAGATACAAAAGCTCTCTGTCAAGAGAGGTCTCTTTATAGTCCTCATCAATGGTACCGGCGAGATAGTCCAGCGACATACCGGTGAGCTGAGCATAGTAGGTCAGCATTCTCAGAGTCATAAGGCTTCGGTTATTTTCCACGTTACTGATGTATCCAGGAGTTACTCCCAGAGCTTTGGCGACCTGGTCCTGGGTAAGGTGGTTGGCAATGCGAAGCTCTTTGACTTTTTTTCCTAAATCTTTATTCATAGTATCACCATCGTCCCTTCGTAATGGAAAACTCTCTGCATGAGACAAAGAGTTTGCCAGCGGCAAACTCTTTACTCATTAAAGAAGATAGACCGGTAACTCTACACCAAATCCATGGTGAACAAAGCCAATATGTTCCAGAGTAATGTGTTCCAGTGTCATTCTGTTCAAGGTCATGCGCATATGTATTACCTCCCTTATATTTTCTATTATAATTATTATAACAAAAGATATTCCTTTTGGATAGTAAATGTTAGGGAGATTTTATGCTATTTTTCGGTGAATAAAAGAAATTTTTTTGACATTTTTGGATATGTAGGTGTTTTATATAAAAAAAGCAACGATAAATTACATTTATTGTATAAATTATTGCATTTATGATAGTATTGTTCTAAAACGCAAGAAGAAAAAGGAGGAGTACAAATGGAATATCTTGATATCAGAACGAAGGACGGCAGAGTGACCGGAGAAGTGAAAGAGAGGACTAAAGTTCACGAAGATGGGGATATTCACGGCACCTCTCACGTATGGATCGCCAGGATCAACGCGGAGGGAGAATGTGAACTTCTGCTTCAGAAACGCAGTGCGGACAAGGATGCGTATCCGGGCTGCTATGATATTTCCTCTGCCGGACATCTCCCGGCGGGGCAGGAGTATCTGCCGTCTGCCATCCGGGAACTCTCGGAGGAACTCGGTATCTCTGCCAGAGAGGAAGAGCTGATATTTCTGGGACTGCATGAGGGGTACAGTGAGGAGATCTTTTACGGAAAGCCATTTCGAAATCATGAGATCAGCCATGTGTATCTGTACGACCGGCCGGTAGATATCGAAAAACTGCATCTGCAGGAAAGTGAAGTAGAATCCGTGAAATGGATGTCTCTTTCCCGCTGTTATGAAGAATCCCGAAAGAAAAATCCGAAGTACTGCCTCTTTCCGGAAGAACTTGACATGATAAGAGAGTATTATGAGCATAGAGATTGATAATCACAAAAATGGGTGATCGTAAAAAAGACACCAGCGTGTCAGGAGACAACCTCCCACAGTTCCTCTTTGGTCAGGGACATATTTTCCGCCACGATGTGGGCGATGTCCATGAAGTGGTCATTCATCTGACCAATCTCCGGATATTTGCTGAACAGGTACATCAGCTTTTTGATCCAGATGATGCCCCGGTAATTAAAAGGCTCTTTGGATAAGATATCGCTAACCTGATACGGAAGGATCTGCATCCAGATGCTCATGCGCGCCAGCAGATGCATGGTGAAATAGATCTGCCGGGTGGAACCGTACTCGGCGGTATTGGTATAGTGCTCGCCGTAGTAGCGGATATTGTTCATAGTCTCCTGTTCCATGATGCCGATCTTGTCCGGGCTGTATTTGAGCTGGACGCCGTAGCGGTGCTTGAGCCATGCGGCGTAGCCCCGGCGCTCGGCGTGATACTCAGACCAGTGCTGGAAGAGGACAGTCTCCGGATTGCTGAACAGCTCCTCGTAGGAGGTGAGATGGTTCAGCCGGGCATAGTCCCGGTAATCACACATATGAGTCAGTTCATGGAAGACGAGACGGTAAAGTTCGCAGTCCTCCACCCGCTCAATGTACGGGCGTTTAAAAATAAGATAAAATGGTTCGTCCATAGACTTCGGATACTTCATACAGGCGGCGACGTGCTTCCAGTTCTGGCGGGCGGTCGCCTCGTCCAGTGTCTTGATATCCTCATCGACGAATCCGTACTTCTTCTGACACTCATACATGTCATCAGCCAGTATAAAACGAAGATTCACATCTCTTAAATTGAAATAACTGAAATACGAATTGGCAATTCGCTGAATATCTTTCATGATCATAGCGGCAACCTTCCCCTTTTACATGTATGTGTTTATTTTAACACAGAAAAAATGCTGTTCATAGAATATCTTTTGGCTCTGTTGGTGTATTTTTCAGGTCACCACAGGTTCCCCGGACGATATATTTTGGTCTGCCCTGTATCTCATCATAGATTTTGGAGATGTAGTAGCCGATGATGCCGAGGCTCAACATGATGATACTTCCGGTAAACAGGTTGATGATGATAACGGTGGTGAACCCCTCCAGGGCGGTGCCGGTGATCTTCTGATAGAGAGAGATGCCTCCGAGTACCAGAGAGATCAGGAGCATGATAAGACCGAGGAGGGAGACGATCTGCATCGGGGCAGCGGAAAAAGAGGAGATATTGGAGACGGCATACTTGATCAGCGACCAGGTAGACCATTTTGTCTCTCCGACTTCCCGTTCCCGCACATCAAACTCGACTGAAGTGGTCTTAAATCCGATCCAGGAGGACAGGGCGCGGAAAAAGGCATTTTTTTCCCGGATATTTAAGAGAGCGTTCACCGCTTTCCGGTCCAGAAGTTTAAAATCAGAAGCCCGGGACATATCAACGTTTGTCAGACGGCTGATGATCTTGTAAAAACATTTGGCAGCGAGAAAATGTGTATATCGCTCTGTCTGTCCGCGGGAGTGTTTGACTCCCTCTACGATCTCATACCCTTCCTCCCAGAGCCGGTACATTTCTATGATCTTTTCGGGAGGATGCTGCAGGTCGCAGTCGATCACGACACAGCAGCCGCCGGCGGAATAAAACAGACCGGCGTAAATGGCGGACTCTTTTCCGAAGTTTCTGGAAAAGTTGATTCCTTTGACGCGGGGGTTGGCGGCAGCTTCGGTCTGGATCTTTTCCCAGGTGGTATCTGTGGAGCCGTCGTTGACGAACAGAAGCTCGTAAGGAATCTGCGCTTCTTGAAGAAGCTTTGCGATCGTTTTCGCAGTTCGCGGTATCATTCCTTCTTCATTGAAGGAGGGGATAACGACAGATAATAATTGATTCATAGTTTAAAAATCCTTTTATTGAAAATATATCAGCAGGGGCGCCGGACATGGGCTGGCGCCTGTTCTGTTTTCTGTGATCTTTATTATTATAGCATCCGAAATCTTTTGTTGGAACAGAAAGATTGGGCGGTTTATAAAAATGTAACAAAAGTTTCACACATTATTAATTTTCACCGGGTTGTACAGGATATGAAAAAGGATTATACTATGAAAATGTGGCCGTAAGAGGTTCAGAAACAGGAAAGAAGGAAAGCTATGATACAGGATATCAATACGCATAAACTGGATATTGTGTATGACGGGAAAGCCATTCTGGAAGAATCTGACCTGATCGTTGCTTTTTCTGAGAAAGATGTATATATGAAAAAACAGAGGAAAACCGTGCCCTGCACTTTGCCATGATCACGGCATGGCATCTGTATCAGTGGTATGAGGAGACAAAGTTCTGCGGCGCCTGCGGTGTGCGGCTTCGTCACGGAAAAGAGGAGAGGACCATGGTATGTCCGATCTGCGGCAACACGATCTATCCCCGGATTTATCCGGCGGTCATCGTTGGAGTCTATGATGGAAGCCGGATCCTTCTCACAAAAATGTCACCGTCCGCGCAGTATTACGCGCTGGTCTCCGGTTACTGTGAGGCGGGCGAGACGCTGGAAGAGACGGCAAGACGGGAAGTCATGGAAGAGACAGGGCTTTCCATCGGTCCGCTTACGTATTATAAGAGTCAGCCGTGGGCGGCTTCTCAGTCGGTTTTATCCGGTTATTTTGCGAGGTTAGAGGGAAGTGCGGATATACATATAGATGGAAAAGAACTCTGCGAAGCCAGATGGGTGGAGCGGGAAGAGCTGGAAGGCTGTTATTCTGACAGTGGAATCAGTCTTACGGCGGAGATGATCGCGTATTTCCATAAACACCCGGAAAAGTTTCCGGGAGGGATAGAAGAGGACATTGAGAATTATAAGATAGATTATTAGATCAGACAGGGCAGATGCCGGGAAGGCAGATGTCCGGGGAAAGATGACAATGCGATGAGATCACAGGAATTGTGAGAAAGGGGAAGTATGATGGAACAAGAGGAGAAAAAAGGACCTTCTGTCTGGAGCACAAAGAAGAAGGTCGGTGTGACCATAGCGGTGGTCGTTGTGCTGTACGCGCTGATCGCGGTATTTTTTCAATTTCATTTCTTTCCGGGCACGGAGATCAACGGATACCAATGTGGATTTCGCAGTGTGGGAAAGGTAAAGGAAATGATTCAGGAAGGAGTGGAAGAATATTCGATCTCCATCAAAGAAAGAGATGACAGAGAGGAGACGGTATCTTCCGCGCAGGTAGGGCTTTCTTTCTCGGATAACGGCAAGCTGGAAGCGTTAAAAGAGGGACAGAAGGCGTATGCGTGGATCACATTTCCTTTTATCAATAAGGAGTATCCAAACGGTGTGACGCTTCAGGTGGACGAGACTGCCTACGCGAATACGTTTCACGCTCTTTCTGCTTTTGATGAGACGCTGGTGGTGGCTCCGGTAGACGCCTGGTCCAGATATAATAAAGAAACTAACTCTTATGATATCGTGGAAGAGATTTACGGAAATACGGTAAAGGAAGAGGAGTTTTATGACGCGCTTAAGGAGGCGATCCTCCGGCAGGATGCCAGCATTGACGTGGAGGAGGCAGACTGCTATCAGAATCCGGTCTATAAGAAGGATTCCGAGGAAGTCATCCAGTCCAACGATGTGCTGAATCAGTATGTCAGCACGGACATCATCTATGATTTTGATGACAGAACGGAGGAGCTGACAGGAAAGAAGATCAATAAGTGGCTCCAGGTGACCAAGAAGTTCAAAGTGAAGGTCAATAAAGAAAAAGCGGCCAAATATGTTGAAAATCTGGCTAAGAAGTATGATACGGTAGGGATCGAGAGACATTTCACCTCCATCGTCGGTAATGAGGTTGATGTGGAAGGTGGAACTTACGGCTGGACGATCGACCAGGAAGCCGAGACGGAGAAGCTGATCAAACAGATCAAAAAAGGAAAGAAAGTGACCAGAGAGCCAGAGTATGCGCATTATGCCAAGAGCCGGAAGAAGAATGACATCGGCGACACTTATGTGGAGGTTGACCTGGGTTCCCAGTATATGTGGTTTTACAAAGACGGAAAGACCGTAGTCTCCACGCCGGTAGTGACAGGAAACACCAGCCTCGGCAGAGGAACGCCGACCGGAGTCTATTATATCCTCTATAAGACGACCGATTATACGCTGACCGGAGAGGGATATGCGTCTCACGTAGACTACTGGCTGCCATTCACTCATTCCGGTGTGGGCATCCATGACGCCAGCTGGAGAAGTAGCTTCGGCGGAGGCATCTACACCTATGACGGTTCCCACGGCTGTGTCAACACACCGTACAATGCGGTGCGGACGATCTACAATAACATAGAATCTACATACCCGGTTGTTGTACACTGGTAAAAAAGAAACTGCTGCAAAGTGATCCATGCGAAGCGGAGAATTTTCTCTGCGGTTGTGGAACAGCTCTGCAGCAGTTTTTTATTACAGTAGGAAATTATACTTCTGTGAAATAAAAATGCTCTACGAAGATCGCGCTGCGGTTTCCTGTTTCACAGGAAATATTCCTCTGCCCGGTCTTTTACTGTCCGTTTTAAGAGGTTGGTGTGGCGGACGGCATTTACGAAGTCTTTCACAGTCACGGTCTCTCTTGATTCCAGGGCAGCGTAGGAAAATGCCATCTCCAGAAGAGTGAGCGGCAGTTCCGGCCGTCGGGTTCTTCGGTCTTCCGGCTGGAAGACCGGGTCAGAGAGGTGGATGAGAACCTGCAGCAGACGCCTGGTTTCTTCTTCGGAACAGGTAAGTTTTCCCTTTGTCGCGTGTTCGATGGACGGAAGGGTTCCGGTCAGAATCCGAAGTGTGACGGTCTCGTCAGGCTCCTCCACGGCGATCGGATAGAAGCGGCGGGCGAGAGCTTTGTCGCTCATCAGATATTTCTGATATTCCTCGCTGGTGGTGGAGCCGATGATCTTGATATCTCCCCGGTCAATGTACGGCTTTAACATGTTGGAGATATCATTGTTGGAGCTCTCGGTGGAACCGGCGCCGACGATGGTATGGATCTCATCGATGAAGAGGATGATGTCCGGATGGGCGGCGAGCTCGTTCATGAGCTGGCGGATGCGCTCCTCCATCTCTCCCACATATTTTGTGCCGCTCAGGAGAGAAGTTGTGGTCAGTTTGTATATTTCTTTGTTCTTTAAAAGTTGCGGTACTTTGCCCTGCTGTAAGAGCCAGGCCAGACCCTCGACCACGGCGGTCTTGCCGACGCCTGCCTCACCGAGAAGGATCGGGGATTTCTTCGGGGAGATGAGGATCAGTTCCAGATCATCAAGCTCCGCCTCTCTTCCGATGGCAGGATTGGTAAGATAAGAAGCCGCGGTCATGTTGTAGGCATACCGGTTCAGAATGCTCTCCGGGGACAGGACGGAAATGTTGTGGCGGCGCCGTGTTCCGGAGAAGATGGTGTCCGGCGCTTTCGTCCGGTGTCCGACAAACCAGTCAGAGCGCAGAGCGAGGTATTCCGCAAACGTGAGGGAGAAGTGCGTCAGTGAAGCGAGAAAAGCAAGTTCTCTTTGATGAAACTCTTCCAGCAGGCCCGTCGTGTCAATTTCTTCCGGTGCTGCGACCGGATCGGTATACATTTCCCCGAAGACCTTCACAAGCCAGAACTTTTTCTCAGAGGCAAAGCAGGCCAGCCGGGAGAGAAGGAGGTCTGCGAGAAGATTCTCGTTTTGTGAGAGAATGCTGTGACAGGCAGCGGCTGTCCCGGCGATGCGGCCGATGAGAGTCTGGTCCTGCGGTGAGGATTTGATGAGAACAGAATAAAAATCCTGTAATGTCCGCAAAAATAGATCCCTGTCCTTAAAGCACGGCTCAAGGCAGAGCATGGTTTTGGCATATACGGAATAAAAGGGCGTTTTTACATTTTCAAACAGAGAAGTGATACATGAAAGCCATGTGTCTTTCTGAAAAGGTTCTGAGGAGCTCATCTGCTCTTTCAGACGAACGCAGTCCTCAAAATACCGGTCGTACTCCGCGGCAGTTTCCGGAAAGGAAAAATTATTTCTCTCGGTGACGAGACGTCCGATGAAGGCAAGAAAGAGGTTGTTATCATGAAAGGCCTCAATGCGGGCCGGCAGGATAAACATGTTTTTAATACAGGTATTTTCAAAAGACAGTGGCTGTCCGGTAGCTTCAATGAGTCGAAAAGCGGCTGTCAATGTTGTGATTGTAGAATTCAATGGAATGCTCCTTTACAAATGATTTTTTGCTTTAAAGCCAAAAAGTGTTGTGCTTTTTATTTTTTTATGATAAGATAGCCTCTGGTGTACTGACCCGGTCAGTACGCTGGTGTGTGAACACATTATAAGAAAAATATCAAAAAAATGCAATTAGCGCCTGTGAGAGCAGGCGACAGGATTGGAAGATAAAGTGCTGTATCAGCGAAAGAGGAGAGGATGCAGACAGGTATATCAGGAAGGAGAAAAACGATCATGGATATGCAGATGAAGTTTTATAGAAAGTTGCCGATTCCAAGGGATTTAAAGGAACAGTTCCCGGCAGATGAGAGAGTGGTTAAGATTAAAAATGAGAGAGATCCGGAGATCGCCCGGATCTTTGAGGGTAAGTCAGACCGGTTTCTTCTGATCATCGGCCCGTGTTCCGCGGATAATGAGACTTCTGTGCTGGATTACGTTTCCAGACTGGCAAAGGTGCAGGAAAAGGTCAAGGATAAGATCTGGATCGTGCCGAGAATCTATACGAATAAGCCGAGAACCACGGGGGGCGGCTATAAGGGACTGGTTCACCAGCCGGACCCGGAGAAAAAACCGGATGTATGGCAGGGGATCATCGCTGTTCGCGAGCTGCATCAGAAAGCGATTCTGGAGAGCGGACTGACCTGTGCCGATGAGATGCTGTATCCGGAGAATCAGAGATACCTCTCTGATCTGTTGTCTTATGTGGCAATCGGCGCCCGTTCTGTGGAGAACCAGCAGCATCGTCTTGTTGCCAGCGGAGCCGGCGTTCCGGTGGGAATGAAGAATCCGACGGGAGGAGACCTCAGTGTCATGATGAACTCGATCACAGCGGCACAGAGCGGCCACATGTTCATCTACCGTGGCTGGGAGGTAGAGTCCACAGGTAATCCATACGCGCACGCGATCTTAAGAGGTTATGTGGATAAGCACGGACAGACCTTCCCGAACTATCATTATGAAGATCTGATGCAGCTGTATGAGCTGTATCAGGAGACAAACCTCAAGAATCCGTCCGTCATTATCGATACGAATCACTCCAACTCCGGTAAAAATTACATGGAGCAGATCCGAATCGCCAAAGAAGTGCTGCACAGCTGCAGGATCTCCCCGGATATCAGAAAGCTTGTGAAGGGACTGATGATTGAGAGTTATATTGAGGATGGCTGTCAGAAGATCGGCGGCGGCTGCTATGGCAAATCCATTACGGACCCGTGCCTTGGATGGGAGAAATCCGAGAAGTTAATTTATGAGATCGCAGAATCTTTATAAGGTTAAAATCCTTGTAAAAAGAAGGATTTTTGCCGCAAAATCATCTTGAATAAATGAGATATTACGAAAGGCTTTGTATACATTACAAAACCTTTGTACATTGTAAACAAAACATCTGTACAGGCTTGTTTTTTGTAATATTTTTTTGTAAAATGAAAACGTATATCGTGGAATTCTTCTATATAAATCTGCTTACTTGTAAATTAAAATATTACGAAAACTTTAAATAGGTCATTTTTAGAACACTTTTACGTAATATAATTTTAACAAGTAAAAGAAAGGGAGATGGCAGATGCTTCTGAGCAGACTGATGATTTTTAATCAGAGAGAAGAAGAGTGTCGCCAGATGGAAGCGTATTTTGAAGGAAGCGGATATGGCGTCATTTGTTGTTCTGATCTCGATGAATTGATGGAGATGATCTCCAAAGGAAGACATAAGCCGGAAGTATTTGTGTTCTACATTGATGATTCCGGACGGAGAGGTTACGAGATCATTGAGAAGATCCGTGCCGTATCTGATGTGGCGATCATTGTGATCTCAAAGGATATCCGCCTTGACACGCAATTATATGCATACTCCAAGCGGATTGATGATTATATGGAAGACCCGGTGCCGCTGCCTCTTCTGGAGGCGCATATCGAGGCGATCCTCCGGCGGTTTTCGGAGAAGAAGCTGTCTGTGGAGACAGTGGGCGCGATCACGATTGACTATGAGAGCAGAAAGATTTATCTTGATGGAAATGTTCTCAAGGTCACAGCAAAAGAATTTGATCTGATGGAATATTTTATCAAACACAAAGGAATGATTCTTTCCAGAGATAAGATACTCGATTCCGTGTGGGGATATGATTATATCGGCGGATACCGCAGTGTGGACACTCTGGTCAAAAAGCTGAGAGCAAAGCTTACAAAGGAATATCCTTATATACAGACGGTATATGGAGTGGGATACTGCTTTGATGTTTAAAATAAGGAGAAAGGGGATTTTTATAACAATGAAACGATGGTTGAGTTTATTGATGGTCATTATGCTATGTTTCAGCCTGACCGCGCCGGCGGCACAGGTAGATGCGTCTTCCAGAGTGACGGTGGTATACAAGGGCAAGACGAAGTCTTTCGGAAACAAGAAAACATACGCCTATGTCAACAATGAGAAGATCAAGGCGGTCAAACAGCCGATCTTCATCAAGAATGGAAGTTACATGGGACCGGTCAATAAGCTTTTTAAGAAGAGCTCTCTGAAGGTAAAAGTAACAAGCAGTGAAAACACACTGACCCTGCAGTATCGCTCCAATGTCGTTGTTCTGAAGAACGGAAGCCGCAATGTGACGACAAATGGAGAGGTTTCCAGAATGTTAGCTCCGGCGATGCTGGTGACATATCCGAGCGGAAAGACAAAATGGGTCGTTCCGTTAAACAGTGTCTGCAGCTGTCTGGGCATCACCTATAAGTTAAAAAATGGTGTGATCAGAATGAAGGGCGCGGCAAACACCGCTACCACTTCTTCCAGCAGCACGACAGTTCCGGAAACACCGCAGCAGAACGGGCAGATTACACTCGTTCTTGACGCAGGACACGGCGGCATGGACTCCGGAGCGACAGGAAATGGTTTCCGCGAGAAAAACATGACGCTGCAGATTCTTCTGGGCGCCAAGAGAATGTTTGATAATGACAGCCGGTTCAAGGTATATTATACAAGAACATCGGATACATATCCGAGCCTGACAGACAGAAGCAAGCTGGCTAATGATTACGGTGCGGATCTGTTCGTAAGTATTCACATTAATTCTGCTTCTGCTTCCGCGCATGGAACGGAAACGCTGTATAATTCCAGCCGAAATGTAGTGACGGCAAAGAACGGAATGACATCGAGAGAGCTGGCAACCTATATCCAGCAGTCCGTGGTCGCTACCACAGGCTTTACAAACCGGGGACTCAAAAACCGGACTGACCTCAGTGTCCTGAACCGGACAACCATGCCGGCCTGCCTTATTGAGTACGGTTTCATCAGCAATGCGAAGGAATCCAGAGAGATGAATGCCAATACGACCCGCTACGGTCAGGAACTCTATCAGGCTATCGTTGGTTATCTGCAGTCTGAGGGCAAATTATAAAATTTCTGCAAGACAGATAAGAAAATGGGAGGACTGCCTTTGCAGTTCTTCCTGTAAAAAGGAAGCTGCCATACTCTGCAGCTTTTCACAAGGATATTGACAGAGACGAAAAAGTCGGCTATCATATCCCGGTGCGAAGCTGTGGAATACGGCAGCTTTTTTTGAGAATGTTATTTGATACTATATGTAGTGTGATAAAGTATTGCACACCACGAGTTATTGTGTTACAATGTCGGTGTTCGCCAAAAGAGCGTTTTGTAATATTTCCGGTGACGATGCGCGTATATCACGAGAAAGCGGCGTCGTCAGGATTACCTACATAGACACAATACATTTGCAGAAAACAGAGGTAGAGAGTATGAAGATTATAAAAAGAAGCGGTATGGAAGTCGAGTTTGACAGAAGCAAGATCAATAACGCGGTAAAGAAAGCCAACAACAGTGTTGTGGTACAGGACCAGATGAGCGACGCGCAGATCGAGGAGATCGCGAAAAATGTGGAGATCATCTGCGAGGGTATGGGCCGCGCGCTGAGTGTGGAAGAGATACAGGACCTGGTGGAGAATCAGATCATGAACCAGAAAGCGTTCCGGGTGGCAAGCAACTATATCACCTACCGTTATAAGCGGGCGCTGGTGCGTAAGTCCAACTCCACCGATAAACAGATTTTAAGTCTTCTGGAATGCAACAACGAAGAAGTCATTCAGGAGAATTCGAACAAGAATCCGACGGTCAACAGCGTACAGAGAGACTACATGGCAGGCGAGGTCAGCAAGGATATCACAAAACGTTTCCTTCTGCCGGAGCACATCGTGGAGGCTCACGAGCAGGGCATCATCCACTTCCACGATTCCGATTACTTCGCTCAGCACATGCACAACTGCTGTCTGGTGAATCTGGAAGATATGCTGCAGAACGGTACGGTCATCAGTGACGTGATGATCGAGAAGCCGAAGAGCTTCTCCACCGCCTGCAACATCGCGACCCAGAGCGTGGCACAGATCGCCAGCTCCCAGTATGGCGGCCAGAGCATCACTCTCTCCCATCTGGTGCCGTTCGTGCAGATCAGCCGGGATAAGTTCAGAAAAGAAGTCCGGAAAGAGTTTGAAGAAGAGGGAATGCCGTTAGACGAGGAGAAGATCAACGAGATCGCCGAGATGCGTGTCCGCAAGGAGATCAAGCAGGGCGTGCAGGTCATCCAGTATCAGGTCATCACTCTGATGACAACCAACGGGCAGGCGCCGTTTGTGACCGTGTTCATGTATCTGGATGAGGTGGAAGAAGGACCGGCAAGGGACGACCTCGCGCTGATCATCGAAGAAATGCTCAATCAGCGGATTCTCGGTGTCAAGAATGAAAAGGGTGTGTACATCACACCGGCGTTCCCGAAGCTGATCTACGTTCTAGAGGAAGATAATATCCATGAAGACAGCAAATACTGGTATCTGACGAAGCTGGCAGCGAAATGTACGGCAAAACGTCTGGTTCCGGATTACATTTCCGAGAAGATCATGAAAAAGTTAAAACAGGGCAACTGCTATCCGTGTATGGGATGCCGTTCCTTCCTGACTGTATACAAAGACGAAAATGATAAACCGAAGTTTTACGGAAGATTCAATCAGGGCGTTGTCACCCTGAATCTGGTCGATGTGGCATGCTCCTCCGGCAAAGATATGAAGAAGTTCTGGGAGATCTTTGACGAGCGGTTAGAACTCTGCCACGAGGCGCTTATGTGCCGTCACAACCGTCTGAAAGGAACCCCGTCCGACGTGGCTCCGATCCTCTGGCAAAACGGCGCTCTCGCCCGTCTGAAAAAGGGAGAGAAGATCGATAAACTGCTCTACGGCGGTTACTCCACCATCTCTCTGGGCTACGCGGGACTCTGCGAGTGTACCCGCTACATGAAGGGCGTAAGCCACACGGACCCGGAGGGCAAAGAATTCGCCCTGAAAGTGATGCAGCACATGAACGACGCCTGCGCCAAATGGAGAGCGGAGAGCAACATCGACTTCAGTCTGTACGGCACCCCGCTGGAGTCCACCACCTATAAATTTGCCAAATGCTTACAGGAACGTTTTGGCATCATCCCGGGTGTGACAGATAAAAACTATATCACCAACAGCTACCACGTCCATGTCACAGAGCCAATCGACGCTTTCGATAAGCTGTCTTTTGAGGCGCAGTTCCAGGAACTGTCTCCGGGCGGCGCCATCAGCTATGTGGAAGTGCCGAACATGCAGAATAACATCGAGGCGGTTCTGGCAGTCATGAAACATATTTACGACAACATCATGTACGCGGAGCTCAACACCAAGAGCGATTATTGTCAGGTCTGCGGCTATGACGGAGAAATCCAGATTGAGAGCGACGAACACGGCAAGCTGATCTGGGTATGTCCGAACTGCGGCAACACTGACCAGAACAAGATGAACGTGGCGAGAAGAACCTGCGGTTACATCGGAACCCAGTTCTGGAATCAGGGAAGAACCCAGGAGATTAAAGAGAGGGTTATGCATCTGTAGATTTGAAAACCTCCGTATGATTTTATTTCGTACGGAGGTTTTTGTGGTATGACGGGCATGCCGTCAGTCTGTGGTGAAAGTCCTCTTACTTACTCGACTGAGAGGGGAGAGAAAATCCCCATACTTAATTTAGGAAAATTTTCTAAAAAATAATTGATTTTCTTGCATTTTCCATGTATAATACAACTTAATACAAAAACTTATTGAAAATTGTATGAAGTTCTTTTCTGATAGTATGCAGGAGTGGGTTTATGAATTATGAATCGATATTTAAACAGTACGGAGGAATAATGCGTACTTTTGAACTTAAAAGAGAAGGGATCTCTTATTATATTCTTCAGGAGTTGATGGAAGAAGGTCTTGTGGAGAAGATTAAATACGGATATTATCAGTGGCAGGATGAAAAAGCTTTCTCAGAAGTTTCCATCATAAGTGCTTTGTTTCCAGATGCCATTATTTGTGATATTTCTGCTGCGATGTATTATGGGTATACGGACCGGGTACCGGGTATTTGGCATATAGCGGTGAATAATAAATCGGCAAGAAATAAATTTAAGATAGATTTTCCAAAAGTAAAACCACATTTTATTTCTGCAAACAGATTAGAAATCGGTGTGAGCGAAGGCAATATTGACGGGATAACTGTAAAAATATATGATAGAGAAAGGGTTGTCTGTGATTGTCTCAGACATGTTAATACAATGGATGGAGAGGTGTTCAACATTATAATCCAAAGATATGTGGGAGACAAGGATAAAGATGCGGCCAGACTGATGGAATATGCAGCAAAACTGGGTGTAGAAAAAAAGGCAAGAAGGATGGTAGGAATATGGCTGTAAGAGAAATTAAAGATATGGGAGCATCAGTTCTTGCCAGACTGAAAAAACAGTCAAAGGAAAAGGAAATTAATTATCAGACCTGTCTCCAGCTTTTTGCACAGGAAGAATTTCTTCGTAGGCTGGAAGCATCTCGATATGCTGAAAATTTTGTTTTAAAAGGTGGAATGTTTTTATATATAATATCTCATTTTGAAGGCAGACCTACTATGGATATCGATTTTATGATCAGAAAGTTATCCAATGATATTTCAGGTATGGAGAAAATAATTAAAGAAATATGTAGTATGGATACTGGAAACGCCTTTATAGATATTGAAGTTCTTGGTATAAAAGAAATTACGCCGGAAAAGAAATATTCAGGTTTGGGAATAAATTTGATGGCTCATATAAAAAATGTAAGGATTCCTTTTTCTGTTGATATTGGAGTTGATGATGTAATAATACCGGCACCAATAAAGAGAACAGTAACAACTAGGTTGTCAGGTTTTAAAGAACCGGATGTTTATACATATTCATTGGAAAGTACGATAGCGGAAAAGTTTGATGCTATTTTGAAACGGATGGCAGCTTCCAGTCGAATGAAAGATTTTTATGATATTTTTTATTGGTCAAAGATTTTTGACTTTGATGGATCAATATTATACAGGGCTATTTTTGAAACTTTGAAACACAGAGGTACAGTATATAGAAAAGACAGTTTAGATAAAATAAAATTATTTCATCAAAATGAATTTCTGAGAAAATTATGGAATAATTACAATCCAGGACCGGGACTGGAAAAACCGGATTTTATTTCTGTATTAAATCAAATTGATTTGTTTATCGGGCCAATATATGAAGCTATACTAAATCAAATTGATTTTTTTGGAACATGGTCAGCAAAGAAAAATGTATGGAGTAAATCGAAAGAAAAGGCAGGAGAGTAGAAATGTCAGCAGAAATCGTATGTATTGGTCAGGCGGTCATCGACTGTATCACAAGAGGAAAAGAGGAGAAACCACATAAGAAAAACGTATACCGGGCGGAAAACATCAGCCTGAATACCGGCGGCGACGCCATTAATGAATCGGTGATCCTCTCACGGCTCGGACACCGGGTAAAGCTGGTCTGCGGTGTGGGCGACGATGTTGTGGGCAACCTCATTCTTCATGAGATGGAGAGACAGGGCGTCGACATCAGCGAGGTGACACAGACAGCGTCACTCACCACGCCCATCGCCAATCTGATGGTAAACACCGATGGAAGCCGCATTTCCATCAACAGCGAGGCCACCATGCTCACAGGCTACGCTCCGTCGGAACACGTGATAAAGAGCGCGAAGGTCGTCTCCCTTGCCAGCCTCTTTCGGGCTCCCCTTGATAACCGGGAGACAATCATCCGGCTGGCAAAAGCGGCGAAAGCGGAAGGCGCCATCCTCTGTGCGGACACAAAGATGCCGACCTACCGGAAACTGAATCTCGAAGATATCAGAGAGATTCTCCCGCTCATTGACTACATGTTCCCAAACGAAAACGAGGGGGAATACTATACCGGCGAGACAGACTACATGGCCATGGCGGAGCATCTCCGAAGCCTCGGCGTAAAAAACGTCATCATAAAGACCGGCGAGAAAGGATGTACGGTAAGCGGCGAACAGGGAAGCTTCTCCATGCCGGCCTATGCCGTAAATGCTGTGGATTCCACAGGCGGCGGCGACAACTTTGTGGCAGGATTTATCTCCGCCCTTCTCCATGGCGGCAGTCTGCGGGAGTGTTGCCAGTACGGAACCGCCTGCGCGGCGGTCTGCGTGCAGAGCGTCGGGGCGACGACCGGAGTAAAGAACCGGGAGAGAGTGGAGGAGTTTATAAGAGAAAATGGGTGCAGATAAGCCAGCCTATGGGTTTAAGCTTTCCCATTATTTAAAGTAGGAAAAGAACACCCCGGAGGTCGCATCTCCGGGGTGTTTGTTGTAGTCAAGGCGTATGGACTACTCATCTCACTTTGCCTGTCGGCATTATAGCATATACTGATATGAATTTCAATATGTAAGATTTAGAAAATTTTAGAAAAAAATGTAATCCCAGTTTCTAAATACCTGTAAATTTACAGGGCATTTTTTTATGAGAAATGTTATAATAATAAAATAGATTCATTAAATTAGTGAGATAAGATTAAAATAAGTGGATTATGATAAAATCATTAAGAAAAGAACGATGGGAGGTCAGAAAATGTATTACGGCAACATCAAAAAAAGCGATATCGCCAACGGCATAGGTGTCAGGGTTTCTCTTTTTGTCAGTGGATGTACTCACCATTGCAAGGGTTGTTTTAATGAAGAAACCTGGGATTTTAAATACGGACAGATTTTTACAAAGAAGACGCAGGAACAGATCTTTCAGTGGCTGGAGCCATCTTATGTGAGCGGGCTGACCGTGCTTGGCGGAGAGCCGATGGAATATGTGAACCAGCAGGAACTTTTGCCATTCCTCCGGGAAGTGAAACGCCGTTTTCCTGATAAGACGATCTGGTGTTATACGGGATATGTATTTGAAAAGGATATTTTGGAGCGAATGGTGCCAAAATGGCGTTATACCGGGCCGCTCTTACAGCTCATTGATGTGCTGGTGGACGGACCGTTCATCGAAGAATTAAAGGACATCACACTCCTGTTTAGAGGGTCTTCCAACCAGCGGCTCATCGATGTGCCAAAGAGCCTGGCGGCCGGGAAAACCGTGCTGTGGGAGCATGAGGAATAAAGATTGGGATTGTAAAGGTGAGAAATAAATTTCTCATATAACAGACGATGCCATTCGTTCTCATACAGTTCCTCCCGACTCGACCCTCACTCGGACTACTGACGTTTTCTGATCGGCAGGGAGAAGCCGCTTTGCGGTTTCAGCTACGCTTTACAGGATTAAAAAGGGATGGTTCCTTCGTGCAAGCACGGGAGCCATCCCTTTTCCAATCCTGCTCCCTGCCTTCCACACGTTTTAGAAAGTCCTCGTTCACAGCTCGCGGTCGGAAACTGTATGCACTCCAAATGACATCTGTATATTGGAAAGCTGTTCCACCTTTACAAAAATCCTGTATATATTGATAAAACAGCAGGCTATGGATATAAACTTATTGATGAAGTCAGACAGAGATTTGCGGCATACTATCCAGGTAGAAAAACACAGCAGGAAAGGTCGGCGACGACTGTGAGCGCAGGCGTCATGGGAACAGAGGTTTTTCCATAGACAAATGACGCTTGGACACATACGGCTTTCGACCGCGAGCTGTGAAGGAGGACGGCCGAAGATATCTCACAGTGACACCCATGGGCAGTCCGACTGAGGGTCGAGACGGGCGAATCCGTATGTGCCTTACGTCATGGTCTGTTTAAGCAGATATCTGTTATTGCCTCGATCAATCAGTGTTTTCCTCCTGTTGTCAAAAACTGTACCAGTATTCCGAGAATGATCAGCCCGGCGGTCAACAGCAGCGAGTAGGAGGAGAGCATGTCCATATCCATGTATTGTCCCAGTACGGTCAGACATCCGGCGGCGGAAGAGCCGCACACAACGGCGGATGTGATGATGATGACCGGGCGGATGAATTTCAATGCCAGGGAGCCTACCACGAATCCGACGACCACGGACAGGAAGAACTGGATGTCCCCTGTGAATGGAAGAATGGACGCCGCAGCCATAAATGACAGTCCGAAGCAGAGAACGAAGATGCCTGCCTGGTAGATGCGGTAAGCCAGTATGGAAAGAATGATAGCGCCGACGAGAGCGCAGCCGGCAGTCATGGCAGTGGAGCCGTCTAGGAAGGCAGAAGCGATGCCGCCTCCGGCGATGGCGCCCACAAGAAGTCCGGTCAGGCTCATGAAAAGTTTGGACAGTTTAAATCCGAAAAAGCAGCCTAAGAGGGCGATGATGAGTGTGATCGCCGTGCCGATGATCTTATATGTCGTGTCAATGCCATCAATGTAACTGCCGATAGTCTGAAGGTGTTCGGCTCCGCTCTCAAAAGAATCCGGGAGAAAGGTGCCGGTATGCATGAGCTGGCCGGGCAGATCGGTGATAAATGTAACAAAATCTGAAAACATAATTTCCTCCTTTTGTATTTTACGCCGCGGAAAGCGGCGGATGACCAAAGTTTTCATCTGCAAAAATATGTCCCGCAGAAGGTCGGTGAACAGACAGATCTGCAGGTTTGTAAATCTGCTCTTACATTAGCATAAAAAACAGTCCGGCGCAATTTTTTCCCGGGCGATATCTTTCGGATTTTTTACTTTGTGAACGTGTGTTATGATTTTTTAAGAAATGTTTATGAAAAACAGAGGTGTCCTTTGGCGTGGAATGTGGAATATGGCTTGTTTCCACGGGGGTTTTATACTATAATACCGGGGAGAAAGATTGGAAAGAGAGGAAGAAAACATGAGTAAGATCAGAACAAGATTTGCCCCGAGTCCGACAGGAAGAATGCATGTGGGGAATCTTCGTACCGCATTATACGCTTATCTGATCGCCAAACACGAGGGCGGCGATTTTATTTTAAGAATTGAGGATACAGACCAGGAGCGTTTTATGGATGAGGCGCTGCCGATCATTTACCGGACGCTGGAGGCGACAGGGTTAAAGCATGATGAGGGACCGGATAAGGATGGCGGCTTCGGTCCGTACATTCAGAGTGAGAGATGCGCGTCCGGGCTGTACATGAAGTATGCCAAAGAACTGATTGAGAAGGGCGAGGCTTACTACTGTTTCTGTGACCAGGAGCGTCTGGATTCTCTGAAACGTGTGGTGGGCGGCAAGGAGATCAGTTCTTATGACAAGCATTGCCTGCATCTGTCCAAAGAAGAGATTGAGGCGAATCTGGCGGCAGGTAAGCCGTTTGTTATCCGCGCGAATATCCCGAATGAGGGAGAAACATGTTTCCACGATGAGATTTACGGGGATATTTCACAGCCAAACGAAGAACTGGATGATATGATCCTCATTAAGTCTGATGGATATCCGACGTATAATTTTGCGAATGTAGTGGACGATCACCTGATGGGTATCACTCATGTGGTAAGAGGAAATGAATATCTCTCCTCCGCACCGAAGTACACCCGTCTGTACCAGGCATTTGGCTGGAAGGAACCGGTTTATGTGCATTGTCCGCTCATCACCAACGAGGAGCATCAGAAGCTCTCCAAACGCTCCGGACATTCTTCCTATGAAGATTTGATCGAGCAGGGATTTGTATCCGAGGCAGTGGTGAACTTTGTGGCGCTTCTCGGATGGAGCCCGTCGGACAACCGGGAGATCTTCTCCCTGGATGAGCTGGTGGAAGCCTTTGACTATCACCATATCAGCAAATCTCCGGCAGTCTTTGACATGACGAAGCTCAAATGGATGAACGGCGAATACTTAAAAGCCATGGATTTTGATAAGTTTTATGAGAAAGCAGAGCCTTACATCAAGAAGGTCATCACAAAAGACTACGATTTAAAGAAGATTGCCGCACTGGTGAAAACAAGAATTGAGATTTTCCCGGATATCTGTGAGATGGTGGACTTCTTCGAGGCAGTGCCGGACTACGATGTGTCCATGTACACCCATAAGAAGAATAAGACGACGCCGGAGAAATCTCTTGTGGTATTAAAAGAACTCCTTCCGGTTCTCAAAGAGCAGGAGGATTACTCCAACGACGCTCTGTATCAGACACTGCGCGACTTTGCCGCAGATCATGAATATAAGAATGGATTTGTGATGTGGCCGGTTCGTACCGCCGTGTCCGGCAAACAGATGACGCCGGGCGGAGCTACGGAGATTATGGAAGTCATCGGTAAAGACGAGACGATCGCCCGCATCGAGGCAGCCATCGCCAAGATTGAGGCTGCAGAAGAATAAGATATAAATTATAATAGAAAATAGTCGCCAGCTACTGCCGATATAAAGTGAACCCCTTTTGTCAGACAAAATAAAAGTCTAATGAAAGGGGTTCACTTTAATAGCTGACGGCTATTATATAAAGTATTCGTTTCCTGTTTCCGGATGGAAAGTCGTTTCCTGTTCCCTTACGCCGTCTGATGCTTCGACAAAAAGGAGACGAAGCAGAGTTTTTTGTCCAGTTTTTCTCCGATGATCCCGATGCATTTTCCCATGGTAAAGGCGGCAAATATCGTGCCAATGCCAAGCCCCCTGATATGTCCGAGGAAAGCAAATGTCATGCAGGCTGTGATGAGCAGGCAGAGGACATCAAAAGAAATCTTTACCCGTGAATAGCGAATGGCTGTGATCTCTGAAAATTCCCGTGGAAAAAGGTCTGTGGGGATGATCGGCATCTGGCATCGGTTGGAGATGGCGATACCTAAGGAGATCACAAAGTAGCTGATTACAAAGTAAAGAATCCGCAGCGGCAGTGTTGTCGGCAGCAGGGTGATCCACATCTCATGGATGTCAATCATAATTCCAAAGAAAAATCCAACCACAAAACTGAATAGATAGGAAATGACAAAGCGTTTTCGCATGATCATGAGAATGGCGATGAGCAGTCCCTGGAAAATGTACGTCCAGGTTCCCAGGGTAAGAGTGGGAAATACTTCAGAAAATGCGTAGGGAACGCTGGAGATGGCGGAGATACCGGAGCCGGAATGAAGCATCAGTACGACGCCAAGGCTGTTGATGATGACGGCGAGAACCAGCGCCAGCTCTCCGCGCAATGTATAGTATGTATGGTTTGTTGACATGGGAAATCCCTCCTGATGATAAAATATAGTGTGATCGCTGTGCAGTGTCAGTACACAGTCCGCTATCATTGTACCACTGAGAACAATAGAATTCTAATTAATTTTTTTACGACAATATAGACAGAACTGTAAATTTCTGAGACAAAAATTCCATTTTTTTGGTATAATAGCAATAATAAAGAAAAATAAAAGAGAAAAAGGAGAATCTAAAAGAACAACGGAGTACGGGGACAAGGAAAAAATCGGCAAAAAAGAGAGATAATCAGGAGAAGGGGAACGTATATGGAGGTAGCTGAGAATTACAGGATTGACGCCAATTTTCGCTGGTTGGGAAGCGAGATCAAGGCGAATGAGGAGCTGTGTCTGACGGTGTGTGGGATCGAGCGGTGTACGCCGGATAAGTTTTTCGGGCCGTCAGTGCGGGAGGATTATCATGTACATTTTATTCTGCATGGGAAGGGGACGCTGGAGATCGGCGGGAAGTCGTATAAGCTGCAGAGGGGACAGATTTTTGTGATTCCGCCGGATGTCGAGACGTATTATTATTCGGACCCGGAGGACCCGTGGCATTATACCTGGGTGTCGTTTGGCGGAACGAGGGAAGGATATTTTCTGGAAAAGGCGGGTATCACAGCGGAGAATCCGGTGAGGGATACCTATATTGAGCCGGAGCGTTTTCTGGAACTGACAGAAAAGATTCTGAATCATCATGAGCTGACGGTGGCCAATGAGCTGCTCAGGACCTCGCTTCTTTATGAGATCATTGCGCTTCTGGTGGAATCACAAAATCAGCAGAAGAGTAAAGAGGGAGAAGAGGAAGTTTATGATTATTCGCCGGATGTGTATGTGAATACGGCGATTGAGTATATCGGGGAACATTATCCGCACACGAAAGTCAGCGAGATCGCGTCGTATATCGGCATTTCCCGGTATTATCTGACGCACATTTTCAAGGAGAAACTGCACGTTTCCCCGCAGGAATTTCTTCTCAATTACCGTATGGAGCAGGCGAACCGGCTTCTTCGGACGACAGGGCTTTCGGTGCAGGCAGTGTCTGAGAAGGTTGGCTATGAGAATCCGCTCACATTTTCCAAAACATTTAAGAACAAGTTTGGTCTGAGTCCGAAAAAGTACAGGGAGAAGATGAAGCGGGAAGAGCAGGAACATCATATAAAATAGATGCGGAGATATAAGATAGATGCAGAACTGACACGGGATGAATAATGAAGTAAAAAATAATAGGTCGAAAATGAAAAATAAAAAGTGGCTGCCCGGATGAGGACAGCCACTTTTGTGAAACAGCCATTTCTGTCTGTTTTCTATGAAAGGCGGAAGGAATTAGAATTCCCGGCACTTTCATTTTGGAGAAGGATATTTAATTTATATCAATGAGCGATTGGAGTGGCATTTTTCCAATACTCTTCGATATTCGTTGCAAGCTGTGCACGGTCAACTTTGTCTGCCAGGTATTCCTGCATGTAAGCGCCGACTACAGATAAGTGATCGTCCGGGTCAAAGTCATAGTTTGGAACCATCTTGCCCTGGTCGGCGTACTGTTTTACCATGGCGCCCAGTGCGTTGCTGCACTCTACTGTATTGCTCTTGAATGGAGATACCATACCGCAGGTGTCGGAGATGAAGGTCTTTCCTTCGTCGGAGTCAACGAGCCAGTTCAGGAAGCCTTTGGCAGCTTCTCTCTCTTCGTCTGTGGTGTACTCGCTGCTGTCAACGTAGAAGAACTTGGAACCGCCGCCCACGATGCATCCTGTGTAAGCATCCTGGATGTCCTGTGGCAGAGGCATGATGCCTACATTTCCTGTGTAATCATAGTCGATGATATCGTTCCATTCCCAGGAACCGCCGAACTGGAAGGCAACTTCGCCTTCGGACAGTGCCTGATGTACCTGCTCATCTTCTACAGATACTGCCATATCTTTGAATTTGTTGTATTTTTTCAGTACGTCAAATGTGTCTAAGATCGCATTGTATTTTGCGTCGTTGGCAAGGTCTGCTGTTCCCTCAAACAGAGAGTTTACAAAACCTTCCACGTCATCTCTCTCCTCATATACCTGCTGGAAGTAATGTGCGCCCAGGGACCAGTCTGGTTTTAAGATAGCGGTTGGAGCTTCCATGCCGCCGGCAACCAGTCTGTCGCACATAGCGGTCAGGTCGTCAAGAGTCTGGATGGATGCCGGGTCAAATGGTTCGCCGGTGATCGCTTCGATAGCGTCTGCATTGTAAAGAAGTCCGCGGGCTTCCACACATACCGGGAATCCGACTACTTTGCCATCGACGGAGATCGCGTAATCCGTGTCGCTTACCCATGGCTGATCGCTCAGATCCGTACAGTACTCATCTGCCATGTTGTAGATATCTTTTGCGTCCGTCATGGCGATGGTGTAAGGATCGGAAGCTGCGTATTTGGATGAAAGATGAGCGGCTACGGTGTCATTGGAGTAATAGACCTCAATGTTAATGTCATTTGCTTCCGCGTAGGTGGCGGCAGCTTCTTCCAGATATTCCTGAATCTCTGTCTTGGAATTAAAGATAGTGACGGTTGTCTTTCCGTCCTCCTCGCTTTCTCCACTGGAGCCGCAGGCTGCCATGGAAAGGGTCATAATACCTGCCATACCGATGACAGCAGCTTTTTTGAATAATTTTTTCATGAATTTTCCTCCTTCATTTTTGGTTTTATAAGTATTTCTTTATTCCGTTCGTCTGTCAGATGATCCTTCAGACTTCCGGATAATGAACTTAAGTAAATAATGTACAGCCGATCTCTTTATAATACTGAATCTTTTTTTGTAAATCCTGCTCCGTCACCTCAAAGGCTTTCGCGAGGCAGGAGATGCAGTAGTATTTGGTCGTTCCCCGGTTGATCAGCTTTTTGGTCAGCGCAATCTCATCTTTGGAGACAGCAGTGTGACAGGCCAGGCAGGTGCAGCCGGAATCAGTCATTGTAATTCACCAGCCTGCACAGATACAGCCGGCAGTCATGAGCCGGAACGGTGACTCTCTGATAATCCCGCACATTTCCGATACATTCGCCGGTGAATACGTCGGTCATCTCAAATCCGTATCCGCTGGAGTAAGGGATGCCTGCGTCTGCAAATGTAAAGAGCATCTCCTGTTCTTTTTCAAACAGATTGTAGTGAGCGACCACAAACTGATTGTCCGACAAAATGCGGATAAAGGAGTAGAGCTGGTCTTTGATGGTGCGTACCGGTTCCGTGCCGTTTTCCCGGTCAGTCTCTTCCGTGGTGGCGCTCCGTCGGGATACCAGATATGGCGGGCGGCATTCCGGGTCCTGATTGATGGATATCAGGGCTTTGTTTAATAGAAGTTCCCGCATGGCCGGTGAGATTGTCCGGATATCCGCCCCGATGATGAGCGGAGAGCATCCAAGACACCAGAGGGAGAACTGCATCCGGTATTCCCCGTCTGTACACGGTTTTCCGATGGCGGCATTTCCCTGATTGTACATACCGACCGTCAGCATATCGAGGTCGTTGAAACAGAAAGGAGCCGACTGACAAAGATGCTCCATCTGGGACAGGAAAATGCGGATAAAAGACTGATAGTTATCAAAAATATCCCCGGTGGAACGATAGGTGTGCGCGCCGATGGAACGCATCCAGTTCCAGGATTCATGAGAGCCCCAGTTGCAGGCGGCGAGAAGAATCTCTCTTCCGCTGGCTTTCAGCGCCATGCTCATGATCAGATAGCGGTTCTTGCAGTCCGCGTTATCCGGGAAATGACAGAAATCATATTTCAGATAATCCACACCCCAGGAGGCGAAAAGCTTCGCGTCCTCATATTCATGGTCATAGCTGGAAGGATATCCGGCGCAGGTCAGGATACCGGCGCAGGAATAGATGCCGAACTTCAAGCCCCGGCTGTGTACATAATCAGCCACCGCTTTCATACCGTGAGGAAACTTCTCCGGGTCCGGAACGAGATTGCCCTCGGCGTCTCTCTCTTTGAGCGACCAGCAGTCATCGATGATCAGGTACTCATATCCGGCTTCCAGATAGCCGTCTTTTACCATTGTATCAGCAATTTGGAACATTAATTCTTCTGAGATGTCTTTACCAAAAGTGTTCCATGAATTCCATCCCATAGGAGGTAGTTGTGCAATCAATTTCTTTATCTCCTCTCTTTTTCTGATATTATAAGCAGAAATGTGAAATTGGTACATGGTTTTATGTTGAGAAAAACAGACGTTATGTGCGATATTTGTGAAATATAGAGAAAATAAAAGTAAAAAAGGTCATTTTTTTCTGTTGACAAAGATTTTTAAATATGCAATGATATAAATGATTTTAAGAATTTGCCGGAAAGACGGAAGTTTTTCTGACAAGATGTCATATCAGATTATCTTGTCGCTGCGGGCAGCGACAGTAATCCGGCCGCTGACGGATTTGTGAGTTTACACAGTGTGGCCGGGAAGACAGCGTTTTTACTGTCTGTTATCAGCCGACCGTCTGGGCAGCTTCTTTTTTTGAAGTTGCCCTTTTCTTATTTATTCAGCCATGCGTTTGCCGCAAAAACTGCAGTGTAAACGTGTTTACAGGATTTTGCTCCTGGACTGTGGCGTTTAGCCGGAAACTGCGTATTCCGGCTGAATCATAACATTTTTTAGGAAGGCTGATTTCCATAAGAAAACTGTTGATATAAGGATAAAAAGAAAGGACAATGTTTATGAAAACAGATATTCAGATTGCACAGGAAGCGACTATGCTGCCAATCCGTGATGTGGCTGCAAAGTATGGAATTGGTGAAGATGACCTGGAATTATACGGAAAATATAAAGCGAAGTTTTCCGATGAACTGTTAAAAGAGATTGAAGGCCGCCCGGATGGCAAGCTGGTTCTTGTAACCGCCATCAACCCGACTCCGGCAGGAGAAGGAAAGACCACGACAAGTATCGGTCTGGCGCAGGCGCTCGCAAAGCTGGATAAGAAATGTCTCCTCGCCCTTCGCGAGCCTTCCCTCGGTCCTTGCTTCGGTATTAAGGGCGGCGCTGCCGGCGGCGGATACGCGCAGGTCGTTCCGATGGAAGATCTGAATCTGCACTTTACCGGAGACTTCCACGCCATCACTTCTGCCAACAACCTGCTGGCAGCTATGTTAGATAACCATATCCAGCAGGGAAATGAACTGCGCATCGACACAAGACAGGTTATCTGGAAACGTTGTCTTGATATGAACGACCGCGCGCTCAGAAACATCGTCATCGGTCTCGGCAAGAAAGCGGATGGCTTTGTGCGCGAGGATCATTTTGTGATCACCGTTGCCACGGAGATCATGGCAATCCTCTGTCTGGCAAATGATATGAAAGACTTAAAAGAACGTCTGTCCCGCATCATCGTGGCTTACGACCTGGACGGAAACCCTGTGACAGCCGGACAGCTTAAAGCAGTGGGCGCTATGGCAGCTCTGTTAAAAGATGCTATCAAACCAAATCTCATTCAGACTCTGGAGAACACCGGCGCCATCGTGCACGGCGGACCATTTGCCAACATCGCTCACGGATGTAACAGTGTCCGTGCCACAAAGAGCGCATTAAAACTGGCCGACATCGTCATCACGGAGGCAGGATTCGGCGCAGACCTGGGCGCAGAGAAGTTCATGGATATCAAGTGCCGGATGGCAGACCTCAAACCGGACGCTGTGGTCCTCGTTGCCACAGTCCGCGCGTTAAAATATAACGGCGGCGTGCCGAAAGACCAGCTCTCCACCGAGAATCTTGACGCACTGGCAAAAGGAATCTGCAATCTCGAAAAACACATCGAGAACCTGCAGAAGTTTGGGGTACCGATCGTGGTAACACTCAACTCCTTTGTGACAGATACGCAGGCAGAGTACGAATATATCCGCAATTTCTGCGAGGAAAGAGGCTGTGAATTTGCCCTGTCCGAAGTGTGGGCGAAAGGCGGCGAGGGCGGCATCGCTCTGGCAGAAAAAGTGCTGAACACTCTGGAAAATAAGGAGAGTAACTTCCACGTACTGTACCCGGACGAGATGCCGTTAAAAGAAAAGATCAACACCATCGCAAAAGAAATCTACGGAGCAGACGGCGTCAATTTTGATCCGGCGGCATCCAAGATGCTCGACAAGCTGACAGAGCTTGGCTTTGGCAATCTTCCGGTCTGCATGGCAAAAACACAGTACTCCCTCTCCGACGACCAGACCAAACTGGGACGTCCGGAAGGATTCAATATCAATGTTCGCGACGTATTTGTCAACGCCGGTGCAGGATTCGTGGTAGCGCTCACCGGAGCCATCATGACCATGCCGGGACTGCCGAAGAAACCGGCGGCATTCGGCATTGATGTGGACGACGACGGAAAGATCACGGGATTGTTCTGAAAATAGTGTGCTTTCCGAATGCAATGTGTTGAGATAAGAAATTAAAAGAAATCATTGAACAGACAAATGGCAGGAACCGTCACATGTTCCTGCCATTTGTGCATCTTATAGTTTACTCACTGATATCCACCCACATCGCCGGCTTCAGGCTGAAGGTGTCGTCTGTGGCATCGTAGCCATAGTTCATCACCGTTCTGTCCGGATAGACAAAGCTCATGGTGTCTTTGGAAGCGCCCGGGGTCCTGAGCCACCAACAGGTCTCTGTGTCGTGGAGAATGTCGTGGTAGCGTTCGGCTTCATCGGAGCTTAAAAGATAAACCCGGTCGGCGGTGTCCTGACCGGCGTCCGTGTTATATACCGGGTTGGCGTCGGCGGTGACGGTCGCGGTCATCAGGGCATTGATCTCTTCTTTGCAGAAGTTTTCGTTCAGAAAATCGTTGTTAAGCCAGCGGCGGGCGTGGGAGTCCTCCCAGTTGACCGGTTTGTTTTGCTCCTGAAACGGAATACCGCTGATGGACTTATCCTTAATCAGGAGAGCCTGACTGCCTTCGTTTGTCAGAACGCGCCATTCGAGGTTGGCGAACATGACGATGTCGCCCGGGTCGGTCTGGCGGATATTTTCTTTTTCCAGAGCGACGAGGTGTTCTCCGCTGTCTTTGTAGTCCTCGCGCGCAAGAGAATAGAAGTTACTGTAGACAGTGTCTAAAGTCTCCTCGTCCGTACTGTCTGAGGCGGCAAGAGCGGCCTGATATCTCTGTTCCTGATAATCTGCGTATGCGTCGGCATCTTCGCTGCGGTCATATACGATCCGGTAACAGCGCCAGGCGGTATCATGGTCGCCGATGAGAGAGAGAGCCGCTCCAGCAAAGCGGTAGAAAGCGGTCGTTCTCGAAAAGGCGAGGATGGCGGCGATGACAGCGATAAAAATGATGCTTACGAAGAGGCTGTGCCGTTTCATCTCGGCGGCCTTTTTTTCTGCCATCTCACCGCAGGCGATGGACTGCTGTTCGGAATCAGCGCATTTCAAAAGACGTTCATAAAGTTCCGGCGTGATACGCCGCTCCGGGATCTTATGCCGCAGTTCATGGCGGTGGATCCGGTCAAAGACTGTCTGTGCCGAGTAATAATCGTTAGGGGTTCTGGCCCGGTCGCGAATCTGGCAGGCCTCCTCATAAAGAGCGATCTTTCCCTCCGCGCGGGCCGCATATTTCTTTTTGCGGAGCTCCCGGAGCAGGGGGCGGGCTTTTATATAAGGACGGGCAAGGCGTAGATATTTGATGGCCCGGTGGTAATATTTATCCTGATCTTCATACTGCTTCATATGCTCGGCGATATTGATATACCGGAGTGCGGTATCATAATTCTGCTGTGCGAGCTCTTCCGCAGTCAGATTCTCATCAGACGTTTCACTCTGGAGCTGGATGTCTATTTTTTCATCATTTCTCATTGGAGAGCCGTTCCTTTCTTAAAAATGTGATCAGATTATCTTACCATTTTTTCAGGACGAATACAAGCCCGGAACTTATGCTCGCTCAGCGAGAAAGGCGTCGATAGCCTCTTTTTCAGGAAGGGAAGGCTGAGCGCCCAGATGCTGTACGGAGATTGCGGCGGCCGCGCTGGCATAGCGGGCGGAGGAGACGATGTCTCCGGTCTCCGCATATTGTTTTACGAGAACGCCGGTAAAGCAGTCTCCGGCTGCGGTTGGGTCCACGGCGTCAACTTTAAAGGTCGGGACCATCTCGCAGATGCCCTCGCCGTAGATAAAGGAACCTTTTTCTCCCATTTTCAAAACGACGTATTTACAGCCGGAACGCTCATGAAGAATCTTGCTGGCGGCGATACAGCTCTCCTCATCTTTCGGGAGGATGCCCACAAGAGCTTCTGTCTCCGTCTCGTTTGGAGAGAGGATGGTGATTCCCTGGAACTTTTCGATCGGGTAATCCTGCGCAGGACCTGCGTCCAGACAGGTGATCATGCCGCGCTCCTTTGCCAGTGTGAAGGCGCGCAGGTTGCTCTCAAATGGAATCTCCAGTTGCATCATGAGAGCGTCATAGGTGTCGTCGGCAAATGCCGCTTCCACGGACTCCGGTGTGGTGTCATTGTTGGCGCCGGTATAGATGGCAAGACGGTTCATGCCGTTTTCTTCCAGCATGATGACAGCCATGCCGGTGTTGGCGCCCTCTTTTAACATGAGGTGGGAGACATTGATGCCCGCGCTTTTCAACATGCCGAGAAGTGCTTCTCCGTTGGCGTCCTGTCCCAGGGTGCCGCAGACAGATACATTGCCGCCGGCTCTCGCTGCCGCCACGGCAGAATTACTGCCCTTTCCTCCTCCTGCGTTGGAATACGTGGTGCCCAGAAGACTCTCGCTCGGATGCGGAATCCGCGGCATTTGTAAGATCAGATCCATCATGATGCTTCCAACCATTAAAATCTTTGCTGCCATATGATCCCTCCTTAAAAATGATGCTGGCGTCAGAAGATGTTGCCGTGACAAGGGAAAGGCGTGATCTTCTGACGCAGATATGAGATTATGTGCATAATGCATAAAAAATCAGCGGTTTTATGCTTATTTTAAAGAAAGAATGTAGAAAAGTCAAGATTTCCGGGAAAACATATGATGGATGAGCTGTATGAACTGTTTCACCGGCGCGGAGAGATTTTTCTTTTTTTCATATACCATGTACAGGTCCCGCCAGCTGGCGTTTTCTCCCAGATGAAAGACGAGGAGAGAGCCGTCTTTTTCCTCCTCTGCCACGGAAAATCCGGACATGATGGAGATGCCCAGCCCTTTTCTGATGAAAGACTTTATCATTTCCTGGTCATTCATCTGTGCCACTACATTGAGCTCAGACACGGGAATGTGCATCCGTTCCAGAAAGCAGGCGGCTTCTTTTCTCGTGCCGGATTTCTGTTCGCGGAGTATGATCGGTTCCTGCATGAGCCGCTCCAGACTGACATGTTCCTCGTGGAGCTTCCGGTAATAGTCATTGGCGGGGGCGGCGATGATGAGCTCATCTCTGGCAAAGGGGAGAAAGGTATAGTCGGGGAGACTGACTTTTGTTCCCACAAATCCAAGATCCAGATCGTGTTCCTGCATGCGCTCAATGACGCCCATACTGTCGGACTGCCAGAGCTCAAACTGAAAGACCGGATATCGCTTTTTGAAGACCGGCAGCACATTGGGAAGCAGGTAGAGGGCGGGGATGGTGGAGGCGCCCAGCCGGATGGTGCTCACCGGATTCTGGCTGAAATGCTCGTAAATGCGGCTGCGAAGTTGTAAGATCTTCTGCGTTTCTTCATATAAATACTGTCCCTCCTCTGTCACCTCGATATGTTTCGTGGTGCGGTTCAGGAGCGTCGTGTTCAGTTCGGTTTCCAGCGCCCGTATGTGGGAGCTGATGGTGGGCTGTGTGAGATAGATCCGCCGGGCAGCCTCGGAAAAACTGTTCCATTCCACGACGGCGGCAAAAGCTTCCAGTTGTTTGAATTCCATATATTTCTCTCTTTCTTTTCATTTATCCTGTTTCTTTTTATATTACTGAAAACGATGAAGAAAATCTACCGATTCTTCAGATGGAATTCCGTATGATTGGCAAGCGAAAAATGTTATACTATATGTAAAATTTTTCGGGGATAGATACATACTGTTTTTTCAAAAACATTGTGTGGAATGATAGATCGGTTTCACAGTAGATGAAAAGGGATGCCGACAGTATTTCAGAAGAGAAAAGGGGAAAAACGATGATTTATTTTGACAATGCGGCGACGACATTAAGAAAACCTGTGGAGGTGGCGGAAGCGGTCAGGGACGCCATCCTTACCATGGGAAATGCGTCCCGGGGGGCGCATGACGCGGCGCTGTCCGGTATGCGGGTTCTGTATGAGACGAGAGCTCTGCTCTGTGAAATGTTTCATGGGGACAGTCCGGAGAGAACGGTCTTTACACAGAATTCTACCATGGCGTTGAATATCGCCATTCAGGGACTGTTCTCACCCGGCGATCATGTGATCACCACGGCGCTCGAGCATAATTCCGTGCTGCGGCCGCTGTATCTCATGGAGGAAAGAGGGGTATCGCTGACGATCCTGCCGGCGGACGAAAAGGGATGTATCTGTTATGAGGAACTGGAAAAAGGGATTCGCCCTTCCACAAAGGCCGTGGTATGTACCCATGCTTCCAACCTCACAGGAAATGTGCTGGATCTTTCGAGGATTGGCGATATCTGCCACCGGCATGGACTGCTGTTTGTGGTGGACGCATCCCAGACAGCGGGGGTGCTGCCTGTCAACATGAAGGAAAATCACATTTCTGTCCTCTGTTTTACCGGCCATAAGGCGCTGATGGGTCCGCAGGGGACCGGAGGACTTCTGGTCAGAGAAGGCGTGAAGATCCGTCCGCTCTTTGCCGGCGGCAGCGGTATACATTCTTACAGCAAAACGCACCCGTCGGAGATGCCCACAGCATTGGAAGCAGGGACGTTAAATGCCCACGGGATCGCGGGACTTCATGCCGCCCTTCTTTATATCAAAGGGGAAGGAAGAGAGCGGCTCTATGAGAAGGAAAAAATGCTGATGGAAATATTTTTTGAGCTGGTGCGGGGGATTCCGTCCGTAAAGATCTACGGGGATTTCACGCAGAAAGAGCGGGCTCCTATCGTTGCCCTGAATATCGGCGATTATGATTCCGGGCAGGTGAGTGATGAACTTCAGACCCGCTTTGACATCGCGACGAGAGCGGGCGCTCACTGTGCGCCGCTGATGCATGAAGCGCTGGGAACGAAAGAACAGGGGGCGGTGCGGTTCAGCTTCTCGCATTTTAATACGATGGAAGAGATCCGGCAGGGCGCGGAGGCAGTGCGGATCCTGGCAACAGAGGAATAAAATGTGTTTTTTTGGCCATATTTTTGTGCGAAGTATACAAAGAAATATTAGTTGCAACGATAAGTTTTATATGATATTCTAGTGACAGGGAACTGATAATGTTTCAAATGACAAAAAGGAGTAATGTTATGAAGAAGTTTAAAAAGTCAGTAAGTGTATGTGCTGCGGCTTTCGCTTTCTGCCTGGTGTTTGCACTGGGAGTGAAGGTGGATGCGGCGCAAAAGGAGCTGGAAGGCGGTATCCTCATTGACGAGGGAAACTTAACCGCAGAGACCATGGTCGGAGATATGACCACAGCGCAGTTTGCGATCTCCAGTGCAAGCTTAAGTACGGATAGTATTACTGTACAGGTGGCTCGTCCGGCGGACGCAGATTATGTGGAAGTGGAGCTGTGTGACAGAAATGGTAATCATATCGCTTCCGATGAGGCCAGCATCTATGCTTTCTTTGATGAAGGCGTTAAGAATAACACCGTGTACATGTACCGTGCCAGAGCTTTTACGAGAGATTATGATTACACGACCAGACAGTATGTGAATACATATGGCAACTGGTCCGGTTTCCGCACATTTGTTAAGATCAAATGCAAGGGCATGAAGTCCACCGGCTATGGCAGCAGCAAGCGTGTGACCTTTAAGACTCCGAAGATCAAGGGTGTCAAGAAGTTTAACGTCACCATGTCGACAAAGAGGGATAAAGGTTTTAAGAAGGTTGCCACAGTGAAACCTGGTAAGAGAGTTACCGTAACGAAGTTTAACAAGAAGAACCTGAAACGTTTTAAGAGCTATTATTTCAGAGTCATTCCGAAGATGAGCAATAATCTCACCAGCGATCTGTACGGAACGATCACAGCGTATTAGATTTTTTTATGAGAAGCAGACTGGTTTCTCCGGAATCTGAATGGAGAAGGGGACCTGCAGATATAAGAAATGAACAGAAAAAGACCTCCGGACAAGAGATGATCCGGAGGTCTTTTTCTGTCAGTAAGATTACTCTGCTTTCGGGCCGGCTGCTTTAATGTTCTCCGGCATGTTCGGGTATTTCTTCTCGAAGTTATCCTGGAACATTTTGGCAAGCTTCTTAGCCTGTGCATCGTAAGCGTCTTTGTCTGCCCATGTATCACGAGGATTCATGATCTCGGATGGAACATCCGGGCAACTCTGCGGGATATCCAGATTGAAGATATCGTCATGTTTGTATTCCACGTTGTCAAAGCTTCCGTTTAATGCGGCAGTTACCATGGCACGGGTATATTTCAGTTTCATACGGCTTCCGACTCCGTAAGGGCCGCCGGTCCATCCTGTGTTTACCAGATATACTTTGGTGTTGTATTTTTCGATTCTCTCACCAAGCATGTTTGCGTATACGGATGGGTCCATTGGCATGAACGGCTCACCGAATAAGGTGGAGAAGGTCGGCTGTGGTTCGGTGATTCCACGCTCGGTTCCTGCCAGTTTGGAGGTAAATCCTGTTACAAAGTGATACATAGCGGCGTCGTTATCCAGTCTTGCGATCGGAGGAAGTACGCCGAATGCGTCGGCTGTCAGGAAGATGACAACCTTCGGGATACCGCCAACGCCCGGTACCTGCGCGTTGGAGATAAAGTCTACCGGGTAACCGACACGAGTGTTCTCTGTGAGAGAATCATCCGTGAAGTCAAACTCGCGGGTCTCTTCGTCCATCACTACATTTTCCACAAGGCTGCCGAACTTGATCGCGTTGTAGATCTCCGGTTCGTTCTCCTCGGTAAGGTCGATACATTTTGCGTAGCAGCCGCCCTCGAAGTTGAAGATACCTCTGTCGGACCAGCCGTGCTCGTCGTCGCCGATCAGCTTACGGTTCGGGTCAGCGGAAAGAGTTGTCTTTCCTGTTCCGGACAGACCGAAGAATACGGCAGTCTCCTGTGTCTCAGGATCCATGTTGGCGGAGCAGTGCATTGGAAGAACGCCTTCCTTCGGCATCAGGTAGTTCATTACGGAGAAGACAGATTTCTTGATCTCTCCGGAATACTGAGAACCGCAGATGACAACTAATTTTTCCTCGTAGTTCACCATGATGGCTGCCTCGGAGTTGGTTCCGTCGATCTCCGGTACGCATTTGAATCCCGGAGCGGCGATGATGGTGAAGTCAGGCTCGCCGAAGTTGGCAAGTTCTTCTGCTGTCGGACGGATCAGCAGATCGCGGATGAACAGATTCTGGCTTGCCAGCTCGTTCACGATACGGAACTTTCTGGTGCAGACCGGATCTGCGCCTGCCATACCGTCAAATAAGAAGATCTCTCTGTTCTGAAGATATGCGATCACTTTTGCCTTGATGGCGTCGAATTTCTCTTTTTCGATCGGAACGTTCACGCTGCCCCATGCGATGTCGTCATGGATGGCCGGTGTATCTACGATAAATTTATCTTTTGGGGAACGTCCGGTGTATTTACCTGTGGTTACAACTAAAGCACCTTTGTTGGAAAGCTTTCCTTCGCCTCTGGCGAGAGCTGCCTCGGTAAGCTGTGCAGGTGTCAGATTACGGTAGACTGCTTTTGGGTTCGCAATGCCCAATTTCTCAAGACCAAATGTTTCCATCATAATAACCTCCTGAATATGTTCTGTCATTTGCTGTGTCAACACACTAAAGTGAAGATTTTGCAAGATTCTTTATAAAATGTTGCAAAATCGTCTTTTCTCTCATACAGGGGTATTATACACTCTTTTCGGCATTTTTCAAACATAAAATTCAAGTTTATGGAAGAAATTTTTCTGACCGTCTCTTTCATTTTTGAAGGAAGGAAGAAAAGAAACGGGAAAATCCTTCATTTGAAACTTCATTTATTCAGTCATCAGCAGGGATCATTCCGTGATCGCCGAAGAAACCCGCTCTTTGAGAAGAGGGAAGGAACAGGAGCCGCAGGTGAGGACGGCTTCGTGGAATTCCTGCACGTCAAAACGACTGCCGAGTTCCTTTTCCATGGTGTTTCGAAGCTGTTCTAATTCGTACCAGCCGATGCTGTAGGACAGATAGGTGGTCGGATTCTCGATGACGTACTCATAGAGGGAGCGGGCGCCTTCCGCTGTTACGCCGTAGGCAGACAGGTATTCGGCCAGCGCTTCCGGGGTATAATTTTCATAGTTGACATACAGGTCGCTTAAAGCTGCCAGCGATAAGGACAGGATGTCATTGTCCCGGTACAGCTGCTGAAGGAGGGATTCCGTCTCCCGGCTCACACCGGCAAACTCCAGATAATTGTAGCTGTAAAGCTGGGCGTAGGTGCCCCAGCCTTCATCGTATCCGTCGCAGCGGAGCATGGAGCGAAGCGGTTCCGGATCGGTACTCAGATAGTAGTTGGTCTGGTACAGATGACCCGGATACCCCTCGTGGGCGAGGGTGGAGAACTGGTCTTCGGGGCTGACCCGGCTCTGATTGAGGTAAATGATGTTGGCATCCTCGCTGTCTACAGGCGGCAGGAGATAGAAAGCGCTGGCGGAGGTGGACGAGAGGGCGTCCGGCACATTTTTTAAGGTGTAGGCGACGTCCGGCGGTTCCGGAAAGTCGATCAGGGTGTCATTTTCCAGCTCGGTGAGTATCTGCTGCGAGTCGGTAAGGAGCGGCCGGGCGGAGAGATATTCCGTATAAAGATCCGCGTTCTCCCGGGTGAGGCTGGCGATATCCGAGACGGTATCCTTTAGAGTGCCTTCCAGAGCGTCGATGCACTGCTCCGGACTTTTGTCCGTTCCCACGTTGGCGGATAGAAGCAGCTCGTAATATTCTCTGCCGCCGTAATACTGGCAGAGCCGCTCTCTGCCGGCATCTGTTCTGCCGGGATCGTTTTCCTGACCGGCCGGGCGGGAGCTGCCGGAGCTGTTGTCAGCGGCGGATGTATCAGTGCCAGCCTCCTGATAGTTTTCCAAGGAATCCCGGAGAGAAGTAAACGCCGGAAGAACGACCTGACGCACCAGGGAGCGGTTGTTGTTGATATAGGTCTGCTTCTGGTCCTTGCCCAGGTCCGGCACATTTTCTATCTTTTCCTCGAAGGTTTCGATGAGCAGGTTATCGTCCTCGGAGGCGGAGAGGAACTGTTCGATCTGATCGATGGTGTTTTCAATGACGAAGTCCGGGCTTACGATCCCGGCGTCCCGGCGCGCATTTTCAAAGGCGAGAAGCTGGTCGAAAAGTTCCGGAATCTGATTGACCAGAGCGAGATAGTTTACAATGTCTTTCTCATCGTCAAAGTAATACTCGGACAGGGTCACGGGGATCTGAGACTGCATGCCGTTGGCGCCAAAAGGTGACTGGAACAAAAGAAAGTCTTCGGAGGAGACGGAGGCTTCCAGCGCTTCCTCAAAAATCTGCCAGGTGAAGGCGTCTTCCTCCGACAGAGAGTCCGGGTCAAAAGAGCGCAGTTCTTCCAGCAATTCGGCGGAACGCTGACAGTTTTCCTGCTGCTTTTCCAGAGAAAAATCTCCGTAGGAGGCCGGTTCTTCTGCCGTGATGCCGAAGGCAGACGGGTCGGAAAGTTTAAAATGCAGGGTGACGGTGTCGGCAGTCACATATTCCTGAAAGCAGTCGGAAAGAAAGGCGTCAAACTGCTTTTGCGTCTCCGGATTGCTGCCGCCGCAGCCGGTGAGACAAAATGATAAAATAAGGACGACTGCTGCCCGGTAAGAGGAAACAGGTAAAATCGTCTTAAAAGAAGACCGGAGATACCGGACAAAGCGGGTGAAAAATGTGAAATGTCGGATGCGTGGCATAGCGGTTGGCTCCCTTCCATGAATCATTCTGGTAATGGTTTTCCATATTATACTATGTTTTGGAACCGAAAACTATTAATTTTTCAGTAATTTGACCATAGACGAACAGACGTGTTTATTCTATAATAAGAAAATACGCAAAAGAAACGCCGGTACGCGGCATGTTTTCTGAAAATTATGGCGGCACAGCGTCATGAGAGAGACACATTTTCACAGAAAACATGGTGGTCTGAGGAGCGATGACCGGCGTACAAATTGAGAAGCAGGAGGCAGAATATGAGTAAAAAACCATATTATATTACAACAGCGATCGCATATACATCCGGCAAACCGCACATCGGCAACACGTATGAGATCGTGCTGGCTGACGCTATTGCCAGATTTAAAAGAAAAGAAGGCTATGACGTTCGTTTCCAGACCGGAACCGACGAACACGGACAGAAGATTGAGTTAAAGGCGGAGGAAGCAGGCGTTTCCCCGAAGGAGTTTGTAGATCAGACAGCCGGAGAGATCAAGAGGATCTGGGATCTGATGAACACTTCCTACGATAAGTTTATCCGTACCACCGACCCGGATCATGAAAAACAGGTACAGAAGATCTTTAAGAAGCTCTATGACCAGGGGGACATCTACAAGGGATATTATGAGGGAATGTACTGTACCCCTTGCGAGTCTTTCTTCACAGAGTCCCAGCTCGTGGATGGCAAATGTCCGGACTGCGGTCGTCCTTGCCAGCCGGCAAAGGAAGAGGCATATTTCTTCAAGATGAGCAAATATGCGGACCGTCTGATCCAGTATATCAATGAGCATCCGGAATTCATTCAGCCGGAGTCCCGCAAAAACGAGATGATGAACAACTTCCTGCTTCCGGGACTTCAGGACTTATGCGTGTCCCGTACTTCATTCTCCTGGGGTATTCCGGTGGACTTCGACCCGAAACATGTGGTTTACGTATGGCTGGACGCCCTGACCAACTATATCACCGGTCTTGGCTATGATGTGGACGGCGACAACGACGCTTTATTCGAGAAATACTGGCCGGCAGACCTCCATCTGATCGGCAAGGATATCATCCGTTTCCACACCATTTACTGGCCGATCTTCCTGATGGCCCTCGATCTGCCGCTGCCAAAGCAGGTGTTCGGACATCCGTGGCTGCTGCAGGGCGACGGCAAGATGAGCAAGTCCAAAGGAAATGTGATCTACGCCGACGACATGGCGGATATGTTCGGTGTGGATGCGGTGCGTTACTTCGTTCTTCACGAGATGCCGTTCGAGAACGACGGTGTGATCACTTGGGAGCTCATAGTGGAGCGTATGAATTCCGATCTTGCCAACACCCTGGGTAATCTGGTAAATCGTACCATTTCCATGTCCAACAAATATTTCGGCGGTGTGGTCGCCAACTGCGGTGTCACCGACGGATTCGATAAAGACCTGATCACCGTTGCGTTGAGTACAAAGCACAATGTCATCAGAAAGATGGAGAAGCTTCGTGTCGCCGATGCCATGACAGAGATTTTCAACCTGTTCAAGCGCTGCAACAAATATATCGACGAGACGATGCCTTGGGCGCTGGCAAAGGACCCGGAAAAGAAAGAGAGATTATCCACTGTCCTCTATAACCTGGTGGAGAGCATCACCATCGGCGCTTCCCTGCTGGCTCCGTTCATGCCGGAGACTGCACAGCGCATCTTCAAACAGCTCAATTCTTCTGAGAGAACGATGGACGAGCTGGAAATGTTCGGTCTGTACAAGTCCGGCAACAAAGTTGTGGAAAAACCGGAGATCCTGTTCGCGAGACTGGATGTGAAAGAAGTTCTTGCAAAGGTAGAGGAAATGTATGCGTCAAGAGCGCAGGCAGAAGGCGCTGAAGATGCGGAGGAAGAGCCGGTCATTGACATCGAGGCGAAGCCGGAGATCACATTTGAAGAGTTTGAGAAAATGCAGTTCCAGGTAGGCGAGATCATCTCCTGCGATGCGGTGAAGAAGTCCAAAAAGCTGCTCTGTTCTCAGGTGAAGATCGGCAGCCAGGTAAAACAGATCGTGTCCGGCATCAAAGCTCACTACACACCGGAAGAGATGGTCGGCAAGAAGGTGATGGTTCTTGTGAACCTGAAACCGGCGAAGCTTGCCGGCGTGCTGTCCGAGGGAATGATCCTCTGCACGGAAGATGAGAACGGAGAGTTATCCCTCATGGTTCCGGAGAAGAAGATGCCGGCCGGAGCGGAGATCTGCTGATAGAACACATTTGTTAAGATCAAAATAAATAAGAGCTGCTGCTCAGAGAGGATATGTTTTCGGGCGATAAGTGACAAGTAATCTCTTATCGGTCCCGGCGACATACCGTCTCCATATGAGCGGCAGTTTTTTTCGTTACTATCTTTTTTTGTCAATGTGGGGTATGATAGACCTCAGGATGAAATTGAGATGATAGCCGGAAGTGTGGTTGTCTGGTGAGAAAACAGGAGATGAGATTATGATTTTTGACTCACATGCGCATTATGATGATAAACAGTTTGATGAGGACCGGGAAGCGGTCTTTGCACAGTTAAAAGAAGTCGGCGTGGAGCGCGTCGTCAATATCAGCAACGGCTGGGACGATATGCTGCGCTCTCTCAAACTGGTTGAGCAGTACCCTTTTCTGTACGGGACGGTGGGCATCCATCCGTGCAAGGTCAGTGATCTGAACGAAGAGAGGATGTCGAAGCTGCGGGAACTCTGCCACAAAGAGAAGATCGTTGCCGTGGGAGAGATCGGTCTGGATTATTACTGGATGAGTGACCCGAAGGAAGTGCAGAAGGAATGGTTTATCCGTCAGCTCCATCTGGCAAAAGAGGAGGATCTTCCGGTGGTCATTCACAGCCGGGACGCCTCCCAGGATACCTTTGATATCATGAAGCGGGAACACGCCGGAACGACCGGCGGCGTCATCCACTGCTATTCCGGATCTCTGGAGATGGCGAGGGAGTATGTAAAACTTGGCTACTATCTGGGAATCGGCGGTGTGGTCACATTTAAAAACTCCAAAGTATTAAAACGGGTGGCGGCGGAGATCCCGCTGGAACATATCGTGGTGGAGACGGACTGCCCGTATCTGGCGCCGACGCCGTATCGCGGAAAACGAAACAGTTCGGCATACCTTCCTCTGGTGATCGAAGAGATCGCGGATCTCCGGGGCATTTCCACAGACGAGGTGGAGCAGGTGACTTATGAAAACGCCTGCCGGTTGTATCATATACAGTAACGTTATATATAAAAAATATAAAACACGCACAGACAGGAGATATGGCCGGGCATTGGCATGCGGCCGTGGTCTGTCAGTGTCAGAAAAGGAGACAAAATATGGCGACATTAGGAAACCCGCAGGAGACCATCGAGGTTCTTCAAAAATACGGATTTAATTTTCAGAAAAAGTTTGGGCAGAACTTCCTGATCGACACCCATGTGCTGGATAAGATCATCGCCGCCGCCGAGATTGGTCCCGACGACTTTGTGCTGGAGATCGGTCCGGGTATCGGTACCATGACTCAGTATCTGGCGGAAGCAGCGAGGGAAGTGACGGCCGTGGAGATTGACCGGAATCTGATCCCGATTCTTGACGATACTCTCTCGGCATATTCCAATGTGACGGTTATCAATGAGGACATTTTAAAGGTCGATATCGCGGCGCTGGCCCGGGAGAAAAACGGAGGAAAGCCGATCAAGGTGGTGGCGAATCTTCCATATTATATTACGACGCCGATCATCATGGGATTGTTTGAGAGTGACGTGCCGCTTTCTTCCATCACTGTCATGGTCCAGAAAGAAGTGGCGGACCGGATGCAGACCGGTCCCGGTTCCAAGGACTACGGCGCGCTCTCACTGGCAGTACAGTACTACGCCAAACCTTATATCGCAGCAAATGTACCGCCAAACTGTTTTATACCGCGCCCGGCGGTGGGCTCCGCGGTGATTCGTCTGACCCGCCACGAGAAACCGCCGGTTGACGTCAGGGATCCGAAGTTTATGTTCCGGCTGATCCGCGCGTCCTTCAACCAGCGGAGGAAAACTTTGCAGAACGGTCTTCACAATGCGGCAGATCTGCAGATTCCAAAGGAAAAGGTTGTAAAAGCGCTGGAAGAGATGGGACTGCCGGCATCTGTCCGGGGCGAGAAACTGGATCTTAAGCAGTTTGCCAGACTGGCGGATCTGCTCGGGGAGTCATAATCTGTGACACGAAGAATAGACTAATGAAAAAAGGAGTTTTTTCATGGCCGAATATTACAGGATACTCTCGTATTTATATCGTTATGATAAAAAGAAAAAAATGGATTGCAAAGGATTTATCAAAGCGGAACAAAAACAAAACGGACTGAAGATCACTTTGCAGATTGACGATGAGAGACTTCTGGAAGAGATCAGGCTGGCGCTCTGTTTTTATGGAAAAGAAGAAAATGAAAAAGGGGAGACCCGCTGGAAGATGCGGCAGCTGGCTGTTCTGGAGTCCTCGCGGCACCACGAAGAAACCGTGCTGTTTTATCCGGCGGAAGAGCTGCCGGAAAGATTTGATATAAGAAAACAATATGGCGTCATTCTCTTTTATCAGGATGCCTTTTTCTATGGGAGCGTATGGATTGGCGACGAGATCCCGGTGGAGGCGCTGCTGGCGGCATATCAGGAAGAAGTCGCTTCTGAAAATACGGAACACTCCGGGAATACGCAGAATATCTCGCAGGAGGAGGAAGAAGCGCTGGAATCCAGGCGGGAGCCGGAGGCTGAGGAAAGAAAGGCAGAGGCGACTTCGGAATCCAGGCCGGGATCGGAGATTGAGGAAAAGGCAGAGAACCCGAAATTCAGGCGGGAGCCGGATTTTGAGCGTTTTCCGGCAGAAAATAGACAAAAAGAAGGGCAGCGCATCGCAGATGAGAAAGAAAATCCGGACTCAGAACGACCGGAACAAAATATATCCACAGAGACGGGAGATCTTCTGAGAAATATGTGGATAGACACAGAGAAAAAAGCGAAGCCTGTGGATAACATTTTTAATCCGGCTTTCCGCAGCGGCTATCAGATATCTGTGGAACAGCTGGAGGATCTGAGCCCGGAGGCAAAGGAACTGTCTGACAATCAGTTTCTGGCAAAGGGATATGCCATGTATCATCATCTGCTGGCGGGGAAGGTCATCTATGCCGGGGAGGAGAGATACTGTGTCGGGGTGCCGGGTATTTATGAGAATCGAGAACGGTATATGGCGCAGTTATATCAGTTTCCGGTATTCTTATCGCTGACGGAAAACCGGATCAAGACAGGCGGATTTGGGTATTGGCTGCATTTGCTGCAGGAATAAACTGTGGAAGAGCCGTATGACCGGCGGAAAGGTGTGGAAGAAACTGCGGAGAAAAAAACGTGTAAACCGTATCTGCCGCAGGAACGAGAGAAAGGATGGTCTGTCGGAAGATGAGAAAATATACGGAAGATGAGAGATTTATGAAAGAAGCCATCCGTCAGGCAAAAAAGGCGGAAGCCATCGGCGACGTGCCCATCGGCTGTGTCATTGTCTGTGACGGAAAGATCATTGCCAGAGGGTACAATAAGAGAAATAAAAATAAGACGGTGCTTGCCCACGCGGAACTGCTTGCCATGAGCAAAGCGTGTAAGAAAACAGGAGACTGGCGTCTCGAGGACTGCACTATGTACATCACGCTGGAGCCCTGTCAGATGTGCGCCGGAGCGATCGTGCAGGCGCGGATACCGCGGGTGGTCATCGGAAGCATGAATCCGAAAGCGGGCTGTGGGGGTTCCATACTGAATCTTCTGCAGATGAAAGAATTCAATCATCAGGTGGAAGTTACCCGGGGCGTTCTGGAAGAAGAGTGTTCCGGGATGCTGTCTGATTTTTTCCGTGTCCTCCGTCAAAAAAGAAAAGAGAGAAAAAAAGAGCTGCAGAGAAAAGAAATGGATTGACAGATATTTTAAAATCATTTATACTGGTACTTACCGTGCAGCTGGGGAAGTAGCGGCGTCCTGTACCTGCAATCCGCTATAGCAGGAGTGATGGTTGGCCCCGGACGTATTGTGGATGGAGCTGCCCTTTATAAGTGGTGTTGACAATTGGGTCTCGCGCAACAGGAACCTCTGAACCGTGTCAGGTCGGGAACGAAGCAGCACTAAGGAGTGCTTTCTGTGTGCCGTGAGGGTGCCTGGTTCGAGCTAACTGTAGAGGTAACGTCTGTTGACAGTCGTACAAAGCCAACCGCACGGTAAGAGACAGATATAAAGATTTAAGATATGGTCGAAGACATCCGGTGGGATGTCTTTTTTTCTTCTCAAACTTTTTCTTGAAATCCCCAGTGGCGTTTGCTATAATGACTTATTGGCTGTGAGCCGCTTATTACTTATAGGAAATTCCGTTGGAATTCCTATAAGATAAAAATCCCTCCGGGAGGGATGCGCACTCGCGCGAAACAGAATTTTGTCGCTAAAGCGACCGCGCTCGGCGCGAGAGTTCTGTCGGGCAGAACTCTTTTTTTGAGGTTCCCAGAGACTGGTATGCAGACCAGTCGGTATTATTTACTGAAAAATGACCGTGTCGGTACACGGGAAAGATATGTTGTATCTATAGGAGGAAGAGGAATGCATTGGTCTGAGAAGATTGCAAAAGATATCATTAAGAGATCTCCGGACAAGGAAGAGTATGTCTGCGCAGCAGGTATCAGCCCATCGGGATCGATTCACATTGGTAATTTCAGAGATATAGCTACCAGCTATTTTGTATATAAAGCACTTTTGAAACAGGGAAAAAAGGCGAGACTGTTATTCTCCTGGGATGAGTTCGACCGTCTTCGTAAGGTTCCGGTAAATGTGAAAGAGATTGCGCCGGAGCTTGAGGAAGATATCGGTAAACCGTATGTGGATGTGAAGGACCCGTATGGCTGCTGCGGTTCTTATGCGGAGCATTTTGAGAAAGAGTTTGAGAAGTCTCTGGCACGTTTCGGCATCAAGGTGGACTTCCGGAGACAGAGTGAGAATTACAGAAGCGGCAAATATGCAAAATATGTGATCCAGGCGATCCAGAAGAGAAAAGAGATCTTTGATATCCTTGATAAGTTCCGTCAGCAGGAGGCGACGCCGGAGGAGAGAGAGGCTTACTATCCGGTGAGCATTTACTGTCCGGTCTGCGGCAAGGATGATACGACGATCACTTCTTCTTCCGAGGACGGCGTGACCTGCGAGTACACCTGTAAATGCGGTCACAGCGGACACTGGGATTTCAGCAAGGATTTCAACTGCAAGCTGGCATGGAAGATTGACTGGCCGATGCGCTGGATGGTGGAGGGCGTTGACTTTGAGCCGGGCGGAAAGGATCATGCAAGCCCGGGAGGAAGTTACGATACCAGCAAGATTATCGCCAAAAAGGTGTTTGGCATCAATGCGCCGATGTTTAAGGGATATGAGTTTATCGGAATCAAGGGCACGACCGGTAAGATGTCCGGTTCTACAGGTCTTAACCTGACGCCGGAGACGCTGCTCAAGATTTATCAGCCGGAAGTGATCCTGTGGCTTTACTCCAAGTCTGAGCCAAACAAAGCATTTGACTTCTGCTTTGACGATGAGATCCTTCGTCAGTACTTTGAGTTTGACAAGATGTTAAAGACTTACCAGGCTGGCAAAGGGAAGAACTTTGATTATATCGAAGGTATCATGTACAACTGTATGATCGAGGGAAGAACCGTACATCCGGTGCCGATGCAGCAGATCGTAAACTTCGGTTCCGTGGTGGACTTCAATGCGGACATGCTTGAGACAGTCTTTGAAAAGATCGGTACCCCATATAAGAAGGAAGAGTTTGCGGAGCGTCTGGAGCTGGCAAAATACTGGCTGGAGAAGTGTGCGCCGCAGAACATGAACACCCTTCTCGGATACCGCAACTGGGATTACTATAATACATTAAATGAGGTGGAGAAAAAAGAGATTGCACTGCTTCACGATTATATCGCGAAAGGCGAATACGACCTCGATTCTCTGAATACATTTATTTACTCTGTTCCAAGAGAGGCGGACCCGAATTTCGATGAGGAGAACAAGAAAGCGATTCAGGCGAACTTCTTCAAAAACGCCTACAATCTGATGATCGGCAAGGCGGCAGGACCGAGACTGTACCTGTTCCTCTACGCTGTGGAGCCGGAGAGATATCTCTCCTTACTGGACTTCTCCACACCGCAGACGGAGGAGGAGAAAGAGCTCGCAGCCGCAGCGAAAGCTGAGGCAGAGCGAATCGCAGCCGAAGAAGCAGCAGCCGCAGCGGCGGCAGCCGAGGAGGAAGCCCGTCGGGCATCCATCGCCCCGGTAAAACCGCAGATCACCATCGACGACTTTGACAAGATGGATATGCGTGTCTGCAAGGTCACTGCCTGTGAGATCGTAAAGAATGCGGAGAAGCTGTTAAAGATCACACTGTTTGACGGTCTGGGAGAGAGAATCATCGTATCCTCCATCCGTGACGAATATACACCGGAAGAGCTGATCGGACGGAAGATCATCGTTCTTGCCAACTTGAAACCGGCGAAGTTTGCCGGCGTAAAGAGCAACGGCATGCTTCTGGCTGCCACTCACGACGACTGCGGCTGCAAGCTGATCTTTGTGGACGACAGCGTGCCGGAGGGAACAGCGATCCACTAAAAGAAAAGGAACAACGCTGTACAGAAAACAACGGATAAGATATAATAAGCGCATGGACAACGAAAGGAAATAATTGTCTGTGCGCTTTTTATAGTTTATAGAAAAAGAGGAGAATATACATATGAAAGCATTAATTTTTGACCTGGGCATGGTGCTGATTCATTTTCGGTGGAGAGATTTCCTCACGGATATGGGATATGAAGGGGAGAAAAAAGAGGGACTTGCGAGAGCAATGTTTCAGAATCCTTTGTGGACGGAGTTCGACCGGGGCGTGATGGGGGATGAGAACGTCATCGCGCAGATGCAGCTGGAATCGCCGCAGTACGCGGAAGATATCGAGCGCATCTGGCAGAAGGAGAATTTCGTTAATATCTGCCATCCTTTTGATTATTCGGAGGAGCTGATCCGCACGCTCCATGAGATGGGATATAAGATTTATGTGCTGTCCAACTATGGAAAGACATTGTTGGGACTTAACCGTACGAAATATACATTTTTAAACTATGTGGATGGAGGCGTCTTCTCCTGTGATGTAAAACTGTTAAAGCAGGATGATGCGATTTATCAGGAACTCATTGAGAAGTACGGTATTGACCCGGAAAATGCAGTCTTCTTTGATGATCTGGAAGCAAACTGCGAGGGCGCCCGCCGGGCGGGTATCACTGCCGTGCAGGTGACCGACGGACTTCGCTCTATCCTGGATGGTCTGAGAGAAGAGTGCGGGGTCGAACTGCCGGCGATGGAGAGATATCTGAAAGATTAGTAAACAACGGAGAATCAACAATGAAAAAATTAGTATTAGCAGAGAAGCCCTCGGTGGCAAGAGATATCGCCCGGGTGCTTGGCTGCAAAAAGCAGACGAAAAATTATATCGAAGGTGATAAATATGTAGTCACCTGGGGGCTGGGGCATCTGGTGACGCTGGCGGACCCGGAGGGTTATGATAAGAAGCTTAAGACCTGGAGGATGGAAGATCTGCCTATGATGCCGGAGCACCTGAAACTGGTGGTGATTCCGCAGACGAGGGGGCAGTTTCAGGCGGTGAAGAATCAGATGGAGCGCAAAGACATTTCCGAGGTGATCATCGCCACGGACGCCGGACGGGAAGGCGAGCTGGTGGCGCGGTGGATCATCGTTAAGGCAGGCTGTAAGAAGCCCCTTCGCCGTCTGTGGATTTCCTCGGTGACAGATAAGGCCATCCGGGAGGGATTTGCGCATCTTAAGGATGCGAAGGAGTACGAGAATCTGTACCGGGCGGCGGTGGCAAGAGCGGAAGCGGACTGGCTGGTGGGGATCAACGCCACTCGCGCGCTCACCTGCAAGTATAACGCGCAGCTTTCCTGCGGCCGGGTGCAGACGCCGACGCTCGCCATGATCGCGGCGCGGGAGGAAGAGATCCGGCATTTTGTTCCAAAGCCATATTACGGGCTGCAGGCAAACTGGAAAGGCGTCACATTTACATGGAAGGAGCGGGGCAGCGGAAGTTCTTCTGTCTTTTCCAAAGAGTCAAGGGACCGGGCGTATGACCGGGCAAAAAATGCGGCAGGCAGGGTGGTTTCTGTCAAAAAGATGAAGAAGACTTCGCATCTGGACGGATTATATGATCTGACGACCTTGCAGAGAGACGCCAATCAGCGGTTTGGTTTCTCTGCCAAGCAGACGCTGAACCTGATGCAGAGTCTTTACGAGCATCATAAAGTTCTGACTTATCCGAGAACCGATTCCCGGTACTTAACCACAGATGTGGCGGAGACGCTTCGTGAGAGGGTGTCGGCGGTGGCGGTGGGACCGTACCGCGTCTATGCCAACAGTATTTTAAAGGGGAAGATCAAGACAGGGCCTTCCTTTGTCAACAATAAGAAGGTTTCCGATCATCACGCAATCATTCCGACGGAGCAGCCGGTCATTCTGGCACAGCTTTCCGTAGATGAGAGAAAGATTTTTGATCTGGTGGCGCGGCGTTTTCTGGCGATGCTGTATCCGGCTTATGAATATGAGCAGACGGCGGTGACGGTGGACTGCGGAGGAGAAACCTTTGAGGTGAAAGGAAATGTACCTCTGCGTCTGGGGTTTAAGGAAGTGCTCACCGATCAGGATAGCGAGGCGGAACGGGTCCTTCCGGCGTGGACGGAGGGGGAAAGTCTCGGAACTCCGGTCTTGAAAGCGACGGAAGGCAAGACGAAGCCACCGGCGAGATTTACGGAAGGAACACTTCTGCAGGCCATGGAAAATCCGGTGAAATATATGCAGAGCAAAGATAAAACTGCGGCAAAAACGCTTCAGGAAACCGGAGGGCTTGGAACGGTGGCTACCCGGGCGGATATCATTGATAAGCTGTTCCGTTCTTTCCTCATTGAGAAGAAAGAAAATGAGATTCAACTGACGGGCAAGGCGAAGCAGCTTTTGCAGCTGGTGCCGGAAGATTTAAAGAAGCCGGAGCTTACCGCCCAGTGGGAGATGAAGCTTAACGGTATAGCCAACGGGAAGCTCAGACAGAGTACGTTCATGAAAGAAATCCGCCATTATGCCACGGATCTGACAGAAGAGATCAAAGGCGGGGAAGGGACTTTCCGCCATGATAATCTGACCAACAAGCATTGTCCGCAGTGTGGAAAACGACTGCTGGCTGTGAATGGCAAACAGGGAAAACTGCTCGTGTGTCAGGACAGAGAATGCGGTTACCGGGAGCGGGTTTCCCGTCTTACCAACGCCCGCTGTCCGGTCTGTCATAAACGGATGGAACTCATCGGCCAGAAAGAGAATCAGAAGTTTGTCTGCGTCTGCGGACATAAGGAGTCGATGAAAGCCTTTGAGGAGCGGCGCAAGCGGGAAGGCGCCGGTGTATCAAAAAGGGATGTACAAAACTATATGAAAAAGATGAAAAAAGAAGAAAAACAGCCGGTCAATAATGCGCTGGCGGACGCCCTTGCCAATATCAAGCTGTGTCTTCTGCTCGTATTTGGCGTGCTGTCGCTGATGACGATAAGCGTGGATGCGTCGGCGGCCGGGGAAACCGGCGTGACGAGTGAGGCAGAAGAAATCTCTGCGTCTGCACAGAAAAGAAACGCCGCCGGCAGGCAGATTGCCAGTATGTTTCCGACAGATATGGATGTGCGGCCGGTGACGGCGCATTCCATCAAGTATGATACCGTGAATGTATACAGTGACGCCGTGCTCACCCAGCAGGCGGGACAGGTGGAGGGAGGCAGACTGCGCCTTACCGCTTACCGGGTGGAAGGCAAGGCAATCTATGGCGATTATGTGAGCGGGGATATGCAGGGAAGCGGCTGGTTTTCTGTTGACACCTTTGTGGAAAATCCGGACTATGAGCCGGTGTACGCGCTGGCGAGGGACCGTATGTACGCCTACACGGACAGCAGTTTTGATGAAGTGCGGGGTAAGATAAAAAAATACACCGGAGTCATCGTGGTGAGCCGGGAAGGTGGAAACCGACAGGTGATTTTTGAGACAAATGACGGCTATGAGATCGGCTGGATGACCAGCGACGCTTTTTCCAACTGCCTGCTCTATGACGGAAGGGAGAAGCAGGTTCTTTCTGACGGAACCTATCTGTTCCGGTGCGGGTACACGGAGGATGCGGACGGCGGCGCAGAGATCGCGAACCAGACAGGATTGACGGATTATGACAGTTACACGATGGAACTGATCTATGTTTCTGATAATGATTATTTTGTAAAGAATCAGGAGACCGGTCAGTATCTTTCCGCCGGAAAGACCGGGATAACCGGACAAACCGAAACAGTAAAACAAACAGGGACAGAGGAGCAAGCCGGACAAGCGGGAGAGATAGAGGAAGAATCTGATTCTGACGTGGAAGAAATATGGGTTCCGGTCTGGACGGAAGAACCGGACGAAAAAACGGGACTGTTTCATTTTAACAGAAACGGTGGCTCCTTTGCTGTGCAGAACACACTCTGTCGTCTGTTTCTGGGACAGAACGAAGAGAGAAAACTTGTTTTTCTGGAAAACAGGCAGAGTGACGCCAGCCACTGGAGGGTCAGCGCCGCGGAGGAACTGTTTGACCGGGAACAGCCGATGATATTTACCCAGTACGACCCGGAATGGTGCGGGACGCCGTACGGAGGCGGCGGAAGTATGGGGACGGCAGGCTGTGGCGTCCTGGCCGCTGTCAATGCGGTGTATTCCCTTTCCGGGCACTATATGGATGTGATGGAGCTGGCAGATTACGCTGTGGAGAAGAACTACCGGATCGTGGGCAGCGGTACCGATGACGGGATCTTCAAAGGGGCATGTCAGGAGTTTGGCAGGAAATATAATTTTGCCTGGGATGGAAAGAGCGGCAGCGTCGATGTTCTGAAAGAAAAGCTGTTGGCGGGAGATGTAGCCATCGCTCATGTGCCGGGACATTATGTGGTCATCGGCGCCTACAGCAAAAAGAAAAATAAATATCTCGTGCTGGATTCCAACTATCTGCCAAAGAGAGCGACAAGCGCTTTTGGCGACTGGGTCTCTGTGGAACGGCTTCTGGAAGGAAGTCTGATGGGACAGAATTTTTATTTTTATAAGCTGCGGGATACGGTTTCTTAACGTGTTGGCATGACATGATGCGAAATGTAAACATGTCGGATACCCAGGCGGATGAAATATCAGGAAATGAATCTGATGTTATCAACAGATGTAAAAAATGGATATCAGGGAAAGAGGAATGGCATGAATAAGATAGAAGAGCTGCGGCGGGTGCTGCAGCGGATGGACCATAAAAGTTATGGAATGTATAAAAGCCTGGCGGGCGCCTACGACTGTGGGAGATATGTTCTGCACATTGATCATGTGCAGGGGGATCCTTTTGCGTCTCCGTCGCGGCTTCGGTTTGAAGTGAAAAAGGCGGCTCATGGCTTCCCGGAGGAATACTGGAAAGAAAAACACCGGCGTCTGGCGCTGGAAGACCAGGTACTCCGGCGGTTTAACGGCTTCTTACGAAAAATGGACAGAGGAAATATGGGTTCCGGCAAGAGCGGCAGGATCACCACCTGTCGTACCGGGCAGAAGGTGCTGGAGCGGATCGCCGTGGTATTTTCAGAAAACAGGATGGAGCTCCGGTTTGAGATGGGATTTCCGGCAAGGGGCAGAAGCATCCTTGCCGATGAGATGAGCCGTCTGTTATTTGACATTCTGCCGAAGCTGGCGGGGAACTGCCTGTTTTATGACCGGTGGGATGCCGGAAGTAAAGAGCGTCTGCAGGCAGCCATTTTTCTGGCGGACGACCAGAAGGCGCTGCGGGAGGAACTGGTAAAGAGAAAGCTGGCGGCTTTTGTGGCGGACGGCGCCATCCTGCCGCGGGAGAGCGGTATCTCCGATCTGCCGATGAAGAAGGCGGTGGCCTTTCATTCTCCGGAAACGCTGCGGACAGAAATCCCTCTGCCGCACAGAGGAGTGATTACCGGCATGGGGATTCCGGAGGGAATCACTGTCATCGTGGGCGGCGGCTATCACGGAAAATCCACCCTGCTGAAAGCGTTGGAGCAGGGCGTGTATGATCATATCGCCGGGGACGGCAGAGAATATGTGGTTTCCCGCGACTACGCCATGAAAATCCGCGCCGAGGACGGAAGAAGCGTTATGCACACGGATATTTCCATGTTCATCAACCATCTGCCAAACGGGCAGGATACGACAGACTTCTCCACGGAAAATGCCAGCGGCAGCACTTCCCAGGCAGCCAATCTGGTGGAGGCGCTGGAGGCGGGCTCCCGCCTGCTGTTGTTGGATGAAGATACTTCCGCCACGAACTTCATGATCCGGGATAAGGTGATGGCGCGGCTCGTATCGGACGACAGGGAGCCGATCACGACACTGCTGCGGCACATCCGGGCTCTCTATGAGAGGCACGGCATTTCCTTTGTGATCGTCGTGGGAAGTTCCGGCGATTATCTGTCTGTGGCGGACCATGTATTGCAGATGGATCATTATGAAGTAAAGGATGTGACACAGACGGCAAAGACCATCTGTGGGGAGGAACAGATCAGCGGGCTGTATCCGGCGGGCGAACTTTCCTTCCCGGATTTTGCGAGAGCGCTGAAGCCGGCGGGAGCAGGACGGATGAAAATGAAAGCCATGGGGACGGACACCGTGATGATCGACCGGGAGACGGTGGATGTGCGGTATCTGGAACAGCTATCCGATGATGGACAGACAGTGGGGCTGGCGTATCTGCTCAGTTGGATTTTGTCCAATCAGAAAAGGAAAATGACCATCACTGCGCTGCTGGACGATATGTACCGGCAGATAGAGAAACAGGGACTGCAAAGTTTTATTCCGCCGAATTATTCCTGCGGACATCCGGTCCTCCCGAGAAAACAGGAACTGTTTGCCTGTCTGAACCGATACCGGAAGGCGAAGATTGTCCGTGACTGATAAAAAGACCTGCCGTGGTCAGACAGGAAGGAGCAGGATGCGCACGGTTCACACGGTGACCGGTAACGCAGGATGATACAGGAATATGTAGTTTCTGTGAAAACGGTTGCTTTTTTCCATCTGCGGTGATAAAGTAAATAAATTAGAAAATTTGCGACAAAATATCAGAAATAAGGAGAATGATCAATGAGAAAGTTTATTTCAGCAGTGATACTCGGAACAGCACTTCTGGCATTGGGCGGCTGCGGCAATTCTAAGACAGGAGACAGCGCCCCGGAGGCGACGACACAGACGGCTGCCGAAGAGACATCACAGGTACAGCCGATCGAGTTAAATGCGGAGGAGTACATCACCCTCGGTGAGTATAAGGGACTTACGGTGGAAAAAGCATCCGTGGAAGTGACAGACGAGGAGGTCAACGAGCAGGTGGATCTTCTGGCGCAGGATTACGCAGAGTACAAAGAGATCACCGACAGAGATACTGTGCAGGAGAATGATTACATCAATATGGATTATACCTGTACGATTGACGGGAAAAAGAGTGAAGACTACTCCGAGACGGACGTGGACACACAGATCGGTTCGCAGGAGTACAGCGTGGAAGGAGCCTACGATTTTGACGCGGAAGTGACGGGCGCGAAAGTCGGAGATACCGTGACCATCAACTTTACATTCCCGGAGGACTATGATGATGCGGAAGTCGCAGGCAAGGACTGTGTCATGGAAGTGAAGATCAACAAGCTCGAGGAAGAGATCCTTCCGGAGATCACCGATGCATTTATCAAAGAAAATACGGACTGTGATACCGTGGAAGAGTATCGGGAGCAGACCAGAAAGGAACTGGAAGACTCCTACAACAGTGAGGCAGACCAGACGGTGCAGGATGACTTGTGGAATATGGTTCTCGAGAACTGCACCCAGAAAAAAGATTTCCCGCAGGATATCGTGGATCAGGAAGTACAGAATCTTACCATAGAAAATGAGGAGTGGGCAGGCTATTTTGGCATGGAAGTCGCAGATTTTATTCAGGAATACTACGGCATTTCCATGGAAGACTATGCGAAACAGACGCTGGTCAGCCAGTGTGTGCAGGCGCTTCTTGTGGAACAGGAAGGGATTACGGTATCGGATGAAGAATATGATGCGGAGATCCAGTCCTTTATCGATGATTACGGCTACGAGGACGAGGCGGAAATCATGGAGTACTACACAGAAGACGAGATCCGCTCTGACCTGCTGTACAGTAAGCTGATGACGACTCTGCTTGGTTATTCCAATATCGTGGAAGCAGGAGATGCGACCTCCGGAACGGAAACCGATACGGCACAGGAAGATACGGCGACAGAGGCTGCCACTGTGCAGGAGTAAAGAAAATCATTGCGAAAAAGCGGAATTTGTTGTAGAATAGATATAACAAAATAAACGTACAGGATGGAGAAGGAGAGCCTGCCAGACATGGAGCCCCGGCGACCGGAGCTCAGGATGTCCGGCGGGCTTTTTTTCAAAAGTTCGGAAAGGGGCAGGGACAGTTCACCGGAGAGATTTCTCCTCTCATGCTTCAGGAGATCGGCACGGATCTTGTGATGGTCGGCCATTCGGAGAGACGACATGTTCTCGGAGAGACGGACGAGCAGGAGATTTCATGAACTTTGACATGGGAGCGGAAAAGGCAGACGAAGAGGATGATATCAGAGTAGAGACCGTTCTGGTTACTGATGATGTGGTATCTTCCTATAACATTCCTGACAGACGTGGTATTGCGGGTGACTTCTTTGTATTTAAGGTTGCCGGCGCAAAGGCAGCGACAGGCGCAGATCTGGATGAGGTTGTCGCAAAGGACAGAAAAGATTATTTTACGGAACTGGATTCCGCGATCGGAGACGGAGACCACGGTATGAACCTGTCCATCGGTTTCCGCGAGGTGAATAAAAATATCGAAGAGTGGAAGGAACTGAGCGTCAAAGATCTCTATAAGAATGTCGGAACAGCTCTCCTTGACAAGGTGGGCGGTTCTTTGTTCCGGCATTTACCGGGCTGGGCGCTCCTCACTGGAACACCGGCGCGAGAGGAATGATGATCGGCATCACGGCGGCGACCACAAGAGAACAGATGGTGAGAGCCGCGCTGGAATCCATGGCATATCAGACGAGAGATCTTCTGGAGGAGATGGAGAGAAACTCCGGCATCAAACTGAGAAGATCAGAAAATGTAAAGATGCGGGGTTCAGAGGCGTCATGACCAGCAGCCGGGAACTCTGGTCCATGAAAGTGTAGAGCGGCTGATAATTGTCTGTAAAAACAGGAAAATAAAAAAAATTAAAAAAATCAAAAAAAGTACTTGCAATTTATGAAATCATATGGTATCATCTATTCTCGTAAGCGGATATGGCGGAATTGGCAGACGCGCTAGATTCAGGTTCTAGTGAGCACTTATCGCTCATGCAAGTTCAAGTCTTGTTATCCGCACTGCAAAGGGCATCCGAGAGTATGATTGATATTCTCGGATGTTTTTTATTGCATAGGAAATTTACATTTCTATGCAATAAAAACGCTCCGCGAGGATCGCACTGCGGCGAATTGGAAGATGTCGCTCCCGCGACCCGCCGCAGGCGGAGAATCCTGCAAAGCAGGATTCTTTCTTGATTGCATAGGAAATTTACATTTCTATACAGCAACAGAACGCTGCCTGAAATATGATAATGGATAGACAGAGATATTGTATGAGCAGGAGGAAAAGAGAATGTTCATAGTTGATGAAAAAGAAAAAGAATACCGCTATGGCGATAATGGTCCAAAGTATCTCATGCAGGGACCGAGGTCAAGCTTTGGCATCTGTCAGCTCAAACCGGGCCAGGTGTATGCGCCTCATGAGCACCGGATCATGGAAGAGAACTTCTTTGTGATAAAGGGAAGGATCATCGTGGAGATCGATGGCGTGGCGACGACTGTGGAGGAAGGACAGATGTTTCATGTGGAGCCGGGTGAGTTTCACAAGGTATCCAATCCGACGGAGGACTATGTCCGCTACATTATCACCTGCGCACCGTTTGCGGAGAATGACAAATATACAGAAAAGCAGTGAGAACGGACTCTTCGGAGTCCGTTTTTTTAATGCTCTGCAAGGGTCGCACAGCGGCGGACCGGAAGATGCTGCTTCCGCGACCCGCCGCAGGCGGAGAATCCCGGCCTTACATTTTCGGGTGATTTTTTGCGTTGAAACAGTAGACGGTCAGGGTGACGCCGCCTTTGAGTACCGCGGTGTATCCGGTGACAGCGTCTTCCAGCAGTTCCTCGTCTTCTCCGAGCTTTTCATAGGATTCCACGGTCGGTATGGTGACGATCCCTTCCTGGCCTGCCAGATTAAACTGGATCTCATCGTCGTCGTCATAATAGTTGAAAAAGCAGGAGTCAAAGGAGACCCAGACGCCGCCGACTCTCATATTTCCCACGATCCCCCGGTAATTGCGCAGCAGAGTGAGAAACTCTGCCGTTTTTGATGGTGTTGTTGCCATAATAGTTCCTTCTTTCTGTTTATTTTGAATACGATCATACCACGTGCGCAGAGAAGAAAGTGCCGCCTGCGCATTTGCTTCTCAGGCCGTGGCTTGCTGGTATAACCCTGCATCAGCACAATCATTATACCATGTGTGCGGAAAAGAAGCATGCAAAAAAGACCAATGAGAGGAAATCAGAGGAAATTCAAAAAACGAAAGAGTGTTTGCCTTTTCTTTCTGAAAATGATATGATAATTTCATCTTAGTATCGACTTTTTCAGGTTGACAGGTATGGAAAAAGAGAGGAGGAAGAGCAGAGGTGAGAAAGACGATCCGGACATTTATTTTTGTGATTTTATGCTGTTTTTTCGGCATTTTCTTTTTTCACAGCCCTGTGGAGGCGAGAGTGACGGCGGAGCAGAAACAGGAATATGTCAATGCTCTTTCTCAGCTGATCCGGGACGGTGTGGAACATAAGAAAATGGACCTGTATGCCGAGGCGGCAAAGGGAAGCAGCGGGAAGGCGGCACTGCTGCAGGCAGCCATACAGAACAGAGCGGCGCTGATGGCGGAGGGGATTGATTTCCTCGACGGTAGCTGGGCGAATTATTACGCGGTGGAGACCGTGGACGGCCGCACCGTTTTTAACAGTACGAAGACCATAAGCCGGAAGGCTTATCAGAGACGCTATCAGAAGATCATGCAGGCGCTCGGCGAAGTGCTCGCGTCCGTGGAGCCGGATATGACGGATGCTGATAAAGCGATGGCTGTTTACTATTATCTGGCAAAAAATACTACTTATGTGGAGTCCGAAGACTGTCACAGCGGTTACGATGTTCTGGTGAACCACCAGGGAGTCTGTGACGGCTTTGCCAACGCCTACGCGCTGGCGCTGAACACGCTGGGGATCCGGTGTGCGGTGGTGAGTAATTATACGAAGGATCACTCCTGGAATCTGGTTCAGATTGACGGGCAGTGGTACTTCTGTGATCTGACCAACGGCATTGGCACCGGAGATAATGAAGGCATGGTGGTCAGCTATGCCAGCTTCCTCGTGGGGATGGATTCTTTTCTGTCCTCTCATCCCGGTTACACCCGGAAGGACGCCTACGGACAGGCAAACTCGGACGGGCTGAACCTGCGGAGTCTTCCTCTGGCGCAGACAGATTATATCCCTTTGCGTTCATCCATTCGCACAGGCATCTCCGCGAAGACCTGTCTGTTTTATCATAAAGGATACTGGTACTGGGTTTCCAACGGAAATATGCTGAAGAAGTCCAGACTTACCGGAGAGGATGAGAAGACTGTCTATATGCCGGCGGATGACAAGCACATCGGCTGGGCGGAAGAGTTCAATGACACGATCTTCATCTCTCTGAATGACACGATCTACCGCATGAATTATAAGGGGGCGTTGAAAGAGCAGGTACGGCAGGTGCAGAGTACGGAATACATGCATGAGGTCACCTCTTATTTCTGGCAGCTTGCCTATGTGGGGCGGTTTTTCAGAGATTCCGATACGACGATCGGGTACTATATCACGGATCTGAGCGGGGCGAAGCGGGGCACCGGGAAGGTTTCCGTGGCGTACGCAGGCAAACAGTACGGGAAGCCGAAGATCTCGGAGCGTAAGCTGCAGATCCGCGCCGGGTACAGAGAGCAGCTGTATGTCATGCGCACGACGCCGGCGGGAGCCCGGACAGTGCAGTGGAAAAGTTCTGATCCAGGTGTGGCGCAGGTGGACAGTTATGGCTGTGTGACGGCGAAGAAAAAGGGGACGGCGGTCATCACTGCGGTAGTTGGAGAAAAACGTCTGAAATGTACGGTGAAGGTGAGCGGATACACGATCACTTATAAAAAGGCCGGCATCAACGCCTCAGGAAATGTGGCGGCGGCCTCAGGCAAAAAAAAGATCACTCTTCTGACACCAAAGAGAGAAGGCTTTACCTTCCTCGGCTGGTATACCGATAAGGAGCGCGAAAATAGTATCACCTCCATCAAAAAGGGAAACAGCAGAAATTACACGCTGTATGCCAAATGGAAGAAGACAGAGGAAGGAGAAAAGCATGGCAAAATGTGAGCGATGCGGTGCATCCTTTGATTATGAGGAGCGGGAGGGCGTGTGCCCGAGATGTTGCTTTTACAACCGTCCGCCGGGAGCTGCCCGGCAGGATACGGAGTGGATGAAATACTATAATGTGGAAGATAACAGCTATCAGCTACCGAAAAGCGAGGGGCTGGCAGATCTGTTTCCGGAAGAGAAGACCGGCTGGGCGTCCCGCCTGCGGAAAAATCGCCGGACGGCGCAGACAGACCGCCGGGAAAGAAGCGCCCGCCGAAATGACGGGACGGACAGCGGGAGGAGCCGCCGGGAGAGAAAACAGAGACAGGCAACTTCCCGCACGGCAGATACCTCCGGAGGAAACGCTGCCCGCGACAGACGGACAGCTGCCAGAGCGTATCGGACGGAAAGTGCGGACAGCCGTCTGCCCCGTCTGGGAAAGGTTGTCGGTTTCGTCATTCTCGTGTGCATCCTTCTCATTGCCGTGACAGCATTTTTACAGATCGCGGATGTGAAGGGATGGAAGTTTGGCGGCTCCGAAGAGCCGAAAGCAGCGGACATGATGCGTGTGGAGACCCGGACGCCGGAAGAAGCGGCAGCCGGAATCACTGCGGGTGATATTACATATCAGGTTGGCGAGGCGAGAACGCTTTTCCGCGAGGGAGAGATCTCCGATCTGCCTGCGGGCGAGAAATGTATCGGTATTTGGCTGGAGGATAACGAATCTGTGCTGGAATACACCGGTTATGGATGGGAGAGACCGTACGTCTTTGACGGCAGTGATTACCGGCAGATGCTGGACGTGGGGTCTCTGGATGACGCGGATATCTTCACAACGAATGGTATTCTCTCTTTTCCGGTTTACGGAGCAGGTTATGAAGATGAGAGCGGCTACGGTATCTTTTTTGTGGACGCCGACGCGACTTCCGTTGTGCTGAGTCTTCCCTGCCAGACGGTAGATGCGGATGACACAGATCGTATGGAATACCAGGAGGTCATTGACGTTGAAATACCATTGACGGAGTGACAGGATCTGCAGCCGGAAACAGACCAGGCGGGCGCTGTGCGATGATAGCAACGCCGCAGATGAAAAGGCAGGCAAGTCATTGCGCGAAATGAGAACGAGTCCGTACACGGAGGGAGAAAGAGATGGAGAAGAAGACGAGCAAGGTGGCATCCGGTATCAAATATTTTATCGTGATCATCATTTTTATCAATGTGCTGGCGGGCATCGTTCCGTCACTTCTGAGTGCCTGGGACAGCTTTCGTGGCGGTCAGGATACGGACGTGTATTCCAATCTGGAGATCGCGGGAGTTTCCGCGCAGATCGTGCCGGAGTACGCCGGCGTCACGGCGGATGAGGGATATCAGATGTATCGTTTCGATGTGACGGTGAATAATAAAGGAACGAGAGAAGAGCAGGTGGACTATGCTCTCTATGTGAACAGCGGCGACGGGTATGTTTTTGAGCAGACTTCCGGCGCCTACACGGATCCGGAAAGAAATGTGACGGATACAAGGATCATCCCCCGGGGAAGGACGGCGGTCATCACCCTGTATGCGCAGGTGAGTGATGACTCCACCACAGTGGAGTTTAATACCTACTGTACCCCGGATGATGAGATGGAAACGTACACCTATGCTCTGCCGGATACGGCAGTATAAGGACTCGCGCAGGAGTCTTTCTCATAGTAAGACAGGACAGAAAGGAAATAAAATGGAAGAAATAAAAGCAGTTCCCCGGAGAGAAGAGGGCGACAAAAAGTATCAGTGGCATATTGAAGACCTGTATGCCAGCGATGCCCTCTGGGAAGAAGATTATAAAATACTGGAGGAGAGTATCCCGACACTCGCGTCCTACGAGGGACGTCTGGGAGAGGGAGTGCACATCTTTCTTGCGTATATGGACAAAAAGCAGGAGATCATGAAGCGCTTTGAGGCAGTGTATGTCTATGCCAATCAGAGGTATCACGAGGATACCGGCAACGCCGTATATCAGAAACTGTCCGCGCAGGCACAGATGCTCTCCCTGAAACTGAGCAGCGCTACGGTTTTTGAGGAACCGGAGCTTCTGGCAGTGGGAAAAGAAACGATTGACGGATGGTTTGAGGAATCGGAAGAGATGGAACTGTACCGGCGATTTTTTTATGAGCTGTTCCGGCAGCAGGATCATGTGCTCTCCAAAGAGATGGAGGCAGTGCTGACGGACGTCAGCGATATGTCTGAGGACATCTCCAATATCTTTTCCATGTTCAATAACGCGGATGTGAAGTTTCCGTCCATCCGGGGGAAAGACGGGGAGGAGATTCCGGTGTCTCACGGACGGTACAGCCTGCTCATGGAGAGCCGGGACCGGGAGACGAGACGGAAAGCCTTTTCTTCCATCTATTCTCAGTATGGTCAGTACAGAAATACACTGGCGGCTGTCTACAGCGCCAATCTGAAAAGCAGTGCATTTTTTGCCAAAATGCGAAAATATGATTCTGACCTTGCCATGGCGCTGGACGGCGGGGAGATTCCGGTTTCCGTCTACACGCAGCTCATTGACACCGTCCATGAGAATCTGCCGCTGATGTACCGGTACGCGGCGCTGCGCAAAAAGGCGCTGGGAGTAGAAGAACTTCACATGTACGATCTCTACGCGCCGATGGTGGATGAAGTAAATATGAAGATTCCATTTGAGGAAGCGAAGGAGATCGTAAAGAAAGGACTGGCGCCTCTGGGAGAAGAATATATCCGGGTGCTTTCTGAGGGGATGGACGGCGGCTGGATCGATGTCTATGAGAATCAGGGAAAGAGAAGCGGCGCGTATTCCTGGGGGGCATACGGCTGCCATCCGTTTGTGCTGATGAACTATCAGGATAACCTGAACAATGTCTTCACGCTCGCCCATGAGATGGGACATTCCATGCATTCGTATTATTCGGATAAGAATCAGCCGTACCTCTATGCGGGCTACCGCATTTTTGTGGCGGAGGTCGCCTCCACCTGCAATGAGGCGCTTCTGATGGAGTATCTTTTGAAACATACGGAAGATAAGAAGGAAAAAGCTTATCTGATCAATTATTTTCTGGAGCAGTTTAAGGGGACACTGTACCGCCAGACGATGTTTGCGGAGTTTGAGAAGATCACCCATGAGAAGGCCGGAAAGGGAGAGCCGCTCACAGCGGAGATCTTAAATGACATTTATTATAAGCTCAATGAGCAGTATTTTGGGGACGGTGTTGTCATTGACAAAGAGATTGCGCTGGAGTGGTCGAGGATCCCGCATTTCTACACGCCGTTTTATGTGTACCAGTACGCCACAGGATATTCGGCGGCCATCGCTATCAGCCGGAAGATCTTAAGCGGGGACGAGGAGGCAAGAGAGGGATACATGAAGTTCCTGAGCGGAGGAAGTTCCATGAACCCGATCGATCTGCTCCGGCTCTGCGGCGTCGACATGACCACAAAGGAGCCGGTGGAATCCGCGTTAAAGCTGTTTGGAGAGCTGCTGGATGAGATGGAAACGCTGCTGGCGTGACGGAGCGCCAAAACGGCAGAAAAGATGGCAGCGGCAAAAGCAGCAGGACAACAGGAAAGGGGAGCATCATGTTTGAGTTTTCGCTATTGAAGAGTCTCTTTTTTGAGATGGACAAATATAAGATGGAGGGGATCACCCAGGAGAAAAAGGGAAAGTCCACCTACCGGACGAAGGAAGTGCATTACGCAAATGTACCGGAGATCACTTCCATCACTTCTGAAGAAAGGATTCTGCCTTATGTGGACCGCTATTATTTTTATGTCAATGAAGAGCGGATGCCGGCAGATCTGAAACGGCCGGAAGTAAAACAGGTCATTTATAAGTTTTATAAAGAACATTTTCCAGAATATCTGAAAGACGGGATTCCGGAGGACCTCACGGACGTCAACATTCTGGACTGTTTTGAGGTCTTCAACATGCCGGATTACCGGCCAAAGCATGCTTTTCCGGGTCTGGTGACCCTGGAGGATATCCGGAATGGAAATGTGCATGATGAAGATAAACCGCGATTTTCCTTCCCGGGTCTGGAACTCTACGCCGGCAGAAAGGATGGAAAACCATCCGTGGCGGATTATGAGGGCTACACGGCCTTTCACGGGGACAGAGAGAGCGCGCAGAGCAAGATTGACGAGATGAAAAAGCAGTTTGCCTCGCAGCTTGACGGACTGGATGTGGATGGAATGATTGAAAATGTGATAAAGGAGGACCCGGAACATGTATCGTGAAGTATCCAAGTTGATTTTATACCGGAATCTGGGGGAGGACAGTATCCTCCGGAACTTTTCAGAGATTTTTAAACGATTTGACAGCTGCCACTACCGCAGTGAGGAGCTGATCACAGATATTTACAGAGAAGTAAAGCGCCTTCTGGATCTGGCGACTACCTACGGTTTTGATAAGAACCTGTGGCACAACTACCTTACCTTCGTACTCATCACCAATGAGAACTCGTTCAGCCTGACCTCGGAGAAGGTGGGCGCCAACGACGGAACGGTCAATCATTTCGCAAAAAATGATTTTCAGGCATTTATGCATCTGTTTCACTATGATTTCCGACCGATCGAGGAGACGCTGGGCATCGACTGTTTTTCCACGCTGCTTCAGTATAAGGCAGTGGTGAAAAAGGAACGCATGTACAATAAGAATGTCAGCGAGAAGGTTCAGGTGCTCTCGGACAAGCTGGCGGCAGCGGAAGATGTGGACCAGTTTTTTGATGCGGTCGTGGACTTTTATAAAGAGTATGGCGTGGGCATGTTCGGACTCAACAAGGCGTTCCGCATCGTGGAGAGAGAGGAGATGCCGGAGCTGGTTCCGATCAACAACCTGGACAAGGTGGTTCTCGATGACCTGACCGGTTATGAGATTCAGAAAAAGAAGCTCATTGACAATACGGAGGCTTTCGTGTGCGGAAGGGCAGCCAACAACTGTCTGCTGTTCGGTGACGCCGGAACGGGCAAGTCCACCAGTATCAAGGCAATCTTAAATGAATACTATGACCGGGGACTGCGGATGATCGAGATCTACAAGCATCAGTTCAAATATCTGTCTCAGATCATCAGCCATGTGAAAAACAGAAACTATCGTTTTATCATCTACATGGACGATCTGTCCTTTGAAGAGTTTGAGATTGAATACAAGTATCTGAAGGCTGTGATCGAGGGCGGCATGGAGACGAGACCGGATAATGTGCTGATCTACGCCACCTCCAACCGCAGACATCTGATCCGGGAGACGTGGAACGACCGCTCCGATATGGACGAAGAGCTGCATCGCTCCGATACCATGCAGGAAAAACTTTCCCTCGTATACCGGTTTGGTATCACCATCAACTTCTCCAAACCGTCACAGAAAGAGTACTTTGACATTGTCCGCAATCTGGCAAAAAAATATCCGCAGATCACGCTTTCGGACGAGGAGCTCTGTGCGCAGGCCAACAAGTGGGAGTTATCTCACGGTGGTATCTCCGGAAGAACCGCGCAGCAGTTTGTCAATTACCTGGCCGGTCAGGCAGAAACAACATTATAAGATCACATTTCCGTGCTAAAATGTTACAGAAAAGTTACATAGAAGGAGGTACCAAAATGCAGTTACGTTGGAAAAGCAGGTTGTTCATCCTGATGATGGCGGGAGCTCTGTCACTTGGGATGACGGGATATGCCGTGCGCGCGGCAGAAAACGGGAATGCTGCTGCCGGCACAGAGACGAGCTCCGGGCAGACGGACATTTCCAAAGGCACTTTTGAGATTGAGCTGGCAAATGAATCTTATACATATTCCGGAAAGCCGATCGAGCCGGAGATCAGTAAGGTTACAGTCACGGTTCCGAAAGAGCCGGCGGAGGATCAGACGGACGACACCGGCAGTCAGACCGGGGATACTTCCGGCACGGGAAGTGAAGAAAACACCGGAAATACAGAAGACCAGACCGGAGGGACAACCGGAGGAGATGGTCAGACAGGGGAGACAGCCGGAGGAGAGGATCAGACCGGCGGAGAAACCGAAGAGAATGATCCGAATGGAGAGACGACCGGGGATGACAGCCAGACCGGTGGAAAGACCGAAGAAAATGATCAGACCGGGGAAACGACCGGAGAAGACAGCCAGACCGGAGAGGCAGCGGGAGACTCCGAAAAAGTGGAGTTTGAAACTGTGACACTGAAGGCGGACGATTATACCGTAAAATACAAAGATAATACCGACGCAGGAACTGCTGCAGTCCAGGTGATCGGTAAAGGAGACTATACCGGAACGATAGAGACGACATTTACCATCAGGAAGAAAGACATTGCCGATCTTGAGATGCAGGGAAAGGATAAGCAGTACAAAGGAAGACCGCTCTCTGCGGATGTCAACATGTATTATAACGACATGAAGCTGGAACGTTCCAAAGATTACCGCATCAAAGATTACGTCAATAATGAGAACGTGGGCACTGCTTCTGCCACAGTCAAGGGAAAAGGAAACTATACCGGTGAGCGGACGATGACGTTCGAGATCACACCGGTGAATCTGTACGATCTTGCCTACACGCCGGATCTGTCACAGATGGTCTATCAGTATAACGGACAGTATCTGACGCCGGAGGTAACCTTTACTTTCAACATTTTGGGGGAAGACAACAAGGTGTCCGGGCAGAAGACGCTGGTAAAAGATGTGGATTATACGATCACCTACGCGGACAATCAGAAAGTCGGTGTGGCAGGCGTCATGATCATTGGAAAAGGTAATTTCAGCGGTTCCAGGGTGATGAGCTTCAAGATCCGTCCACAGAACACAAAGCTGAAAAAGCTGGTAAAAGGAAAGAAGAAGCTGACGGCAAAGTGGGCGAAAAAAGATAAGCAGGTGACCGGATATGTGGTCATGTGTTCCAGGAAAAAGGATTTTTCTTCCGATGTGAAGAAGGTGAGAGTGAAGAAAAATACGAAAAAATATACCTTTAAGAAGCTGAAATCCAAAAAGAAATATTTTGTGAGAGTGCGTACTTACAAGAAAGTGGCAGGGATCACTTACTATTCTGACTGGTCCAATGTCATGAAGATCAAGACAAAATAAAATACAGGATGATGAAGAGTTCCGCCTGCGGAACTCTCGCGCCGGGCGCGGTCGCTTTGGCGGCAGGTTGCCGTTTCGCGCGAACTTTACTTTCGGACGATCTTCCGGAAACGAACAACCCCCGGTAAACGAGATTTACCGGGGGTTCGCACTTAAAAAAGGAGGAAGCCCATACGCCGTTACCTATGGGCTTCAAAATATGAAAAAAATCTTTAGCCACAAGAAATAGAGGGATTTCTTTGTTGCTGGTTATAGTATAATAAAAAAGTATGTCTTGATTTTGTACTGTTTTTGAACAAAGTGTGAACTATGAAGAAAAAATGATTTTGTAATGTTTTGATTTTAGAAAATGCAGAGCAAGTTTTTGTGTACGCATAAAAAAGGAGAAAAGGAGGAGTTCAGCATGGGTGTGGTCATTGGAAGAATGGACAGTCAGGTGGAGAAGATTTTTCTCGGAAATAATTTAACAAGAAGTACAAAAAATTATGATAAACTGCTGCAGGACGAAAATCTGCCGGAGGAAGAACGGCGCCGGATTCTGGCAGCGCAGAAAAAGAAAGAGGATGATGAGATCATCCTGTGAGTGTCGCGCGGCCTGCGGAGGGAGGAAAAATCCTGCGAACCGTGGCAGAAAAATAGGAGTAGGAGGATACCATGAAAGTATCAGTAGCCATGGCATATTATAATGGCGGAGAATATATAAATGAACAGCTTTCGTCCATCCTCTCGCAGCTTGGCGAAGAGGACGAGGTCATTCTATCTGTGGATGCGGCGGATGACGGTTCGGAGAAGCTGCTGAAAAAAAGAGCGGAGGAAGATGCCAGGATTCATCTGCTGCGGGGGCCGGGCAAGGGCGTGGTAAAAAACTTTGCGAGCGCCATCACGCACTGCAGCGGAGACGTTATATTTCTCTCGGATCAGGATGATATCTGGTGGGACGACAAAGTAAAGACTGTTCTCCGTGCTTTTCAGGAGAAGGGGACGGCCGCTGTCGTACACAATGCGGAGATCATCGATGAGCATGGAGAAAAGACCGGGGAACCGGATCTGTTTGCGATGCGCGGAAGCCACGCCGGTCTCTGGAAGAATTTCTTAAAAAACAGTTATGTGGGCTGCTGTATGGCTTTTCGCCGGGAACTGCTGCCCGTCATTCTTCCCATACCGGAGCGCATGTACATGCATGATTACTGGATCGGAACAGCGGCAGAACTGTGCGGCGGCGTCACTTTTATCGGACAGCCGCTCATCGGCTACCGCCGGCACGGAGGAAATGTGACGGAGCTTTCCCACGGGAGTCTGTGGTTTATGCTGAAAAAGAGAATGAATATCCTGCGGTGCCTGTTCGTCCTCAAAAAGCGGGCGGCACAGAGAAGAAAACTGAAGAGTACAAAGTAAAAGTGAACTCAGGAAGACATTTTTATAAATGCCGGTGCCTGAGCAGAGTGAGGTTTATATTATGGAAATCAAAAAAAGGTATCTTTTGCCATTGTCCTTTTTTATTCCCCTGGCAGTGATGATCGTCTGCATGGCCATCTTCCGGGTGGGCCCTTTTGGCAGCAATTCTTTTCTGATCATCGACGGACTGCATCAGTACATGCCATTTTTTTCCGTACTGTATGACAAATTAAAAGAAGGCGGCAGTTTATTTTACAGTTTTCGGACGGGGCTTGGCGTAAACTTTCTGTCCCTGTTTTCCTACTACCTGTCCAGTCCGCTGAATCTGCTGATCGTGTTTTTTGACAAGACGCAGCTCAACATGGCGGTCAGCCTTCTGCTCGTGCTGAAGGTCGCCCTGTCCGGGTTGACGGCAGGCGTTTACTTTTCTTCCAGAACGAAAAAACCGGGAATCACCGTCCTGCTCTGTTCCACGGCATACGCTCTGAGCAGCTATGTGGTGGGATACAGCTGGAATGTGATGTGGATGGATGCGGTCATGATTTTTCCGCTGGTCGTTCTGGGCATAGAGCGGCTGATTGAAAAAAAAGATGGCCGTCTGTATGGGGCAGCGCTTTTTTACGCGCTGTACTGTAACTATTATATTGCCTTTATGATCTGCATTTTTTCCGTAATCTGGTACCTGTTCTATTCCTTTCGGAACTTCCGGCAGTTTTTTTTCCGGGGGATCGTGTTTGCGTTCTACTCTCTGCTGGCGGCGGGGATGGCGGCAGTCCTTCTGATCCCGGCGTATCTCGGGATCAAACAGACCGCGTCCGGCGGTGATATGGGGCTTCCGGAGCACGGATGGCAGACCGGATTTGCCGACCTTATCACAAGACAGTTTGACCTGGCGTCTCCGGTCAGCCACGATAATTTTGACGGAAATGCCAATCTCTATATCGGTGTCTTCGTCATCTTTGCCGTGGTGCTCTACATGCTGAACCGGGAGATCCATCTGACGGATAAACTGAAAAAAGGTCTGTTGCTCGTATTTTTTTATCTGAGCTTCAGCGAGGATATCCTGAATTTTATCTGGCACGGTTTTCACAATCAGTATGGAATACCGAACCGTTTTTCATTTCTGTACGGTTTCGTGCTGCTCGTCATGCTCTTTGAAGTGCTGGAACACAGGGAATGTATCAGGAACTGGCAGGTCGTGCTGGGATGTCTGGCGGGCGTCGGGCTTCTGTTTGTCAGCAGAAACTGGGCGGAGTCTCCGCTGGAGGACGGGATTTACGGCGTGGCAGGCATGCTCATGCTGTTATACGGCCTGATCCTTTTTGTGATGAGCTTTGACAAAAGACACCAGAAATGGCATGTGACGGCGTTCAGCGTCATTGCCGTGGCGGAAATGTGTGTGACTTCCGTGGTGGGATTTGAACATATCGGGCAGATCAGTGTGCCGAAATTCTTCTCCGGGACCGAAGATGTGGAGGAAGCGGCGCGGACGCTGGACGACGGCAGCTTCTACCGGAGTGAGCTGGCGGACGGCAAGATGGTCAATGAAAATGCCTGGTATCCTTTTCGGGCAGTGGGTCTCTTCGGTTCCACTGCCACAAACGGCATGGTAAAGATGATGGATTCCCTCGGGTTCTACACGGGCGCCAATGAATATCTGTATCAGGGCGCCACGCCGGTGACGAATCTCCTCCTGGACGTGCGGTACATTTACTATCACCCGGAGGACGTGCTGAACACGGACTTCGTTTATAAAGATACGTTCGGAGATTTTGATGTGTATGAAAATCCGGTGCAGGGGATGTCTATCGGTTATATGATCAATGACAGTATTCAGGAATGGTTTTACGAGAGCGCGTATCCGTTCCGGGTGCAGAATGAGTTCTGTGCTTACGGCTATGGCATTTATGACATTTTTTCTGTTCTGGACATTCCGGACCCGGCGGTAAACGGATGTACAGCTTCCCGGACCAATGACGGAGAATATTATTTTGAATACGGAGAATCCTTTGATGACAATATGGTGTTCACCATTCCGGTGGAAGAAGACATGGAAGAACTGTACATTTTCTATGATGGTACGCAGGTGGAAAATGCGGAGATCGCCGTCGACGGAACGATCGTGACGCAGGGGGATATTGACAGCTACATGCTTCCGATCGGAAAGGTGGAAAAAGGCAGCACACTGACGGTGCGTTTCAAGCTGAAAGGGGAGACGCCGGACGGTTATGTCCGCCTGTCCGCGGCAGATTTTCAGACGCCATTGTTCGAAAGCCTTGTGAAGGCGATGACTGCGCAGGCATTTGAGATAGAGGAGATGACAGACCGGCATATCGCCGGGCGCGTCACAGCGGGCGAGAATCAGAAACTGTTGTTTTCCATCCCTTACGATGTGGGCTGGGAGATTCTTGTGGACGGTGAGCCGGCAGAATCTGAGAAGATCGGCAATGCCTTTCTGGCGGTCTCTCTGACGCCGGGAGAGCATCAGGTGTCCCTCACCTTCACGCCGCCGGGATTCGTCCCGGGAGCGTGGCTGTCCGTGGGCTGTCTTGGCATCTATATCCTTGTCTGTGCGCTCTCGCCTTTCATCCGGAAGAAACGGCTGGAATGGGAGAGCCGAAAAAACAGCGAAATACCGACGGATGAGGAACTGGAGAATCTGTGATACAATCGGACAAAAGACTGAGTTGGGAGGTTTTTGCTATGAAGAAAATGATCGTAAGAGCTTCTGCCCTTGCCATGGCAGGACTGCTGCTGTGCCAGACGCCGGTTCTGGCTGACGGCGTGGAACAGCCGTACCTGTCGCTGGGAGCGGATTTAAATAAAGAGGAAAGAGCGACCGTGCTTCGTCTGCTGGGAGTGGATGAGGCGGAGCTTGACAATTATCAGGTGGTGAAGATCACCAATGCGGATGAGCATGATTATCTGGATAACTATCTGAGCGCGTCGGTGATCGGGACCCGGGCGTTGTCTTCCGTGCTGATCGAAAAGACGGAGGAAGGCAGCGGAATCAATGTGACGACAAAGAACATCACCTACTGTACGGAGGGAATGTATGAAAATGCACTGACGACTGCGGGGATCGCCGATGCGGACGTGGTTGTGGCGGGACCGTTTAACATCACAGGTACCGCGGCGCTGGTGGGCGCCATGACCGCCTACGAGGATATGACCGGGGAAGAGATCACGGAGGAGAGCAAGGATGCGGCGACCAACGAGCTTGTCATCACCAGCGACCTGGCTTCTTCTCTGGATGATTCCGAGAAGGCGGAGCAGTTCCTGGCACTTGTAAAAGAGGAAGTGGTTTCTTCGGACATAAACAGCGCGGAGGACATCACACAGGTGGTGGAAGACTGCGAGAACAAGCTTCAGATCGAACTGACGGAAGAGCAGCGCCAGCAGATCGCGGAGCTGATGGAAAAGATCAGTAATCTGGATCTGAATGTCAGCGAGCTGCGGGAACAGGCATCCGATATTTATAATAAACTCAGTGAGCTGGATCTGGATACAAAAGGAATCTGGGAGACCATCAAAGATTTCTTCGCAAAGATTCTGAACTTCTTCGGAATCGGTCAGGAGCCGGCGCCGGAAGCTTCCACAGAGACCGGAGCGGGTGCGGAAGGCCAGCCGGAAGCTTCGACGGAATCTGACGGAGAAGCAGGATCGGAAGTTTCGACGGAATCCGGCGAGGAAGATCAGCCGGAAGCCTCGACAGAATCTGACGGAGAAGCAGGATCGGAAACTTCCACGGAAGCTGTAAATGAATAAAGAGGAGCTTTCAGAAATCAGACTGCGGATGGACGAGAGGAGAGATTGGCCAGTTTGTCTTAGTTTCCTCAGAAAAAACGCAGCAGATTGGCTCCGTAAGCCAGGATCACGCCGGGGATACCGAGAATCGCGGAGAGAAGTGCCGTGACCGGGTTGATGCCCAGGCTGGTCGCCACACCTCTGGCGATACAGAAAGAATTGAACAGATGAAGATAGAGAAGGCCTGCAGCGCCGCGCCCCACAAAGGCGAGAAGCGCTGCGGGTCTTTTTTTGATGTAGGTAAGAAGATAGATACCAAGAGCGATACAGCAGAAAAGAAGGATCATCTGATTTTGACTCATAAAAGAAATCCCGGTTGTATCATTTCCACTTTCGGATAAGTCATCATGCGAAATGCGGCTGATACAGCACCTTTCCTGTGGTTTTTATATTTTATGTGAGAAAAAATATGATATGCAGAAAATAATTTGATATATGGAAAATAATAGTAATGACATTGGGATTAAAAATCTTTTCGCAGGAAAGCTTATGTTGAATCTCCAACTTTTTTTACACTGATATAATATGAATAGAAATAAATAGAAAAAATGGAAAAAAACCATAGACAAAAAATGGAAAATATGGTACATTACGGGTGGGATAACAAAACAATGGAGGAGCGGAAGAAGGGGGACAGGTATGTTTACGATCGTGATCGGAGAGCAGGGAGAGTATGGACGCCGCCTGAGGAACTATCTGGAAACACATTGGGAAGGTTCTCTCCGGCTGAATAGCTTTACGAAGCCGGAGGCACTTCTGACTTCGGAGGAGAAGGCGGACTGCTGGCTGCTCGATGAAGATTTCTTCCGGATATTACAGGAGAAACAGGAGCTTTGGCCGGATATCAGGGAGAGATGTATCCTTCTTTCCGATGAGGAGAAGGAGGGGAGTTTCTGCCGGTATCATCCCCCGGCAGCTCTTGTGGAGATGATAAAGGAGAGGCAGAGGACTTTATCTGCCGACGGTTCCGGCACGGGGGAGAGCTGTATGGTGACAGCGCTGTATTCTCCGGTGTTTGAGCCGGAGCTTGCAGCGATCGCCGCGTCCTGTATGGAGACAGGCGGACTGTATCTGGGGATGGAAGATATCGGGACAGCAGTTCCCGGCAGAGGAAATATGGGAGATCTGTGCTATTTTATCGGACTTCAGAGTGAGGATATCCTGAGTCGTGTCAGAGAGACGGCGCGGGAGGAGGACGGCATCTGGTATGTGGATTCTCCCGGACTGTATTTTGACCTGCTGGAGCTGACGGAGGGAGAGTATCAGTGGTTTTTCCGCAGCCTGAAAGAGAGCGGAGAGTATGCGGAGATTTATGTGGGTCTTGGCAGCGGAATCCTTGGGACTCTTCCACTGAACGCATTGTTTGACCGGTTTCTTCTCATAGATTCTGACCAACATGAGAGACAGCATATCGCCTGTGATCATCTGGAGCGGGCACTGCGCTCGGAGTCCCGGCGTTTCCGCGGCAGCTTTGAGCGAAGAAGACGGGAGGAGTTTCTGCATGGAAGTATTCAGTAAGCAGGAGTTGCGCCGGGAAGTGCTGGAGCGGCTGAATGGATACGGGCGTCCTTCCGATGAGGAGATTTACCGGGAGATCGACCGGGTGATCCTCTCCGACGGACACAGCCGATACGGCACCCTGCAGGAGAAAAGGATGCTCCGGGAGCAGCTGTTTTATTCCATACGGGGATTTGACGTGCTGGAAGAATATCTCCAGGATGATACGGTTACGGAGATCATGGTTATCGGAGCGTCCAAGATTTTTGTGGAGCAGAATGGCGTCCTCAAAAAGACGGATAAGACTTTCTTCTCAGAAGAGGAAGTCTATCGTCTGATCGACCAGATGATCGCACCGCTGAACCGCATGGTAAATGAGTCGGTACCCATTGTTGACGGGCGGCTCCCGGACGGTTCCAGAGTGCATGTCGTGCTGCCGCCGGTTTCCCTGGAAGGACCGGTTATCACCATACGAAAGTTTCAAAAGGGCGGCATGACGATGGAACGGCTGATGGAGAGCGGGGAGTTTCCGCCGGAGCTTGCGGCGGTGCTGGCCTGTCTGGTGCGGGGAAGATACAGCATTCTGCTCAGCGGCGCCACCAACTCCGGAAAGTCCTCTCTGCTCAATGCGTTGGCAGAGTATCTCCTGCCGGATGAGAGGATCATCACCATTGAGGATTCCGCGGAGCTGCAGCTGTATCATGTGGATAATCTGGTTCGTATGGAGACTAGAAACTCCAATACGGAGGGTGTTAATGAGATCTCCATGAACGATCTGATCAAGGCCAGTCTCCGTATGCGGCCTACCCGGATCATCGTGGGGGAGGTCAGAGGGGAGGAAGCGGCCGCTCTGCTGAACGCGGCTTCCACCGGACACAGCGGTTCGCTGTCGACGATTCACGGGAATTCATGCCGTGATGCGCTGCGGAGGCTGGAGACGATGGTGTTGATGGGGATGGATATTCCTCTGCGGGCAGTGCAGGGTCTGATTGCCTCGGCGGTGGATATTCTCATTCATCTTGGCAGACTGTCCACAGGACAGAGAAAGATACTGGAGATTTATGAGCTGCTTGATTTTGACGGGCAGGATTATCAGATGAACGCTCTGTTTCTCTATGACAGAGAGGAAGAAGGCAGAGAAGGGAGGCTGATGGCAGCAGGCAGGCTGTCCCGGACAGAGCGTTTGAAAGATTATGGTCAGATGCAGGCTTACCTGCAGGCCATGGAGGTATTTGATGAAAAGTATGGCACATAAGCGGCAGGAGCGCAGCAGACGTTTCGATGCAAAGAGCAGATTTCGTCGCTGGAAGGAAGAAGGACACTGGAAAACACTGCTCTGGTCCGTTCTGGCGGGAGAGAGTCTGGCAGGGATCCTTGCCGTCCTCGCCTACGACAGTTTGTTCTGGATGCTGCCGTTGCAGATCCTTCTGCTGCCCGTACACCGGGTGATGTGTGCGAAGTGGCAGCAGAGACAGCGCATGCAGCATCTCCGGGGATTTCGGGAGCTTCTGCAGTCGCTGATGACCTCCCTGCAGGCTGGCTATTCCATGGAAAATGCCTGCCGTGTCTCCCTGAGAGAGCTGGGAAGTCTGTATCGTTCCGGAAAGCACCCGACTGTCCGGCAGCTGCAGAAGATCGTCCGCGGCATAGAGCTTCATCGCGCAGTGGAGCAGATGTTCATGGAGTATGCAGAGGAGACGAAGATCGAGGAGATTTATGAGTTTGCTGTCGTTTTGCATATCGCGAAGAGTACCGGGGGTAATGTCGTCGATATTCTGAAGAATTCCATGGAGCATCTGCAGAATAAGATGGAGGTTTCGGAGGAGCTGCAGGTCAGTCTGAGCGGACGGATCTTTGAGAAAAATATCATGCTGCTGATGCCGTTTGGAGTACTTTTGTATCTCCGTCTGGCAAATCCCGGCTATGTGGACAGCCTGTACCGGCTGTCGGCCGGCAATCTGCTCATGAGTATTGTGATCGCGGGGACGGTCCTGTGTTTTTTCTGGACAGAGAAGATCATGAACGTCGAACTGTGAGAGAGCCGTTGCCTTTTATGGGAGTCAGCCAGGAGAGGCATTTGACTGAACGGTGGATGGCGCAAGTTATTATCGGATCGCGGCATTGTACGGGACAGCCGATGGAATATTATGACAGGATGGAAAGAGATCTGCCGGGGTATCGGGAGAAAACCGGCAGAGTGGATGTTTCGAAAGTGTCCCCGGCGTCTGCGGGTTAAGCTGACAGAACGGGTGAGGAGACAGATGGAAGGTCAGTATGCGGAGTCAGGGCAGCAGACGGAGCAGAGAGCGGAAGAGTTCCTCATAAAAGAAGGCATTTTGATCTTCTGGGGGATGACTTTGCTCGCGGTGATGCTGGTCAGCCTCGCAGTCTATCAGTCTTTGGAACCGTCCTCTCTCATCTTTGAGAGAAATGCTTTCGGCGAAGGAGAAAAAGAGGTCTCCCTCATTCTGCAGAGTGAAGAGCAGAGGAAGGAGTATTCCCTGACACTGGGAGAGCGGTCGCTGTCCCGGGAGGAGGAAGATGCCCTGAAGGAAGAATTTTTCGGTGAGCTGGAAGAACAGATGGCGGGGGAAAATACTTCCCTGCACAGTGTGGATCAGGAGCTGTGTTTTGAGGATGCCCTGCCTTCCTGGCCATTCACCATCACTTATGAGCCGAAAGATACGGCGTGTGTGCGTCTGGACGGCAGTCTGGGCGAGAGGGGCGCCAATCTGACAGAGGGAGGAGAAGTCACCACAAAGATCGCTGTGACAGCGGAGTACGGGGATTATGTCTGGAAGAAAGACTTCGTCATACGGCTGGTTCCGGAAAAGAAGAAGGGACAGGAGTCACCGTTTGCCAGGATCGTCCGTCAGCTCAGACAGGCGGAGAAAGAGACGAGAGATGAGAGCAGTTATGTGATCTCACCGCAGAATGGCGATGTGCAGATCAGAAGACCGCAGAGAGTTTCTCCGTCCACGTTGTGTCTATTGGGGAGCGTGGTCATTTTGCTTTTGCTTCTGCGCAATGTTTCGGAACTGAATAACGGGGAGAAAGCTTGCAGAAAAGAAAGTCTTCGGGATTTCCCGGTGATCGTACATCTGCTGACCCTTTATATGGGGGCAGGTTTGTCCTTCCCCTCGGCGGTACACCGCATCAGCACGGACTATCAGTCCCGTGCGAACGGCAGAAAAACATATGCTTTTGAAGAGATCCTGCGCATGGATACCCGGCTGCGTCTCGGAGAAGCACAGCAGGAGGCATGTATGCAGTGGGGAAGGAGATTTAAGGAGCCGGTGTATCAGAAGCTTGCTCTGACGCTGCTCCAGGTTATGGCAAAGGGAACAAGAGAGGGAAGAGCGCTGATGAGCCAGATGGAACAGGAGTCTTTTCGTCAGAGGCTGGACCAGGCAAAGACGGAAGGGGAGGAAGCTGCCACAAAGCTGCTGTTCCCCATGATCGTGCTGCTCGGCATGGTCATGATCCTTGTCATGTTTCCTGCCATAGCCCGATTTCAGGGATTTTGACAAGGACCGTCAGAAAATAACGGCGTAAAAATAAAAAGAGAAGGGGAGGATTGTATATTGGCTGTTATAAAAAATGCATTTACTGTATTCAGAAACCGATTTCGTATGGCCATGGCATCCGAGGAAGGCATGGGTGTCGTGGAGGTGATCCTGATCATCGTTGTACTCATTGGTCTGGTCATTATTTTCCAAACCAATATCAAGAGTGTGGTATCGACGATATTTTCTACCATTGAGACAAATGCCGGAAAGATCCGCTGATGCTTCGGCGGGAAGAGGGGCAGATCACGGTCTTTGTCGCATTACTCTTTTTTGTGCTGATGGGAGTTTCCCTGTGTGTGCTGGAAGGTATGTACAGTTTTAGCGAGTCAGCGCTGGCGGAAAGCGCGATAAAGGGCGCCGGAAATTATGTTCTCGCCAATTATAACAGGAGTCTGTTTGACAGATATCATCTGTTTTTCCTTGATCCGAGAGAAAGAGAGCAGGTGGAGCAGGATGGAAAGGCTTATCTGTCTGCAAGTTTTGGAGACAACAGCTTTTTTCAGCCTTCCTGCAGCCGGCTGGAAGTGACGGAGGAGAGGACCGCTGTGGATGAGGATGGTCTGTATCTGCGGCATCAGATTCGTGAATGGATGAAGTACCGGGAAGTGGCAAAGGCGGGAGAAACGCTGAAAGAACTGTTTGCTTCTGTTGCTGATATCCGAAAAGGGGATGATCTGGCAAAAGCAGATATGAGTAAGGCAGAAAATGCCATTGCGAAAGAAAAAGAGAAGTCCGAAGCAAAGAACACAGAAACAGCCGGAGAAGGCAGAGAGAAAGATTCTTCCGGCGGCGGTGGAGCTGATGATGAGAAAGAGCCTGGCGGTGACACCGAGGCCAGGGAGAAGGCGGCAGGAGATACCGGAATAAGGTGGAAGGAGATCCTTGAACTTCTCACAAATATTACCCGGTCAGGAATCCTTGTGTATGTGACAGATGACATTGGAGCTGTTTCGCAATTATCCGTATCAGTAGAAGGACTTCCATCCGGGAGTGCGGCATCAGAAAAGGATGCGGCAGATTTTTTCAGCGGAGCTTTATCTTTTCTTAATGTAGACGAGTGGAAGAAGATTCTCTCTGATATTCAGGCAGAGGAAGGAGACAGTCGGGTGTTGTCCGATGAATTCTACCTTCTGGAGTACATAGAGGAGAACTTCGGGAGTTATGTCCGGAAGTCGGAAGAGGAGAGCGCGCTGTTGTATGAGACCGAGTATCTGATCGCGGGAAAAGACTCTGACAGGGCGAATCTGAAAGCGGTGGCGGACAGGATGCTGGGATTACGTTTCCTGGCAAACTATGCCTACCTCTCACAGGATGGCGAATGGAAGACGGCATCCGGGAGCGCCGCCGCAGTGCTGACCGGTATTCTGGGATTTCCGCAGGCCCGCAAGGCGGTGCAGGTCCTGTTGACGGCGGCGGTAAGCTTCGGGGAATCCATGCTGGACGTTCATGCGCTTTTCTCCGGTGAGGAAGTGCCGGTGATCAAGGACGATTCCACCTGGAATCTCACACTGGAAAATGCAGCGGTACTTCTGAAAAACAGAGGACCGGTAAAGCAGGGGAGATGGAATGCCGGCTATGAAGATTACCTGAAACTTTTTCTGGCGTCTCGTCTGGCGAGGAACCGGCTTCTGTTTCGCATGATGGATATTATGCAGCTGAACGTCGCTCTTGAGCAGCCGGACTTTCGTATGGAGGACTGTCTGTTTGCCTTTCGGTGGGAGGCAGATTTTTCCTGCGGCGGCTGGCTGACATTTTTTCCGGGTATCGGGCAGCATGGCGGAGGCTTTACGATGGAGCTGGAACGGCTGAACAGTTATTAGAAACGACAGATATAGGAAGAACAGCATCTATATACGTATAACCTGAAAATTGAAAACCCCGCCTGTTTCCACCCGGATGTTCCGGGCGGAAACAGCGGGGTGAAAGAAGGAAGATCTGTGTAACTGCAATTTGGCGAAAGGTGGACAGTGACCGGGCGGAACAGGCAAGGATGAAAGAAAGGAAAATCTGTGTAACTGTAATTTGACGAAGGATGGACAGTGACCGGGTAAGACAGAACGGAGGAGGTGAAACCGGATGCTCTTTGTAAAATACCAGGATCAATCAGACAGTTGTATACCACAAATAAGAAAAACAGAATTCAAAAAAATAAATAAAATGCGGTCTCTCCAAGCGCAGGCAGTGATGTGGTGGCAAAAGAGAAAGAGAGCATCTTGTTTTGCTTCCTGCGAGGGGGCAGTCACCGTGGAGGCGGCGCTGGTTCTTCCGGTTTTTCTGAGCGCAGTCTGCGGACTGCTGCTTCTCGGAAGTCTGCTGCTCACGGAGGCAAAGATCCAATATGCGCTGGCGAGAACGGCAGATCTCTACGCAGCGCAGAAGGCGGTAGATACGCTTTCCAATGAGAAAAAGAGTACCGGTGCTGCAAAGGGGGAAGGAGCAGACGGACAGGGACAGAAGCGGACGCCGCAGGGGGCGGCGCAAGACCAGGAAACAGTGCAGAAGCAGGGCAGTCTTTCTGCGATGGCACAGGAGATGGCGGGGACTCTGCTGACGAAGGCAAACCTGCAGATCTTGTTTGCTTCGGTGTATGAGAATTCCTCCATGGATGATGGCTGTATTCAGGGAGGCAGAGGAGGCATCCGATTGTCAGAGGTCTCCGGGGAGGGAGAGGAGATCGTTGAACTTCGCGCCAGCTACCGGTTGAAGATCGAACTGCCATTTGTGGGAGAATATGCCTTTGACAGAGAAGCCGGGGCGGTTCAGCGGATTTTCAGCGGATATACGGAGGGCGGCGCCGGAGAAGGAGCAGAAACGGGAAGCGGAGGCGTTGTGTATGTGACAGAGAGCGGAAGCGTTTATCACACCAGTCTGTCCTGCAGCCATATCTGTCTGCGTATCTCCGGAAGCAGTGTGGAGAAGATTCTGACAGAAAACCGGTATCAGGCCTGTGAGAAGTGTATCCATGACGGCGAGATACCTGCCGCGCTTTATGTAACAAAATATGGAGATAAATATCACGCTTCTCTTGGCTGCAGTGGATTAAAAAGAACGGTCAGAACGATCCCGCGAGAAGATGCAGAGGGAATGCGGATGTGCAGCCGCTGTGCCGCTTTGGAAAGTCGGAGATAAGAAGGGGTGCGGATGCACAACCGCCGTGCCGCTTTGGAAAGTTGGAAAATGAGAAGGGGATGAGAGGATGGCAGATAACAGGATAAAAAAGTTTTGGAGAGAGGATAGGGGAATGATGACGGTGGAGGCAGCGGTGATCGTTCCGATGATAGCCATGATTCTTGTGGGAATCGTCTTTTTGTTCCTCTTTTTTATGGATATGGCGGCTGCGAGGAGTGAGGCGATGCGTGTTGCGGAGGAGACGGCGGCTGCCTGGAAAACGGACGGAGAGCTGGTGACCGGAGAATACGAGGCGGATACTCTGTTGACGAGGAGCATTTATTTCCTAGTGACCGGCAGTCGGGAGGAGTTGGAGGCGGAGGCACAAAAAAGGCTGACAGACCGAGTAAACGAACGTCTTCTGGTAACAAGGCTCCGGGAGAGTGAGGTGGAGACAGGTGCGGGAAAAGTGACTGCGGGGGTCAGCCTGCAGTTTCGCTGGCCTCTTCGCGGTGTAGAAGAAATCATGGGAGAGATGTTGTCTTTTTCCTGTACGATCGTCTCTCCGGTAGATCATTGGCAGGAAAAGCTTAGATTGGGGGCGAGTTTGCAGTGGAAATAGAAAAAGAAGGCCTGCATACTTACGGGGTGGCGGCATCGGTTGATAATCCATATTTTCTTTCCGTGGAATATCCGGTCATCCGGCATAACCATCCGGAAAGGCTGCTGCCCATTCTTTTACGGGAGCAGGACGGAGACACCAGGCTTCTGTATGATCTCTCGGACGCCAGAAGCCTCGCAGCCTGTTCCAGAGAAAAACATTCGCAGGGAAATAATTTCTCCAGAGAGGACTGCCAGTGTTTTCTGAGGAATTTACAGCAGCTGCTGAGAGAACTGGATGAGCTGATGCTGTCCCCGACACACATCAGTTTTTCCCCGAATCGCATTTACCGGACAGGAGAGGCAGCATTTCGATGGATGTACTGTCCGGATGAGGAATACGATATGGGAGCAGAAGTGCAGCAGTTTTTTTCCTGGATGTTGTCGGAGATCAATTATGGAGATTCGGAAGCAGTACGTTATATTTATCATGTCTACTGGATGATACGGAACCGAACTTTTTCGGAGACTCTGATTCAGGAATGTCTGGATTATGAGGAAGAAACAGCACCAAATATCACTTCTTGTGAGAGCTTTTTTGCCGAAAAAGAAGAAAAACAGAAATCACCCGTGCCGGAGGAAGAAAAAATGTGGCCGCAGACGGAACAGTCGGAGGAGACAGAGAAAAGAGGCCGGCAGAAGACAGTATGGGAAGGGACAGAGGAAGGAAGTCGAAAAAAGGCATCATGGAAAGAGACAGAAAAAGGAAGCCGGCAGAAGGCATTATGGAAAGAGACAGAGAAAAGAAGCCGGCAGAAGACAGCATGGAGAGGGACGGAGCAGAAAGAAATCGGACAGGGTGAGAAGGAGCAGCCAGGGACAGGCAGCAGTCATTCGTTGTTTTTCGTACTGGAAGTTATTCTGGGGATTGCGACGGCGCTTACCGGGGTGACGGTGCTTGCCTCGGCAGCCTATTCTCTCTGGTATGGGTTGCTTCCAATCTATAACCGTTACTGGATCGCCTGTGTGATTTTGTGCGTTCTTCTTGTGGAGGGAATGTATCAGATTCATAAAAAAAGAAAGCGGGCAGCGGAGGAGCCGGATGAAAAACAGTCGGCAGTGGAACGGTCAGAGAGAAACAGGCAGTCGGCGGTGGAACGATCAGAGAGAAACAGACAGTCGGCAGTGGAACAATCAGAGGGAAACAGACAGTCGGCCGGAGGGAAGTTCTTGACACAGCAGAGCAAAGGAAAGGATCAGGATGCCTCTGCGGACCCGCTGTGGAGTGCGGCATCACCATGGGACGAGGAGGAGGGAACTGTTCGCCTGGATATGGGGGTGCAAAGACCGCAGCCGGTTTTAAAGAGTGAGGAATCTGGTGAGGTCTTTCCATTGCAGAGTTTTCCTTTTTATATCGGAAATCATAAAGGGCTCAATCAGCTGACGATCTATGATAATACGGTAAGCCGGGAGCATGCGGTTATTGAGAGAGGTCCGGAACCGGAGACATTTTTCCTGCGGGATCTGCAGTCGACCAATGGAACCTGGGTAAATCAGGTGCGGGTGGAGAGCGGCGCGGTGATGTTGAAAGATGGCGACAGTATTCGGTTTGCCTCACACACTTATCGTTTCAGGATGCAGGAGATGCTCTGAGGCTGTCTGTGATCCTGTCCGGAAGCCAGTGTACTGACCTGCTCACATTTCGCATAATGGTGAAAATGAACGGGTCAGTACACTAGTTGTTATACGGGATATGTCGGGGGAGAGAAAACGGTATTAACCGACAGGCCGCACAGATATGTTGAAAAAATGGTAAAATCCTACTATAATCACTGTTATGATACCGATTGACATGTGTGACTGCTGTGACAGAGCGGTTGTCAGAGGAGGTTTTATGGATTTTATAAAGGAACTGCAGCATTTTTTCAGCAGTCTGGGTTTTCGGAGGATACAGGTGGAAGGCGGATTGCTGTGGATGGAAGAGGCGGAAGGACGGCTCAGGCTGATAGAGGTCATACCGGAGCTTCTGCCGGGACAGACCCGTGTGCCGGTCAGCCGCCAGGAGGAGAGAATTCTCCATCTGGAGAATCAGCTGATGATCCGATTCGGAGAGAAGACGGACAGGCTGACGTTGATGCTGTTTCGTGGAATGCCTGATGAAAAGACGGTGGAAGAGATCGCACCGTATCCGAATATCTGGTGTATTGACAAAAGCAGTGGCAGATTGCTGATCTATGAGAATCAGAGAGCGGATTTTTATGGCATGAAAGAGCAGCTGGAGAACTTTTTATCCGCCTGCAGGGAGGAGGAACTCTCTGCAAGCCGAAGAGAACTTCGCAGAATGTTTCGTCCGGTCAATACGGTCCTGGTCGCAGCAAATGTGCTGGTATTTATTGTGCTGAGTATGATGGGAAATGTGCTGGACGCGGAATTTATGGCGCAGCATGGTGCCATGGTGTGGGATGCCGTGGTGGAACGGGGAGAGTTTTACCGGCTGTTTACTTCGACTTTCCTGCATTTCGGAGTGGAACATCTGGCACAGAATATGTTGATCCTTCTGCTGATCGGAGCGAGACTGGAGAGGATTATCGGAAGCCCGAGGTATCTCGCTGTATATCTCGGCTCCGGTATCGCCGCGTCGGCAGCGTCTCTTTTTGTTACGCTGGCGAGAGAGCCATATACAGTATCGGCGGGAGCGTCGGGAGCGATTTTCGGCATGATGGGCGGTCTGCTTTTTCTGATCCTCAAGGACCTTTTGGAAAAAAGGAGAAAGCGAATTGATGAGATTGGCCTGAGTGGAATGCTTTTTGTCATTTTGTCAGCGCTGTCTTATGGATTTACGACGACGGGAGTAGATAATGCCGCTCATGTGGGCGGACTGGTGTGTGGATTCCTTTTGACGGGAATTTTGATGATTCGGAAATGATTTTGTCAGAACTTAGTAAGTTTTCAAACACATATCGGTCACAACTTTTCTTTATACTATACCCTGTAAGATTAATTCTTATAAAAATCCTCTCCCCTCATAATGGATTTGCGGCAGGCTGCTTCGGCAGCCTGCCGTTTTTTTATTGCATAGGAATGCAATTCCCATGCAATAAAAATGCTCCGTGAGAATCGCACTGCGGCGGATTAGAAGATGTCGCTCCTGCGACCCGCCGCAGGCGGAGAATTCCGCAAAGCAGGATTCTTTCCTGTGGGATACCAGGATATTGCGTGGATAATCGCTGTCTTCCCGGGATCAGTCTCCGAAGGAGATGCCCAGAATCTTTGCCTGCTTGATGATCTGATCGTCTGCGGAAACGTATTTCAGTTTGCCGGCGGTCTCTTTCAGAGGGATGGAAGATACTTCGTAACCTTTCATGACAACCATTCTGCCGTATTTTTCTTCATGGATCAGTTCGGCAGCGGCAGCGCCCAGACGGCTGGAGATGACACGGTCGAAAGGTACAGGGCTTCCGCCTCTTTGTGTGTGTCCAGGAATGGTAACACGTACTTCCTGACCGGTAGCTGCCTCAATCTGTGCGGCAAGCTCATAGCCGACAGTGGAGTACTGGCGGTTGGCAAGTTTCTCTTTGTATTTCTTTTTGGATAACTTGGCATCTTCTTTGGAGATGGCGCCCTCAGCTACTGCAAGGATGGTAAAGCCCTTGCCCTGCTCGGAACGACGTCTGATCGCCTCGATAACGTGATTTAAGTTATAAGGGATCTCAGGGATGAGGATGACGTCCGCGCCGCCTGCGATACCGGCATGTAAGGTTACCCAGCCAACCTTGTGTCCCATAAGCTCAACGATGAATACACGGTCGTGAGAAGCTGCGGTGGTATGGATGCAGTCGATAGCATTGGTCGCGATATCGACAGCACTCTGGAAACCGAAAGTCATATCTGTACCCCAGAGGTCATTGTCGATCGTCTTTGGAAGGGATACCACATTTAAGCCTTCCTCACTTAACATGTTGGCGGATTTCTGGCTTCCGTTTCCACCGAGGACAACCAGACAGTCAAGGTCGAGATATCTGTAGGTGGACTTCATGGCTTCCACTTTATCCACACCGTTCTCATCAGGAACGCGCATTAATTTAAATGGCTGTCTGGAAGTTCCGAGGATGGTGCCGCCTCTTGTCAGGATTCCGGAGAAATCTTTGGAGGTCAGACGTTTATAATTACCGTAGATCAGACCTTTGTAACCGTCCTCAAAGCCATAGAATTCCACGTTGCCTTCCAGCTGTGTCAGACCTTTGACAACACCACGCATGGTAGCGTTTAAGCTCTGACAGTCTCCCCCGCTTGTTAACATACCAATTCTCTTCATTGTAGCATTTCCTTTCTTTTCTCTGAATGATCAGCAGATGCCGGGATGTGAAAAGATCACAGCCCGCCGGTTGATAAGTGATAGTATATTAAAGGTTAGTTATAGCTCAATACGGCCATCCAGGGCACGCGAGAGAGTCACTTCGTCGATGTATTCCAGCTCGCCGCCGATTGGGACGCCGCTGGCGATCCGCGTGATCCGGATACCTCTGGGCTTGACCTTCTTGGTGATATACATGGCAGTGGCTTCGCCGTCCAGACTGGAATTGGTCGCCAGGATAAGCTCTTTGACCGGTGTGGTGTCCAGCCGCTCCATGAGCTCTTTAAACCGGATATCATCCGGTCCCTTGCCGAGGCTTGGAACGAGAGTTCCCTGCAGGACGTGGTAGACGCCGTTGTACTGTCCGGTTTTCTCGTAGGCGGCCAGATCCTTGGTATGCTCCACTACCATGATCGTGCTGTGGTCCCGTTTGTCGCTGGCGCAGATGGGACAGAGCTCCCCGTCTGTGAGCGTACAGCAGCATTTGCAATAGCGAATATTCTTTCTTGCGCTGACGAGAACCTCAGCCAGATGTTCCACATGCTCCTGTGGCATATTGATAATATGAAAGGCGAGACGCTGCGCGGATTTGCCGCCGATGCCCGGCAGGCGGCGCAGCTCCTCGATCAGATTATTGACCTGTGTGCCATAATAATTCATCAGAAACCAAGACCTCCGCCAAGGCCGCCGAGTCCTCCGGTGAGCTTGGCCATCTGACTCTGAGAATCTGACTCCATCGCGCGGAGTGCTTCGTTGGTGGCAGCCATGATAAGATCTTCAAGCATCTCGATATCGTCAGGATCGACAACTTCCTCTGCGATTTTGACAGCGACGACCTCTCTCTTACCGGAAACTGTGACGGAGACAACACCGCCGCCGGCGGAAGCCTCATAAGTCTTCTCCTCGAGAGCCTGCTGGGTCTCTGCCATCTGTTTCTGCATTTTCTGTGCCTGTTTCATAAGATTATTCATATTTCCCGGCATTCCGCCAGGAAAACCACCTCTTCTTGCCATAATGATAAAACCTCCATAAATATTTCGTGTACTGTATCAATTACATGTTGCATTTATTCAAAAATCACAGGATAATGAATCTTGCTGAGATCAATGAAACCTGAAGACTGTCCGGTCTCCTGTGAACGAACCGAACATTCAAACTTCACGCGCTTGCCCGTCTGCTGTGCGACGATATCGGACAGTACGCCCAGATTGTGCTGATGATTCCGCTCAAAATAGCTCTTCTCAATATCATCCCGCTCAAAGATCAGCTGAATGATGCTGCTGTCCTCCGAGACAGCAATGCGGGCAGCCATGAGAAACTTCTGCATGGGCATGGAAGTCTGTGCGACGATAGACTTCCAGCTGGAAGCGATAGCTTTTAAGTCCTCGGCTTCCGCCGGAGAGAATCTTTCGTTCAGTGCCTGCTCCGCGCTGACACTGTCCCCTGCCGGAGCGATATTTTCTGCTGCGGCGCCGCCAGTCGGTACATTTCCTGTACTGTTTTGCAGCAGAGCGGCGAGAGACGCCAGCTGCTGCGGGGAAAATCCCGCGAGGAGCTCTGCTGCTGTATTTCCTGTTCCGGCGGTGCCGGATTCTTTTTTTAGATAAGAACTGTTGTCTGTCAGAGGAGCGCCCTCCAGCTTCTTTTCCAGAAGGTGAACCCGCTCCAGCAGGCTGGCGGAATCGGTCTCCATCTGCGGCGTACACAGCCGGATAAAACCGACCTCCAGAAGGATCCGCTTCTGCGTAGCGTTGCGGATCTGCCCGGATAAATCTGACAGGACCCGGATGAAACGGAGCAGAGTGCCTGTCTCGATCCATGCTGCCTCCTCCTGCAGGGAGGCGATGGATTCCGCGGACAGGTCGAGACTGTCCTCCATGCCGTTCTGGTCCTTGATGATCAGCAGGTTGCGCAGATACCACAGAAAATCGGCCAGGAACTGGGACAGCTCCCGCCCTTCTGTGATCATCCGGTCGATGGTGTGAAGCACCGCGATGGTGTCCTGCTCCAGAATGCTCCGGAGAAGCTGGCTGAACACAGCGGTATCCACCGTCCCCAGTACTTCAAGAACATTCTCATAAGTGAGAGTCTGATTCAAATAGAAGGCGATGCACTGGTCCAGAAGACTTAAAGCGTCACGCATGGAGCCGTCGGCGGCTCTTGCGATGTAGCGCAGCGCCTTCTCTTCCGCGGGAATCTCCTCCTTTTCCATCAGATGTGCCAGATGATTCGTGATGGTATCGATGGAAATGCGTTTGAAATCATATTTCTGACACCGGGACAGGATCGTCACCGGAATCTTATGCTTCTCTGTGGTGGCGAGGATGAATATGACGTAAGACGGCGGTTCCTCCAGAGTCTTTAAAAGAGCATTGAAGGCGCCGGAAGATAACATATGCACCTCGTCGATGATATATACCTTATACTTGCCCTCAACAGGAGAGTACTGTACCTGCTCCCGGATCTCCCGGATGTGGTCCACACCGTTGTTGGAAGCGGCGTCAATCTCAAGGACATCCAGAGAACTCTGATTGTTGATGGCCTGACAGGACGGACACTGGTTGCACGGATTGCCATCCACCGGATGCTGGCAGTTGACCGCCTTGGCAAAAAGCTTCGCGATGGATGTCTTGCCGGTTCCACGCGTGCCACAGAAAAGATACGCGTGCCCGATTCTGTCATAAAGAATCTCATTGCGCAGGGTGCGGACGATGGCATCCTGCCCCTGAACCTCATCAAAATCGTTCGGGCGCCATTTTCGATATAAAGCCATGTAAGCCATGAAAATCACTCTCCCTGTCAAAGTATCTATACCCGAACATTTTAGCATATTTATATAGGAATGACAATTTTCATTTCAACAAATTCAGGGAAAAATGCTGTAAAAAGTTCTGCCTTTCCTGGTTCTGCCCCGGTATTTTCTCCAGCTTTTCCTGCATTTTCGGAGAAATCCAGCTCTTGCGCCGGTTGTAATACTGATTGGAGATTTTCCAGAACTTTTCCGGGTACAGGAAGAGGAGATAGAGAAAACGCAGCTCGCTGTCAGACAGCGGCAGCTGGTCCGCATACCCGGCGATTCCGCGGGAAAAAAGATCCCAGTCATAATGGTTTTTCTCCATTGTTTTGCGAAGAAACAGATAGAGATCTACGAGATAGGGCTGATAACAGATGGATTCGAAACCGACGGTCGCCACGGAATGATCCGGCAGCATGAGAATATTATGATGCTGGTAGGCGCCGTGGCAGACGCCGCAGGCCGGCAGGGCGTCCTCCGCGCCCAGAGCAAGGAGGGTGTCAGCGGCATGGACTGCTTCCGCATAAAAGGTATCAAAATATTTCAGGTACAGAAGTTCAAAAGACTTTTTCTTTGTCACTCTGCTCACATATCTTCGTATCGTGCGAAGTTCCTGATTTCTCCGGGCGAAAAGCCGGGAGATAGATTCTGTGTGCGGATTCTCAAAAGGAATTTCAGAGATGCCGGCAGAAGTTTTATGGAGAAGCGCCAGGTTCCGGCAGGCGGCGTAGACATCAGACGCACTGCCAAGATCACATTCCCGCCCGGAAAAATAATGTTTGAGGACGAAAGGAGTGTGGTATCGGTCATAGACGACAAGGCTGTTGTCTTTTGAAACAAAATACCGGTCCGTCCGGGAAAAACCGGCCAGAGCGAGTTTCTCCTTCCACTCATACTCCATGGCCAGCCGGTGGAGGGAATGATGGTATTCCTTTAAAAGGGCAAGCCCCTGGTCCGTCTCACACTGAAAAGTTCCACGGCTTCGAAAGGTGGAGATGACCTTTATATCATACTGCTCTAACAATTCACGGTACTTATCACTCACAATAATCCCTCCAGACAAAAAGGCAGGTTTCCGGTAGCATGGTCTATCCTATGACCGGCGCCGGAGGGTTATGACAGCAAATGAAGTGAGGAAAAAGCTGTGAAGGAACAGATGCGCCAGCAAATGAAGTGAGGGAAAAAGTCATGATGGGACTGAGCAGACAGATGATCAAATGAGGAAAACTCCGGAAAAAAGAGACAGCCCCGCTACGGGCGGAGCTGTCGGTAAATCTTGAGAGCAAGCTCTTTCAGATAAGAATATTCATTCAGTTCCGGATGTTCCAGAACCATGGAGAGGAGAGTCTTTAAGATCGCGCCGATGGTCTTTCCTTCCCGGATGCCGAGCGCCTTTAACTGGTTGCCGTTGATCTTCAGGTCTTTTAAGGAAAGGCAGTCCTGTTTTTTCAGAATCTCCTCATAGGACTCCCAGGTCTCCTTCAGGATGGAGAGCTTCTCCGCCTGATAATAATCACTCTGTGAGCGGACGTCCGCTTCCATGACTTTAAGAAGGTATGGAAAGAGGTTCGGACCGATGGAGTGCATGACCTTCCGGACATGGCGCTGTCCCGAGGTTTTCGGGTTTTTGAAGCGGATATCATGATGCGAGATGAGCTGACAGACAACCTGAATGGTCTTATTGTCAAACTTGAGCCGTTTTAAGATCTCTTTGCTCATCTCTGCCCCCACCTTATAGTGATTATAAAAATGATCGATCCCGTACTGGTCGGTGGTCTTCGTGGCAGGTTTGCCCACATCGTGGAGCAGCATGGTGAGCCGCAGGACCGGATTTGGTTCGATCATACACACGGCGTGAAGCGTGTGCTCACCGACACTGTAGCAGTGGTGCGGGTTTTTCTGTCCGGTATCCATCATCCGGTCGAACTCCGGCAAAAATACGCTGGTCAGACCGGTGGCATAAGCCTCCCGGAAGACTTCCGGATGGTCGGAGATGAGAAGCTTCAGAAGCTCCATCTGAATTCGCTCGGCGCTGACGTCCTTAAGGTTATTGTGGCAGGCGATAATGGCCTCCCGGGTGGAGGACTCAATGCGGAAATGAAGCTGACCGGCGAAGCGGACGGCGCGGAGCATCCGGAGCGCATCCTCCTCGAAGCGGTCCCGGGCATTCCCCACGCAGCGGATGACACGGTTTTGCAGATCGTCCATGCCGCCGAACAGATCGATGAGGCCGTCCGTATCATTGTACGCCATGGCATTGATGGTGAAATCCCGGCGCATCAGATCCTCCCGGAGGCTGGTGGTGAAAGTCACATCGTTCGGCCGGCGGTGGTCTTCATACAGACCGTCGATGCGGTAAGTGGTCACCTCATATCCGGTCTTATCCATCATGACGGTGACAGTACCGTGTTTGATGCCGGTATCGATGGTTTTGGCAAAAAGCGCTTTTACCTGTTCCGGTCTGGCGGAGGTGGTGATATCCCAGTCGGACGGCGTCTTTCCGAGAATGGAATCTCTGACGCAGCCTCCCACCGCATAGGCTTCGTAGCCGTGGGAGGACAGGGTCTTTATAATCTCTGCTGCCTGTGTTGGAATTAAAATCTTCATGGGATGAACACGCTCCTTACCGTTAAAATTTCGCTGTTTCTGGTATTTTAACACATTTTCACATATTTGCTAAGAGGGATTTTGGGCGGAATAAAAGCGGGAAGATGCCGCATAGAATAAAACGAAAAAATGCGGTCTGCAAAGCGGGAGGGTCACCATAAAAACAGAAAATAAAACATCAGGAAGGGGTCTGCGCCGGATCGCCGCCCTCCTCTGCTGTCTGCTTACGGCGGTCTTTTTGTCCGGCTGTGTGCAAAATCTCGGAGAGAGCAGACAAAAAGAGGCGGTGGAGTACGTGATCTGCCAGGAGAGTCATCTGCCGCCGCAGCTTCAGATCTTGCTGGAAGAAAAAAAGAAGAAGCCGGGAACCTTTGTCTACAGAAACTCCATGTATATGTACCTGGCAGTGTGCTATGGCAGGAAGGAGTACAGCGGGTGCAGTGTCCGGATCGAGGAATGCTGGCGGACGGAAAAGACTCTTTTCCTGCGGACACAGCTGATGGGACCCGCCCCCGGCGAGGGGGAGGAAGCGGAAACCTGGCCTTTTATCGTAGTCCGGTGCCCGCAGATGGATGTATTCTGTGTGATCGAACCATGAGAAGACGCAGGGAATATATGGGGATGGCTGCGCATATAATGCATAGAACTGAGAAAATGTACCACCTGTGCCGCGCAGTCCACGGGTGCGCATGGCAACGGCGCCTGAGGATGTCCGGAAGGAAGACGGACGCGCAAGTCCATGGGTGCGCACGGCAATGGCGGGAGGGAGGGCCTTATGAAGATTGAAAAAAAGACGGTGCAGTCCGGTATTTTAAAATTGGAAAAAAATGTGCAGATCACGATAGACCAGGATATGAATGTGCCGGACATGAAGCCGGATGTGGAAAAGATTGTGGAGAGCCGCGGGGAAGTGCACATCGATGAGGTGGAGATGATGACAGACCGCATCCGTATCCGCGGTATGTTCCTCGTGCAGCTGCTGTATCTGAGCGCGGAGAAGGAGCAGAAGATTGCCTGCATGGAGCACGAGTTTGCGCTGGAAGAATTTATGAACGTGGAAGGAGCGCAGCCTACGGATACTGCCCGGGTGGCGGTGGAACTGGAAGACCTGACGATCTCCGTCATTAACTCGAGAAAATGCGGCGTCCGGTCCGTGCTGTTTTTCCACATACATATTTCTGAGAGTAAATTTGTGGAGTGCAGCGTCGGGGTGGAGCAGAAAGAGCGGGTGCAGTGCCTGTATGAATCCGAGCCGATGACGGAGGTTGTTCTCTACAAGAAAGATATTCAGAGGATCCGCGCGGACGCCGCCCTTCCGGCAGGCCGGCCGAATATCCGGGAAATTCTGTGGAATTCCATGCAGCTGCGGGATGCGGATGTGCGGATGATGGAGGGAAAACTGTCCATCCGGGGCGAGCTCTTTTTGTTTATCCTGTATGAGAGCGAAGACGCGCAGGAGCCGGTGCAGTATTATGACTGGGAGATTCCGTTTGACAATGAACTGGAATGTGCGGACAGCAGGGAAAATCTCATCGGCAATATTTCCGTGACATTGGGTAATCATCAGGCAGTCATCAAACCGGATGAGGACGGGGAGCCGCGGAATGTGGAGATCGACGCGGTACTGGAGCTGGACCTGAAAGCATACCGGGAGTTTCAGCTGCCGGTATTAAAAGATATGTACGCCAATGACCGCAGGCTGATACTGAAAACCCGCCCGGTCCGCTTTGAGAATCTGATCTTCCAGAATAACGCCCGGACAAAAGTGAATCACCGGGTGACATCGGGGACCGACCCGCACCGTCTGCTTCAGGTGTTAAATGTGGAAGGAAATGTAAAGATTGAAGACTTCCGGCTGGAAGAAAAGGGGATTGCCACAGAAGGGCTGATCTTCTGTAAGGTGCTGTACATTGCCGGAGATGACGGGACTCCGATGCAATCGAGGGAAGTGGTGATCCCGTTTGAATATCTGGTAGAGACGCAGTCGGTAGGCCCGTCCGACCGTTGTGAGATCCGCGGTGTTCTGGAACAGATCGGCGGTTATGTGGTCGATGGAAATGAGCTGGAGATCCGCGCGGTGGCGGGCATCTATGTGACTGGCTTTTCCCCAATCGACATGGATATGATCGACGAGGTGGAGGAACTGCCCTACGATGAGGAGGAGCTGGCGAAGATCCCTTCCTTTACCGGTTATGTCGTGAAAGACGGCGACACGCTCTGGAGGATCGCCAAACGCTATAACACGACCATCGATAAGATCCGTCAGTACAATGAAAATGTGGAGGAGCCTCTGGAGACCGGGCAGAAACTTTTTCTCATAAAAGCGATGGATGCGGTGATCGGGAATTGAGTATTGACGATATCATAGAATAGTGCTATGATTAAGAACAGAAAAATCTGTTTCAGGGCGAGGTGTGATTCCTCACTGGTGGTGACAGGCGAAGACCTTAAGTCCACGAGCTCCGTGCAGAGGGCGTCGTTATCTTTTCTTTCCGTTTTCGGAGGAGAGGCGGGCGCTGCACAGGGAGTCGAACGGGTTAGAATCCCGTACCAACGGTTACAGTCCGGATGAAAGAAACAATAGCTGGCGAATGTTTTTTGTTGTCCTGAAATGTATGTTTCAGGACATTTTTTCGTTCATGGAAATCACATTCCTGTGGGAATAAAAACATTCACGGCCACGATACCTGGCAGATTCTTCGAAAAATTTATTTTTGAGGAGGAATTTGCATGTCAGAAGAAAGAATGCGCCGTCATCAGGCGCGCGCAAAAGCAGAAGTACACCCGCAGACAGGAGCCGGCGCTCTGGAGGGAGTCGGAAGAACAAAGAAGATGGTCACCATGGCCATGATGGTAGCGATCTCCGTCGCACTGGTCTATCTGATCCATTTTCCGATCATGCCGATGGTCCCGTTTCTGGAATATGATCCGGCGGACATCCCGATCCTGATCGGAACCTTTGCCTTCGGTCCGGTGGCAGGGCTGATGCTCACGGTAGTCACCTCCGTGGTACAGGGCCTGACAGTCAGTGCGGGAAGCGGTTTTTATGGTATCCTGATGCATATCATCGCGACCAGCGGTCTTGTCATCGTGGCAGGTACCGTATATTATACAAGAAAGACAAAACGCACGGCGCTCATCGGTCTTCTTGCCGGCATGGCAGTGATGGCGCTCATCATGATACCGGCTAACCTGGTGATCACCCCGGCGTTTATGGGTGTTCCGACAGGGACAGTGTGGAGCCTTATGCCGTTTATCATCGCGTTTAATATCATCAAAGCGGGAATCAACGGAATCGTTACTTTCTATATTTATAAGAGGATTTCCAATTTCCTGCACAGCTTTTTAAATCGATAATGACAAAAAAAGGGCTTTCGCCGTCCGGATGTCTCAGAAAATGTATTCTGAAGTCCGGGCAGCGGAAGCCCTTTGTGTTTCTGTGAAAAACTCTCCGGGAAAATCGCCCTGCGGCGAAGAAGAGAATACCGTTTTGCGGTCTGCCACAAAGGGGAAATCATTCCTGGATCGCCTGAATGACGCCCTCCTGCTGATTTTTGAGATGCGTCCGCATGATCTGTCTGGCGGCCTCACTGTCATGGTTGAAGATGGCGTGAAGAAGCTGTTCATGCTCTGTCACCAGCACGGTGTGCTGTTCAATGTCACGCACATACTCCATGCGGTAGCGGTAAAACTGTTCCCGCAGATTGTTGATGATCGTAATCAGTCTCTCGTTGCAGGTGGCCTGGAAGATCGTATCGTGAAACTGTTCATCCTTCTCCACGATGTCGAGAATGTCTCCGCCGTCCACGGCCTCCACAAAGCGCTGATGCGCCTCCTCCAGTTTTTCCTTTCCTTCCTCTGTGATCCGCTCACAGGCGAGAGAGGCGGCAAACTCCTCCAGCACGCAGCGGATCTCGATCACGTCCCGCAGGTTCTTCTCTGTGATCTTTGCTACCTGCGCTCCCTTTCTCGGAATCATGATAACAAGACCTTCCAGTTCCAGCTTACGGATGGCCTCGCGCACCGGAGTCCGGCTGACGCCCAGCCGGTTGGCGAGGGAAATCTCCATCAGGCGCTCGCCGGGCGCAAACTCTCCGGTGATGATCGCCCTGCGAAGCGTGTTGAAGACCACATCCCGCAGGGGAAGGTATTCATTCATCGTATCTTTTAAATGATCCTGATTCATAAGCAAACTCCTGTAAGTACAAAAATATTGAAATACGTTTCTCATAAAGGCAGATGACGGCGGAAGACTCAGCGACCGCTCTGTCCCGCCGATTTTGCGGGCAGGGACTTGTTAAACGGCCGGACTACGGCAGTCCTTCGCACGGCCGGATGTTTTCCGCATGCCCGGGCCGCCTGTTCCGCGGTCTCTCTGGAAGTAAATATGCCAAAGACAGTCGGACCGCTGCCGCTCATCAACGCGTTCAGAGCGCCGTTCTCGACCATGATATTTTTCAGCTCGCCGATGGCAGGGTAGTGCTGACTGGTCACCTGCTCCAGCACATTTCCCATCCGACTGGCGACGCCGTCCAGACTGTGGGCGAACAGTGCGTCCACCATGCCGTCAATATCCGGATGCTCTGTGCGGGCGTCCAGCGTCAGATGTTCGTAGACAAACTTTGTGGACATGGAAAATCCCGGTTTGACGATGAGAAACCAGCAGCCCGGCAGAGGAGGGAGGGGAGTGAGGATCTCACCGATGCCTTCGGATAGCGCAGTGCCCCGCATGATACAGTAAGGAATGTCCGCGCCGAGGGTCACCCCGTATTCCATCAGCTTCTCCTGCGTGATGTTCAGAGCAAAAAGCTGGTTCATGCCGACGAAAGCTGCTGCGGCGTCGGTGCTGCCGCCTGCCATACCGGCCGCCACGGGGATCCGCTTTATGATGGTGGCGCTGACGCCGTCTTTGATGCCGTACTCCCGCCGTATGATATCGATGGCGCGATAGACAAGATTCTTTTCATTGACAGGAAGGTAGGGCAGATTCGTGCGCAGAAAAATATTGCCGGAATGATTCCTCTCCAGAATGATCCGGTCGTACAACTTCACGGTCTGCATGATCATCCGCACTTCATGGTAGCCGTCCTCCCGTCTTCGGATAACGTCCAGCCCAAGATTCACCTTTCCATAGGCCTTCAAATATAAGGGTTGTGCCATAAAAATTGTTCCTCCCGTGTATCTTGTATACATGAATTATATCTTATTTTGGCTAAAAATCAAGAAAAGAAGCAGAAAAGTTCAAAAAATTGCAGGTATAATTTCTCATTTCCGCTGAATACTAAGGAAAAACCCGTGACAGTATAATTTTTTGTCCGGAAGATGTGGGAGGCAGGAGGGGCCATGGAAGCAAGATACAACAGAGAGCAGAAGATCAAAGGCAGGCTGCAGAAGGATTTTGATAAAGATTATGCATTTTTTGAAAAGGCGCTGGAAAGAAGCGGCGACATGGTAAAAAATGTATTCTATGCGGGCGACGAGAAGACGAGAGCGGTGGTCATCTATGTGGATGGTCTGACGGACTCGCAGACGCTGCAGGATTTTGTCATCCGTCCTCTGCAGGAAACGGATCTGTCAGAGCAAAAGGAGCGACTTTCCTTCGTGGAAAATCATGTGCTCGAGACGGTGGACTGGAAGGATGTGGAGACATACGAGGATGCGCTGACAGATATTTTATCCGGCAATTCTCTTCTTCTTGTGGAGGGCTGCGAGAAGGCAATCTCTTTGTCCACAAAAAATTTTCCGACCCGGGGCGTCGGAGAGACCACGCAGGAGATGGTCCTGCGCGGGCCGAAGGACAGTTTCACTGAGAGTTTCCGCACCAACACGGCGCTGATTCGTCGGCGCATCCGCGATCCACGCCTCAAAATGGAACACACAAAAGTGGGGGAACGCTCGAAAACAGACATCGCCATCTGTTATGTGGAAGATCTGGTGGAGCCGGATCTCCTTGCCCGGGTAAAGGAGAAGATCGGGGCGATCAGTCTTGATGGAATCTTCGACGGAGGAATGGTGGAACAGTTGATGGAAAAAAATCCATGGACGCCGTTTCCGCAATTTCAGTACACGGAAAGGCCGGACAAGGCAGCCAGCGGTCTGCTGGAGGGACGGATCGTGCTGGTGGTCGATAATTCTCCGGGGGTACTGCTGCTGCCGGTGACTTACGGGATGTTCTTTCAGTCGGGAGATGATTATTACACCCGCTCGCTGGCTGCCTCCTTTGCCAGAGTCCTGCGCTTCGCAGCAGCGATTTTTGCCGTCGGATTTCCAGGACTTTATGTGGCGGTCGCGGGCTTTCACACGGAGATGCTTCCCACCGCTTTTCTGCTTTCGGTGGCGCAGGCGAGGACGGGGATCGTCATTCCCATCGTCCTCGAGGTGCTTCTCATGGAGTTTCAGTTTGAACTGCTGCGGGAGGCGGGCATCCATATCCCCGGCCAGCTGGGCGGCACCATCGGGATCGTCGGCGGTCTCATCGTCGGGCAGGCGGCGGTGGATGCCGGGCTGGTCAGCACCATTGTGGTCATTGTGGTATCCTTCACAGCCATCGCTTCCTTTGTCGTACCCAGCGAAGCGTTCGGAGCAGTCTTCCGGCTGCTGAAGTTTCTGTTTATCCTCGTGGCAGCTGTCTGGGGGATCTACGGCTACCTGCTTCTGTTTGCGGCGCTGCTGTTTCATCTGGCGCAGCTGGAATCCTTCGGCGTGCCGTATATGCTGCCGTCCGTCTGCGGCGGACATCTGGATTACGACACCAGACAGGATGAGTATGTACGTTATCCGCTCCGCTACATGAAAAAGCGTCCCCTGTTTACGAGAGTGGGACGGAGAGTGCGGAGAAGACAGAGTGAAAGGAGGAGAGAGCATTGAATGAAAGCAAGATCTCAAAACGACAGCTTACGAGAATGATATATATCGAAGGAGTCGGCGCGTCCGGTCTCACATTTCCTGCGGCAGCTGCCCTGCACAGCAATTCGGAGGGTTTCTTTCCTCTGTTGTTGTATGCCCTGCTTCTGCCGTTGTTTGTCGGCTGGCTGCTCTTTCTCATCCACCGTCTGGAGAGGAGAAATCCGGCGGGCATGTGCGCCGGCTACGGTTTTGTCCTCAGCAGATGGATGGGCATCCTCTATATGATCCGTCTGTTTATCAATGCGCTGGCTCTCTTTTACTTCTTCGGACTGTCCATCCAGAAAATCTACATGCCGGACGCCAGCCTGCTCATGATCCTTCTGCCTTTTGCCCTGCTGCTCTGGTACTGTACCCAGACAACTCTGCAAAAACGTGCCCGTTTTCTGGAACTGCTGTTTCCGTGGGTGATGGCGCTGTTTGTGATTCTGGTGTTCTTTGCGATTCTCGGCCTGGAAGGGAAGGTCCATCTGCCGGAGTTGCAGGATGACATTTCCACAGTGCTTGGTAACGGATATCTTCTGCTTCTGTGTTCCACACCATTGGAATTTCTGCTGTTTTTGGTCCCGGCGGTGACGAAAGATATCTGGGAGAGGCAAAGTCCGCGGGAATTGGCGGATGAGGGCGGCACGATCTCTGTCACCGAGAAGTGTCAGGAGGGGCAATCCGGGGGAAATTGCGTGGTCCCGGATGATCACTGGTGGAGAAAACGGAGACGCTTTGTCTGGCAGGCGGTGGCGGGTGTTCTTCTCTGGAATGTGCTGCTCTGGTTTGTGACCATCGAAAATCTGGGCGGAGAGATCACGGCGTCCTCTCCCTGGCCGGTCATAAAAGTCATGCAGCTCATCCGTCTTCCCGGTGGTTTTCTGGAACGGTTTGATATCCTGCTGGCGGTTTTCTGGATCCTCTGTCTGGTGGGGGTGCTCAGCGGTTACCTTTATTACGGCAGAAAAATCGGCGAGGAAATCTTTGGCGGACGTGTCCTCGACGGGCGGACACTGCGGCTGCGGGTGTCCGTTATCACCGGCGTGGTGGCTGTCCTTCTGCTGGTTTTTTCCTGCCTGCTGGCAAAGAGACCGGACACGCAGCTCCTCTACGGATTTCTTTTTTATAAAAAATGGATAGACTTTCCGCTGCTTATCCTTCTTCCTCTGCTGGCAATCTTCTTTCATACGGGGAATCGCAGAAAGCGGGAGGAAAATCGTTCCGGCAGGCGGGGCGGCCGGGCTGCGGCGTTTCTCGCTGTATTTGCGGCAGCGGGAATGCTCTCCGGCTGCGCTCATCAGGCGGATGTGGAGGAGAAGAGTTATGTGCTCTCCCTCTATGTGGAGGAAAATGGAACGGATTATGAATACTGGCTCTTTACAGCAGACCTGGCCGATATGAAATCACAGGAGGACAGTATTCCGTGCAGCACCATCCATTTTACGGCGAAGGATATGAAGACCATGGAAGAAAAATACGCGAAGACCGAATCGGGCATTCTGGAATGGAACCATATCGATACCATCTTCCTGGGCCCGGATCTGGCACAAAATCCGGAGCGCCTTGACACATTTTTGAGAGAATGGGAAGCCTCCTGGCAGAAATCCCCGGATGTCCTGCTGTCCGTCTGCCTGCAGCAGCCGGAGGAACTCCTCGATATCAAAAACATCCCCGACGGCGCCGCCGGGCAGGAGGTGAACCGGATCGTGGAGCGGGCGGAAAAGGGAGAGAAGCGGGTATTTGGATGGAACCTCTCAGAGGCCGGGGATGAGACCGGCGGAATCTCCTGCCGCACCCCCATCGAAGTGCTGAAGGCAAAGGCGCAGGGAGAGCGGGACATTTACCTCTGCCAGACCCGGGTGCTGTGGAAGCGGCTGGTGGTGAAGCAGGGATACCGGCTGCCGGGGTGAGGGAAGGGCAGGAGTCGAAGCTAGTGTACTGCCCCCTGTTTAATTTTCTCCCATCCTGTCTATCCTTATGATATGAATGCGAAATATTATCAGAAGGATCAGAAAAATAAATCAGTCGGCATTGTCCGGGTCGCTGCGGTGGTGTTGATTTTGCTGTCGGCGGGGTTGCTGTATCAGATGTATGTGGAGACCCATTTTCAGATCTATGATTCCGCGCTGCGGTTCCATGTGCGGGCGGCGTCTGACGCGCCGGAAGATCAGAGGCGAAAGCTTCTGGTGCGGGATGCCGTGCTTTGGGAGATCAGGCCGGAGGCGGATCAGGCGGAGAGTGCCGGGGAGCTGGTGGAGAGGATCGAAGAGATGCTTCCGGAAATCGCGGATGTGGCGGCCGGTATCCTGCGTGAAGACTACGGTGAGAAGACCGGTGGAAGTGAAGGTGAGAGCGATGGAAGCGGCGGAGCAGATTGCGGCGCATACCGTGTGCGTGCGGCGGTCGTCCGGGAGCGTTTTCCTCTGCGGCGCTACGGAAACATGCTGTTTCCGGCGGGGGAATATACAGCGCTGCGGGTGGATATCGGAGCGGCCCGGGGGCATAACTGGTGGTGTGCAATTTACCCGGAACTATGTTATAATGCAGAGGAGTCCTCTTCCCTGTCAGGGAAGGGAAAAAAGGACGTGGAAAGAGATGTTCCCGGGGAAGAAAGACAGGTGCTTTTCGGGGAAAAAGGACGGTTTCGGATGAAGATTTTCGAGTGGTTTTCCGGATTATGGGAATAAGGGACTGTGTTGTTGCCATCAATTGGTTTTTCGTGGAGGGGCAGGAAAAGTACAGTGAATCAGAGGACAGAATATGGGAAAAGTATTATCAAATAATGAGAAGATCCTGTTCTGCGCGCAGATGGGGATGATCTTAAAAGCGGGTCTGTCTGCCACAGAAGGTATTATGATCATGAAGGAGGATGCCGGGCAGGAGGAGAGTTCCCTGCGGGCGCTCTATGAGCAGATTCAGAAGAATCTGGAGGAGACCGGTATTTTTTACGACGCGCTGGAGGAGACGGGAGCGTTTCCGGACTATATGATCCAGATGATCCGTCTGGGTGAACAGACGGGCAATCTGGATGAGGTCATGGATGGTCTGGCGGCTTACTATGAGCGGGAAGAAAATATGGTGCAGGATATCAAAAGTGCGGTCACGTACCCGCTGTTGATGCTTGGTATGATGCTCGTCATCTTTCTGGTGATGATCGTGAAGGTGCTGCCGGTCTTTGCTCAGGTGTACGAACAGCTGGGCGGACAGATGACCGGTATGGCGGCGGTGCTGCTGCGGGCAGGCGAGGGCATCCGGCAGTATTACGGATGGATCCTTCTCGTGCTGATCGCCATTGCCGGCGGTGTTGTCTGGCTGTTTTGTACGGCGAAGGGAAAGGAGATATTCCGGCGTCTTGCGGGACAGTTTTTCGGAACCCGGCAGATCATGAGCCGGATGCAGACGGCGCGGTTTGCGTCGGGAATGTCCATGGCGCTTCGCAGCGGCATCGATTATGACGGCGCCTTTCAGATGGTGGATGCGCTGCTGGAGGAGGACGCTGTGATGAAGAAGAAGCTGGAGAACTGCCGGGAGAGCGTGGGAGAGGGCGAGACTTTTTCCACCGCCGCTGTGCAGTCAGGGCTTCTCACCGGTCTGTACGGAAGAATGCTTTACATAGCGGAGCGTACCGGAGAGACGGACGGGGCGCTCAGAAAGATCGCCGCGCAGGCGGATGAGGAAGTGACGATGCGGATTCAGAATTTTATCTCCGTACTGGAACCGACGCTGGTGGCAGTGCTCTCCGTGCTGGTGGGAGGCGTGCTGCTGTCGGTGATGGTGCCGCTCATGGGCATTCTGTCCAGCATAGGATAAAAAGAAAGTCGGGAGGAACAGATGGAATCTTATCATGTACGGAAAAAACGTTTTGGGCAGATTGTATTGTCTCTGGGCGTCTTTCTGATCTTTATGGCTGTATTTTTGACAGGCATTCAGTCGGTTTCTTCTGTGACGGAGGAGACCGAGATGGAAAATATAGAAAAGGCGGTCGTACAGTCGGCGGTGCTCTGTTACGGGACGGAAGGGGCATATCCGGAGAGTCTTGCGTATCTCAAAGAGCACTATGGACTGCACTATAACGAGGAGAAATATATTGTAGATTATGAGATCATCGCGAAAAATATCCGCCCTCAGGTGAGGGTCGTGCGGCTTTCCGGGGAGGGATCATGAAAAAGAATGGCGGAAGCATCCATACGGTAGATGTACTGTTTCCCCTTCTGTTTATTCTTCTGTTTTGTTTCTGCGCACTGCTCGTTGTGCTGCAGGGGGCGAGAATCTATGAGAAGACGGCGGCCGGTCTGGAAGAAAACTATACGGTTCGGACGGTGGTCTCCTATTTGCAGGAGAAGGTGCGGGAGTGCGGCGATGCCTCTTTGATCTCGGTGCAGGAGATGGAAGGACAGCAGGTTCTGGTGATTGACAGTGTACACGGAGAGGAAATGTACAGTTCGTATATTTATCTGGAAGATGGCAATCTGAAGGAGTTGTTTGTGAAGAAAGCGGATTTTGCCGGGCTGGAAGGCGGGCAGGAGCTGGTGGAACTTGAGTCATTTTCTGTGGACAGACCGGAAAATGATCTGCTGGCGCTTTCTGTGTCGGCAGCCGGGCAGCAGGAGACAGTTTATATCAGATTACCGGTGAGCGAAGAATGAGAAGACGACAACATTCAAGATCAGGATTATTTTTAATTGAATTAACGATCGCCATCGCATTTTTTGCGGTGACGGCGGCAGTATTTCTGCAGGCTTTTGCAAAGTCCCACACGATCAGCCGACAGGCGGAGGAATTGTTTCATGCCCAGAGTATGGCCTCCTCCGTGGCAGAGGTGCTGAGTGGTATCCCGGCGTCGGGTAGCGGAGAACATACACAGAAGACGGTCTCTTTTTCTGCGGCGTTATCCACGTATTTTCCGGAAGCGGAACAGGCAGAGGGGCGGGACGGAGCGCGCATTTACTGTGATGATGACTGGCAGGTCTGCGCTCCGGAAGACGGAGTGTATGTGACATCCGTGTTCTGGGAGCCGGACGGTGATCTGTGGGATGTGAATATCACGGTCGGAGAGGTGCGCTATGGCACAGATCCGGATGAAAAAGATTCCGGCGATAAAGAACCGGAAGAAGCGGAAAAAATCGGGACAGCGCAGGAAGAGGGCGGAGAGGCAGACTACATTTATCAGCTTCCACTGCGGTTATACTGTCCGCAGACAGGAGGCGAGGTATCATGAATAAGAAAAACATTCCCGTCGTCAATGTGGGCATTTCTCTGCTGATCCTCATTTTTATGACGCTGTCGCTGCTGACGTTTTCTGTGCTTTCGCTGGAAAATGCGGTGGCGGACCGGCGGCTGTCCCGGAAGATGGCGGAGCACACGAGTAACTACTATGCGGCGGTGAGCCGGGTGCAGGAACAGCTGGCGGAGCAGATGCGCACGGTTGCGGATGAGGGACTGTCGGCCGGCACACAGTTTTCCTTTGCGCAGGAGGTTTCAGACGGACAGCAGCTGGTGGTCACGGTAAGGCTGACCGACGATCGGACGGGCGGGGAGAATGCAGACACAGAGGAAACGCCGGCATATACGGTGACGCAGTGGCAGCTGATGTCCGCGGAGGACTGGGAGGCAGACCGCTCCCTCAATGTCTATCAGGGAGAATGACAGAAAACAGAGAGTCGGAGAAAATAGAGAATCAAAGTTTGGAAAAAAGGACGGTATAGCATGGAATTACGGGAATATCTGGAGAAAGCGACAGCGCAGGGGGCGTCAGATTTGTTTATTGTCGCCGGTCTGCCGCTGACCTGTAAGATCAACGGGACGATGGTACATATGAGTGAGGAGCGGGTCATGCCGGAGGAGACGGAACGGCTGATCCGGGATATCTACGCGCTGGTGCCGAATCACAGTATGGAGAAAGTGGAGAAGAAAGGGGACGATGATTTCTCCTTTTCCATCGCTAATCTGGCGCGGTTTCGGGCCAGCATTTACAAGCAGAGAGGTTCTCTGGCCGCGGTGATCCGTCTGATCGCCTTTCAGCTGCCGGATCCGGAGGAGCTGGAGATCCCGGCCTCCATCCTGAATCTGGCGGAGTACCGGAAGGGGCTGGTTTTGGTCACAGGGCCGGCAGGAAGCGGAAAGTCCACCACGCTGGCCTGCCTCATTGATAGGATCAACAGTACGAGAGAGAGTCACATCATCACGTTGGAAGATCCGCTGGAATTTTTGCACCGGCACAAAAAGAGTATTGTCAGCCAGCGGGAAGTGAGTTCCGACACGGAAAGTTATCAGACTGCACTGCGGGCGGCGCTCCGGCAGAGTCCGGATGTGATCCTTCTCGGTGAGATGCGGGATTATGAGACGATTCAGATCGCCATGACCGCGGCGGAGACGGGGCATCTCGTTTTTTCCACCCTCCACACGGTGGGAGCGGCCAATGCGGTGGACCGAATCATTGATGTGTTCCCTCCGAACCAGCAGCGGCAGATCACGGTACAGCTGGCTTCCGTGCTCAATGCCGTGGTGTCACAGCAGCTGGTGGGCGGCACGGACGGGCGGAGAATCCCTGCGTTTGAGCTGATGACGGTAAATACCGCCATCAAAAATATGATCCGGGACGGAAAGGTTCACCAGATCGACGGTATGATCTATTCCTCGGTGGCGGATAATCTGTTTTCCCTGGATCACTATCTTGCCGGACTGTGCCGGCAGGGAAAGGTCGCGAAGGAGACCGCCATTGCCAATGCCTCAAATCCTGCCATGTTGAAAAAGAAATTGCAGTAAGTAATTGCAGTGAGGCCGGATCAGTGCGCCGTACTCTCCATGCTCAGACCAGACATATCTGCTATAAAATATCATTACATTTTATATGTACAAAAAATGCACATTTTTATAGAAAACCAGAAAATGTAATGGAATTGATTGACAGAGAAAAAATCGCATGTTAGAATTCTAATATAAAAACGTTAAAAATGTCTTGGTTGGAAGGGAGATGGAGGACATGTTTCGGAAATGGTTCATTGTACCTGCAGTTGGTCTTGTGATGGCGATATGCCTTCTGGGAGGCGCTGTGGGCAGTACAGGGGTGACAGCTACCGCAGGTATTTTTGACAGCTTTTTTGAGACCTACTGGCAGGAAGACGGACCGGAAGATGGCAATCTGGAAGAGGTTGTCGGCGAGTTCGTTCCGATGTAGGGGAAGAGAGGCCGGAGAGCCGGGGATATACCCGGTGTCTCCGGTCTTTTTGTTTCATAAATGCAAAAATGAAAGAATACTGCATGGTGTTCAAAGTGAGCGGAATATGATATAGTATTGCAGAAATGAAAAAAGCAAATGCGAAGAAAGGAACAAGGAAGCATGGCAGAGAAAAATATCGTTGTGATTATGGGCGGCAGATCCTCTGAGCACGAGGTGTCCCTGATGTCTGCTGCGACAGTTGTGGAAAATATTGATACGGACAGATATAACGTGATCATGGTCGGGATCACGAAGGACGGTCAGTGGAAGTTGATCGAGTCTATGGATAAGGTGAAGGACGGCTCCTGGGTGGATGGACATACGGAGGCGATCCTCTCTCCGGAGACCGGAAAGAATACATTGTATCTCCTCGGTAAGGACCGGGTGGAGAACCTGCATGTCGATGTGGTATTTCCGGTGCTGCACGGGATGAACGGAGAGGACGGCACCCTGCAGGGACTGCTGGAACTGGCGCAGATCCCGTATGTGGGCTGCGGCGTGCTGGCGTCGGCCTGCTCCATGGATAAGTTCTACACAAAGATCATCGTGGATTCCATCGGTATCCGTCAGGCAAAGTTTGTGGGAGTCCGCCGCGCGCAACTGCGGGATATGGACGCCGTGGTGGCAGAGGTGGAAAAGACGCTGCCGTACCCGGTTTTCGTGAAGCCTTCCAAGGCAGGCTCATCTCAGGGAGTCGGTAAGGCGGAGAACCGGGAGAAACTCGTAAAGGCGCTGGAGCTGGCGGCAAAGCACGATTCCAAGATACTGGTGGAAGAAAATATCGTCGGAAGAGAGCTGGAATGTGCCGTACTTGGCGGCGCGGACGCGGAGGCGTCCGGCGTGGGCGAGATCATGGCGGCAGATACGTTCTACAGCTACGAGGCGAAGTACAACAACGCCGACTCCAAGACTATCGTGGGACCGGAGCTGCCGGAAGGAAAAGAAGAGGAGATCCGCCGGGATGCGGAGGCGATTTTCCGGGCAATGGACTGCTACGGACTTTCCCGCGTGGATTTCTTCCTGACAAAAGATACCAACGAAGTGGTCTTTAATGAGATCAATACGCTGCCGGGCTTTACCGCTATCAGTATGTATCCGATGCTCTGGGCGGCCAGAGGCGTGGATAAGAAGGCGCTGGTGCAGAAGCTCATCGACCTTGCGATGGTGCGTTATGAAGAATAAGAGCAAACTGCTGCTGACAGTCCGGGGAGTGCAGCGGGGCTTCGGCCAGGAAGAGGTATCGGAGATCACGACGTCGGCGGATTATTTCATAAAGGACGGGACCCACTATCTGTTTTATTCGGAGAAAACGGAAGAAGGACGAACCCTGAAGAACCGTCTGACCATCACTCCGGACGTGGTGGAGCTTAAGAAGAGCGGTGGAGGGGATTCTCTCCTGCGGTTTCGGGAGGGACATTCGGAACCCTGCGTATACCATTCTCCGGCGGGTCCCATGCAGATGGTCTCTGACACAAAGCGGATTCATCTGCACACGAAAGAGGAGAAGCTCCATCTCACACTGGAGTATTCCTTTTACATGTCCGGGATGCTGGTGTCTGAATACCATCTGACGGTGGAGGGAAAGACTCTGCCGGAGGAGAGTGAGTAAGATATCCTGAAAAATTGCCCGGAAAGGGCTTGTCAGAACAATGACACAAAGAGCAGCAGAAAAAGGTGGCAATAAAAAAGTGCCCCGCAGAATCGATTGCTTCTGTCATGCAGTGATATCCTGCATGCGGCGATATAGATTCTGCGGGGCATTTGTGTCTGTAAAGCATTGTCGTTTGGAACGACAGTATCCATGCCGCATCCGGGGATGCTTCCCGAATACTATTTTTTCTTTTTCAGTTCTTTTTTTGCTTTGGCCTGTTGTGCCTTTGCCGCATCGATATTTTCCTGCGCCTTATCAGCGTTCCTGCGAAGTTTGGCCATAAAGCCTTTCTTTTCCGGAGCCGGTACCGGCGCCTTGCGGAAGTTGTTGATACTCGTAATGTAGATGCCGCTGATCATCGCCTTGACCTCAGCCTTCACAGGAATCTGATCATAGACGTCCTCATCGGCGATCAGAGACATGACCCTCGGTCCGATCTTTGCTTTTACGACAGGAACCTTTGCCCGGCGTGCTCTCTTCGGAGTCTGGTCGAGAATGACCTGCGGAAGTCCGGAATCGATGAGAGGCATTCGTTTTTTGTCGATCACAAGAATGGTGGCCTGCTGTGCTGCTTCCAAAAGCTTGGCCTTCTGCTCAGCCTGCTGTTTTTGCATTTTGGAGCCCTTATAATAGAGAAAAGCGAGAACAGCGATGCCAATGACCAAAATGACAGCCGTGATAATCCATGGATTTACATTCATGCTTCATCCTCCTAAGTTCTGTATGTCCAAAACCGGTGCGGACGGGGAAAAATCCATCCGCCGTTTTGGTCGGTTATTATTACAAACAAATATTGTAACATTTTTTTGCCGGTATGAAAAGAAAAAATTATTCCATATTCATGGATTCCATCTGATGATCCAGCATGACCTGGATGGCGAGCCTGGTGTGCCGGCTGACTTCCCGCTTCTGCTCCTTGGTGAGTTCCGAAAAACGGAACGGGGTGCCGAAAGAAACCATCACATTGCCCGGGGTGACCCGGAAACCCTCATTCTTTTCAAAAATGCTGCTGGTGCCGGAGATGGCGACCGGAACGATCGGTGCGTTGGCCTTCTGCGCCATCTTTAAGCTGCCGCCTTTGAACTCGCCGATGTGACCGTCGCGGCTGCGGGTGCCCTCCGGGAAAATGAACATGGAATAGCCCTCTTTCAGGTAGTCCGCGCCGGTGGTGATCATTTTAAGCCCTTCTCTGACGTCCGTTCTGTTCAGGAAAAGGCAGTGGATCAGGTACATCCAGGAAGAAAGACCCGGAATCTTCTGCAGGCTGTCCTTGGATACAAAGCCGGCGCCGGAAGGGATCACGGTCTCCGTCACGAGGATGTCGACATAGCTGTTATGGTTTGCCACGAAGAGACAGGGCTCATCGGGAATGTTATCCAACCCGCTCACTTCAATTTTGACTCCGGCGATGCGCAGCATGTTCCGAAACGCCTTTTTTACCTGAAGGTGGGCGATTCGGGAGGCCTCCGCCGGGTCCGTCTCCTCCAGCTTGCGAAGACGTCTGCGCTCCGGCGTGGTCACGATAATAAAAACAGTTACATAAAACAGAACAAAAAATGCCCGTAAATTCATAATCCTCTCTCCTATCTACCATAAAGATGCGTGATGTCACGGAGACGTGTGGCGATATCGGAGGTCAGAAGGTCTTTTCCGACACGGTAAGCCCAGTTGCCGTCGGCAACACCGGGTATATTCATACGATATTCACTGCCCTGGCAGAGCAGATCCTGTACCGGGGCGATGGCAATGCGGGCAGGTGAGCCGAAACAGGTGCGGATAAAGTCCCAGCTGATCTGGGAACCGTCCGTGTTCATATAACGGCGAACCTTATCCCGGATATGCTCCGGCGCGTGGTCATACCAGCCTGTGGAGGTGTCATTGTCATGGGTGCCGGTGTAGCAGATACAGTTGTACGGCTGATTGTACGGAAGATAACTGCTGTCGCTGTCCTCAAAGGCAAACTGCAGGATCTTCATGCCCGGCAGCCCGTAACGGTCTCTGAGAGCCCGGACCTCATCGGTGATCACACCGAGATCCTCCGCGATGATCGGCAGGTCTGTGCCGAGAACGGTCTCGATCTGCTCAAAAAATGAATCTCCCGGTCCCTCGGCCCAGCGTCCCTCGAGAGCGGTCTCGGCGTCGGCGGAAACTTCCCAGTAACTCTCCAGTCCGCGGAAATGGTCGATGCGGACAATGTCGCTCATGGTGAGCTGTGTCTCGATACGTTTCATCCACCAGGCAAACTCCGTCTTTTTGTGGTACTTCCAGTCATAGAGCGGATTGCCCCAGAGCTGACCGGTGGCGCTGAAATAATCCGGCGGTACGCCTGCCACTACCGTCGGGAATCCGTCCTTATCCAGAAGGAAAAGCTTCGGCTGTGACCAGACGTCAGCGCTGTCGCCGGCGACAAAGATCGGGATATCCCCGATCAGCAGGATCCCCTTTTCGTTGGCATACGCCTTGAGAGCCTTCCACTGACGGAAAAACAGCCACTGCAGGAACTTCTCATAAGTGATATCCTCATGCAGCTCTCTCTCGATGACCGTCTTCTGGGACTTGGTAGGCTTGCGGTATTTCTTCTCCCAGTTCAGCCAGTGCGCGCCGTCCTTGCTTTTTTTGATGGCCATGAACATAGCATAATCAGAAAGCCAGTCCGTATGCAGGCAAAAGTCATCAAACTCTTTTTTCAGTGTGAGAATGTGTGATTCTCCGGACGCTTCCTCCTGCTTCGACAGAATGTCTGTTTCTTCTTTCTGCTCCGGCAGGATGTCCGCTTCTTCTGCCTCATCCGTTTCTGCCATCAGCATCCGGAATCTCTGAAATGCCTTGTGAAACAAGTCGTCTTTGTATTCTTTTACCAGTTCATAATCAACTTTTTCTTCCGGAAACTCCGGTTTTTCTTCCAGCTCCCCGTCGGTCAGAAGACCATCCTCCCGCAAAAGCTCCGGGCTTATCAGCAGCGGCTGGCCGGCAAAGGATGAATAGCACTGGTAGGGACAGTTGGTATCTCCGGTCGGCCCCAGGGGTAATGTCTGCCAGAGGTGCTGGTCTGCTTCCCTGAGAAAATCTACGAAACGATACGCCTCCGGACCCAGGTCCCCGATACCGTACTCTCCGGGAAGAGAGGTCGGATGCATTAAAATGCCCGAGAGGCGGCGCAGATGTCTGATATTATCAATCTGTTCGCTCATATGTCCTCCTTAGTATATCTTGATACAGTAATTCTGAAAAATCATGATGCCAGCCGCACGCCGTCCGCGCGGAGAAAATGTATCTGAAATATGGCATCATATGCTTTGTTTATTATACAGAATTTTCTGAAAAATCGCAATCAAAAGAGTTGCAGAAAAGAATGTTTTTTAAGAAGATGCCGGTGAAAACAGTCTTTTCTTAAGAAAATACATTTTGAGAAAAAGTATGTAAAATGCTACGAATAGGCTCTTTTAAAACGTTTGAAAAGGTGCTATAATAACACAATATATTCTGAGAATGAATCTGGTGAAGGAAATGAAACAAAATAAAAAAGTCTCAACACAAATCAAGTTTAGTTTATGGCTGTCTATTATCATGGTGGCAGCTTTTCTTTTGGTCGGAGTTTCTGTCATCAGCATCCGGCCGGTGTTCGGTTATGTGACGATAGCGGGGGCTTTTGTATTTTTGGTGCTGGCAGTGATCCATTATGAGTATTTTGAGAAGATGGCCTCGGCAGAGCTGCTTTCCGCAGGTTTTGAGCAGGCGCAGATTCAGAAAGATCTCTTAAAAGAACTGCCGATCCCCTATATTCTGACCGACGACAGCGGGCTGGTCATCTGGTACAACAACAGTTTTGCCGAGATGGCCGGAGAGAAGACGGAGAAGAAAAATATCACGCAGATGTTCGCTTCCCTTTATAAGAAGGTGTTCCCGAAGCCCGGCACCACCAAGAAGTTCTGCGTTTCCGTGGAGGATAAGAAGTACCGCGTGGAGTGCAGGAGTGTCGTTTTAAGTGAGGAGGGCAGCCAGGAGGAAGCGGAGAGCAGCGCGGAAAATATTCTGCTGGCCTTTTATTTCTTTGACGAGACGCAGCTGATGGAATATCAGGAGGAGACCAGGAGCAAGCGGATGGTTGCGGGACTCATTTACATCGATAATTATGAAGAGGTCATCGAAAATATGGAGGAGGTGCGCCAGTCGCTCCTTCTGGCTCTCGTGGAGAGAAAGGTTCTGCGCTATATGCAGGGGCTGGACGCCATCGTGAAGAAGTTTGAGAAGGATAAGTTTTTCTTCGTGTTCGAGGAGAAGAACCTGCAGAAGCTGATGGAGTCCAAGTTTTCCCTTCTCGATGAGGTCCGGATGATCAACATCGGTAATGAGCTGTCCATGACGCTCAGTATCAGCGTGGGTGTCAATGCGCCGACTTATGTGGATACCTATGAGAGCGCCCGGATCGCCATGGACCTGGCGCTGGGCCGGGGCGGCGACCAGGCGGTAGTCAAGGACGGCGATTCCATTTCTTATTATGGCGGCAAGACCCAGAAGGTGGAAAAGAGCACCCGCGTGAAGGCGAGAGTGAAGGCGCATGCGTTAAGAGAAATCATCATGACCCACGATAAGATTTTCATCATGGGGCATAAGCTGCCGGATGCGGACGCCGTGGGAGCGGCGCTCGGAATCTACCGGCTGGCCAGAACCTTCGATAAGAATACGTACATTGTGATGGACAAGGACTGTGCGGCCATCCGCCCGATCATTGACGGGATGATGAATGACAGCGGCACGGAGGAGTTTCCTTTCATCACAAATGAGCAGGCGCTGTCCTTAAAGGACGCCTCTTCCATGCTGATCATCGTGGATGTCAATCTGCCGGCCATGACGGAGTGTCCGGAGCTGATCAAACAGATCCAGACGATCGTGGTCCTCGACCATCACCGGCAGAACAACGACACCATCAGGAAGGCGGTGGTCTCCTACGTGGAGCCGTATGCCTCCTCATCCTGCGAGATGGTGGCGGAGATATTGCAGTACATTCCGGATAAGCCGAAGCTTCGTCCGATCGAGGCGGATGCGCTGTATTCCGGTATTCTGGTCGATACGGACAACTTTGTGGTCAAAGCCGGTGTCCGTACCTTTGAGGCGGCAGCCTATCTGCGCCGTGCCGGGGCGGATGTGACGAGAGTCCGGAAGATGTTCCGGGAGGATATGGAGAACTGCAAGATCCGTGCGGACATTATCAACCGCGCGCAGGTATTTTATGATGAGTTTGCCATCTCCACCTTCGACGGGCGGAATGTGGATGGCGCGACGGTCATTGGAGCAAAGGCGGCCAATGCGCTTCTGGATGTGCAGGGCATCCGGGGAAGTTTTGTCGTCACGGAGCTTTCGAGCTGTATCTATGTGAGCGCGCGTTCCATTGACGATCTGAATGTACAGATCATTATGGAGAAGTTTGGCGGCGGCGGTCATCTGACCGTGGCGGCAGCGCAACTAAAAGACAGGACCATGAATGAAGTGGTGGACGACCTGAAAAACCTGCTGGCTTCCATGAAGAAAGAGGGAGATATCTGACAGGAGCCGCATACCGGCAAAACAGGATATGAAAAATAAGGATATTAAATTAAAGTTTCAGATAAGATAAATCAGGAGGAAGATCATGAAAGTAATTTTATTGGAAGATGTGAAGTCTTTAGGGAAAAAAGGCGATATGGTAGAGGTAAACAACGGTTACGCGAGGAATTTCATCCTGCCTAAGAAGCTTGGCGTCGAAGCGACAGGTAAAAATATCAATGACTTAAAGCTTCAGAAGGCACACCAGGATAAGGTGGCGGCAGAGCAGCTGGCGGCAGCCAGAGAACTGGCGGAACAGATCGCGGAGAAGTCCGTGGAAGTGAAGATGAAAGTGGGCGAGGGTGGAAAGACCTTCGGCGCCATCTCCACCAAGGAGATCGCAGCGGCGGCAAAAGAGCAGCTGGATCTGGAGCTGGACAAAAAGAAGATCTCCGTGGATGAACCGATCAAAAGCCTCGGCGTGCACAATGTAAAGATCAAGCTGCATCCGCAGGTGACAGCGACACTGAAAGTAAAAGTATCAGAAATGTAAACAGAGGATCTTGCGGGATGTCTGTCCTGCAAACAGAGCAGATAACGACAGAGATGTGAAGATATGCCGACAGTAGACGAGAATTTTATCAAACGAATACAGCCGCACAGCGAGGAGGCGGAGAAGTCGGTGCTGGGCTCCATGCTGATGGACAGAGACGCCATTGTGGAGGCGGAAGATATTCTCGTGAAAGAGGATTTTTATCAGAGACAGTACGGGATCCTCTTTGAGGCCATGGTAGAACTCTATCAGGAGGGCAAGCCGGTGGACCTCATCACCCTTCAGGATAAACTGAAGGAAAAGGATATCCCGGAAGCTCTCTCCAGCCTGGACTTTTTCCGGGAGCTGGTGGACATCGTACCCACTTCCACCAACGTCCGGCAGTATGCGCAGATTGTCCATGACAAGGCGACCCTCCGGGCGCTCATCAAGGTGACGGAGGATATCGGAAACGCCTGTTACCTGGGAAAGGAAGAGACCCCGGCCATTCTGGAGAAAACAGAGAAAGAGATTTTCGGGCTGCTGCAGAACCGGAACCGGATGTCTGACTTTGTGCCGATTCAGGAGATCGTGCTGAACTCGCTCAACGCCATCGAGGAGGCGGCTAAGACGAAGGGGCGGGTGACGGGAATCGCCACCGGCTTCACAGAGCTTGACTATAAGCTGACGGGACTGCACCCGGCAGAGCTCATTCTGGTCGCGGCCAGACCGGCCATGGGAAAGACGGCGTTTGTCCTGAACATTGCCCAGTATGCGGCCTTCAAGGATAATCATGCCGTGGCCATGTTCAGTCTGGAGATGTCCAAAGAACAGCTGGTCACAAGACTGATGGCTTCAGAGTCCATGGTCGATTCCCAGCAGATCCGGACCGGAGACCTGCGGGATTCCGACTGGGAGAAGCTGCTGGAAGGAGCGGCTCTCATCGGTAATTCCAAACTGATCATCGATGACACTGCCTCCTCTCTGGCAGAGATCCGTTCCAAATGCAGAAAGTACAAGCAGACGTACGATATTGACATGGTCGTGATAGACTATCTGCAGCTGATGAGCGGCAGCAATACAAGAAGAAATGAATCAAGGCAGCAGGAGATTTCGGAGATCTCCCGTGCCCTGAAGGTTCTTGCCCGGGAGTTAAATATCCCGATCATCGCCCTGTCACAGCTTTCCCGTGCGGTGGAAGCCAGACAGGATCACCGGCCGATGCTTTCGGACCTGCGTGAGTCAGGAGCCATCGAGCAGGATGCCGACGTGGTCATGTTCCTGTACAGGGATGAATACTATAATCCGGACACAGAAAAAAAGAATATCGCGGAGGTCATTGTGGCCAAGCAGAGAAACGGCGCCACCGGCAGTATTGAACTTGTCTGGCTGGGCCAGTATACGAAATTTGCCAATAAGGAGCGGATTCAGTAGAAATCCGCTCCTTTTGTCTGTTTTTTGAAGACGAATATCGTTGAGAACGGAGCCGGAACCTTGCTATACTATGAATATGCCGGTATACCCGTCGGCATGACTGCTTATGCCGTCATGATCCGTTATGAAAGCCGGATGCCCTGTGTCCCGCACAGCCGCTGTCCGGGGGTTCGAAGTAAATATAGTATGACAGGAGCGAGAAAATATGAAGGAAAAAAGATATTCCATCTCAGAAGCTTCCCGGCTGCTGGAGGTGGAGAATCATGTTCTCCGGTACTGGGAGGAGGAGCTGGAGCTCAACATTCCGAGAAATGAACTGGGGCACCGCTATTACAGAGAAGAGGAGATACAGTTATTAAACTGTATTAAGGAGCTAAAGAATAAAGGATTTCAGTTAAAGGCGGTAAAGGAAGTGCTGCCGGATCTGGAACAGAAAAAGCTGATCGATGTACATAAGCTGCTCGCCACACAGGTGGAGCTGGAAAACATGGAGAGAGAAGAAGAGGAGCAGGAAAGGACCACTTCCTCTGAGGAGGGAGAGCAGGAAGAGGAGGATGAAGACGCCCGGTATAACGGGAAGGTAGTCGCTCTCAGAAAAGAGGGAGGACATGCCGGCGCGCATCCTGTGCAGGGCGCCTCTGCGGCGGGAACGCTTCGAAGCAACGAAGAAAAAATGCGGGAGTTTGAATCCATCATGGGGCGGATCATCGGGAAAGCACTGCGGGAGCAGGCGGAAGCCATGGGAGATGTGATGGGCGACCGCATCAGCAACCGGGTGATCCGGGAGATGGACGAGGTACTCGAGGAGAGAGAAGAGCGGGAGGAGGCCCGCTATAAAAAGCTGGACGAGACGATCCGAAACCATCAGAAGGCAAGGCAGGAGATCGCGGTGACCAAGGAAGACGGCGGACGAAAGAAAAGCCGTTTCTTCCGGAAAAACAAGAGAAAGATCTGAATCAAGTGATATCGTGCGGGAATTCCGGAAAACGGATGCCGGATTCCTGTGAGGTCAAAAAAAAGAGTGCCTGCAGAAACAGACACTCTTTTTACTGCCCCGGAGGGCTATTTAAGACCTGCTCTCCCGCGATCTGCGGCAAAGCCTGTACTAAATTATTCCTGGCTGATAGCACCAGATGGGCAAGCACCTGCGCATGTTCCGCAATCGATGCAGGAATCAGCGTCGATTTCGTATTTGCCGTCGCCTGCGCTGATAGCGCCTACTGGACATTCACCCTCACAAGTTCCACAGTTGATACATTCATCAGAAATTACGTATGCCATTGGTATATCCTCCTTTAAGATTAGATTATTACAAAACGCTGTTGTTCTGTATTCCTTATTCTATACTAGATTACCGCCAATATCAAGCGGAATTCTAAGAAAAATGTTGGTAAAATTGTATTATTTTCAAAGCAAAATCGGAAAAATGTGCAGAAACAGCCGACGGGGATGCACAAATGGCAGCAAAAGGTGAAAACCGGCGCACTTTCCGGGAATCATTACAAATGTGTTAAATTACAATGAAGAATTCTTGTAAAGGGTTGCTAGAACCAATATTATCCATTATAATAAAATCATGAGAAAAAATGTGTTATTAGCAAATAAAACACATTTTTTTGTCTGATAAGGACTTTTATCGGAATTTGATGAGAAGACAGTGTTCTACATAGAGAAAATGAAGGGGGGATTCGATGTGGAATCCTGAGAACGATCAGAAGGTTGGAAGAATGATGATAGGCGCGGTCGTGCTGGTCTTTTTGCTGCTCGCGGCGGTGATCCTTGGTTTCGTCGTACTGCAAAAGCAGCATGAAAAGACCATCTCAGCGGCCACAGATACAGAAGGCAAGACGGAGATCGCCATTGAGATCGGCAAGGCCGGAAAAGGAGATGGTCAGGAGACGTCAGAGGGAGAGACCTCCGGGGAAGATGCGGTCAGCGACGCGGCAGGGACCAGGGAGAACGAGACGGAGAGTGTTTATCTGATCAAGGGCAATGACACCGGCTCCAATCCCTATGAGAAGGCGGACCATCTTGCCTACACCGACAGTGTGTGCTACACGGAGGAGGAGCTGTCCAGGCTGGATTCGTACGGGTTGTGCATCACGAGAAATGAGATCTACGCGCGCCATGGCCGGATGTTCAGCGACCAGAATATTCAGGATTATTTCAATCGACAGGACTGGTATGTGGCGCAGACAGCCTCCGCGGAGTTCGACGAATCGGTGCTCAACGAAGTCGAGCAGTACAATGTGGAACTGATCCATTCCTACGAGATGCAGCAGGGATACTGAGAACCGCAGGAGAACGGATGGCGTTCCCGTGTGCGGAGCAGGTGCAGAGAGAAAGGATACGCCGGACGGCAGCCTGAGGAGACCGGATGAGCAGTCACCGCGTGCGGAGCAGGTGGCAGGGAGAATGGACATGCCGGACAGGCAGATGATTGGAAAAAGGAGACGGCGATATGGGAAATGTTTATGTGAGAGATGCGGATGATTTTCGGACCGCGGATGCGAAGAATCTGGAAGACTATGTGGAGCAGCGGCGGCGGAAGCTGGCTGTGATCTTTCCGGGTATCGGGTATCATACGGATAAACCGTTGTTGTATTACAGCAAAAAGCTGGCGTCGGCCTTTGGCTATACCATCCGGGAAGTGCGCTATCCGAAGCTTCCGTCCGGCATCAAGGGCAATAAGGACAAGATGATGGAGGCCTTTGAGACAGCCAGCGAGTATGTGACAAAGCAGCTTTCGGATGTGGATTTCAGTCTCTGGGCGGATGTGCTGTTCATCTCCAAAAGTATCGGCACTGCGGTGGCGGCCGCCTATGCGCTTCGGCACAGCATACCGGCAAGGCAGATCTATTATACGCCGGTGGAGGAATCCTTTCTGGCGATCGGAAGTGAGGGCATCGCCTTTCATGGGACTGCCGACCCGTGGGCGAGAACAGAGGTGATCGAGGAAGAGTGCCGCAAAAGAGGACTGCCGCTGTATGAGACGGCGGGAGCAAATCACTCTCTGGAGACGGGAAATGTACAGGAAGACCTGAAAAATCTTGCGGAGATCATGCGGCGGACGGAAGAGTATATCCGCATATAAAAATGTAATAAACGAAAGAAACTCTCCTGAGAGCAGATAAAAAACTGTATCAGGAGAGTTTTTTTGTTGTTTAGATAACGAAAGCTGTCCTATTTCCGGGAAACAAAGGCCGGGAGGCCGTCCTCTCCCAGAGGAACGTCGACCTTACCCTGTATCAGCGGGCGGGCGTAAGCGATGAAGTCTTTGGTCACATCGGTGCCGTCGGCGCTGATCCAGGAGAGCGGGACGGTCTTTTCTTTGTTGCACACTTCATTGACATCGGTGAGTCCGCATTCCATCTGATAGGAACCGTCAGCGGTATCCAGGCGGTGGAAGGCGACCATTTTTCCGGTCTCTCCCCGCAGGGCTGCCTGTACGCCGAAGACTCCGGCAGCGGCGGCTTCCTGCTGGTCCGTGGCAGAGAGCATGGAAGCAGAGCAGCGCTGGCTCACATTGAACTCCACAGAGCGGGCTTTGACGCCCAGACGGGAGCGAACGAGGTTTTCCAGATACTTTCCGCAGCCTGCGAGCATCTTGTGGCCGAAAGTATCTGTGCCTACAGAACTGTCATACTCACAGATAAATGTACCGTTCTTGTCATGGATGCCTTCTGATACACAGACGATGACATTACAATTCTTCTTCAGGCAGGCGCTGACTTTTGCCAGGAAATCTTCCTCGTCAAAAGAAGTTTCCGGCAGATAGATGAGCATTGGATTATCCCCGTCATATTTTCTTGCCAGAGCGGAAGCGGCTGTCAGCCAGCCGGCATGGCGGCCCATGATCTCGAGGATGGTGACAGACTCTTTTTCGTAGACGTTGGCGTCCAGCACGATCTCACGGACGGTGGAAGCCACATACCTGGCGGCGCTGCCATAGCCCGGCGTGTGGTCTGTCTGCACCAGATCGTTATCGATCGTTTTCGGCTGTCCGATGATGCGGATATCACTGCCGATGGATGCGGCATAGCGGGAAAGCTTGCTCACGGTATCCATGGAATCATTTCCGCCGATGTACTGAAAATAACCGATATTCATTTCTTTAAACTTCTCAAACAATTTCGGATAAACCGGGTCGTCCAGAGACTCCGGAAGCTTGTAACGGCAAGAACCGAGATAAGCGCCCGGCGTGTATAAAAGCGCGTCCAGCCTGTCCCCCGGCAGGATGTCCGCAAAGTCGAGAATGGTGTCATTGAGGAAACCCTCAATACCGTTTACCATACCGTACACACATCCGATGGATTCCGGATGCTGGCGGGCTTCAGAGACAACGCCGTAAAGGCTGCTGTTGATGACCGCCGTAGGACCGCCGGACTGGCCGACGATAAGATTTTTAACTGACATAGTGTACCTCCTTATAATGCTAGAATAAAGATGATTTTATTATACTATACGGATAGGAAACTGTCTATTGCCGGTAAAAGAGCAAAAAAAGAGATAAAAAGGAAAAAGAGAAGAAGAAAGCAAACGGAAATGTAAGGAAACCGACGGAAATTCTAAAAAATTTTCGTATTTTTTTCGATTTAACCACAGAGCAGACACAGTTGTTTTGTAAAATATTTAGACTTTAATGTGAAAACGTTTTGAGACGGAAGATTCCGGAGCGAAAACGGGAGATCGATGATAATTACAAAAGAAAGGCGGGGGAAGTCCCCGGATACAAAACAGCGATGAAACCAGAATTCCTTTGTATTGGATTCCAGAAATGTGGTACGACCACCTTATATGATATTTTAAAGCAGCACGGAAAGATTGTCCTCACGGAGGGAGTCAAGGAGCCCATGTTCTATCGGGTGCCATTTCTCCGCACGCTTCTCGGGGCGAAGTGGTATGAAAACAGATACTTTGGACACTGCCAGCCAGAGGACGGGCAGATAGCCGGGGAAGTGAACGCGGGACTCAGCTTCCGGGGCTGCGCGGATAAGATCGGCGGGGATTTTTCTCCGGAGACAAAACTGATCTTTCTCATGCGCGACCCGGCTGACCGCTGTTACTCCGCCTACAAATATTTTCTGGCGCTGGGATTTCTGCCGTGCCGCACCGTGTGGGATGACAGAAAATGCGGACATGCGGAGGCTTTTGACCGTTACGTAAAAAGTATCCTCGGGAGCCGTTTCCACCGGAAATGTATCATGTTCCGCCGGCTCAAGTATCTGTGCTTCTCCCAGGGAAATTATGCCCGGTGTATCGAAGAGTACCTGCGGTATTTCCCGAAGGAGAATATGAAGTTCGTCTTTTTTGAGGAAATGATCCGGGACGAACAGGGGACGGTGGAGGAAATCCTGGATTTTATTCAGGTGGAAAGAGACGCGCGGATCAACTATGACATCAAGAGCAATGAGAGTGTCTTATGTGCCATCTCCCCTCTGCGCAGCAAGCTCATCTATGCCTGTCAGGGGCTGTATTACACGCTGATCGATTTCCTTCATCTGGGGAGAGATCCGAAGCTCCGCTATCTTATCCGGAAGTTTTTCCATCGGATCCGTGTATTTTGCATACAGAGAGATACGGACACTTTCCGGATGCTGCCGCAGACCCGGCAGATTTTAAACCACTACTATAAGGAGGAAGTTGCCCGGCTGGAAGAGATCGTCGGACGGAAAGTACCGGAAAGCTGGGGGAGAACGGTATAAAATACATTGTACAAATTGAATGAAAAATATATTGAAATTTCAGTCACATAGAGTTATAATGACTAAGAAATGAAAGTCTTCAGGGCGGGGTGTGAGTCCCCACCGGCGGTAATCACAGACCGATGCGTTGCTGTCGCAGCCGTTTTACGGTTGAGCAGACAGGATGCGCAGTATAGGTCAGTGCGAGCCCGCGAGCCGAAAGGCAGGATTCCGGTGAGATTCCGGAGCCGACGGTATAGTCCGGATGGAAGAAGATGACTGCGTTTTGCGGAGAAGACAGCGGCAGCAGAAGCTGCGGCGTTCCTTTTTGGAGATTTCCGCAGGCGGACTTCCAGAATATGCGCGAGATCGCGTATATACATAGAATGGCGATACGCCCTGAGATCGATTGCTTTTGGCATTTGGTTTCAGGGCTTTTTTAATTTCCGGGATAGCCTGATGTTCTGAAGATACATTTTCATAAATGTGAGGCGGGGACAAAGGTATTTGGACCCCGGATTCATCAATAGTTCAGAAAGGAGAATGCGCGGTATGGATGAACAATATATGCGAAGAGCCATCGCACTGGCAAAGAGAGGCAGCGGCCGCGTGAATCCGAACCCTCTGGTGGGAGCGGTGATCGTCCGGGACGGAGAGATCCTCGGAGAGGGATGGCACGAAAGATATGGCGAGCTTCATGCGGAGCGCAATGCCATCGCCCATGCGAAGGAGGCAGGACACAGTCTTCGGGGGAGTACGATTTACGTGACGCTGGAACCCTGCTGCCATTACGGGAAGACGCCGCCATGTACGGAGGCGATCATCGAGGAGGGGATCGCCAGAGTGGTGGTCGGCTCCGATGATCCTAATCCTCTGGTATCGGGGAAAGGGTTTCGTATGCTTCGGGAGCATGGGATCCAGGTGACGACCCATGTGTTGAAAGCGGAATGTGACGCCATCAATGCGGTTTTTTTTCATTATATCAGCACCGGACTTCCGTATGTGGCGATGAAATATGCCATGACACTGGACGGCAAGATTGCCTGCCGCACGGGGGATTCCCGTTGGGTGACCGGGGAGGAAGCCCGTGCGCACGTACAGACACTGCGGAACCATTACCGGGGAATCATGGCGGGGATCGGAACAGTGCTGGCCGACGATCCGATGCTCAACTGCCGCATAAAGAATGGAAGAGATCCGGTGCGGATCATCTGTGACAGCCACCTTCGGATCCCGATGGATTCAAAGCTGGTGCGGACGGCAAAGGAACAGCCGCTTCTCCTCGCCTGCCTGCCGGAGGCGGACGGGGCGAAAAAGCGGATGCTTGAGGAGAGAGGAGCACAGATCCTGGAGATACCGGCGGCGGACAGTCAGGAAGAAAACGGCCCGGCCGGCGTTGATCTGCGTGTTCTGATGCAGAGGCTGGGCGAGCGGAAGATAGACGGCGTCCTGCTGGAAGGCGGCGGCAATTTGAATGAGAGCGCGCTGCGGGCAGGTATCGTGTCCGGCGTGTACTGTTATCTGGCACCGAAGATCTTCGGCGGAGCGGACGCAAAGACGCCGGTGGAAGGCCTGGGCGTCCCGCTGGCAGCGGACGCCTGGCAGTGCAGACAGACCGGCATCCGTAAGCTCGGAGAAGATCTTTTGCTTACGTACCAGATGCAGCGGCAAGACGAAGAAAAGTAACGATGAGATAAGAAGAAAAAGGAGAACACCATGTTTACAGGGATTATAGAGGAAGTGGGCGTGGTAAAGCAGATAAAGCAGGGCGCCAGATCTGCCGTCATCACCATAGGGGCGCGCCGGGTGATGGAAGATATCCATCTGGGCGACAGCATCGCCATGAACGGTGTGTGCCTGACGGTCACATCCTTTGACAAAAACAGTTACAGTGTGGATGTGATGCACGAGACATTGCGTCGGACCAATCTGGGAGAGTTAAAGAGCGGCAGCCGGGTGAATCTGGAACGGGCGATGGCGGCGGACGGCCGTTTCGGCGGTCATATCGTGGCGGGACACATTGACGATACGGGAAGGATCACTTCCATGGAGAAGGATGATAACGCCATCTGGATCACGGTGCAGACGACATCGGCCGTCCTTCGGTACATCGTGGAAAAAGGTTCCATCACCATAGACGGCATCAGCCTGACGGTGGCGAGGGTGGATGAAAAGAGTTTTGCGGTGTCCGTGATCCCCCACACCGGAGCGAACACGACCCTCCTGGAGAAAAAGCCGGGAGATACGGTGAATCTGGAGACGGATATGATCGGCAAGTATGTGGAGAAGCTGCTGCACTTTGAAGAAAAAGAGACGGAACAGCCATCCGGCATAACGATGGATTTTCTGAAAAGTCACGGGTTCTGAGAGGTTCCGGATGATCTCCATGAAAAAAGGAGAGAAGTTCCGGTCAGATTTTACAGAAAAAGGATTTTAAGAGAAAGAGAGGAGAAAACGAGATGGGTGTGTTTGCATTTTATACGATAGAAGAAGCCCTGGAGGATTTCCGACAGGGAAAAATGATCATCATTGTGGATGATGGCGATGCGGAAAATGACGGAGTGCTGGCTGTGGCAGGCCAGTTTGCCAGCCCGGAGGCGGTCAACTTTATGTTGAGTTATGGAAGAGGAAAGATGACCATGCCGATTTCGGAGGAAATCGCGGGGAAGATCGGTGTGGAGGAACTCATCTGGGAGAACCGGGAAATCTCCCGTTCTGCTGCCACAGTGACGATCGACAGCGTGCGCGCCGCAGATGGCGTCTCGGCGGCGGACCGTTCCCGGACAGTGACAGAGGCGGCGGCAGAAGATGCTTCGCCGGCAGATTTCCGGAAGCCGGGCAGTATCGTGCCGAAGGTGGCGTTGCAGGGCGGCGTGCTGAAACGGACCGGATTTACGGAGGCGGTGACGGACCTGGCCGTGATGGCGGGACTTCGCCCGGTGGGGCTTCGCTGCGGTATTCTTGACGAGGCGGGCAATGTGGCAAAGGTGCCGGCGCTCATGGAGTTTGCGAAGGAACATGGCCTGAAGATCATCACCATCGCGGATATGATCCAGTACCGCCGGAGAACGGAGAGCTTTGTAAGCTGCGAGGCACAGGCCGATTTTCCGACGCATTACGGCCATTTCCGGATCTACGGCTATGTGAATAAATTAAACGGCGAGCATCATGTGGCCATCGTGAAGGGCAATGTGGCGGACGGCGAGCCGGTGCTTTGCCGGGTACATTCCGAGTGCCTGACCGGAGACGCGCTGGGTTCCAGACGCTGTGACTGCGGTCAGCAGTACGCGGCAGCCATGCGGATGATTGAGAAAGAGGGTCGTGGCGTACTCCTCTATATGCGTCAGGAGGGCAGAGGCATCGGACTGATTAATAAGCTCAAGGCCTATGAACTGCAGGATCAGGGCATGGATACAGTGGAGGCCAATCTCGCTCTGGGCTTTCCGGAAGATTTGCGGGACTACGGTATCGGCGCGCAGATCCTGGCGGATCTGGGCATCCACAAGCTGCGCCTGATGACAAACAATCCTGCCAAGGTGGTGGGACTGTCAGGGTACGGCATCGAGATTGTGGAGCGGGTGCCGATCATCATCGAGGCCAATGAGGACGACTTCTTCTATCTGAAGACCAAGCAGGAGAAGATGGGACATTATACAAAATATTAAAAGAATCAGGAGGAATCATCATGGGAGTAAATGTATTTGAAGGAAAAATGGTAGGCGGCGAAGAGCGAGTGGGCATCGTGTGCGCCAGATTTAACGAGTTTATTGTATCCAAGCTGTTAAGCGGAGCCATTGACGGCCTTGTCCGCCATGGTATGAAGGAGGAGAACATCGATGTGGCGTGGGTGCCGGGAGCTTTTGAGATCCCTTTGATCTGTGAGAAGATGGCAAACTCCGGCAAGTACGATGCGGTCATCGCCCTCGGTACGGTCATCCGCGGCGCGACCAGCCACTATGATTATGTGTGCAACGAAGTGTCCAAGGGCGTGGCACAGGTCGGTCTCAAGTCCGGCATCCCGGTACTGTTCGGTATCGTCACCACAGAAAACATCGAGCAGGCCATCGAGCGCGCCGGCACGAAGGCAGGCAACAAGGGATATGACTGTGCGCTGGGCGCGATCGAGATGATCAACCTCATCAAAGCGATCGAGAAATAAATGTGGGAGAACGAATGTACTGACCTGCTCACATTTTGCCATTATGCTGAAAGGGAACGGGTCAGTATACGGGTATCTGTAATATATCATAGTGGTCTGGTAGAGAAAAAGAAAAATCCTATTGAAATTTTAGAAATCGTGTATTATACTGTGTAAAGTACCCGAAAAACCGGTGGAGAGATTTCTTTGTCGCAGACTTTCGGTCCGGCGGCAGGGAGACGGTTTCACTGGAGGAGTGATAAGATTAACAGGAGGAATGATCATGGCAGCTCAGGTTGTTACAAAGAATACATTAATCGGTGAAATGCTTCAGATGGATATGGGAATCGCAGCGATTCTCATGGCAGCAGGTATGCACTGTGTCGGATGCCCGTCTTCCGCTATGGAGAGCCTGGAAGAGGCATGCATGGTACACGGAATGGACGCTGACCAGGTGCTGAAACGGATTAATGATTATCTGGCGAACAAAGAGAAATAAATAAGGCGATATGTGTAAAAAGAGACTGGCCGAAGCGGTCCCGCAGGAGAAAAAGGATATCCTGCGATGGAACGGATGGGTCAGTCTCTTTTTTGTGTCCTGTAAAGTTTATGTTGTAAAGTCTATTTGTTGAGAAGATTTAAGGTCTCCAGCGCATTTTCCCGGAAGATCTGCTGGAAATGCTCCTCGAAATAGGAGAGAGTCGGGTAAGAGGAACTTACGGACTTCCCGTAATCGGAAGCGATCGTGCAGGCCCGCCGAAATATGTCGTGCTCACACTGGCTGCGCACCAGAACGAGATAATAGGTCTGGCTGGAGACATCCTTGTACAGATGGCTTTCGCCCGTATAAAACGGGGTGAGAAAAGCGCTCAGCTGTGTGATGGTATCCAGATCCGAGAAAGCGTAGAGCTGCTGACCGGCCTTCTTTTTGGAGGCCTCGCGCTTCTTCCGGAGTACCTCTTTCTTAGCCTGCGCGATAGCCTGTGTGAACGGCGCGATCAAATCCAGAGCGTCGTCAGCGGCCTGTCGGTCGGCGTCTTTGTCTGCGCTTTCCAGCGAAAATGCCTCCGCCGGAGATTCGTTGAACGGCAGCGGCTCATCGTCGTATGACTCGGAATCGGAGAAGTCTCCGTCATAGATATCGGAGGAATACTCCTCATCAAGATCGTCGTCCTCCATCGGAGTCGAAAAGCGGGAGAACCGGGTATCCAGTTCATCCGGATCCTCCACCTTGGTGACAACGAGGACCAGACAGTCATTGGAAACCGGGATCGCCTCGATCATCAGAGGAATGTTATCGGCCTCAAAGCCCAACTCGATGGAAGCCTGCTGTATCATATCCCGGAACAGCGCCCGTGCCTTGGCGGAGCCGTAGGCCAGCTCGGAAAGGCGCAGCTCCCGTTTATCTAAATCAGATTTATTTAATGTACATCGTATCTGATTATCGTTCAATTTCTCTAATTTCATGAATTCACTTCCTTTTTGATAAAGTCGCCGTGCCCGCAGAAACACTGCGAACAGCAGCGGATGATCCTATCAGAATATATGGAGATCGGTCTGTCCCGACAAAATGTGGGACAAGAATATGTGGTGTGTATAGTATAAACATTATTCTGAAAACTGTAAAGTGTTAAAATCACCCACACCTCAGTAAAAATATAAGTTTTCACAATGAATTCACAAAATATATTGTAAAATAATAAATAAAATAGTAAGGTAATATAAGAAGCCGAAAGAAAAACCGAAGCAGAGCAGGAGCTCTTTGCCGGGGGAGAGATACCCGCAGAAGGCAGTGTCGTCAGGAAAAGAGATATTGCATGATCCCCATGGCAATGGCGAAAGCAGCCTTTTCCTGCATGGTTTCATCCGTGATCATCTCGGCTTCTGAAGGATTGGAGAGAAAGCAGACCTCCGCGATCACTGTGGGAACGGTATTGTCCCGAAGCAGATAATACTCAGAGTTCGGTTTGATTTCTCTCTTATTTTCCTGCCCGGTCAGGTAGCGGATCCGGGCCTGTATGAGAGAGGCGAGGCGCTCGCTCTCGGTATCGGCGGCAGGATAGAAGACCTGCGCGCCGTGCTGGACGGTGTCCGGGTAGCTGTTCTGATGGATACTCACGGCACAGTCCGGCTTTTTTTCTGTGATCATCGCTTTTCGGTTTTTCAGGTCGCTGGCCTTTCTGTTTGTGACGCCGGCATCCTCCAGACTGCAGTCCGTTTCCCGGGTCAGCAGAGTGGCGATGCCGTTTTGCTCAAGAATCCGTTGACATTTTATGGCGATGGCGAGATTGATATCTTTCTCCTTTACGCCGGAGGCGCTGACCTTTCCCGGGTCTTCCCCACCGTGGGCGGGGCGCCGGAAGCGCGGATGACCCGGGTGAATCTGCGTTCACAGCATTTATTCTGATTCCTGAATGGCGTCATAGCCGGTCTCTTTTGTACGGATCTTCATCGCAGACTGGATTTCGTAGGTAAAGATCTTTCCGTCACCCACAGCGCCGGTGTAGGCGGCTTTCTGGATGGCGTCGATCGTCTTTTCCGCCCACTCCTCGGAGGAGACGGCGATCTCGAATTTTACCTTTGGCTGCATCTGCATGTCCACTTCCATACCGCGGACGATCTCATGATAACCTCTCTGGATGCCGCAGCCCATGACCTGGTAGACTGTCAGACCGTTGACGTTCAGATCATCCAGCGCTTTCTTGACATCCTCGAATTTTTCTTCTCTGATATATGCTTCAATTTTAATCATCATTTCATTTTCACCTTCCGTCGTTATACTGTTTTGCGGCACATACGGCTACTGATCCAGACCGTTGAAGCTTGGATAAGCGCTCTCTCCGTGCTGTGAGATATCCATACCAATCTGCTCTTCCTTGACAGAAACGCGGAGCGGAGTGAATATCCGGACGATTGCCACACAGATTAAGGTGCCGACGATGGCTACAGCGATGGTGACAAGGATACCGATGATCTGAGCGGCGAAAAGACGAACATCTCCGAATACCAGACCATCCCACTGAGCCACGCTGTTGATGGAGGACTGTCCGAACAGGCCGGTTGCGATGCCTCCCCAGATACCACCGATACCGTGACATCCGAAAGCATCCAGCGCATCGTCGATTTTCAGTTTCTTTTTGACAAGAGCCACACCGAAGTAGCAGATCGGGCTTACGAGAAGACCGATGATGAAGGATGCCCAGATCGGGACAAAACCTGCACCCGGTGTGATGGCTACGAGACCGACGACCAGACCGGTGGAAGCGCCGACCAGCGTAGGTTTGCCGGATTTGATCACATCAATAGCCATCCAGGATAAGAGCGCTGCGGCTGCGGAGATGGCAGAAGTCATAAAAGCATGTGCTGCCAGTCCGTCTGCTTTTAAGGCGCTGCCGGCGTTGAAACCGAACCATCCGAACCAGAGGAGGGATGCGCCCAGAACAACGAACGGGATATTGTGGATCCGGTATGTGGTGTGTTCATAGCCTCTTCTTCTTCCGAGGATGATGGCGAGAACCAGAGCGCTCACACCGGAGCTGATATGTACAACGTTGCCGCCTGCAAAGTCCACGGAACCGATGGAAGCCAGGAAGCCGCCGGCTCCCCATACCATGTGGGCCATCGGGTAGTAGACGATGATGGACCAGAGGGCAATAAAAATAAATAACGCTTTAAACTTCATACGGCCCACCAGAGAACCGGTGATCAGGGCCGGTGTGATCATGGCGAACATCATCTGGAACATACAGAACACCAGATGCGGGAGGGAGTCGGAGTACGGACCGGCTTCCATGCCGACGCCGTTTAATCCGAACCACCGGAAGTCGCCGATGATGCCGGCGTGGTTTCCGCCGAAGGCCAGTGAGTAGCCAAAGAGCGCCCACATGACAACGGAAAGTCCCATGATGGCAACACAGGCCATCATTGTGTTGACTACATTTTTTCTCCGGACAAGACCGCCGTAGAAAAACGCCAGCCCCGGAGTCATCAAAAATACAAAAGCTGAACAGATCATTACAAAAGCTGTATCTCCTGAATTCATATCTTATCTCATCCTTTCCTTAATAAAGAATGCCGGCTGTGCACGGAAGCCGCAGGGCGTCCGTACGATAATCATATAAGACTCACGTGCTCATTTTACGGAGCTTCCTGTCAGAGTGCTGTTCCACATTCTTTTTATTTTTGGCCTGAAAGGGAATGTGTCAGCGCGGGGACGGCCGCTCTGTAAAATGGAAAAGGCGCCTGTAGTATGAGTAATCCATCCATACTACAAACGCCTTTGTCTTGTAATGCAGTCTAGCACAGTTCTATTGTTTCCACAAGTAAAAAAATTTAAGTATTTTTTTGAAAAATTCTGCAATAATAAACAATGTTACGGGAGTGTAAAAAAATGTACTTAATTTTTTATTGTATTGATAACAGTTTACTTAATTTTTTATACTATACTGACATGGAAAGGCAGGAGCTTCCTTTGCGGAAAATGTATAAAAAATGCGGATGCGGCGATCTTCAAAGACGAGGATCCGCGAGATCAGGGCGGAAAGAAGCGCCCGGTCCAGGGTTTTCAGCTGTGCTCCTGCCGCATTTTCATGGAAAAAAGGCGAAAGCCGGAGCTTCTCATTCCGTGTGGAAGCTTCTCTCTCCATACTCTGCTTCCTGGCGAGAGCCAGCTCGGCCTGCCGCCGGTATTTGGTCCGGCAGGAGAGAAACTCTTCGCTGGAGAGGAGTCCGCTCCTGTAATCTTCATAGCAGGAGAGAAGCATCTGCTCCGCGTGCCGGTGTTCCCGTTCCAGCCGGGCCGGTTCGGAAGAGCTGCTGTCGGGAGAGCGGGAGAGAAAACGCTCTGTTTCCCGCCGCATCAGGGCAGGGAGGGAGTCGCTTTGGGCGAGGATGAGATTCAGGTCATGCAGGACAGCCTGTTCCAGCGCCCGGGCCGGGATCGTGTGCGGGGAGCAGTACGTTTTCCCGTGCCGGCGGCAGGTGCCGCAGGTAAACGAGTACTCCGGGCTGCCGTCTGCGTGTTTCCAGCCGGTCCTCACCATGGGACGTCCGCAGTCGGCGCAGAACAGAAGTCCGGCAAAAAGATGCGGTTTGGGGGTGGGGGAGACATCGGGCGAGCGCACGCTGCTTTTTAAGAGCTGCTGTGTCCGCGTCCATGTCTCCGCATCGATGATGGGTTCGTGCGTGCCGGGGACGATGATCCACCGGGAGCGCTCCTGCCGCCTCTGTTTTCCCCGCAGATGCTGCTGCCGGGTGCCCTGGACCATATTTCCCGCATATATTTCTTTATGCAGGATGTGATTGATGGTAGAATAAGACCAGAGGGAGAAAGGAGAGGCGCCGGGATTGGCATAGCGCAGCCCGGCGGCCCGCTTGTATTCGGAAGGACAGAGGATACCTTCGGCGTTTAAAAGGCGGGCGATCTCCTGCTTTCCGAAACCTTTCAGGTAGAGGGAAAAGATCCGCCGTACCACGGAGGCAGCGTAGGGATCGATGACCAGCCTGTTTTTGTCAGAGGGAGACTTGCGGTAGCCATAGCTGGCGAAGGCGCCGATGAATTCACCGCACTGCTGTTTTGTGCGCAGGGCGGCGCGGACCTTGCCGGAGATATCCCGGGCATACTGCTCGTTGAACACATTTTTGATGGGAAGGAGCAGGTCATATTCCTGTTTCAGGCTGTCGATGTGGTCAGATACGGAGATGAAGCGGATGCCTTTTTCGGGGAAATACCGTTCCAGATACCGCCCGCTCTCGATATAATCCCGGCCGAAGCGGGACAGGTCCTTGACGATGACGCAGGAGACTTTCCGCTCTTCGATATCGGCAAGCATCCGCATAAATCCCGGCCGATGAAAGGTAAGACCCGAATATCCGTCGTCAATGTACATATTATATAGAAGAAGCTCTGCGTGCTTTTCTATGTAACGGAGGAGAAGTTTTTTCTGGCCGGAGACACTGTCGCTTTCTTCCCGGTCGCCGTCTTCCCGGGACAGGCGGATGTAGGCGGCCGTATAAAACAGATGAGACATAGGGTTTCCTTCTTTTACTCTTTGATAGTGGCGACACAAGGTTCCTCTTCCGACGGATCGTGCCTGCCCACGGAAGAATCCACAGATTTATGGCGGGACGGTGGATATCTGCCGCAGATGCGCCCGGATGATGTGGACAAGTACTTCTTCGACGGTGAGGAGGGAGAGAAATTCCCTTTCCACAGTGACAAATGGTGGTTTTTGCATAGAAGATACCTCCTGTCTATGAGGATAAGATGTGCGGCGCCGGTACATTTCCTGCCAGAGGAGTTTCGGGGAAAATGTCCCGCCTGCTATAGATATACGCAGGGCGCCTGTCTCATATGTGCGCCGCGTCTGCAAGACGGGAGGCTCTCCCCGCAGTCGTCACCCGCCGTGCCCGGGGTCCAGGACGACGGTGAAGACGGGCTGAGAGTGAAAGACAGAAAAACTCTTTGCCATGTCGGCGAAGACCAGGGCGGAGAGAAGGAGGAAGAGGGAGAGGATGGCGACTATGCGGAGGGATGGTTTGTGAGAATATGAGTTTTTCATAAAAAGAATCCTAAAAAGTGTTACTTCTATTAGTATGCTTTTACAAAACAAAGAAGAATCAAAGAAGAAAAAATGTGAATAATACAGCAAATACGACAAAAGTCCAAATGTGTTTTTTGACTTTGTGCATAAGACATGATACACTAGCGAAAGCTGATTACAGGTTGAGATTACAGAGGTGACTGCAATGAAAACGAAACTGGTAACTATGGAAGCGATAAAGGAAGCAGGTGAGATCATCCGTGCCAGGGAGCTGGTGGCGTTTCCGACGGAGACGGTGTACGGACTCGGGGCGGACGCCATGAACAGTGAGGCGGCGGCAAAGATCTATGCGGCGAAGGGGCGACCTTCGGATAATCCGCTTATCGTGCACATTGCGGATATGGAGCAGGTTGACATGGTGGCAAAGGAGGTGCCGGAGGCGGCGAGAAAGATCATGGAGGCTTTCTGGCCGGGACCGCTGACGGTGATCCTTAATAAGAAGGAATGTGTTCCGGACGGAACGACCGGAGGACTGAAGACGGTGGCGGTGCGGATGCCGTCTCATCCCGGCGCGCAGGCTCTCATACGGGAGAGCGGGCGGGTTATCGCCGCGCCGAGCGCCAACACATCCGGACGTCCGAGTCCGACGACGGCACAGCACGTGCTGGAAGATATGGATGGAAAGATCCCGATGATCCTGGATGGCGGTCCGGTGGGCATCGGTATCGAGTCCACGATCGTGGATATGACGGGGGAAGTTCCGATGATCCTGCGGCCGGGGTATATCACGAAGGCCATGCTGGAGTCGGTGGTCGGTACGGTGCAGGTGGACCCTGCCGTGTCCGGAAAACAGATGCCGGAACATGTGGTGGCAAAAGCGCCGGGCATGAAGTACCGGCATTATGCCCCGAAGGGACAGCTGACACTGGTGGAAGGCGACCCGGAGAAGGTGGTCGACAAGATCAACCAGATGGCCCTCGAGAAGGAGAAGGAGGGATACCGCGTGGGTATCATCGGGACGGATGAGACCATCGGGCGTTACCACGCCGGCATCTGCAGGAGTATCGGGAGCAGGAAGGATCCGGACTCCGTGGCTGCCAATCTGTACAGTATACTCAGAGAATGTGACGCACTGGAACTGGATTACATGTATTCCGAGAGCTTTTTTGAGCAGGGACTGGGCAACGCGATCATGAACCGGATGCTCAAAGCGGCAGGCTATCATCTGATCACGGTATAGAGGGGGTGCGGGTGTTGAACTATCGTAAAATTGTGATCATAGGAGAGAATAATCTCTGCCGCAGTTTTATGGCGGAGGTCATTCTGCGGGGGCTCATAAAAAGAAAACAGGTATCGGATATCGAGGTGATCTCCCGGGGGCTGGTCGTCCTTTTTTCCGAGCCGGTTTCCCCCATGGCAGTGCAGACTCTGCGGCGGCACGGCTATGAGATTGACGAGTTTCGCTCGTCCCAGCTCACGGAGGAGGATCTGGAGTCTTCGGATCTGGCGCTCACGATGACGGAGGAACAGGCGGAACAGGTGCGGACGGGATTTCAGGCACAGACGACCTGCATGTCTGTGGGTACGTTCATTGATATCGATGAGGAAGTGCCGGAGGTCACAGACGATACCGAGGAGGCGTTTGACAAATGCTTTCACTCCATTGAATCTCTGATGGAGGCGGCTGCCGACCGCATTATCGGAGAGCTGCTGCCGTGAAGCGGAAGAAAGAGAGGAGCGCGCTGCGCATGCTTGCTCTGATAAGCCAGCTTGGGATCTGTATGCTCACCTGCATTTTTTTCTGCGTGTTTCTGGGAGAGCTTCTTGTCAGAACGTTCCACCAGGAGCTGCTCTTTCCCCTGCTGCTGGTACTCGGTATCCTGGCGGGACTGCGCTCCTGTTACAAGATGATACAGATATTTATGGGAGAAAAGGAATCAGATAATCATGAAACGGATAAAATGGATAAGGGAAACCAATGAGACGCTGCTTGATCTGATCTTTGGCTGTCTGATCTGGAGCGCCCTTGCCGAGATTGTGGGCGTTTTGATCGTCAGCGACAAAATAAGCTACACGATCGGCATTGTGCTGGGAACTGTCGTTGCCGTGAGCATGAGCGTCAGCATGGAACGGGGACTGGAAAAATGCCTGCACATGGGCAGCCGGAAAAAGGGACAGTGGGGAATGACCATCCGCAGTATCCTGCGGTGGCTCCTCATGCTGGTCGTGGTGTGGGCCGGTCTTAAGTTTGAAGCCATCAGTTTTCCGGGGGTGATCCTCGGTATCATCGGATTAAAGATCGCAGCGCTTCTGCATATGTACACGAATACCTATGTGACGAGAAAATTAAGAGGAGAAGGAAGGTGAATCAATGGTAGGAGGAGCAGCCGGCGCGGCGTCCGCCATGCTTTTGAGCGGAAGCGCCGACGTGGATTTTTTTATCCACAGCTACTACGAGTTTGAGCTTTTCGGTCAGACGCTGTCCATCAACACGACCATGATCTCCACCGTCATCGTCTGTCTGATGCTTTTCGGTCTCATTCTGTTTGCCAGACATGAGATCATGAAAGACTATGACGAGCCCAATGCCGTGCAGAACGCGGTGGAGATGCTCGTGGAGACGATGGACGGCATGGTGGAGGCCAGCATGGGCGCCCATGCGCCGAAATACAGAAACTATGTCATCACGCTCATGGCGTTTATCTTTCTGTCCAACATATCGGGGATCTTCGGTCTCCGGGCGCCGACAGCAGACTTCGGCACGACATTTGCCCTGGCGCTCATCACCTTTGTGATGATCGAGTACGCATGGATCAAAAGCAACGGCATCCGGTTTGTGAAGGACCTGTTTGAGCCGTTCCCGATCTTTTTCCCGGTCAATGTCATCAGCGAGTTCGCGACGCCGGTATCCATGTCGCTGCGTCTGTTTGGAAATGTGCTGGCGGGAACGATCATGATCAGTCTGTGGTACAGTCTTCTGCCATGGTTTGTGAAGCTGGGAATCCCGTCTTTTCTGCACGTATACTTCGACCTCTTTTCCGGGGCGATCCAGACGTACGTGTTCGGGATGCTGACCATGACATTTATCACAGACAAATATGCGGACTGAGAGAACGCCGTCTGCGGCGCTTCCGTCTGCGAGACAGAAAGAAGTTTTAGACAGGTAAAGGAGGATTTTATTATGATGTCACAGATTACAAACGAAGGTTTAGTGTTAGCATGTTCCGCCATCGGCGCGGGCCTCGCCCTCATCGCCGGTATCGGTCCCGGTATCGGACAGGGAATCGCCGCCGGTTACGGCGCGTCGGCCGTGGGAAGAAACCCTGGCGCCAAAGGAGATATCATGTCCACCATGCTTCTGGGACAGGCAGTTGCCGAGACGACAGGTCTTTACGGTCTTGTTATCGGCCTCATCCTGTTGTACGCAAACCCGTTGATCGGAAGATTATAGCATGGAGGCGCGGCCGGCTGCGGGAGAAAAAACTGCCGGCAGGTCGGATATCTGCCGCCGGTTGAGGCGCGGCAGCGCAGTGTGCATGATGTTGCCTGGGGATAACAGTGGAAAGGAGGCAGGAGGTGCTATTATCACTGGATGATCGTATTTTCGGTCTGGATGCGCAGCTGATTTTTCAGCTTATCTTTACGGGCATTGCCATCTTTCTCTTGTTCATGGCGGCCAGCTATCTTTTGCTGGACCCGGTGAGAAAGAAGCTCAATGACCGGAAAGAAAAAGTGATGCGTGAGCAGAGAGAAGCCCTGGAGAACAGGGAGGCTGCCCTGCGCATGCGGGAGGAATACGACGGAAAACTGAGAGAGATCAACAAGACAGCGGAGCAGATATTGAGCGATTCGAGAAAAAAGGCGATGCAGAGAGAAAATGAGATCATCTTAAACGCCCGCGAAGAGGCCGGGAGGATCATCGCCGGCGCGAAGGAGGAAGCGGCGCTGGAGCAGAAGAGAGTCAACGATGAGGTGAAGCAGGAGATCATTTCTGTCGCTTCTCTGCTTTCGGAAAAGCTGGTAGCGGCGTCCCTGGACGAGGAAAAACAAAACGCGCTCATTGAACAGACGCTGAGAGAGATAGGGGATGACACATGGCAAAGCAGATAAGCGGCATATACGGCGACGCGTTTTTTTCGTTGGCGCTGGAGGAGGACGCTGTGGACAGACTGGCGGAAGAGATCGCCCTGTCCCGGGAGGTGTTCCTGGAGAACGAGGATCTGATGCGCCTGTTAAATCATCCGGAGATCACCCGGGAGGAGAAGCTTGCTCTGGTGGAGAATGCCTTCCGCGGGAAGGTGTCGGAGGAGACGGTGGGATTTTTCCATGTCATCATAAAGAAGGAACGCCACAACGACTTTCTTCCGATCTTTGAACATTTCCTTCGAAGAGTGAAGCGGTATAAGCGCATCGGCTCCGCCCGCGTGACTTCGGCGCTGGAGCTTACGGACCGGCAGAAGGCGGCGGTGGAAGACCGTCTGCTGAAGACGACGGATTACCGTTCCTTTGAGATCGAATACATTGTGAAGCCGGAGATTATCGGCGGTCTCATCATCCGTGTGGACGACCGGGTGGTGGACAGCAGCTTAAAGACGCAGATCGACACGCTGACCCGGCAGCTTTCCCGGATTCAGCTGTCATAGAGACAGAAAGAAGGTGCAGGAAGTTTTGGTAAAAATCAGACCGGAGGAGATCAGCTCCGTCATCCGGGAGCAGATAAAAAATTATGTGACGAAGCTGGAGACGGCCGACGTGGGGACCGTCATTCAGGTCGCCGACGGGGTGGCGCGTATTTACGGCCTGGAGAAGGCCATGCAGGGTGAGCTTCTGGAATTTCCCGGCGAAGTGTACGGCATGGTGATGAATCTGGAGGAGGATAACGTGGGCGCGGTCCTGCTGGGCGATCACAGAAATGTCAATGAGGGCGACACGGTGAAGACGACCGGACGGGTCATAGAGGTGCCTGTGGGGGACGCTCTGACCGGCCGGGTGGTCAATGCTCTGGGACAGCCCATCGACGGAAAAGGACCGGTGGAGACGGAGACATACCGTCCGGTGGAGAGAGTGGCGCACGGTGTGATCGACCGTCAGCCGGTGGACACGCCGGTGCAGACCGGCATCAAGGCCATTGACTCCATGGTTCCCATCGGAAGAGGACAGAGAGAACTGGTCATCGGAGACCGCCAGACAGGAAAGACGGCCATCGCCATCGACACGATCATCAATCAGAAAGGCCAGAATATGCACTGCATCTATGTGGCCATCGGACAGAAGGCGTCCACCGTGGCAGGTATTGTAAAGACACTGCAGGAGTACGGCGCCATGGAGTATACCACCGTGGTGGCGTCCACAGCCAGCGAGCTGGCGCCGCTTCAGTATATCGCTCCTTATGCCGGCTGTGCCATCGGCGAGGAGTGGATGGAGAGAGGCGAGGATGTGCTCGTGATCTACGATGACCTGAGCAAACATGCGGCGGCTTACCGCACGCTCTCTCTGCTGCTGCGCCGTCCGCCGGGACGGGAAGCCTATCCGGGAGATGTCTTCTACCTTCACTCGAGACTTCTGGAGCGGGCCTCCAGACTGTCCGGGGAGCTGGGAGGCGGTTCTCTCACGGCAATCCCGATCATCGAGACGCAGGCAGGAGACGTATCCGCGTATATCCCGACCAATGTCATCTCCATCACAGACGGACAGATCTATCTGGAGACGGAGATGTTCAATGCAGGCTTTCGACCGGCCATCAACGCTGGCCTGTCCGTATCCAGAGTGGGGGGCGCCGCGCAGATCAAAGCAATGAAAAAGATTGCCGGGCCGATCCGGACGGAGCTGGCACAGTACCGGGAGCTGGCAGCTTTCGCGCAGTTTGGCTCCGAGCTTGACGAGGATACGAAGGAGCGTCTGGCGCAGGGAGAGCGCATCAGAGAGAGTTTAAAGCAGGCGCAGTATAAGACGCTGCCCGTGGAACAGCAGGTGGTGTCCATCTACGCAGTGACGAAAAAGTATCTGCTGGATGTTCCGGTGGAGCGGGTGCAGGCCTTTGAGGAGGGGCTTCTGGAATATGTGGACACAAAATATCCGGAGATCTTCCGGGCGATCCGGGATACCGGAGATATGAACCGGGAGACGGAGACCCTTCTGCAGAAAGCCATAGCAGAGTTTAAGGAGAAGTTTTAACGGTGGATGAAGGTGGTGATAGAAAATGGCCTCCATGAGAGATATTAAGAGACGAAGAGACAGTATTCAGAGTACACAGCAGATCACGAAGGCGATGAAGCTGGTGTCCACCGTCAAGCTCCAGAGAGCGAGAGCCAGAGCGGAGCAGGCCAGACCGTATTTCGATAAAATGTACGAGACCATACAGTCGATTCTGTCAAAGTCAGAAAAGATCGACCACCCGTACCTTTCCTCCAACGGTTCCGCCAGAAGGGCGGTCATTGTGGTCACTTCCAGCCGGGGGCTTGCCGGAGGATACAATAATAATATCGTCCGGCTGATCACGGACAGTGGATGGCGGCCGGAGGATACCGACATCTATGGTATCGGCAGAAAAGGTGTGGACGCGCTTGAACGCCGGGGATGGCACATTGTGTCGGATGATTCCGATGTGCTGGGCGAACCGTCCTTTTCGGACGCCGCCGCCATCGGCGCCAAAGTGCTGGACGCCTTTGCGGCCGGAGAGATCGGGGAGATTTATCTCGCCTACACCAGATTTAAAAATACGGTGGTGCATGTGCCGGTGCTGCTGCGTCTTCTCCCGGTTGAGAGGGAAGAGACGGAGACGGACGGCGGGGACGGGCTGCTCATGAATTATGAGCCTGGCCCGGAGGAGGCGCTGGACCTGCTGATTCCCAAATATGTGAACAGCACGATATTCGGCGCGCTGATCGAGGCGGATGCCAGCGAGAACGGCGCGAGGATGCAGGCGATGGACGCGGCTTCCGGCAATGCCGACGAGATGATAGCCTCCCTCTCTCTGCTTTATAACCGGGCAAGACAGGGAGCCATCACGCAGGAACTGACGGAGATTATTTCAGGAGCGGAAGCTCTGAATGGATAGAAAAAGGAGTAGAGAGATGACAGCACAAAATACAGGTACAATTACCCAGGTGATCGGCGCTGTCCTGGACATCAGATTCAGCGGGGGCGTTCTGCCGGAGATGAATGATGCTGTCTGGATCGAGAAGAAGGACGGCAGCCGGCTCACGGTGGAGGTGGCGCAGCATCTCGGGGACGATATCGTGCGGTGCATTGCCATGGGTCCTACGGACGGGCTGGTCCGGGGAATGGAAGCGGTGGCGGCGGGAGGTCCCATCACAGTGCCGGTGGGAGAGGCGACGCTGGGACGCATTTTCAATGTGCTCGGCGAGCCGATCGATAATAAGCCGATGCCGGAACAGGTGCGGCGCAGCCCGATCCACCGAAAGGCGCCGGCTCTCGTGGAGCAGTCCACGAAGACGGAGGTGCTGGAGACCGGCATCAAGGTCGTAGACCTGCTCTGCCCGTATCAGAAAGGCGGCAAGATCGGTCTCTTCGGCGGCGCCGGCGTCGGCAAGACGGTGCTCATTCAGGAGCTGATCCGGAATATCGCCACAGAGCACGGCGGTTATTCCGTGTTCACCGGTGTGGGAGAGCGCACCCGAGAGGGCAATGACCTCTACCGGGAGATGAGCGAGTCCGGCGTCATCGACAAGACGGCGATGGTATTCGGACAGATGAACGAACCGCCGGGAGCCCGTATGCGGGTGGGCTTAAGCGGCCTTACCATCGCGGAAGATTTCCGTGACCGGGGAGGAAAAGACGTTCTTCTGTTTATTGATAACATTTTCCGTTTCACGCAGGCGGGCTCCGAGGTATCTGCCCTGTTGGGCCGGGTGCCGAGCGCCGTCGGTTATCAGCCGACGCTGCAGACGGAGATGGGCGCTCTGCAGGAAAGGATCACTTCCACAAAGAACGGTTCCATCACTTCCGTGCAGGCGGTGTACGTGCCGGCGGATGACCTGACAGACCCGGCGCCGGCGACTACATTTGCACATCTGGACGCCACCACGGTACTTTCCCGCGCGATCGTGGAGCAGGGGATCTACCCGGCGGTGGACCCGCTGGAATCCACATCAAGAATCCTTGATCCGCGAATCGTGGGGGAGGAACATTATCAGGTGGCGCGGGGTGTCCAGGAGATTCTGCAGAGATACCGGGAACTGCAGGACATCATCGCCATCCTCGGCATGGATGAACTGTCCGAGGAGGATAAGCTTCTCGTATCCCGCGCCCGGAAGGTGCAGAGATTTCTGTCTCAGCCGTTTTTCGTGGCGGAGCAGTTCACGGGAACAAAGGGACGCTACGTGCCGCTTTCGGACACGATCCAGGGATTCAAAGAGATCCTGTCGGGACGGTACGATGATATTCCGGAGGGAATGTTCTTAAATGCCGGAAGCATCGAGGACGTTCTGGCAAAACAGGCGGGCAGGTGATGGGATGGCAGAAAAGAGCTTCAGATTGGATATCATCTCCCCGGACCGGATTTTTTATACCAATGATGTGACGATGGTGGAATACAATACGGTGGACGGCGAGGTGGGCGTCTATGCGGAGCATATCCCCATGACTCAGATCATCGCGTCTGGCCGTCTCATCGTCACGGAAGAGAGCGGACAAAAGACAGCCGCGCTGCTCTCCGGCTTTGTGGAGATCACCGGAGAGAAGGTGACTATTCTGGCAGAGGCGGTAGAGTGGCCGCAGGACATCGATGTGCCCCGCGCACAGAAAGCAAGGGACTGCGCGCTCGACATTTTAAGAAATACGGAGGATGAGCGGGAGACTGCGAAGGCGGAGGCGGCGCTTGCCCGCGCGCTGGTACGGCTGGATATCGCGGGAGCAGATACAGAATAAAAACAAAAACAGAACAGCAGACGGAGGTCTGAAGTCAGAAGAGTATCTGGCGCAGATCTCTCAAACAGGGAAAAACGGCGAAAACCTGCGGGGTTGCGCCGTTTTTCTTTTCCGGATAGAATACTTCTGGACAAAGTTGTGAGAATCCTTATAATTAAATATAGATGCCGGCGCGGGGCAGAGATGATTTCCGGATGGCGGGTGTGCGCCGCACACAGCGCCCGGGAAACAGCGGCAGGCGGAAGAACGTCTGCTTTTTATCAGCAGCATTTGCGCGCGGGCAGGGGACGGCAGCTGCCGTGAACGCTAAAAAAAGGGGGAGCCAGCATGAAGGCACAGGAATTACTGACATATGTGGAAGAACTGGTTTTTAAGACATCCATGTTCGGTTATGACAAAGATGAGGTAGACATTCAGCTTGACAAGATCTGCGATGAGATCGAGGCGATCGTGAAGGAAAAGGACAAAGAGATCGAAGCCCTCCGAAAGGGACATACCATCATTATCTCGGACGATTCCGTGAAGCTTCCGGAGGAGAACACAGAGGAAGAGGAGAGTCCGGAGGAAGAAAAGAAACCGGAAGAGACTGCATGGAATCCGGAAGATGGCAGCGAGGAGCAGGCGCTTCGGGAACAGATCGCACAGCTCAGGCAGCAGCTGCAGGACGCTGTGGAGCGGGCGGAGACCGCCGAGAGACTGGCGGAAGAGGCGGAAATGCGCGCAGCCACCGCAGAGGAGAAAGCAGCCGCCGCCGAAGGTCGGGCGGCAGTGGCCAGAACAAAGGCCATGGCAGAAGCCGCTGCAGCGGCGGAGGCCAAAGAGGCAAAAGCCAAAGAAGAAAAAGAAGCAGAAGAAAAGCAGGCCTCTGCGGGAACACCGCAGACCCGCGACGAAGCGTATGAGCAGTACATAAGAAATGCAGATCTGCTCTGCCGGCAGCTTTCTGATATTCAGAGCAAGCAGGACAGCATTCTGAAGGAGGCAGAGGAGAAAGCCGCAGCCAGCGTGAAGGAAGCGGAAGAAAAGGCCGCGGCCAGCATAAAAGAGGCGGAGGAGAAAGCCGCCCGCATTCTGGAGGATGCGCAGGCGCAGGCTCATGAGATCCTGGCCGGTATCCAGGACCGCCGTGCGGAAGAACAGAAAAAGTACGACGCGCTGATGGCGCAGAAACAGAAGATGCTCGCATCGCTGAGCGAGATGGCGCAGGAAGCCGGACGGCTTGTGGAGAAAGTGCAGGAAGAGCAGAAGCCGCAGGAAGAAACAAAGACAGAGGAAGGACAGCAGGAGCAGGCATAAGGCACGCTGCGAATCGTGCTGCCGCACAGACAGGAAAAGGAAAACAAAAGACAAAAGGGAGCGTATCGTTTTGACGGGACGGTGCGCTCTCTTCAAGTATGTCTGTACATGGGACGAAAAAGGGCGAACCACAGAGAAGAAAGGAGAAAATGGGGCTGTCGGAAAACAAAAGGAATCGGGATACATTGCATTGTCAGAGAATACGTATACGTTATATGGCGTGTCTTATATGTATAGCCGACACCCCGGGAGAAAACAAGATGATAAAACTGGTGATTTTTGATATGGATGGTCTGATGTTTGATACGGAGAGAGCGACTTGCCGCGCCTTCATGGAAAGAGCGGCGGCGTGGGGCTATCAGCCGACCACCGAGCAGTATCTGCAGCTTCTGGGACTGAACGCGCAGGCAATCCAGGAGAAATATTTCGAGTTTTTTGGTGATAAGGATATCGATGCGCCGGAACTGTACCGGCAGGTCGGGGAGCGGAAGCTGGAGATCCTTCAAACGGAAGGGATGCCGGTGAAAAAGGGATTGTTTGAGCTTCTGGATGTCCTGGACGAGCTGGGAGTGAAAAAGGCGGTGGCGAGCGGCTCCGGATTTGAGAGCATCGAGAGGAATATCGCCGATGCCGGTCTCACCGGACGATTTGATTTTCTGATGACCACAGAGTGGGTGAAAAGAGGAAAACCGTACCCGGATGTTTTCCTTGCTATCTGTGACAAGCTTGCCATCGCGCCGGAGGAGACGCTGGTGCTTGAGGATGCGCAGAACGGAGTGCGTGCGGCGCTGGCAGGCGGTATCCGGGTCATCAACGTGCCGGATATGCTCCCTCTTTCCGATGAACTTGCCGCACAGTGCGTGTCGGTGGAGGAGTCTCTGGCGGACGTGATCCCGTACATTCGAAAGGAAGTATCCGGACAGGCACATTTTCCGGAACACGGCATAAAGTAAACAGAAGCCACAGGAAAGCAGGTTTGTGCTGTGAGTCAATTGGATGACAGATATGATTTTGACTGGCTGCCGGGATTCCGGGAAATGACTGCGTGCCAGGAGAAGGAGGAAGAAGAGGCGGGGAAGCCGCAGACGGAGGCAAAGACCCCTCTTCTGCCTCCGGAAGAGCTCCAGCAGGAGGAACAGAGCAACTGGAAAGATTATGAGTACATGATACGGATGCTGCCGGCGGCGGCAAGGGAGGTCTGGGCAGTGGTGGACGCGATGCTGGACCAGTTTGAATTTGAGGGAAGTTCCATGTATGTGGAATATCCGGATAAAAATGCCGTGTTAAAGATCGTCGACGCGATCTACGAGAAACTCAAATACTATGAGACGGAGCAGATGGAAAATAAGGTGGACGGCACAAGAGGGAAAAACTGCTATTATCTGCCGCCGGAAGAAAGAGGCGTGCACACCCCGTTCCGCCATCTCATTCTCCTGATCGTCTGCTGGAACATGGCCTATCGCCGGCAGCGGTACCGTCGGCGGAAAAAGATATTTCCGCCCATGTAAACAGTACGGATCGCTGCGTGAACAATAACACGAAATGTCGCGCAGGCCCGGCAGATTGCCGGGCGATTGTTGCGCGCTGTGTGGAAACATGCTAAAATCGGACACAGAAACACTTGTGCCGGCAGATTTCGTATGGCGGTAACGTCATTATATCGAAAGGAAATGTGACCGTACCTCAGAGAGATCTGCCGGTGCGCCGGATTGGATAGAAAAGAAGGACAGTGGATGGATACAGTAAGAAAGAAACTGGAAGAGAGCCTGAATGAACAGTTGCTGAAAATAACGGTTAGCAATCCCCGGAAGGCGGAGGAGATAAAAAGATACAGCGTCCGCCCGGTGCTGCTCAAAGGGCGTCTGCTCTTTCAGGTGGAAAGGTATACGAAGACCTAGGTTTTTCATGAGAACCTGGACAAAGAGCAGGTGATGCGGGAACTGGAAGATATCCTGCCCCTGTACAAGCAGGTGCAGGTACAGACGATGACGGAGGAAGTCACCGCGCTCATCAACAAAAAGGGAAAGGCAGCCGTCCGGTCAAAGAAAAAGCAGACGACACGGATCCGTCCGAAAGGAGCCGGGAGCGCCGTGGAGCCGGCCGCTGTGTCCGGCTGGGAAGGAGCGCCGGATCTCTCCCGCCTGCAGCATAACCGCGCGAAGCATTACATTCTGGAGGAAGGGAAGCCGGTTCCGTTTCTGAGAGATTTGGGCGTCATGACCGCGGAGGGAAAGATCGTGCACGCCAGATATGATAAATTCCGGCAGATCAATCGTTTTCTCGAATTTATCGAAGATGTTCTCCCGCATCTGGCGAAGGACAGGGAGATCACCATTCTGGACTTTGGCTGCGGCAAATCGTATCTGACCTTTGCCGTCTACTATTATCTGCGAGAGCTGCAGGGATATAACGTGCGCATCATCGGTCTGGATCTTAAAAAGGATGTCATCAGAAAATGTAGCCGGCTGGCGGAGAAATATGGTTATGAGGCACTGAAGTTTTACGAGGGCTCCATTGAGGAATTTGAGGGAGTCAGCCATGTGGACATGGTCATCACCCTTCACGCCTGCGATACCGCTACTGATCATGCGCTGTACAAGGCCGTGCACTGGGGCGCCGACGTGATCTTATCTGTGCCCTGCTGCCAGCATGAGCTGAACGGGCAGTTGTCCGCAGACAGCCTGAAACCCATCACCGGTTACGGTATCCTGAAAGAGAGGTTTGCTGCCATGGCGACGGACGCCATCCGGGCGGACCTTCTGGAGGGAATGGGATATGAGACACAGATCCTTGAGTTTATCGACATGGAACATACGCCGAAAAATCTGTTGATCCGCGCAGTGAAAGGCGGGCGCCGGTCGGAAACCAGATGGAAGGAGACGCTGGAGTTCTGTGAGAGATTCCGGCTGAACCCGACATTGAAAACACTTCTGGAAGAAGAAAGAGGTCGGTAATGATGAAAGAAACAATGCGAATGGTCATCCTTCATACGGTGGTCGGCGTCCTGTTCTTTGTGGGCGCGCTGACGTTCTTTAATTACAGGATTTCTGCGGAAAAGGGCAATCCTGTGACAGAACTGCAAAACTCCACCTATCCGGTCATGGAGATCGGGAGCTCCGTCTCGGATTACAACGTGATGTCCGCATACCGGAATGATGTGGATCTGTCTCTGGTCCGTGACCAGGTGACAGTGGTGGACCATTCCGGGACACTGGAGCTTAAGCTCCATAACTATGATTATGATATCACGGCCATCCAGTATGTCCTGTTTGAAAGCACACCGGATGAGCCTCTGGAGGAGGGGACCGTCAATCAGCTCACAGATAATGAGGAAGAAAATGTGCGGACGGGCACCCTGACCTTTGAACATACGCTGGAACAGGGGAAGAATTTTTATCTGCAACTGGCAGTCCGACTGGATAACAGCACGAGAGTATATTTCTACACAAAGGTGCAAAACGGAGCGGGATATAATCTGGAAGAGTATTTTACATATGCTCTTAAGTTCCACGATAATCTCTTCGATAAGACCAAGATGGAGGAGAACGCCTCGTATCTGGAGCCGACAGCCGGCGTTTCCTCCTCCTCTCTGGAATATGTGGACATCCATTCCAGTACGGAGGCGGTATTCTTCGGAAGCATGGAAGTCCGGCAGGTATCCGAACCACGCATCAAGGTGAGGGAGATCAATGACACTTATGCGGTGCTGGAGCTTGACACCGTGCTTTCCAGCGAGGTCAGAGACGGAGTGGTGCAGTACTATGATGTCAGCGAGACTTACCGGATGCGCTATACGGCGGAGCGGATGTATCTTCTTGATTATCAGCGGACGATGGACGCTTATTATAATGAAGAGATCATTGATTCCGCGGACAGCTGCTTAAGCCTGGGCATTCAGAACGAGGACAATGTGGAGTACATCTCCTCTGCCGAAGGCCACAAACTTGCTTTCAGTGCGCAGGGGCAGCTCTGGTATTACAATTATGATGATTCTGATGTGACGCAGGTGTACAGCTTCTCCTCCGAGAACCTGGCAGACGTCCGCAACGATCAGGATGAACATGGCATCAAGATACTGGATTTTGACGACGACGGAAATATCCTCTATCTGGTGTACGGCTACATCAGCCGGGGACGCCACGAGGGAGATAACGGTATCCAGATCATGCGCTATGATGCGGCGACCAGCTGCAACGAAGAGCTGGCTTTCCTCATTTCCTCTATCCCATACAGCAGTATGCGGGAGGATATTGAGAAGCTGGCCTACCTGAACTCTGACAATATTTTTTACTGTGTGCTGGATGGAGATCTGCACGAGATCGATCTGGAAGAAAAGACCGATGAGATTCTGGTTTCCGGCATGATCAACGAGAGTCTGACCGCCTCCGCGGACAAGAGCATCATCGCCATCGAGAAGGAGACGGATATCTGGAACAACACGGAGATTCAGATGACAGATCTGGAGAGCGGAAAGACGCAGACGTTTACCTGCGGGGAAAATGAGAGGATCCGTTCCATAGGATTTTTGTCCAACGACTTTATCTACGGCATCGCGAACACGGCGGATGTGTCCGCGGAGGCGAGCGGCGCCGTCACATTTCCTGTGAAAGAGATCCGGATCATGGACATCGATGGAAATGAAGTGAGAAATTATAAGCAGAAGAACCGTTATATTCTGGAGACGAATATCAGCGGAAGCGTGCTGGAGATGACGCTCGGAAGAAAGAACGGTAAGAACTTCCGTGCTTCCGGCGGCAAAGATTATATCCGCTACAAGGAAGAGAGCCGGGAGGACAGCGTGTCTCTGATCAGTAAATACTCCGGCACATTCGGGGAACAGCTTTACTTCAAGTTCCCGGAGTATGTTTATATCCAGATCGAGCCGGATCTCATCCCTGCCAGAATCCTGGCCAGCGAGGATGACGCGTCCCTGGAGCTTTCCCGGAGCGGAAATGCCGTGCGGCAGTATTTCGTCTATGCGGACGGAGAGACTGCGGCGGCGTACACCAGCCTCTCAGAGGCGGTAAATGCCGCGGTGGAGGCGAGAGGAAATGTGATCGACAGCCGGGAAAAGGTTGTGTGGGAATGTGTGTTTGACGACTATGCCATCGTGGCAGGTATGGATGATGTGACGAAGGTGTCCGGCGACGGCAGGTCACTGGCAGGCTGTCTGTCCATGATTGCCCGCGTCAACGGAACCAATGTTGCCGCGGGAAGCATTGACACGAAGGCGGGATCTGTGGAAGAACTGCTGTCTGAGTACAGCGGACAGGAGACACTGAATCTCATCGGATGCTCTCTCGATGACGTGCTTTACTATATCAGCAAGGGAAGTCCGGTGCTCGCCCGGTATACCGGCGGAAGGTATGTCATTGTCATGAGCTATAATTCCACCAAGATCCGTTATCTTGACCCGGTGACCGGCGTTTCCACCGTGGGAGACCGGAGCCAGATCACAGAGAATTTCAGAAAAGCAGGAAATGTTTTCTACAGCTATCTGGCACAGTAGAATGCATAAAACGCCTGATTCAGGCAGATACTGGAAACGATAAAGTACAAGAAGCATCATGGAGGTAGATATGAGCAGGAGTGAACACGGGGGCAGCGGCCAGCAGCCCCGGAGCAGAAAACAAAAAAAGAACAGTATGACATGGAGAGTCCTTAAAATTCTTGCCATCTGTCTGCTTGTGGCTTTCGCTGCGCTGGCGGTTCTCGCCGTCGTGCGGATAGGGATTCCTGTCGCGTCCATGTACAGGAACGCCGTGGAAGTCGTGGCGGAAAGCGATGAGAACACATTTAAGGCAGAACAGACCTCTCTGGTCTACGATGCAGAGGGAAATGAGATCAAAAAGCTGAAAGGGGAGAAAGACGTCCACTATCTGGAGTACGAGGATATCCCGGATGCGGCCAAGCTGGCGATTATCGCCATCGAGGACAAGAACTTTACCTCCCACCGCGGTATCGATATAGAAGGTATTGCCAGAGCGGCTGTGGCGCTGATCCGGAACCGGGGTGAGATCACTCAGGGAGGAAGTACCATCACGCAGCAGCTTGCCCGGAATGTGTTCCTGAACTTTGAGACGACCTACAGCAGAAAGATTCAGGAAATGTTTATTGCCATCGCGATGGAGCAGAAATACACCAAGGAGCAGATCCTGGAGTTTTATCTCAATAACGTCAACTTCTCCAACGGATATTATGGGATTGAGTCGGCTTCTGAGGCATATTTCGACAAGGAAGCCAAAGATCTGACCATCTCCCAGATCGCTTTTCTCTGCGCCATCCCGAATAGTCCGACCCGCTATGATCCGTACGAGCACCCGGAGGCTACGCTGGAGAGACGGGACCGGATATTGGAAAATATGTACGAGGAAGGCTATATCAGCCAGTCGCAGTATGAGAAGTCTGTCAGCGAGGAGATCAGGGTGCTTCCGAAAAAAGAGAATCAGTCCAACGACTATGCGGAGACTTATATTATCAAGTGCGCGGCGGAGAGTCTCATGAAGGAGAGAGGATTTGAGTTCCGGTATACCTTCGATGATGAGGAGGAAAAAGAATCTTACGACGAAGAGTATGACGAACTGTACAGCATCTGCCGTCAGAGTCTGTATACGGCCGGCTACCGTATCTATACCTCCATCGATATGGATATGCAGAGCCAGCTGCAGGAGTCTGTCTCTTCACAGCTTGCCATGTTCACGGACAAAACGGACGACGGCATCTATGAGGTACAGGGCGCGGCTGTCTGCATCAATAATGATACCGGCCGGGTGGCAGCGATCGTGGGAGGCCGTGAGGCAGATCAGGAGGGTTACGGTCTGAACCGTGCCTATCAGAGTTTCCGGCAGCCGGGAAGCTCCATCAAGCCTCTGCTGGTCTATGCGCCGGCGCTGGAGCAGGGATACACGGCTTACAGCACGTTGGATGACAGCAGAATGACCGGAGAGGACGCGGTGTCCAACTCCGGCGGCAGCTACCTGGGATCGATCTCCCTGCGCCGGGCCGTGCAGAAATCCAGCAATGTGGCGACCTACCGTCTGTATCAGGAGCTTGGTCCGGAGGAATGTCTGAAATATCTGGAAAATATGAATTTTGCCGGTCTTGAACCGGAAGATTATGAATACGACACCACCTGTCTGGGCGGTTTTACGAGGGGAACCACCGCTGTGGAAATGGCAGCCGGTTACGCGACCCTCGCCAACGATGGCCGGTACCGGACGCCAACCTGTATCATAAGAATCACCGATGCGGAAGGAAATGTCATTGTACCGAATGAGGAGGAGAGCAAAGAGATCTACTCCAGCAGCGCGGCGCGGAGCATGACGGATATCCTGGAAAGCTGTGTGACGGACAGTTCAGCAACTGCTTCCGGCTGTGATCTGGATGTGGATATTCCTGTGGCATGTAAGACGGGAACCACGTCCAACTACGTGGACGGATGGCTCTGCGGATACTCCCCATACTACACCACCGCTGTCTGGGTGGGCATGGATGTGTATGAATCGGTGGATGGCCTGACCGGAAGTTCTTATCCGGAAGATATCTGGAAGAACTTTATGGATAAGGTGCATGTTGCTCTGCCGGAACGGGGATTTGATGATTCCATCGTCGATGACGATGACGACGATTCCGGCGCCACACGGGCAACGACCCGTGCCACCACAGAGGAGGAGACGGAGCAGAAGATCGACATGGACAATGAAAAGAAGGACGAGGATAGAGATAAGAAACGTCCAAACCGGAAAAATGAGAGAGAGGAAGAAGAGGCGGCACAGCAGCAACAGCAACAGCAGGATCACAACAGTGCAGCACCGGCTCCTGGCGCTTCGAATAATACGACAGCTACCACGGAGAGCGCACCGGCCGGCGGTCAGTCCGGCGGCAGTGGAAGCACGGAAGGCGGCAGCTCCGGCGGAAATACAGGAAACAGCGGAAGCAGTTCAAACGGTTCCGGCAGTAATTCCTCCGGCAGTGAGTCCGGCGGAAGCGCAGGAGGAGAACAGCAGTCCGGCGGCGGTTCTGACAATGATTCCGGTGGAGAAGAAGGCGGCGGTTCCGATAACCACAGCGGCGGCAATGACGGCGGCGCCGACAACCACAGCAACAACCACAATGGCGGTGGCGAAGGCGGCGGAAATAATAATAACGGTGGGGAAGCCGCCCCGCAGTCTGAAGAATAGATATATTCGCCTGTGAAGCATCCGCCTGTGAAGCCGATGCAGGCGACTGCGCCTGACGTGCCGTATTCTTTGCCCTGCAGAAGGAAAATGTATTCTTCGTCGTCATACTGAAAATGAGCTGGTCAGTATACGAGAAGGATGTTTCGGAAAAGAGAGAACGCAGAAAAAGAAACGCAGAAGATAAAAAACTCTGTCAGAGAGGAAACCCTCTGGCAGAGTTTTTTTGTAAAAAGAATTCGAAATCTCCTGTAAATAGCCGGTAAGGCTGCAGGAAAATCTTAAGATCAATCTTCTTCTTTGATCGTGTGTGTCGTCTCATACTCAGCAAGACGTTTTTTGATACGGTCATGCGGGTTGAGAAGAGCGCTGATGGAAGCCTCATGATTCAGAGAATCGATGAGAAGCGCGATGTATTTGGAGACATCGCAGCTTACATACCACGGACGTTCCAGAAGTTCCGGAGTCTGATAGGTACAGTTTGTAGTGATGACCTTATAGATCAGTCCTTCCTCATATGCCTTGTCAAAGGAAGCAAGACCGTTGGTGAACATGCCGAAAGTGGAGATGCAGAACACTCTCCGGGCATTTCTCCGTTTTAACTCTCTCGCCACGTCCAGCATACTCTCACCGGAGGAGATCATGTCATCAATGACCATGACATCTTTGCCCTCCACGGAATCGCCCAGGTATTCGTGAGCGACGATAGGATTCCGTCCGTCAATGACGGTAGAGTAATCACGACGTTTGTAGAACATACCGATATTAACGCCCAGCACGTTGGCAAAGTACATCGCTCTCTGCATCGCTCCCTCATCCGGGCTGATGATCATCATATGTTCCGGATCAATCTCCAGGTCGTCAGTGGAACGAAGCAGCGCCTTGATGAACTGGTAGGTCGGCATAATATTATCAAAACCATTTAACGGGATGGCATTCTGTACCCGCGGGTCATGCGCGTCAAAGGTAAGAACATTATCCACGCCCATGCTGGCAAGTTCCTGCAGAGCGAATGCACAGTCCAGAGACTCTCTGGAGCTTCTCTTGTGCTGACGGCTCTCATAGAGGAACGGCAGAATGACGGTGATGCTCTTCGGCTTACCGGAAGCAGCCGCGATCAGGCGTTTCACATCCGCGTAGATGTCATCCGGGGACATATGATTCTTATGTCCGCAGACAGTGTATTCCAGACTATAGTTCAGTACGTCGGCGATAATATACAGATCCGCGCCCCGGACAGAATCGGAGATCAGAGCCTTCGCCTCGCCGGTTCCGAAACGGGCGCAGGTGGACGGGATAATGAACGACTCTTTCTCATAGTCTTTGAAGACAACATTACTTTTATGTGTATGGTTACGCTCTTTACGCCAGTTTACAATATACTGGTCAATCCTGTCTCCAAGCTCTGCGCAGCTTGGGTGAACGATTATTCCGAGTCTTCCGACAGGGACAGTTGAAAACTTGCTATCATCTGGCTTCATAAAATGGTCTCCTTCTTATTTTATCTTTGTAAGTAAATAAACGATCATGATGTTTATAACATTATCCCGGCTGATTAGTCAAGAGAAGAAACAGCCTTTTTGATGCGAATATCTTCTCCGTAAATGTGAAAATATTCATAAGATTCGATAAATCGGGAAGAAATCCTCTCCGTGTAGGTCTGGCTGAGCTGCTTTAAGGATAAATTTGTGCTGATGATGGTAGATTTCCTGTGAAGAATCCGCTCATTGATGCACAGGAAAAGCTGTGAGTTGATAAATCCGTTATTAAGCTCCGTCCCCAGATCATCGATGATCAGCAGGTCGCAGTGCAGGAGAAAAGAAAGCGTGTCCGCATTCTCCTGTCCGCGGCGGAAAGTGTAATCCGCCAGCTGAGAAAAAAACTGATGGGCGCTCATGTAAATGACGCTCTTTCCGGCTTTCAGGATCTCTCCCGCGATGCAGTTGGCAAGATAGGTTTTGCCAACACCGGTGTTGCCGGAAATAAGAAGGTTGCCGCCCGGATGACTGTCAAAGGAGGCGATGAACCGACGGCAGCGGCCGAGGATCTCTCTCATGTTCTCCCGGGGAGACAGAGCGCCGTTCCTTTCCGGCCGGTCAGAATAATAATCCAGGCGGAAGTTCTGAAAATTCTCCACGCGGATCAGTTCCCGCAGGTTGGACTGATCATACAGCACATGAAGAATGTGCTGCTGAAAACAGTGACATTTTTCCGAACCGATGTAGCCGGTATCCCTGCAGTCAGGGCAGGTATAGATATCGTCCAGATAATCTGCCGGGTACTGATGTATCACCAGCAGATTGACCTTCTCCATGGAGAGGTCATAGATCTTCTGGCGAAGAGCCGCTCTGCCGTCTGTCTCCGGGTGAAAAAGCTGATACTTTGCCGCCTCAATGGAGATATGGGCGATCTTTTCATCGATGGCGCGGATCTCCGGGACAGCGTCATAGATCTCTTCCTTGCGCCGCTGGTGTTCCATGAGATTCTCATGGCGGGTTCTCGCGTAGGAATCCATGATAGCCTGATATTGTGTCCGTGATAGTGCCATAGATTACCTCCTGTTTTTTTCCAGCAGCCGGGACTCCAGATCATCATAATCATAGGTACGCTGCTCAAAATTATGAAAGGCATTGGCGGTATTTCTGCTGCTGCCGGTCTGTCCCCCCTGCCGGGAAGCCGTCCGGCTCTGTCCGCCGTCCGTCTGTGAGGAGGCGTGGAACTTCTGATCCAGCGAGCGGATGTCCGCGGCTGTGCGCACGCCCGACTGTTTCCAGTCATTTAAGATCCGGTTGGCATAAGGAAAGCTTGCCTGATGGGTAGCCAGCAGCGTCCGGTTGCAGGCTTCAACGATGATATCGGTCTCGAAACCCAGAGCATTCCATTTGCGGATGTACTCAAGCTCCGCCGGCCCCGGATTCCGGTTGATGCCAAAGGCTTTCATCACAGGAAATACATTTTGTGTGTACTGGCTGGATTCCTGTCTCGCCTTCCCGATGGTGTCGATCCCCTGCTGGAACCAGCTGATGGCGACACTCTCCATATAGCGCACGCTCTTTTTGCCTCGGCTGATGCAATACTCGATGAGGTACTCCAGAAGTTCGGATGAAAAATGCAGGGAGTCGGTGATGTAACAGAAACTGTTGATCTCAGACGCTGACAGCGGCCGGCCCAGGTAAGTCTCCGCCATGTAGAGCGTCTGTTCCAGATCCGTTCCTTTGATAGATCTCTCAATCTCCGATATATTCCGGCTCTTCTTTTCCGGCACCTGCGGCAATGTGGGACAGGAATCGCTGCCTCCTGCGCCAGCCGGTATCTGCAATGTACGGTCTGCGCCGGTCCGATCCATGATGGTATCGCTGCTTCCCGACTCTCCCTGCGCTGTCTCCTGCGCCGACTCGTCCTCCATCACTAAAAGGCCTTCTTTTTCCCAGTATTTCAGCGCCCGGAGGATATCCTTCCGGGTGAGTTCCAGCGTGTCCGCCAGCTGATCAACCTGAATCGGAAGGTTCTGATTCATAAGCCGGAGGATCAGAAGATAAATCTTCACATATTCTCCGTCCGCCCGGATCATGTAGTGGTCTATAAATTCATTGGAAAGTATGGTGGTCGTATGATGCAGTGTGTTTTTCAGTGTAATTTTATCCATTGTCTTCACCTCTTATGCATTGTGGTTTACAGACTTGTTTTGGATTATTATGATAGCATATTCGGGCGAAAAAATACAGGAGTTTTGCGGGGGATCCCGGACTGTTCTTAGAGATTGTTATGTGATCAAAGACAGCGTTTTTCGCCGTCTTTTTCTGGAACCGAAGTATGCGTTACAGCTGTACAGAGTACTTCACCCGGAGGATATCACAGCAACAGAGAAACTTATAGATTACTGTGTGGAGCATGATGTTCTGCCAGAGTATCTGTTGGACAGAAGGGAGGAGGTGACCAGTATGGTAGATGTAATTTTTGATGACAGCATCCATCAGGTTTTTGAAGAACCTGAGCGAGATGCTGTTTTTATTTTGTGGATAAAAATGTGGATAACCCGTGCATATCCTGTGAGTAAGTGAGATGGTATGAAATTGTGGATAATGTGGATAACTTTGTGGATAAATTAGGTCTTGACCTGTATTTAGGGGTGTTTGGCGGAAAAAAACGGGTAAAAATTGCAAGATATAGGGGTAAATCATAAAGGGGAAGATGTGGACAAAATGTATACAGTGTGGGGATATGTTGAAAAAGGACGAAAATTGTAAAATGCTTCCTGTGGATAATGGGGATAACTTTTTGGAAGCCCCAAAATGGTGGATAATTTTATATGCAGAAAGAGACTGTACACAATAAAACAGTGGATAAAATATCAGATATTTTGGAATTATGAGAAATATTGTGGATAAAACGAGAGGTCAGAAAATTGGGATTTGTCGCGGTGATAAGAAATATAACTTGTAACACAGACGATGACGCTGGAGCACAGACAGGTTCTCCTGCTCGGCCCTCACTCGGACGGAACGACAGAATCAGCTCTGCGGGGAATATAACCGTCCTCGCTCACAGCTCGCAGTCGAAGTCTGTCTGTGTCCGGAACGTCATCTGTGCTGTG
>DXGQ01000018.1 GCA_019113845.1 Candidatus Anaerobutyricum avicola
GACGTTTTCTGATCGGCAGGAAGAAACCGCTCTGCATTTTCTCCCTGCCTTCCACAAGTCTTAGACAGTCCTCCCTCACAGCTCGCGGTCGGAAACTGTATGCACTCCGAATGGCATCTGTATATTTGGAAACACTGTTTCATCTTTACAAAAATCCTGTGTATATTGGCAAAACAGCAGGCTATAGACATTAGGTAGTGGTTTTGTCGAGGGGATAAGAAACAAAGAACTCCGGCATCCTCGGAGAGTCAGCTACAATACTATAGACACAGTCGAGATAGAACGGGCATTTTACCATAATCTTAGTGATGAAGTCAGACAGAGATTTGTAAAGGTGACAACAGGTTTTTCATATAACAGACGATGCCATTCGTTTCCATACAATTCCTCCCGACTCGACCCTCACGCGGACTACAGGTGTTTTTTGATCGGCAGGGAGAAACCGCTTTGCATTTTTTCCCTGCCTTCCACAAGACTTAGATAGCCCTCCCTCACAGCTCGCGGTCGGAAACTGTATGCACTTCGAATGGCATCTGTATATTTGGAAACACTGTTTCATCTTTACAAAAATCCTGTGTATATTGGCAAAACAGCGGGCTATAGACATAGATAGTTGTTTTATCGAGGGGATAAGAACCAAAGAACTCCGGCATCCTCGGAGAGTCAGCTACAATACTATAGACACAGTCGAGATGGAACGGACATTTTGTCATAATCTTATTGATGAAGTCAGACAGAGATTTGCGGCATACTATCCAGGTAGAAAAACACAGCGGGAAAGGTCGGCGACGACTGTGAGCGCAGGCGTCATGAGAATATTATCATGCTGTTCCCACAATCAGCCTGCCGAGGTGGAGGAGAAGAGCTTCCTGCCTGCGTTTTTCTATGGTATATACAGCGTCGCAAATCTCGTCTGCTCCCACATCCTCAGATTTTCTCAAAACCACAGTTTCATCTCGACAAATCCCCTTCTAATTACGTTGCAAAAACAACAGCTTCTTTCTTGTCCGTATAGTATACTGCAACTATCAGAACTGATGCAAGTACTATCTGGCAAAATTTCTGCCGATTTTACGCATGAATAAAGTTTTTTATTTTTACAATATCAGGAGGATAAGAAATGATACGAAGAATTATTCAGATTGATGAAGAGAAATGTAACGGATGCGGGGCTTGCGCCGCTGCCTGCCACGAGGGCGCTATCGGAATGGTGGACGGAAAAGCGAAGCTTCTCCGGGATGATTATTGTGATGGTCTGGGCGACTGTCTCCCGACCTGCCCCATGGACGCCATCTCTTTTGTAGAGCGGGAAGCCGCCGCCTATGATGAAGAAGCCGTGAAGGCTGCGCAGGAAGCTGCACGGGCGCAGAATGTACAGGGATCAGATTCTGCAGCCGATTCCAACAACAGCGCAACAACGACTACTGCACCACTTCCTTGTGGCTGCCCAGGTTCCAATGTAAAAAAAATTAAACGCCCAGCCAGCAGCGGCTGCCCAGGCAGTCAGGCAAAAAGTCTGTGCCATCCGCAGGCAGAAGCAGCTAAAACCGACGGAGCAGAAAACAGCGTCAGCGAACCGGAAAGCAAGTTCAACGACTCCAACGAACTTCATTCAGAAAGACCGGCGATGTCAAGTCAGCTATCCCAGTGGCCGGTGCAGATTAAACTTGTGCCGGTCAACGCCCCGTACTTTGACGGAGCAAACCTGCTCATCGCCGCTGACTGCACCGCTTACGCTTACGGGGATTTTCATCATCGTTTCATCCGAAACCGTATCACGCTGGTCGGTTGCCCAAAGCTCGATGAGGGCGATTACACGGAGAAACTTACCGCCATCATCCGGGAAAATAATATCAGGAGCGTTACCATCGTCCGCATGGAGGTGCCATGCTGCGGCGGTCTGGAGCGCGCCGCTGTGCAGGCGTTAAAAGACAGTGGTAAGTTTATCCCGTGGCAGGTGGTCATCATCTCCACGGATGGACGGATTCTTAATGAATAGATTTGTCTGCCTCCGGTCCACGATCTTTTCAGCAATCATTGTCTACCGCCGGTTTACGATCTTATAGTATGTCCGGGAGGTCAGCGCATACACTGCGGAGTAAATGACCGCAAAGATAAGATAACATAAGAGCATCACCCGGTTTAGAAGCGGCCGGTTGTCCATGACGGAGTAGTTCAGCATGATATAGATAATATTCGATGTGAATACAAAATGTACACCGGCCACCAGCAGGGGCAGCGAGAATACTGTGAGCATCTGGGAACGGATGCTCTTTTTAATTTCTGCTTTCGTCATGCCGATTTTCTGCATGATGGCGAAACGGCTCTGGTCTTCGTATCCTTCTGATATCTGCTTGTAATACATGATGAGCGCAGTCACAAACACAAACAATACATTCATGATGATTGCCAGGAACAGAAGTCCTCCTGCCAGACCGTAAAATCGCTCTCCACGCTCTGCTTTCAGGTAGCAGACAGTGTCTGAGGAAGCCTTCTCCTGCCCCGGCAGTTTTGCCACCGCATTCTCTATCTTCTCATAAATGTCCTGTTTTTCCTGGTCCGTGCCATCCACGTTGACGCCGAATTCCCAGTGATACGCCATATAGTTTGCCTCGTCATACCTGGCGGCGCTCTCATTTCCTCCCATGAAGGAATACAGATCCGGGACTGCCAGATAGATCTCGTCGCAGTGATAGACGTCCAGGGCAATACCGTCCAGACGCACCCCTGTCATCACCGGGAGCTTCCGGGTCTGTTCTTTTACTTTTATATTCTTTCCGTCGCAAAGTATCAGATGGTCAGACCCATACCGGACGTCTTCTGACGCCAGGATCGCCTCGTCCGGCGACAGGGTGTACGATGTGCCGCACAGACGGTTGTAGTCATTCAGCGACAGCACATGGACATAGACAATTTTCTGATTTCCCCGCTCCCAGCCGGTAAAATAGCCCGGCGTATACCAGGTGTCCCTCATATCCAGCCGCAGGTCGAGACACCCGTCTTCCATCACAGCCATCAGATTGGCGGAATAGTCCTCAGAGATTTCCAGATTTGCAGTATCCTCATAGTTTTTCGTCACATTTTCCAGCTCAGCGCGCAGCTTTCGGGTATAAGCCCCCGACGTCATTTCCTCCGGTACATTTTCTGCGGGAATCTCCACGGAAACACCGGCATCATATGGATAATGATTGTTGACCGTGCCGATGGAACCGCTGTAAAAAGCCACCGCAAAAGATAAAATAGCAAGAATCAGCGTTACCAGAATGCAGATGGCCGCCAGACTGGCGCCATTTCGTTTCATCCGGAAGGTCATGGTCGAGATGGTGACGAAATGCGACGTCTTGTAATAGTACTTTTTATTATTCTGAAGCACACGGCACAGGAAGACCGAAACGCACAGGAACAGTAAAAATGTACCGCCAATGAGGAACACGCCCACCGCCGCCACTTCTCCTGCTCCGACAGGATTTTTCATTTTTATGGCGATGCCGTAGGCTGCCGCCAGAAGCAACAGACCGAGGATTGCCGGTATCTTCCGGCTCTTTGGCGGCCGCTCTCCCACAGAACCGCCGCGCAGCAGCTCGATGGGATTATTCTTCCGGATCTGGTACAGAGAATTGAGCAGGATGAGAAAATAGATCACTGCAAATAAAGCGGCCGCTGTCAGCGCAGACGCCCCGTCCACATAGATGCGGTAGTTAATCTGCTTGTCCATGATGTTGCAAAGTCCCAGCTCCGCCACTTTGGAAAACGCCACGCCCAGAAGAAGTCCTCCCAGCAGGGTGACGACGTAGGAGATGACCGTCTCCCAGAACAAAATGTGAAACAGATTTCCTTTGTTCATGCCGAGGATGTTATAAAGCCCCAGCTCCTTTTTCCGGCTTTTGATCAGGCCTGCGCTGGTATAGAATAAAAACGGGATGGAAAATACTCCGATTCCCCAGCCGCCCACATCGAACAGTACCGGCAGCACTTCTTTGCCCGGCAGCTGCGCCACCACATCGGAAGCGCCGAGAAAGCGGAAAATGTAAAATACCATGACCATGGCCATACCGGCCACAAAATACGGATCATACAGCTGTCTGTTCTTCCGGATTCCCGTCCAGGCCAGGCGAAAATATATGCCGCGTCCCGGTCGTTTTATTTTTTCCTTACCTTCCCATCGTGTATCCTGCTGTTTTTCCTGTCCCGTTTTCTGCTGCATTTCTGCCCGTCGCATTTCTCGTTTCATCGTCCCTCACCTCCCGTCATGAGAATCGTGAGAGTGTCCGAGATTTTCTGATATAATTGCTCGTCGCTGTCGCTGCCCCGGTAGATCTGATGGAAGACCTCGCCGTCTTTGATAAACAGCACACGGTTCGCCTTGCTGGCGGCGGCTGTTGAATGGGTCACCATCAGGATGGTCTGTCCGGACTGATTGACCGAAGAGAACAGACGCAGCAGTTCCTCCGAGGAGCGGGAATCCAGCGCTCCGGTCGGCTCATCGGCGAGGATCAGCTTCGGACGCGTGATTAGCGCTCTTGCCACCGCCGCCCTCTGTTTCTGCCCGCCGGACACTTCGTACGGATACTTTTTCAGCAGATCCTTGATACCGAGCATCTTCGCGATCGGGTTCAGCCGCTTTACCATCTCCTTGTACGGCACATTTGCCAGCACGAGAGGAAGATAGATATTATCTTCCAGACTGAAGGTGTCCAGCAGGTTAAAGTCCTGGAACACAAATCCCAGATTATCCCGCCGAAACTGCGCCAGCCTGCTTTCCGATATCTGCGTGATATCCCTGCCACCAAGCAGGACAGAACCGCCGGTAGGCTTATCAAGCGTCGCCAGAATGTTGAGAAGCGTCGTCTTGCCGGAGCCGGATTCTCCCATGATTGCCACATATTCCCCTTCCTCCACAGAAAAGTTCACATTTTTAAGCGCGGTCACCTGATTGGCCCCAAACCGCGTCGTATACACTTTTTTCAATGCCTTTACTTCCAGAATACTCATATCGATGCCTCCTTTTTAGAAAACAAATTTTCCTAGGAGGACTTCCCATTCCTCCACGGGAAATGTTTCCTCCTTCTGACAGCATCATACCAAAACGAGAAAATCCATTCCATGGATTCGGCTTACATTTTCCCCGGCACTTCTAACATTTCTGTAAGATTTATATTTCACGCCCACCGTGCTTTGCGACGCCTGACCGCGTGCGCCGGCACTGCAGGACCATGTTCCTCAATCATTTCTGTAAAGACCTTCTCCGTCCTGCCCCAGATCGATCCACACCGTCGTCCCCTCGTCCACCGCGGAGCTTATGGTGATCCGATGACCCAGGCGGCGGCAGATCTCCCGGCAGAGATAAAGCCCGATGCCGCTGGCGCGCTTATCCCCACGGCCGTTTTCTCCGGTAAATCCCTGCTCAAAAATGCGGGGAATATCCTCCGGCGCGATGCCGATCCCCGTATCGGCGACGCATAATGTAGCGGGCTTTTCCATGTAAATCCGGACAGAACCTTCTTTTGTATATTTGAGTGCATTGGACAAAACCTGTTCTATCACAAAGGACAGCCATTTCTCGTCGGAGAGAACCGTATCTTCCACCGGCTCGTACACAAGCCGCAGCCTCTTTATGATAAAATCGCCCCGAAACTTTCGGATGGAGTCCCGGATGATCTTATCCAGACAGACCTCGCGAAAAACATAATCCGTACTCTCCGCTCCCATTTTAAGGTACGTGAGCACCATCTCCACATACTGTTCAATCCGCAGCAGCTCCGAGCGCAGACGCCTTGCCAATGCGGAATCCTCCGTGCCAAGCTGCAGGCGCATGGACGAGATCGGCGTCTTGATCTGATGCACCCACAGAGTAAAGTACTGAAAAATGTTTTCTCTGGCCTGTGCCGTCTCATCCTGCACCCTCTGTCTCTCCCGGCAAAGCTCCCGGATCAGACGCTGATAATCCTTATCTTTTATACTCCGGTTTTCTGCACACAGTTCCGACAGACTTTCCTCGCTCACATACTGCATTTCTTCCAATCGTCTGTGCTGCGCGTACGCTTTCCGTACCGACACGGCGGCAAACAACAGCCCCAGCATGGCGCAGAGCGCCGTCGGGTACAGAACCGCTGAGAGCGGCAGGTGATACAGATAAAAAACGCCGGCAAAAATACCGGCAGACAGGATTTCCAACAGGATGATATTTCTATGGTCCCACAGGTACTGCGCTGCGAATCGCATTTTAGTTCCCCCTCCTTACTTTTCCCCGTCCTTTTCCTTCTGAATATAATACCCCACACCGAATTTCGTCCCGATAAAATCTGAGAGTCCACTGGCTTCCAGCTTCTTCCGAAGGCGGTTCACATTGACCGAGAGAGTGTTATCATCCACATAGCAGTCCGATTCCCAGAGGGCGTCCATCAGCCGCTCCCGGCTGACAACGGCGTCTTTATTCTCCATGAGAAGGGACAAAATCCGGTGTTCATTTTTGGTCAGTTCGATGACCTGCCCGCCATATTGAAGCGTATTGTTTTCCAGATTAAGAAAGGCGCCCCGGCACTCCAGCACCGGCATATGCCCGGCAAAATCATAGGCACGGCGCAGCAGCGCCTGCATCTTGGCGATGAGCACATCGTAGTCAAAAGGCTTGGCGATAAAGTCGTCCCCGCCCATGTTCATGGCCATGATCTGATTCATGTTATCGGCCGCCGAAGAGAGGAACAAGATCGGCACGTTGGAGATCCGGCGGATCTCCCTGCACCAGTGGTAGCCGTCAAAGGCCGGCAGCCCGATATCCATGATAACAAGGTGCGGCTGCCTCTTTACAAACTCTGTGAGAATCTCCCGATAATTTTCCGCTCCGAACACTTCCATTTCCCATTTTTTGCAGCGCTCTCGCACTGCGTTCAAAATTCCCTCGTCATCCTCTATCATAAATATACGATACATATTCTGCCTCCGTCTTCGATCGTCTGTATACATTTCCTTGTTTCCCTGTGACAGTAGCCTCATTTTCCAAGAGAAAAAAGCTCCTTCACCATATTATCTTTATAATAATTCATTGAGGAAAAGAAAACAAGGCATGAATGATGTGTGGTTTTCAGACATATTTTTTATGTTCTTGATATTTTGTTGTATAAACAACATTATTATTGTGATAACTCTAGTATAATCCCAATGAAACCACACAGGATTTGTTTTCGGACAAATACAGTTTAACCATACAGGAGGATGAATTATGTCAAACAAAATGTTTTGCTTTCAATGTGAACAGAGTGCCGGATGTACTGGCTGCACAGGCGCTGCCGGAGTATGTGGTAAGTCTGCTGCCGCTGCCAATCTGCAAGATGAACTGACCGGCTCTTTGATCGGACTTGCCCGGGCGGCAGAACACGCCGAGCCTTCTTCGCGTACGCACCGGATTATGACGGAAGGTCTTTTTACCACTATCACAAATGTAAATTTCAACGAGGAAACGCTCCGGAAGCAGGTAGAAACTGTCCGCCGGGAGAAAGAGCTTCTTCTGGCACAGAAGGAAACGAACTTCATCGAAAATGCAACGACCTGCCACACGCCTTCCAACCCGGACGTGAATATCGAGGATTATGATATGAAAAACCTCTGGAACGCCGATGAGGATATCCGTTCCCTGAAATCTCTCATCCTGTTCGGGCTGCGCGGCATGGCGGCATACGCTTACCATGCCATGGTTCTCGGATACACCGACGACGCCGTCAACGCATTTTTCTACGAAGGACTGCGGGCTGTAGGTGACACCTTGTCCATGGAACAGCTCCTGCCCGTCGTGCTGAAAGTTGGCGAAATCAACTTAAAATGTATGGCACTTCTTGATCAGGCCAACACGGAAACTTACGGTAACCCGGAACCGACCGCTGTTCCACTGACCGTGGAGAAAGGGCCGTTCATCGTCATCACCGGTCATGATTTAAAAGACCTGGAGCTTTTGCTGCAGCAGACAGAGGGAAAGGGCATCAACATTTACACTAACGGCGAAATGCTTCCCGCCCACGCCTATCCGAAATTGAAAGCCTATCCGCATCTGAAGGGGAACTTCGGTACCGCCTGGCACAATCAGCAGAAGGAATTTGCCGACATCCCGGCTCCGATTCTGTTCACCACCAACTGCCTGATGCCGCCGAAAGCAAGCTACGCTGACCGCGTCTTCACAACCGAGGTAGTCTCCTATCCGGGCGTCACGCATATCGGAGAAGACAAAGACTTTACGCCTGTCATCGAAAAAGCGCTGGCACTGGGCGGTTATGTGGAAGATACGACATTTACCGGCATCAACGGAGGAAGCGCCGTCACCACCGGTTTCGGTCATAATGCTGTGTTATCTGTGGCCGATAAGGTGATTGACGCTGTAAAAGGAGGTTCCCTGCGTCACATTTTCCTGGTGGGCGGATGCGACGGCATGAGAACCGGCCGCAGCTATTACACAGACTTCGTAAAGCAGACTCCTGCCGACACTGCCATCCTCACCCTGGCCTGCGGCAAATATCGTTTCAACGACCTTGACCTGGGTACCATCGGCGGACTGCCACGGATCATGGATATGGGACAGTGCAACGATACTTACAGCGCCATCAAGGTGGCCGTCGCCCTGGCTGACGCCTTCGGATGCGGCGTAAACGACCTGCCGCTGACCCTTGTTCTCTCCTGGTATGAGCAAAAAGCCGTCTGCATCCTGCTGACACTGCTCCACCTCGGACTGAAAGACATCTATCTGGGACCTACGCTTCCGGCGTTCCTCTCCCCAAATGTGCTGAACTTCCTTGTGGAGAACTACAACATCCATCCGACGAGCACACCGGAGGCGGACATGGCGCAGATTCTCGGAACGGAAACGGAAGCGTAGTATAAACGCTTATCCGCTGTTTTAATCAACACTTTACCATATTTCCGCCGCCGGCTGCCAAAACGGGGTTTCTCTTTCATCAGAAAAAGAGTACAATATGTGACAGGCGAAGATATCCTCACAGACAGGATATCTCAGCCTTCACATATATGTACACAACGATCATTCACTAACATTTTTTCAGGAGAACGCCCTATGTATCACGATACCTTTTATCCCCCTGCTAAAATTATCTTACTTCTTTGTATTATCAATTCTTATTTCATTCAATGGTAATGATTTGAATAACTATAGTGGCTCAGTTGTCAAGACAAAAATCTAAGATTTTTATAATGAACTGATATGGTGGATAAGTTACAGGAAACAGGTGTAGGATGGTGGAATACCCCCATTCCCAGATATGCTAAGCTACATAGGGCAACAACATTGCCGGATAGTAGCATTCAGCCGGTGTCTGGTACTCGAGTGCGGAATGACGGCGCTCAAAGTTGTAGGTGTGGATATACCTCCCTATGGCTCTCCTTGCCTCCCGGATGTTATTGTATTGCGTCAGATATGCTTCTTCATACTTGAAGCTGCGGAACCATCGCTCAATCATGATGTTATCTGCCCACCTGCTTTTTCCGTCCATACTCTGACGGATTCCATTTTCCTTTACGAAGTCAATGTACTGCTGACTTGTGAATTGACATCCCTGATCAGAATTCAGGATCCGCGGTTTCGCTACTTTGAAGGTCTTTTTCAGGGCGTTGATCACCATCCTTGTATCAAGAGTATCATCTACTTCCCAGCCGACAATACAGCGGCTGTACCAGTCGATCACGGCTGTCAGATACAGGAACCCTCGCCGGATGGGGACATAGGTAATATCAATGGACCATGCCTGGTTTGGTCTGTCTATCGTAAACGGTAAATACTCCGTACCTCGAAAATCATAGTCATATGTGAGACAATAGACTCGATTCTTATCAATCCGTGCTAATAGTTCAGTACTCAACTTTTAGTACTGTTATAGAAATGAGGTGAGTCTACACTATGCGATCAGAAACATCTGTTGTAGCGACGCAGTACCGTCTCCAGGAATGGGCCGCACAGATCAAGGACTGCCAGAACCGTCCGGAAGGCATGAAGGTATCGGATTGGTGTGAGATCCATGGGATCTCAAGATCCAATTATTATTACCGCCTCCGCCAGGTAAGACGGGCATGTCTGGCAACCTGCCCCGGGGAGACGCTTCCCGGTCAGATCGTCCCGGTAGATCAGGGACTGCTCGCAAAGCTCCCAGCCGCCACAACTTCCATGGAGTCTGGACTGGATATCTGCCTCCGGGATTATAAGATCCATGTGACAGAAACAACGCCGCCTGGCCTCCTGTCCACAGTACTCCGGGTGATCCGGGATGCTGAATGACGCCACCTGTTTCCAGGCCGTCTATATCGTCTGTGGCTATACAGACTTACGTTTTGGTATGGACCGTCTGGCGGCAGTGATCGAAACAAAGACAGGGAATAGTCCCTATGTCCCCGGGACCCTGTACCTGTTTTGCGGGAGACGATCGGACCGCATCAAGGGATTGGTCTGGGAAGGGGATGGATGGCTCCTGCTATATAAAAGATTATCGGAAAGCCAGTTCCAGTGGCCGAGGAATGCGGAAGAAGTGCGGAAGCTGACAAAGCAGCAGTTCCGCTGGCTGATGGAGGGGCTGACGATCACACCGAAGAGGTCCGTCCGGATGGTGGAACCCCCGGAATATATCGGATGACTTTGTGCAAAACAGAGAAATCCCAGACAGCTGTTATCTCAGCGGAATATAGAGCCCCTGTCCCCGGCAGCAGGGACAGGCACAGGCGCATCCATCCGACCGCATATGCCGCAGGATCCCCTGTTTCTTTTTAGAAAAAGAGGAACGGGGACAACGGCTCTGTCGCTGTCCCCGTACATTTGCGGCCATAGGCATTATGACGGACAGCTTCCCATGCAGGGTTCGCAAAAATGGCCATTTTCTGTTATACTGGGACCAGTGGGACTACCGGGAGGAAATGGTTATGGGATATACAGAAGAAAAACTGAACAGCCTGGACAAAGAGACGATCATCCAGCTGTTCCTTGCACAACAGGAGCAGCTCAGACAGATCGACCAAAACCTCCAGCTTGTACTGGAGCAGCTGGCAGACCAGAAAAGACGCCGTTTCGGCAGGTCATCGGAGAAACATGAGACCGAGGGACAGATTGCTTTTATGGAAGTGGATGGGACGATCGTTTTTTTTAATGAAGCGGAGGCGGTCGCTGCAGAAAGCGCTGATGACAGCCTGGAAGAGGTTCCCCGGCAGAGGCCGAAAAAGAAGCGTGGGAAACGGGAAGAAGACCTGAAGGGACTCCCGGTCATTGTGGTCGAACATTCCATGGAGGAAAAGGAGCTGGAGCAACGGTTCGGGCAGGGCGGATGGAAGCAGTTGCCCGATGAGATATACCGCAGGTACCGTTTTACCCCGGCAAAGGTGGAGGTAGAAGAACATCATGTGAAGGTATATGCCGGGAAAAAGACAGAAGAAGTCGTAAAGGCCCCGCACCCGGGCTGCCTTTTAAAAGGGAGCCTCGTATCCCCGTCCCTGGAGGCGGCAGTGATGAACGCCAAATACGTCAATGCCGTCCCGCTTTACCGGCAGGAGCAGGAGTTCGCGCGGTACGGCCTGCATATCTCCAGGCAGAACATGGCGAACTGGACGATCCAGTGCGCGGAGAGGTATCTTGCAGTCCTTTATGACCACCTGCATGAGGCTGCTATGTACCATTACCATGTGCTGCAGGCAGACGAGACCCCTGTACTGGTGAACAAGGACGGACGTCCGGCCGGGGCGAAAAGTTACATGTGGGTGTACCGCACGGGACAGATGTATGAAGGCCGGCAGATCATCTTGTATGAGTACCAGAAGACACGCAACGCCAGCCATCCCAGGGAATTCCTGAGAGGTTTCAGCGGCATCTGCGTCACGGA
>DXGQ01000003.1 GCA_019113845.1 Candidatus Anaerobutyricum avicola
AACCGAATAAAGAGTCGAACTGACGTTTGTTTTTGCGTTTAGCAAAGCAAATGATGGTGAAGTGCGCCCTTTTAACGGGAAAACCCATTAAAATTATTTCAAAATTCTCTTGACATATCACCAGGAAGCTCTTTCCATACAACAAAATCCTGCGATGCAGGATTCTTTGCCTGTACACAAACAATAAGAGTGGGCTTGCGCCCACTCCTATCGTCTACCGTTATCTTCTATACTATAACACCGATATTTTAATTAAGCAAGTGTTTTTTTCTACAAATGGGGTTTTAATGTCTCTGCGCCAGCTCGTCCGTGATGTCTTTCCAGGTCACGCCCCGCTCTGCCATCAGAACCATCATGTGATAGAGGAAGTCGCAGATCTCGTATTTCAGTTCTTCCGCATCCGGATTTTTGGAGGCGATGACGATCTCCGTCGCCTCTTCCCCGACTTTCTTTAAGATTTTGTCAATGCCTTTATCAAACAGATAGTTCGTATAGGAACCTTCCTTCGGATGTTCTTTCCGGTCAAGGATGGTGGCAAATACGTCCTCGAAGACTGCCAGAGGATTCCGGTCGTCGTATTCCTTGCGAACCAGCTCTTTAAAGAAACAGGTGTGGCTGCCCGTGTGGCAGGCTGCGCCGATCTGCGCTACCTTCGCGAGAATCGTATCGTTGTCGCAGTCCAGCGTCAGAGATTTTACATACTGGTAGTGACCGGAGGTGTCTCCTTTGGTCCACAGTTCCCGGCGGCTGCGGCTGTAATAGGTCATCTTGCCGGTGGCGATGGTTTTCTCAAAGGATTCTTTTGTCATGTAGGCGAGCATCAGCACCTCGCCGGTCTTATAATCCTGGGTGATCACAGGAATCATGCCGTCACTGTTTAACTTAAATTCATCAAAGGAGATGGCAGTCTCAAAGGTGTTGACCGGCAGTTTCTGCGCTTTCAGCTCCTGCTTGATCTCCATATAGTCCGGTCTTTTACCAGAATTGCTGCCGGGATTTCCGTTTGGAGCGATAGTATTTTTCCTGCCATCCTGACAGGCATTCCGGCAATTCTGTGGGGCGCCAATAAAGAGCATTCCTGACGCTATGCTCATTTTGAGCAGGTCTGCCGCCACGGCGGCGTCGGAAGTCTCCGCCATGATAAAGACCGGCACATTCAGTTTCACTTTTAAGAAATCCGCCGTCTGCACATAGACGCTGTCCATGAAGTCTCCGGCCAGAACGATTCCGCCAAATCCCTCTTCTTCCACCGCTTTTCTGGCGCGGAGCAGACAACGTTCCGGAAGGCTTAAAGACTGACTTTCCGGCTGTGGGACCGCTTCTCCCTGTGCCACGCCTTCTTCCGAAAGAGAATCCATCTCAAGATACAGATAGATCCGGTCAGCCCCAAAGCGGTCGGAGCCTTCTTTTACCGCATCCAGGTTATCCTGTCCTTCTGTCTTTACAAAAACCCGCTTCGCACCGGCATAGATCATCTTTTTGATATCCTCAAATCGCTTCACCTTCGCGCAGACATTGAGCGGGATGTCCGCATTGCGACAGATGGTCTGCATTATCCTGATATCTTCTTCCTGCCCTTCCTCAAAGGATGAGGCGTCGTAATAATATAATTCGTCGGCCCCGCAGTTATCAAAATACCGGGCTGTTTCCTCTGCCTGCTCCGGACTGCTGCCCGACGGAATCTGAGCGATCAATTTAATATAGTCCATACATTTCCTCCAAAATTCATTCCAAACTTATTCGCGAATCCTGACGCCAGATTCGGAATGGCGTCCGCCGACATCACTTTTTTCCGGATCACAGCGCGCCCTTGGTGGACATCACATCGGTGATACGGCTGTCGTACTGCGTCGCCTCGTCAAGCGCCTTGGCAAATGCCTTGAAAGCCGCTTCCATGATATGATGGTTGTTTATCCCGTGGATCAGCTTTAAGTGAAGATTCATGGCGGCGCTGTAAGACACGGCGTAGAAGAACTCCCGCACCATCTCTGTGTCAAATCCGCCGACCTTCTCCACCGTAAACGGCAGGTCGCAGACCAGATATGGCCGTCCGGACAGATCCACTGCCGAGAGAACCAGCGTCTCGTCCATCGGCAGAAGAAAATTTCCATAGCGGCGGATGCCTTTCTTATCGCCCGCCGCCTGTGCGATCGCCTGTCCCAGCACAATGCCAGTGTCCTCGATGGTGTGATGGCAATCCACCTCCAGATCGCCTTCCACCTGACAGCGAAGGTCAAAGAAGCCATGACGGGCAAAGCTGTTCAGCATGTGGTCAAAAAAGCCGATGCCTGTATGGATCTCTGCCTGTCCGCTGCCGTCCAGATTCAGGTCCATGATGATTTTCGTTTCTTTTGTGATCCTCTCTATGTGCGCTCTTCTCTCACTCATTGCCCTCTTCCTCCTCAAAGCGGACAGCGATGGAGTTGGCATGCGCCGTCAAATGCTCCGCTTTCGCAAAGGTTTCAATGTCTTTATGGATTGGCTGCAGCGCCTCTCTGGAATAATAGATGATGCTGGACTTTTTGATAAAGTCATCCACACTGAGCGGCGAGAAGAACTTCGCCGTTCCGTTGGTCGGCAGCACATGGTTTGGTCCCGCAAAATAGTCGCCCAGCGGCTCGGAACTGTAAGAGCCGAGGAAGATCGCTCCGGCGTTTCGGATCTTTGTCATCACTTCAAACGGATTGGCAGTGACGATCTCCAGATGTTCCGAAGCGATATTGTTCGTCACATCGATGGCTTCTTCCAGCGTATCCGCCAGCAGGATGTATCCGAAACTATCGAGAGATTTGCGGATAATGTCCGCCCTTGACAATGTCTGTAAGAACCCTTCGATCTCTTTTTCCACCTGTGCGGCAAGACTTTCGCTGGTCGTCACTAAAATGGCGCTGGCCAGTTCGTCATGCTCCGCCTGGGACAGCAGGTCCGCCGCCACAAAACGAGGGTTCGCGGTCTCGTCCGCCAGCACGAGGATCTCGCTCGGTCCCGCGATGGAGTCAATGCTCACATGACCGTACACCGCTTTTTTGGCCAGAGCCACATAAATGTTTCCCGGGCCCACAATCTTATCCACCTTTGCGATGGACTGCGTGCCGTATGCCAGCGCGCCGATCGCCTGGGCGCCTCCCACCTTGTATACATGGGTTGCTCCCGCTTCGTGAGCCGCCACCAAAGTCGCCGGCGTCACCTCACCGTTTTTGTCCGGCGGCGTCACCATGACGATCTTCTCCACGCCTGCCACCTTCGCCGGCACGATGTTCATAAGCACCGAAGACGGATAGGCTGCCTTTCCTCCCGGCACATACACGCCCACGGAGGCGAGCGCCGTCACCTTCTGACCGAGGATGGTTCCGTCCGGTCTGGAATCAAACCAGCTGTACTGCCTCTGTTTTTCATGGTATTCCCGGATATTCACCAGAGACTTGCGGATGACTTCCACCAAAGAAGCATCCACTTTCTCATAGGCCGCCGCAATCTCTGCTTCTGTCACCTGAATGGTCTCCGGCGTCAGCCTGCATCCGTCAAACTTCTCTGTATAGTCAAAGAGCGCCTCGTCCCCCCGCTCTTTGACCGCGTTGAGGATCTCCTGCACACTGTCCGCGTAGGAATCATACTGATTGGGACTTCTTTTTAAGAGATCGCTTAAAATATTTTCTGTCGTCTCTTTATCTATTTTTACAACTCGCATTGTTTCCCCTTTCCTGACGCACCTGCTGCGTCAATAATGTTTAACGCCCGCAGATCCTGAATCAGTCTGCGGATCCTTTCCTGTTCCATCTTAAGGCTCACCTGATTGACCACCATGCGGGCAGACAGATCGCAGATCTCCTCCAACACCTCCAGGCCGTTGGCGCGCAGGGTGGAACCCGTCTCCACGATATCCACGATCACCTCAGACAGTCCCACGATCGGCGCCAGCTCCACAGAGCCGTTCAGTTTGATGATCTCCACCGTCTGAAATTTCTTATTATAAAAGTAATCCTTGGCGATGTGCGGATACTTGGACGCCACACGAATCAGCTCTCCATGCTGTAACTTTTCTCTGGCGGACGCCGGACCGCAGACGCACATCCGGCACTTTCCAAAACCGAGATCCATCACTTCGTAAAGATTTCTTCCTTCCTCAAGGATCGTATCCTCACCGACAACGCCGATGTCCGCCGCACCGTATTCCACATAGGTCGGCACATCGGAAGCTTTCGCCAGGAAGAACTTAAGCTTCAGCTCCTCGTTGACAAAAATCAGCTTCCTCGTCTCTTTATCTTTCATGGCCTCGCAGGTGATGCCCAGTTGTTCAAACATGGCCATGGTCGTTTTCGCCAGACGCCCTTTTGCCAGGGCAAATGTTAAATACCGCATTCTAGTACTCCCTTCTGAAATTTGCCAGACTCGTCTTTGCCACTCTGCCCGCAGAAAAATCATGGATGATCAGCCCGTCGCCGTCCAGAATGAAGACCGAGTGCGCGCCCTGACTTTTCGCAAAGGAAATGTATTCTCCGGCCCTGTCCGCTGCTTCCATGCAGATGCATTCCACCTTGTCCCCGCCGCTTCGCAGATCCATCGCCAGATGAATCGCTTCCGGCATATCTTTTCTATTATAAAGGAGTACGGAATACTCAAACTCACGGATGGACACCGGGATATTCTGCCGGTCCAGCGCGGACAGCATATCGTCCACCAGAATGGTAAATCCGATGGCCGGCGCATTTTTTCCGAACTGCATGAGCAGATTGTCATACCGGCCGCCCTTTCCGATAGCGTCTCCGGTCCCGTAGGTATATCCCCGGAAAATGATACCGGTATAGTAATCAAAGTGATTGACCATACCGAGGTCAAAGCTGACATATTTCTCATAACCGTAATGGCAGATGACTTCGTAAACCTGTTCCAGACGCTCAATGGCCGCCTGGCATCGCGGATTTATCGTCAGTTTCTTTGCCTGCTCCAGCATGGACGCGTCTCCGTAAAGCTCATTATACTCTAACAGGATATTCCGGTAGCAGTCCTTCATGGGAATATCAGACAAGAGCAGCTCCATTCCCAGCGAATTTTTATTTTCGATATATTCATGAATCTGCGCCTTCACCTCATCGGACACATCCAGCGCCTCCATGATGGCTCTGTAAAACTCGCTCTGCCCGATGTCAATGCGGAAGTCGCTCAGTCCCGCCGCCAGAAAACAGTCGATCATCATGACGATGGCCTCGGCGTCCGCCTCCGGCGAATCGTCGTTGATGTACTCAGCGCCCAGCTCCGTCTTCTCCGCCAGCTTTCCCTGATAACTTCGGTTATTCAGAAATGTATTGCCCACATAGGAAAGCCGCAGCGGAAAATCGCAGTCGCTGTAATACTTCGCCACGCTCCTGGCGATGGACGGCGTCATATCCGGCCGCAGCACCAGCGTGTTATTGTCTCTGTCAAAAAACTTAAACATCTCCCGGGAGCTCACCGTTCCCGTGTCGCTGTTAAATATATCAAAAAACTCGAACGCCGGCGTCTCAATATCCTGATAGCCGTAAAGAGCCAGCACCTGATGGAGCTTACGCTCCAGCGCCGTCTTTTTCTTACATTCTGAGTTATAAATATCTCTGACACCTTCCGGGGTATGCAGTAACTTCTCTTTCATATGTAAAACTCTCTCCCTGTCTTATCAATTTTTATACTGCAGCATATCTCACAGATCTGCCAGTAACAAAATCCTGACACCATAATCTGCCTTGTAGGTTCTGTCTTCCAATCGCATCCATGGCGGGTACTCTGTCACTTCACCGCAATGCAGTAATGACGTGTCACACAAACACGATTACACCGTTCCTCTTGTCATTTGTCAATGATTTTTCTTTGCTATAGTACCACAGCCAAAAATTTATGTCAAAAAAATAGCGCCTGAAGATCAGGCACTATTTTGTCGGCTTTTCTGAAACAGATTATTCGTTTTCTCCCACCAGATGCTTCAGTTCTCTGACGCTCTCGGTCTGGCCCGCAGTCTGATGGCTTGCTTTACCGGCATAATTCTTCACAAATGCCTGCGCTTTGTTGACCGGCTGTCTCGTACCGGCTCCGGCGACACAACCGCCCGGACAGGCCATTCCTTCCAGAAGATACCCCTGATACCGGCCGGCCTTGGCGAGCGCCATGAGTTTTTTACATTCTTTTAATCCTTCCGCGCTTGCCACCTGCATCTTATGCTCCGGATATTTTTCCGCAATGACATCTGCCACCGCACGGGCCACTCCTCCTGAGACCGCGAAACCACGACCGTCTGCAGAAGAATCATTGACGCCGCCCGGCAGATCCTCGATCGTATTTAAGTCAATGCCACGCGCGGCAAAGATCCCCGTCATCTCCTCGAAAGTGAGAACAAAATCCACCTCACTGCGGACAGCCGGATCCATAGCCTCCAGCTTTTTCGCGGAACACGGCCCGATAAAGACTACTTTGGAACCCGGGCGGGTGTGCTTGATCAGACGGGCAGTCAGCGTCATCGGCGTGAGCGCCATGGAAACGCAGTCCGCGTAATCCGGAAACTCTTTTTTTGCCATGGCAGACCATGCCGGACAGCAGGAAGTCGCCATAAACGGAAGCTTCTCCGGTACATTTTCCATGAAATCATCCGCCTCCTGCACGGCACATAAGTCCGCGCCGATTGCCACCTCAAAGACATCGGTAAAGCCCAGCTGCTTGATCGCCGCACGCAGCTTGCCGGAGGTTACTTTCGGACCGAACTGTCCCACAAACGCCGGGGCAATGGCCGCATAGATCCGTTCTCCGGACTGAATGCCCCGGATAACCTGGAAAATCTGGGATTTATCTGAAATAGCCCCAAAAGGACAGTTCACCAGACACATACCGCAGGAAACACATTTATCATAGTCGATCTCCGCCTTACCCTGAGAGTCCGAATGGATGGCATCCATACCACAGGCTGCGGCGCAGGGACGTTCCTGTGTGATGATGGCGTTGTAACTGCAGGCATTCGCACAGCGTCCGCATTTGATACATTTATCCTGGTCGATGCTCGCCTTCCCGATGGTACGGTCCAGATGAACCGCATCTTTCGGGCAGACTTCCATACACGGATGGGCCAGACAGCCCATGCAGCCTTCTGTGACGATGAGGCGTTTCTCCGGGCAGGCGTTGCAGGCGAACTTGATGATATTGATGAGAGGCGGCGTGTAGTAAGTCTCCGGCCGGTCGGCGGCATCCACATCCTCAGAGATCGGCGCCTGGTTGCCTGCGTCACGGCACGGCAGCCCCATGGCAAGACGGACTCTCTCTCCCACGATCGCTCTCTCCAGGAAAACGTCGTTCCGGAAATTCGCCACATCACCCGGGATGATCTCATAAGGGATCTTCTCCATCTGCTTTTCCACCGGCGCATCTTTCTGATAAGCCATCTTCGCCACCTCAGTAAAGACCCTATGGCGGATATCCTGTATTCTTGTCTCAATTCCTCGCATAGATATTCTCCTTCTTTTTCTGTGAAACTTTCACTGCGGCCGCCGTCTCCGGCGGACAGCAGCATGATCTGATCTCTTTTTCTCTGCATGCATCACTGTTATTATACACTTCTTCCGTCTGTTTTTACAGTATAAACTTCACCTGCGCACAAAAGTTTCTTGTGCATTCTGCGCATTGATGATTCTGTTATAAATGTGTATAATAAACGGATGTCACAATGACTCTTTATGCAGTTACCCTGCCTGTCTCCGAATGACAGGCGCAGTTTCTGCGGCCGGATCTCATCCCTGCCGCAGCAAATAAATGGAGAGAAAAATGAACGAAAACTTTTACAAAAAAATAATGCGTCTCTTCCAGACGCATCCGGCATATATTTATCCTCTGAATCTTGTCAACCGGCTCCTCACGCTGTCCGGCTTCGTCTTATATCCCGTCCTTCTGGTCGTGAGCGCTGTCGGTCTCGATAAACGCTTCTTTGCCTTTCTGTTTCTGCCCGCCTTCTTTTTTCTGGCCATGAGCCGAATCCGAAAGCTGATCAACAGTCCGCGTCCTTATGAGATGTACGATATCCTGCCGCTGATCCCCCGGGATGGTCAGGGACAGTCCTTTCCCAGCAGACACGTATTCTCCATCTTTCTGATTGGAACACTGTGGTGCGGCGTATGGCTGCCTGTGGGGATCCTTCTTATTCTTTTCGGAATCCTCCTTGCCTGCATCCGTGTGGCGGCAGGTGTACATTTTCCAAAAGATGTCCTGTGGGGCGCCATCTTCGGCATCATCTGCGGGGCACTGACCTTACTGATCAGCACCCTGTAGCGGTGCTTTTTTTCCGCCTTTTTTCTTTTTATTTTCATACATCCGCGCATCGGCCTTGCTGATCATCATATTCAGAAAGGCCTTTGTCTTCTCAAAATCTTCCGTATAGGAGATGCCATAATCTGCCGTGATCTGCCGCGACTCTCTGATACCGTAGTCAATCTGCAGAAGCTGCGCGCAGATCTCCTCAATCCGGCTGTGCACCCGTCTCTCCGGGCAATTTAAAAAGATGACCAGGAACTCATCGCCGCCATAACGGATGATCGAATCGCTGTCACGCACAGAGCTTTTCAGCACCGTAGCCACGCCGGCCAGCACTTCATCTCCGGTGAGATGACCGTAAGTATCGTTGATTTCCTTAAAATTGCGAATGTCCATGAGAATCATGGCGACACTGCGCAGTTCATCTCCCGGACGCATCCGGTCGAGAAACATCCACTCATTCAGAAACCGGCGGTTATACAGACCTGTCAGCTCATCCACATAGATTTTCTCGTAGATATCCCTTGACATATAGACGACATTCTGCTGACTCTCTTCAAGATCCTCGATTGCCGGATTCTTTCTGACCAGAGGGAGGATCTTCTCCTCATACTCTTTTGCCGGCATCGGCCGGGAAAAATAATATCCCTGCACATAGTCGCACCGGATCCTTTTCAGAAAATCAAACTGTTCTTCCGTCTCCACACCTTCGGCGATCACTTTAAGGCGCAGCCATTTTGCCATGGAAACGACGGAGGAGAGAATCCTCTTGCTCTTAAAATCATTGGCATGGGAAAACAAAAACTTCATATCAAGTTTCAGATAATCCACCTGAATATCCTTCAAAGTATTTAAGGAAGAAAAACCGCTCCCAAAATCATCCATCATGATCCGAAACCCTCTCTTTCGAAGCTCACAGATCATATTGTTGACGAAATCCGGATTATCCATATACGCCGTCTCCGTCAGCTCCAGCTGCAACAGTCCCGGCGGTATCGAATACTTATCCACCAGACGGCTCAGCTTGTCCGGCAGGCTGGCGTTGGAGCAGTCGACCCGGGGCATATTGACAGAGACAGGCGCCGGTGTCGCCCCGCATCAATCCATTTTCTGATATACTGACAGACTTTTTCCCACACATAGTAATCCAGCTTCTCAATAAACCCGTTTTTCTCGAGAACCGGGATAAACTGCGCTGGTGCGATCAGTCCTTTTTTCGGATGATTCCACCGGATCAACGCCTCCGCTCCGTATGGAAACTGTGTATATCCATCATATTTTGGCTGAAAATAGACAACAAACTCCCCATTACAGAGGGCCGGCCGCATATCGTTAAAGACCTCCTGTTCCTGCATGATCTGCTGTCCCAGTTTTTCATCATAGATGCCGATGTAATCCTGATAGCGATTTTTAATCTTCCGGCTCGCCATGGTAGCGAGGATGAACATTGTCTCAGCCGGTGTGCGGTTGTCCTCCACCCGGTAAATACCGAAGGACGGCTCCAGGGCAAAGGTCGTACTGTAAGACAGGATCCGTCCGATCAGAAAACGCAGCATTCTCTCACAATCCCCTTCCTCATAAGGAATACAGATGCCGAAAATGTCGGATTCGATCCTGCCGAAGGTACAGTGGGAATAGTGCCCGGATATTTCACGGAGAAGGTCTCCCATAAAGCACAGGATCCGATTACCGACCTCCTCGCCCCAATAGGAATTGATCAGCCGGAACCGCTTGATATCCATGCGGATAAAGACAAAAGGCTCCGTCGGATATTTTTTCAGCATTTCTTCTGTTTTCTTAAAGAAATGCATCCGGTTATACAGTCCCGTCACCGAATCGTGCTCCGCCATATGCTTCATCTGCTGCAGATACCCCATCCGGCTTCTGGCAATGGCATTTTTCAGGCGGGTCATAAGAATCCTCTCTTTGTAAGGTTTGATAATAAAGTCCCAGGCGCCCAGCTCCAGCGTACGCTCTTCCGTGGAGATATCACTGTCTCCGGTCATGGCGATCACCGGAATCCCCTCCCACGGAGAATCTTTCAGCCGTTTCAGAAACTCATAGCCATCCATGACAGGCATCACAATATCCAGGAGAATGGCAATGATCTCTTCGCTGTTTTCTTCCAGAATAGACCATGCCTGGGCGCCGTTCTCCGCTTCCAGTACATCGTAATCGTTCTGAATCATATAGCGCAGGATAGTTCTGTTAATTTTCTGATCTTCCACAATCAGAATCGTATTTCTATCTTCCTTTATTCCAACACCCCATCATTCCGGTAAAGAAAAAAGGTGCTGCCATTACACAACACCTTCCTTCTCTTGTAAAAATCCTCTCGGAATTCTTATCTGAGACTTATTAGTCTTCTTTTGGAGTATCTAACGCCTTGATACTCAGGCTGATCTTTCTCTCATCTTTCTTGAAGTCAACAACCTTGGCAGTGATCTCTTCGCCAACCTTCAGTACGTCTGATGGTTTCTCGATGTGCTCTTTTGCAATCTGAGAAACATGAAGAAGAGCGTCAACGCCCGGCTCCAGCTCAATAAATGCACCGAAGTCTGTCATACGGGCAACCTTACCGGTCACTACGTTGCCGACAGCATACTTCTCGTCTGCGGTAAGCCATGGGTTCGTCTCCGGGAACTTCAGAGATAAAGCAATCTTCTCACCCTGGATATCCTTGATCAGAACCTTAACCTGCTCGCCTACTGTGAAGACCTTCTTCGGATTCTCCACACGGCCCCAGCTCATCTCAGAGATATGCAGAAGACCGTCAGCGCCGCCCAGGTCGATGAACGCACCAAAGTCTGTCACGTTCTTAACAGTTCCTTCTACTGTCATGCCAGGCTCGATTCTTGCAAATAATGCTTCCTGTTTTGCTTTCTTCTCAGCAACGAGAAGCTGTTTGCGGTCACCGATGATTCTTCTCTTGCGAGGATTGAACTCTGTGATCACAAAATCGATCTCCTGACCGTCATATTTCTTTAAGTTCTTCTCATAAGTATCGGACACAAGGCTTGCCGGGATAAATACTCTTGTATCTTCCACAACAACACTTAATCCACCGTCTAATACTTTGGCAACCTTTGCCTTTAACACTTCTTTGTTGTTGAAGGCTTCCTCTAATCTCTTGTTGCCTTTCTCAGCTTTCAGTCTCTTGTAAGTTAAGAGAACCTGTCCCTCGCCGTCATTCACTTTCAGAACCTTAGCCTCCATCTCGTCGCCAACTTTGGCTACGGTGGTCAGGTCTAAGTTCTGGTCGTTGGAATATTCGTTTCTTGTAATGATACCGTCAGATTTATATCCAATATTTAAGATGATCTCATCCTCTTTTACATCGATAATAGTACCCTGTACAACCTCTCCATTTCTGATTGTCTTAAAACTTTCTTCCAGCATCTGGTCAAAACTCATTTCCGCCATGCTTTCATGAACCTCCTTGATAATATTGTTTGGGGTTGAAGCCCCTGCAGTAATACCGAGTATCCCGATATTATGAAAATCCTCCATATTCAAATCATTTTTTGTTTGTATATAAAAAGTATTACTACATTCTTTTTTACTTATCTCAAAAAGTTTTTGTGTGTTCGAACTGTGTCTGCCGCCGATGACGATCATGGCATCGGAGCGCATCGCCAGCTCGCGCGTCTCCTTCTGCCGCTCTTCCGTGGCATTACAAATCGTATTAAAAACATTTATATCATAACCCTTTTCTGAGATAATTTCAACTAAATATTGAAACTTATTGTAGTTAAATGTCGTCTGTGATACAATAGACAGCTTTGTATCTGCATCAACCGCAATCGCTTCCGCCTGTTCCCGATTCTCAATGACAATCGGCGTGGTGTGGCACCAGCCCATGATCCCCTCCACTTCCGGGTGATGGTTGTTGCCCACGATAATAATGATTCTGCCTTCGCCGCTCTCCCTCTCCACGATCCGGTGAATCTTCCGGACAAAGGGACAAGTCGCATCGACCAGCTCAAGACCTACATGGGCAATCTCGTCATAAATCGCCCTCGGCACTCCGTGAGACCGGATGATGATGGTACCTTCGCCCAGTGAGGCGAACTCTCTGCTGTCATTGATGACGCCGACCCCCTGTCTCTCCAGGTCGGCCACGACCTCGTCGTTATGGATAATAGGGCCATAAGTATAAACGTTCTTCTTTCCCGACTCCTTATAAACCGTATCGACAGCTCTGCGAACTCCAAAACAAAAGCCAGCAGACTTCGCTATATTAATCTCCATTCTCTACTCCGGCAAAATTATTTTATTATATTCGGCAATGACCGCATCGACAACTTCTTCCACAGACATGTCCGATGAATCAAGAAGAACCGCATCTTCCGCCTTTTTTAGCGGCGCGATCTCCCGGTTCATATCCTGCCTGTCTCTCTCGATGATATCCCGCTCGATCTGCGCGAGATCACAGTCGACACCTTTCGCCTGCAGCTCATCATAGCGCCGCTTCGCGCGGACTGCTGATGACGCAGTAAGGTAGATCTTCAGGGATGCGTCCGGAAGTACATTGGTGCCGATATCTCTGCCATCCATCAATATGCTGGATGTGCGGGCCATATCTCTCTGCAGATCCAGCAGAGCCGCCCTCACGGCAGGAATCGCCGCTGTGAGCGACGCCATCTTTCCCACTTCTTCCGTGCGGATATACGGGGTGACATTCTCTCCGTTCAGGAAAACCTGCTGCTTCCCCTCCGCATCATATCCGAGGCTGACACGTATCTTCGGACACTCCGCCGAAATACGCTCCGTGTCGTGTCCGTCGATCCCCTCTCTCAGAAAATAGAGAGCGATCGCCCGGTACATGGCTCCCGTATCCACATAAATAAAATGAATCTTATTTGCAATCTCTTTTGCAATGGTGCTCTTTCCGGCGCCCGCCGGCCCATCAATCGCAATACTGTAATACATGGATACTGCCTCCCATCCTCTGGTATCGTCTGTTCTATGTCTAATGACACAGCATTGCCTACACTAAATCATTCTAACACAATCCGCCAAAAAAAGGAACCCCTTTTTTTGCGCAATGTTCATGCAAAACTAAAACGGTCAGGCAAAAAATCCCGCCGTATATCCGGTAGACCAGGCGATCTGCAGATTAAATCCTCCCGTCACCGCGTCCACATCCAGGATCTCTCCGGCAAAAAAGACATTTTTTACGATCCTGGACTCCATGGTCGTCGGAGACACTTCTTTTACATTGACGCCTCCCCTGGTGACGATGGCTTCCTCAAATCCCCGCACTCCGGAAATGTGCATCTCCATCCCCTTCATGAGTTCTTCCATGCGGCGGCGCTCCTTTTTAGTGATATCCCGCACCTTCTTTTCCTCCGGTATCCCGGCTGTTTTCAGGAAAACCGGCACCATTTTCCTTGGAAGCATCCGCTCCATCGCATTGGAGATATTTTTGTTCCGGTAAGTATCAAACTCGCGAAGAAACCGCTTCTCCAGCTGCTCCATCGTAAGAGCCGGTTTTAAATCCAGATACAGAGTGAGACGGCCTTCCTCCAGCGCCTTCTGATACTTCCCGAGACGGGTGCTCGCGGTGAGCACCAGCGGACCGCTGACACCAAAGTGCGTAAAGAGAAACTCTCCGAATCCCTCGTAAATCACTTTTTTTCCGTCTTTGACACGAATGGATATATTTCTGAGCGTAAGCCCCATAAGATCCCGACACCACTCCTCTTTCATGACAAATGGTACCAGAGAAGGATATACCGGTTTTATACTGTGACCGATGGAGCGGGCCAGGCGGTATCCGTCCCCGTCCGAGCCGGTGGACGTATAGGAACATCCTCCGGCAGCGATAATGAGGGAATCCCCGCGGATTACTTTGCCGTCCGTCAGTTTCACTCCCGCAAAAACCGGAAGGTCTTCCTTCACGCTCTTCCCGAACATTTTTTCGTCCAAAACAGTTTTTTCGTCCTGCCCTGAATCAGACATTTCTTTCTCCCCATCCGGAGAAGCCAGCAGGATCTCCTCCGCCTTTGCGTGACAGAGTATCTTCACACGGTTCCGGTCACAGAGCCGCTTCAATGTTCTGATCACATCGGAAGAATGGTCAGACTGCGGAAACACCCGCTGTCCCCTCTCCACCTTTGTCTTAAGCCCCGCCTCCTCCAGAAGACGGATCATATCCTCGTTGTTAAACCGGGAAAAGGCACTGTAGAGAAAGCGGCTGTTGGTCGCCACATGGCCGAGAAACTCCTCCGGGCTGCAGGCATTTGTGATATTGCACCGCCCCTTTCCGGTGATAAAAAGCTTCTTTCCCGGCTTTTCATTTCTTTCTAACAGTATGACCTCTTTTCCCTGCGCAGATGCAGAAATGGCAGCCAGCATCCCGGCTGCCCCTCCGCCAATGATAATCACTTTTTTCATATCTGTGTCTTTTATTCTCCCTTTCCCAGTGCACCGGCATGCGGCACAGCCCTGCGCACACGCCCGGATCCTTATTTAGAAGCTGTTGTAATCGGCGCTTCTATTGTAAACATCGTACTCATTCCAGATTTCTTCCAGCGCCATGAGACGTTTTTCCACGTCATCCTTCCGCAGGAGGGCGATGGCTGTCACCAGCGCGTTGACCACACTCAGCGCGCAGACAAGAGAATCCACGATCGTCATCACATCACTCTTGGCAAACAGACTGCAGTCGGCAAACTCCACGATCGGCGACTGCGCATTGTCCGTCAGTGCGATCGTCTTCGCGCCATGATCTTTAGCAAACTGCAGCGCGATCATCGTCCGTTTGGAATACCTTGGAAATGTGATGCCGATCATCACGTCATTCGGCTGCATGTTGTAAATCTGTTCCAATGTCTCGGAAGTACTGTTGGCATCCACCACAATGACGTTATCAAAAAGCATTTTGAAATAATACCCCATCAGCCCTGCCAGGTGCGCCGCACTTCTTGTTCCCAATATATATAATCTGCGGCCTTCATTGATAAATCTGACCGCCTTGTTGAATTCTTCCTCATCAATCCCGTTCTGGATCGTATCCCGCAGTCTCTCACAGTCTGTGGACAGGATACTCTTTAACACGCCCTTTTCCTGATACCGTTTGGAGGAAAGGGACATTCTCTGCATGGAATTGGAATTGGTCTTCACAATGACCTGAATAGCCTTCTGAAGCTCCGGATATCCGTCATAATCCAGCTGATAGGCAAAACGGACGACCGTGGACTCACTCACGCCCGCCTCTTTTCCCAGCTTGGACGCTGTCAGATAAGCCGCCGTATCAAAATTATTGGTAATGTACTCCGCAAGTCGTTTCTGTCCCTTACTGAAAGAGGATGACTTGCTCTCGATCCGCTGTAATAAATTCATATGTTCCAACTTTAACAATCCACCTATTCTGTAATCTTTTATCCTCACTGATCCTGTTCTGAAACGCATACCTCTGTGGCGGAGAAATCCACAAAACGCAAAAATGTCCTCCCTGCCATCATTCCCGAAAACTTTTCCGGGGACAAGAAATCCCCGTGCGGTCAGAGCCGCACAGGGAGAAGCCGCCTTCTGTCAGTCAGACATTTCAGGACGGTCTGCCTTCTGTCATTTGCCCGGATAAATAATGACAGAATCCACATCATAGCCTTCCAGCTCTTTTCTTCCCTCAAGACCGGCAAGTTCCATAAGGAAAAGGACTTTCACAACCTTTCCGCCCAGTCTCTCGATCATCCGGATCGCTGCAGCCGCCGTTCCTCCCGTCGCCAGCAGATCATCGACAAGAACGACTCTCTGTCCCGGGAAAATCGCATCCTTATGCATCTCGATGGTCTCCGTACCGTATTCCAGGGAATATTCCTCGCTGATGGTCTCTCTCGGAAGCTTACCCTTTTTGCGGATCGGCACAAAAGCCTTGCTCTTATTATAGGCGAGCGGCATACCAAATAAAAATCCTCTGGCTTCCGCTCCGGCAATCACGTCAAACTCTGTGCCCTCCAGACATTTCATCAGCTCATGGATGCTCAGTTTCAATCCTTCCGGATCCTGAAGGACCGAGGTCACATCCCGGAAAATAATCCCCGGCTTTGGAAAATCCGGAATACTTTTTACATAATCTTCAAGCTTTCTCACTTCGCCCACCCTTTCTCTTTAACATACCACGACTGCCGCGCAAAGACGATCCTTCCGGCTGTCCCGCGTCCGCATGGCCGCTATGTTATACTGCGGTTTTATTATAACAGAAATATAATCGAAAAAACAGAAAAAACGACAAATCCACCCAGGAGATTCCACCCGAAGGTTCCTGTTCACCCGGTGACCGGGAATACCCGCAAAACATGCTTACTGTGCCGGCGTGTCCTTAAGCTCCAGGTCACAGAAAAGCGCGATGGCCTTTACAACCCCTTCCTCATCGTTGCTGACCGTCACGTAATCTGCCGCTTCCTTCAGGCTCTCCTCACCATTTTCCATGGCAACGCCCAGGCCGGAATCCCGCACCATCTCCAGGTCATTGTTCCCGTCGCCGCATGCCATGATCTCTTCCATCGGAATCCCGAGGATCTTTCCGAGATTTAAAAGCGCGTCTCCTTTGTTACAGGTACAGTGGTTGATCTCCAGATTATTGGTCAGAGAACAGGTCACTGCCAGATCCGGGATCGCGCCGAGCTCCCGGAACGCCTCCTGCCGTTTTTCTTCTTCCCGGAAAAACATATTGATCTTCTCCACAGGAGCCTTATGCTCTCTCACCCATGCCCGCAGATCATCAATCCTCGTCCTGGACTTATGGATCAGTGTCTGGATCGCCGGCTCAATGCCGAAGGTTTCAAGATTATCATAAAACCGTCCTTCACACCAGCCGCCGCCAAGGGCATACGCATCATAAAAGGTATCATATTGTTCCAGTATGTCAAAGATCTCCAGAGCCCGCTCCCAGGCAATGCCGTTCGTGTACACGGCCTTTCCTGTGGCAAGCTCCACCACTGCGGCGCCGTTAGAGGAGATCACATACCGGACCCCCTCGATATCGGTCAGCTCTTTTGGAATCCCTGACCAGACCCTGCCTGTTGCCGGCAGGACTTCAATCCCCTGGCGGATACATGCCTCCAGCACTTCCTTAGTGTAAGGCGTCAGCTGCTTGTCCGTCGTCAGTGTCGTTCCGTCCAGATCAAGCCCGATCAGCCGGATCTTTCTTTTTTCTACTTTCGTATCTGTCATTCTTATTCCCTCGTTTACATTTCTCTTTTTACTTTTTTGTACCTGTGTACGCTTATCACTTTCCTGCCGTCTCACAGGAAAAGCGGTAATTCTTTACCACGATCTGCATGGTGCGCTGTCCACGCCACTCATTAATCTCCGGATAGTAGGTGCAGTCCATGCGTACCGAAGAGGACAGCCCCTTTCGTGTCCGCTCTGTCTCCATCCGTCCGCAGGACTCTTCCATATCCGCAAAAAAATGTGCCGCATCTCCAAAATAAATGGCCTCCATGCCATATCCGTCCGTATCCCGCAGAAACATTTTGAGGCAGCGGCCGGAACTCCCCAACTCTCTGATGCCGGCGACAGAAAACCCTTTCTGCGCAAAAAGCGGTTTCTGGTTGCCATTTCCAAAAGGCTCCAGAGCGTCAAGTTCCGAAAGAAACTCCTCTGACAGCCAGGAAACCGGCAGAGCGATGTCGATATGTACTTTGCGGACGAAGTCCTCCTCCGTCAGCTGCGCGTTGGCATTCAGCCGTTCCCGGAACTCTTCCAGCCGGCCTTCCTCCATGGATAGTCCTGCCGCCATCGGATGGCCGCCAAACTTGGTAAAACAGTCCTTCACCCGGACCATCTCATTATACATGTGATACGTCTCAATGGAACGGCCGGAGCCCTTCAGCCCCTCTGCAGTCCTCGTGATCACAAACACCGGTTTATTATAGCACTCTCTGATTCTTCCTGCAATAATTCCTGCAATACTTTCATGACAATCCGGCAAAAAAACGACAAGCACTTTATCGTGGATATGCCCGGTAGTTTCCAGATACCGATGAGCTTCCTCTTCTCCCTGCCTGGTCATCTCCTTGCGCTCGGCATTCAGCAAAAGCAGTTCCTCCGCCATGGCCTGACACCGGGAAACGTCCGTACAAAGCAGTAAATCCAGAGCTTTCTTCGCCGTCGTCAGTCTTCCGGAGGCATTGATACAGGGGCCGAGGATAAATCCCAGGTGATAGGCCGTCAGCTTTTTTTCTTCCAGATGATTGACCGCGATGAGCGCCCGCAGCCCGGGAATCTTTGTCTCGTTCATCCGGCGAAGTCCCTCTTTTACAAGAATCCGGTTCTCATCCTGCAAAATCATCACATCGCAGACCGTTGCCATCGCCGTCATCTCCAGAAATTCTTCCGTCTCCTTCCGGTCAATGCCAAAGGCATCGTACAAAAGCTGCACGAATTTAAATGCCACCACAGCGCCACAGATCCCCTTAAACGGATAGGGACAGTCGTCTCTTTTGGGATTGATCACCGCGTTTGCCTCCGGCAATATTTCCCGCCGGACACCATCTTCCTCTGTAAAAGGCACATCATGATGATCCGTCACCACAAAGGTAAGCCCCAGACTCTTTCCGTAAGCGATCTGCGGCGCCGCCGCAATGCCGTTATCACAGGTGATCACCGTGTCGATGCCATCCTCATACGCCTGGTCGATGAGATGCTCATTGATGCCGTATCCATCGGCAACCCGGTCCGGGATCCGGTAGTCCACATCCGCCCCGCAGCGCAGCAATCCTTTATATAATATATAATTGGAAGAGACGCCATCCACATCATAATCAGAGATGATCCGGATTTTCTTTCCTTCTTCTATTTTCTTCCTGACAATATCCACGCCTTTTTTTGCATCTTTCAGCAAAGACGGCTCATAAAGATCTTGCAGCGTCCCGTGCAGATATTTCTCCATCTGCGCGTCGGTCGTCAAGTCTCTGTTTCTCATAAGCCGCGCGAGCACCGGGCTCACATGAAAGCGCTCTGCGATCCCGTTAAAATCCGCCCGCTTTGCGGCAATAAACCATTGTTCCATCACTGCTCCTCCTTTTTGTGGCAAAAAGAGGCTGCCAGACAAAGCAGCACTTCTTGCAGACGACATCACCGTCCAAAAGAAGCGCGCCGTCCCGGCAGCCCCCTGTCATATGATGTAAGACCAAAAATTATTTTCTCTTTTTACCGGAAGATTTCTTTTTTCCAGCCTTCTTTCCTTCCTCTCCGGAAGCCTGTTTTTTCGTCCCGACACCCGCCTTCTTCTGCGCAGAAGCCTTTCTCTTATCAGAGAGCATCTTCATACGGTACCACAGTGGTCCCGTGATACATACGGAAGAGTACGCGCCGAAGACAACGCCGCACATCAGTGTAAGAGAGAACTCCTTGATGGCAGCCACACCGACGATGTAAAGAATCGCAATGGTGATGAACGTCGTCAGAGAAGTATTGATGGAACGAGTCAGTGTCTGACTGATACTCGTGTTGACCACCACGTCGATTCCCTGTTTTACCATCTGATTATCTTTCAGGTTCTCCCGGATACGGTCAAAGATAACGATCGTCGCATTGATGGAATATCCGAGGATCGTCAGCATACACGCGATAAACGTACTTCCCACCGATAATCTTGCCACCGCATACACGGTAAATACACAGAGTACATCGTGGAGCAGGGCAAGTACCGCGCTGACACCGAACTTCATATCTTTAAACCGGAACGCCACATAGATGAGCATACACACAGCCGCAATGGCCACTGCCACTGCCGCATCCTGCCGCATCTCACTGGAAATACTTCCCGTGATCTGCTGCACCTGATAATCTGAGATGGCGTAGGAATCCTTGAGGGTGGTCTCCAGGGCTTCTCTCTGGTCCAGAGAAAGCTCGCCGGTCTTTACTACCAGTTCATTGGCTCCCTGTACTTTCTGGGACTGCACGGTCCCGCCGCCGACATTTTCTCTCACGGTATCGCAGATCTGCTGGTCAAGCTCATCCGTGATCGGGTCGTCCAGCGTCATGGTGATAGCCGTACCGCCGGAGAAATCCAGATCGTAGTTTAAGATCTGTCCGATCGAGTTTTTGTTGATCGGCAGAAATACAAATCCAAGGATAATGACGATCAGGGATGCCACCATACAGAACTTGCTGAGCTTAATATAATTAAATACTTTAAATACCTTTGCCCGTCCGTAGAACTTCTCGTCTTTAAGGCCGAGATTATATGCGCTCATCATCAGCTTCTTTGTCACAAAGAGAGCCGTGAACATGGACAAAATGATACCGATCGCCAAAGTCTGCGCAAAACCTTTTACCGTTCCGGATCCTTTGATCCAGAGTACTGCCGCCGCGATCAGTGTGGTGATATTCCCGTCGAGGATGGCGGACAGTGCTTTATGATAACCGGTCTCAATGGCGTTGATCACGGACTTTCCGGCGTTGATCTCCTCCTTGATACGGGTAAAGATGATAACGTTGGCATCCACCGCCATACCGATCGCCAGGATCACACCGGCGATACCGGGCAGCGTCAGGGTAGCGTTAAATCCGTTGATCGCAAGCAGGTTCAGGATCACATAACCGAGCAGTGCAAAACCGGACAGTAGACCAGGAATCCGGTAAAGGATCGTCATAAACAGGAAGATGACCACGATACCGATGGCTCCCGCCAGAAGGCTCGTGTCGATGGCATCCTGTCCCAGTCTCGCGCCGACCACGTTGGACTGTACTTCCGTCAGAGTCAGCGGAAGCGCGCCGATACGGATGGTGGAAGCCAGTTCTTCCGCTTCCTCATAACTTTCCATATTTTCGATGACGCACTCACCCTCTGTGATAGCGGACTGCACGGTCGGTGCGCTCACTACCTGACCGTCATAATAAATGTAGATCGGTTTGCCGATATTGGCTGAGGTGGCGTCGGCAAACGCCTGTTTTCCCGCCTCATCCATCGTCAGGGAAACTACGTAGTTATTGATACCGTTCTCATCGTAAGTACCTGCTTCCGCACTCTCAATATTGGAACCGGTCAGCACCTCTGTACCGTCCTCTGTCTGGAAAGACAGATCGCCCGGCTTGCCCAGCTCCTCCAGGATCTCGTTGGCGTTAGTCGCCCCCGGAATCTCAACAGTGATCCGGTTGGCGCCTTCCTGGTATACCTCGGACTCCGTGCTGTAATTCTGCACACGGAGCTGCAGCTTATATATGGTGTCATCCATATCCGTCTGGGACGGATTATCCTCATTTACCTCATACGTCACGCTGACGCCGCCGGCCAGGTCAAGACCCAGCTCGATGTTTTTGGCAGAACCGAGATGATGAGGACCAAGTCCCACCAGAACGGTATAAAGACATACGGCAGCGACGACGATCGTCACCAGAATCGTCAGAACAGCATTCCGCTTCGGATTGCTGTTCTTTTTACGTTTACTTGCCATTTTTTACTCCCCTTCCTGTGCCAGAGCGGCCTGAATCATAATGGCACATTCCACACGTTTTCTTTCCATCTCGCAGCTTAAGTCATAGGCGTCGTCTATGACACCGTGGAACTTGTAAGAATTTGCTGCACAGCCGCCGCTGCAGTAAAATCTCGCAAAGCACTCCCTGCATTTTTTCTTCGTATAGACGTTACACTGACGGAACTCGTCCGCGATATCCGGACGCTTAATGCCGTCAAAGACATTGCCCATGAGGAACTTCTCCTCTCCCACGAACTGATGGCACGGATACAGATCTCCCCACGGCGTCACTGCAAGATACTCCGTTCCGCTTCCGCAGCCGGACAGTCTCTTCGCCACGCACGGGCCGCCGGTCAAGTCGATCATAAAGTGGAAGAAATTAAATCCTCTTCCTTCCTTCTTTCTTTTGATGATCTCTCTTGCAAGACGGTCATATTCCTCAAAGATCTGCGGAAGATCCTCCTCCCGGATGGCATACGGTTCTTCCGGAAGACCCACAACCGGCTCCATGGAGATCTGCTCAAAACCTAAATCTGCCAGATGGATCACGTCATTGGAAAAGTCCAGATTCTTTCTGGTAAAGGTTCCTCTCACATAATACTTCTGCTGTCCTCTCGACTCGGCAAACCGGATAAACTTCGGCATGATGATATCATAGCTGGACTTGCCGTTACGGGTCGGGCGCATGTAATCGTTGACTTCCTTCCGCCCGTCAACGCTCAGGACCACGTTATCCATCTCCTGGTTGGCAAACTCCATCATCTCATCATTTAAGAGGATGCCGTTGGTCGTAAAGGTAAAGCGGAAATGCTTGTCATACTTTTTCTCCAGAGTACGTCCGTACTCCACCACTTCTTTTACGACTCCGAAATTCATCGTCGGCTCCCCGCCAAAGAAGTCAACCTCCAGATTATGTCGGTTGCCGGAGTTCTCTACGAGAAAGTCAAGCGCTGCTCTTCCGACCTCAGCGCTCATGAGCGCCCGGTCACCCTTGTACTCTCCTTCCTCCGCAAAGCAGTAGCGGCAGGCAAGATTACAGTCATGGGCAATGTGAAGACATAACGCCTTGACCACCGTCTTTCTCTCTTTTACTTCCTTGATATAATCCTCATATATATCGTCCGTAAACAGAAGTCCCTGCTCTTTTAATTCCAGAACCTCCTGATAAGCTTCGTCTATCTCTTTTTCATCATAGGCAAGCTGCTGCCTGATCGCATCCAGGCTGTTCTCCTCAAACAGAGAGATCACATCATATACCACATCGTCCACCACATGAATGGCTCCGCTGCAGATATCCATCACGATATTGTATCCATTATTCTTGTACTGATGAACCACAATACGACTCCTTTCTGTTCCCCGATTTTGTATCATGGCAGTTATGAAATGTCCCGTCCGGACGCGATTCCTTTATCCCGGCGCATCGCTCCATCGCTTTCATGACATCGTTCATAACTCCCATGACACAACAGATAGGGTGAACAGATTCCTCTGCTCACCCTATTGCAAACATACCGGACAAACTCCGGTCCTATGCTGCGGTTCAATTATTTGTTGTTCTCGCAAGTCTGGTTTCCAACCGTACAGGATGTCTTGCATGCGGACTGACAGGATGTCTGACATTCGCCACAGCCGCCCTTACACATGCTCACCGCATATGTCTTGTTGCCAGTAAGTGTTTTAACACGCTTCATATCAAATGCCTCCTTGCTCTTAATCTTCTATGTAATCTGAAACGCCGTTCCTCTCACGCCGGAACCATCTTCGTCCGGGCGAACTCCCCGGATGTTATCCATCCGGACATCTCCCCGAAAACGCAGCGCAGACGCCGACGTCACAGACGACACTCCTTTGTGTAGTATAACACAAACATTTTTATAAAGGAAGAGTTTTTTTCAGCTGAGCATCCCGCCAAGCATTCCGCTCCCGGCGCAATAAAGAAAAGTTGTAAACAGAGAAAACATTTGTGCAACGATCTGCTGTCCGCTTCCCGCCCGTAGCAATAACAAAAACAAAAAGTACAGACATCCCACAGCCAGTCCCCAGAGAAACCCTCTCTTCTCATTTCGCCTGCCGCAAAAGAACCCTCCCGCAAAACAGGAGATCACGCTGATACAGATGATCCCGATATTTTCCGCGCTGGCAGACAGCTCCGCTTTCAGCATTATGAAAGCAAAGACCGCAATGAGAAGGATCGTCGCCACGGCCGCCGCCACAGCTCCGATCAAAAGGGCTATCATCTTTTTTAATCCAATCTCCCGCAGATTACCATTTTCTTTCATGAGACACCTCGGATTTTTTTATATTGTATGAAAAAGGGGCCGGGATTAGAACGGCAGTTGCATCCAATATCTTTTTCCCGCTTCCTGTCACTTAAGAAAAAAGAACCGCTGCGCACGCAACGATTCTCGTATAATGTCTACTCTTCTTCTGTTTTTGTGAGATTCGGTTTTTCCACTGCCGCGATGGCGTCTTTTTGCATCGGAATACGGCAGTTCCGGTTGTTACCGAACTCAACGATAACGGTGTTGTCCATGATGTCAATGATCACACCATAGAATCCGCTGGTCGTCAGAACACTGTCGCCGGCCTGCATACTCGCGTGCATTGCCGCCGCCTCTTTCTGCTGTTTTTTCTGCGGACGAATCATCATAAAGTAGATGATTGCTCCAAAAACTACGACATAGAGAATGATCGTTATGATGTTCGCACTTGCTGCCTGATTTAATAACATGTGATACCTCCATTTTCTTCTATTATAATATATACCTAAATAATATATATCCTGTCAGGATAAATGCAGCTTACCTGCCGACGCCCTCAGTCTTCCGGCGTCAGAAATCCTTCAAGAGTCTCCTTTTTAAACTCTTTATAGCGATGTTCCTCGATGGCTGTCCGGATGCGTTCCATCAGATGATTGTAGAAATACAGGTTATGAAGAACGCAGAGTCTCATTCCGAGCATTTCCTTCGCCTTTAAGAGATGTCTGATATAAGCGCGGCTGTACGTCCGACATGCCGGGCATCCGCAGCCTTCCTCGATCGGCCTTTCATCCAGTTCATACTTCTTATTAAAAAGATTCAGCTTGCCATGGGCGGTGTACACATGACCATGGCGTCCGTTTCTCGACGGATACACGCAGTCAAAGAAATCCACGCCCCGGTCCACCGCTTCCAGGATATTCGCCGGTGTACCCACACCCATAAGGTAGGTGGGCTTATCTTCCGGCAGGCAAGGGACTGTCTCATCCAGGATGTGATACATCTCCTCGTGAGTCTCTCCCACCGCCAGGCCGCCGATGGCATAGCCATCCAGATCCATCTCGCTGATGATACGGGCGTGTTCCTTTCGCACATCTGCCAGAATACCGCCCTGATTGATGCCGAACAGAAGCTGGTGCGGATTCACCGTATCCGGCAGACTGTTAAGCTCTGCCATCTTCTTCTTACATCGCTCCAGCCAGCGGGTCGTCCTCGCCACGGAATTACGGATGTACGCTTCATCCGCCTTGCTCGGCGGGCATTCGTCAAACGCCATCGCGATGGTCGAACCGAGATTCGACTGAATCTGCATGCTCTCCTCCGGTCCCATGAAAATGTGATGGCCGTCGATGTGGGACTGGAAATATACGCCTTCTTCCTTAATCCGCCGGAGCCCCGAGAGGGAAAACACCTGAAATCCACCGGAGTCCGTCAGGATCGGCCTGTCCCACGCCATAAACTTGTGGAGTCCGCCAAACTTCTTGATCAGCGCATCCCCCGTCCGCACATGCAGATGGTAGGTATTGGACAGCTCCACCTGTGTTCCTATCATTTTTAAATCGTCTGTGCTGACAGCCCCCTTGATGGCGCCCACCGTTCCCACATTCATGAAAACCGGCGTCTCAATAGTGCCGTGCACGGTCTCCAGTCTGCCTCTTTTTGCCAGACCGTCTTTTGTCAATAAAGTATACATATTCTCTCCTATTTTATACATACAAATCCAATTCTAGCACAAAGGGAAAGATTGCACAACTCTTTTTTGGAATTATTATATTATAAAACCGCCGGTCTGCCTTACAAGACAGACCGGCGGCGCAGGTTCACGAAAGAAGTCTCACTTTATTTTCATCAGGGAATCCATGTTCTTACCGGAGGTTTTCTCCGTTGGAGGCGATGACTTCTTTGTACCAGTGGAAGGATTTTTTCTTTGTCCGTTTCAGTGTTCCGTTTCCGGCGTTGTCCTTATCCACATAAATAAGACCGTACCGTTTGGACATCTCGCCGGTGGTGGCGCAGATCAGGTCAACGCATCCCCACGGGGTGTATCCGAGGAGCTCCACACCGTCCTCGTCCACCGCCTGCATCATCGCCTGAATGTGGGAACGCAGGTAATCAATGCGGTAGTCGTCATTGATGCTGCCGTCCGTCTCCACTTCGTCCACGGCGCCAAGGCCATTTTCCACGATAAAGAGCGGTTTCTGGTAGCGGTCATAGAGCGCATTTAACGTAATGCGAAGCCCCATCGGGTCGATCGGCCATCCCCACTGGCTGCAGGTAAGGTACGGATTCTTCGCGGAGGCAAACACATTTCCTCCTGACGCTTCGCCTTTGCCGTCCGCGCGGACGCAGCGGCTGTTATAATAGGAAAGGGAAACAAAATCCACGGTATTTTCTTTTAGGATCCTGGCGTCGTCCGCACCGATTTCCAGATGGATGCCTTCTTTTTCCAGGATTTTTTTCGCGTAGGACGGATACTCGCCCCGCACCTGCACGTCGATAAAGAAATAGTTCTCTCTGTCTTTTTTCATGCTCTCCCACACATCCAGCGGGTTGCAGCTGTACGGATAGACGCTCCCAGCTGCCAGCATACAGCCGATCTGAAACGCCGGGTTGATCTCGTGGGCCAGCTTTGTCGCCAGCGCCGACGCCACCAGCTCGTTGTGTGCCGCCTGGTACTTGACCTGCAGTTCATTTTCTCCTTCCTGAAAGCAGAGTCCGGCGCCCATGAACGGCAAATGCATGAGCATGTTGATCTCGTTAAAGGTGATCCAGTAGCGCACTTTCTCTTTATAACGGCGAAACAGAGCTTCGCAGTAACGGATATAGCAGTCGATCACCGTCCGGCTGCGCCAGGAGCCGTATTTCTCTACAAGCGCCAGCGGCATATCAAAATGGCAGATGGTCACGATCGGCTCGATACCGTATTTGAGCAACTCATCAATATAATTGTCATAATAGCGCAGTCCCGCTTCATTCGGCTCCTTCTCTTCTCCCGTCGGAAAAATGCGGGACCAGGAGATGGAGAACCGGTAACAGCGCAGTCCCAGTTCTGCAAACAGGGCGATATCTTCTTTGTAATGCCCGTACGCGTCCACGGCCTCTCTGCCCGGATAAAAGGAATCCGGCGGAAGTTTTTTATAATCCATGCCGCCCAGAATAAACTTACGGAAATTAAAATGTCCGTAGAAGGCGCCGCCGATTCCGCCGGCGATACAGCTTATGATAAACGGTTTCTTAAGCGGCAGCAGGATACCGTAAATGGCCGGTTCGGTCACACCGAAGATACCGGAGATAAAGTTCGGGATTGCCATTTCCTTTAACAGTTTATCCTTTGTCTTAAAGAAGATTGCCAGGACAACAGCGGATGTGGCAAATGTACAGGCGAAAAACGGCATCATCACATTGTCATAGCCAAGCGTCATGACATTGTTGATATAAACCGGGATGACCGTTCCCGTATAGTCCACGGAAATGATCGGGATACCGAAAAAGTCGATGTAGACCGGTGAGGAAAACATAGTTCCGGACAAAATATTATAAAGGGGCTCTCCCGCTACGGACAGAGCGCTCTGCTGAATCGCCGGATAACACATGGCCGCGCCGATGGCAAGACCGAGCATCGGTTTTAATTTGAATTTCTTTGCCGCCGACATTCTTCACAATGTCTCTGGCAAGTGCGTCATACTTTCCCATGACTTTTCTCTCCTCCTAGTATAATAATGGTGTAGTCAATAATGACTACGAGTTAATAGTTACAAAATCTAAATGAATAACTGAAGGAGGGATTCCCTCTCCATCAGAAGTTATTGTTTCCTTACTGTGTCTGTGGCTTCCA
>DXGQ01000019.1 GCA_019113845.1 Candidatus Anaerobutyricum avicola
CGTCAAACCATTTGAAAAGGAAAAACCCCGGAAACCGCGTAGTTCCGGGGTTTTTGACCACTTTTGATAAAGTTTAGCGCTTGCTGAACTGCGGAGCGCGACGGGCAGCCTTGAGGCCGTACTTCTTTCTCTCTTTCATACGAGGGTCACGGGTAAGAAATCCGGCTTTCTTTAATACCGGACGAAGCTCTGGGTCTGCTTCCAGAAGAGCTCTTGCGATACCGTGACGGATAGCGCCGGCCTGTCCTGTGTATCCACCGCCGTGTACGTTTACTAATACGTCGAATTTATCTGCTGTGGATGTTAACTCTAATGGCTGACGAGCGATTACTTTTAAAGTGTCAAAGCCGAAGTAATCATCCATGTCTTTTTTGTTGATTGTCACTTTTCCTGTTCCTGGCATAAGGTAAACTCTTGCAACACTGCTTTTTCTTCTACCAGTTCCGTAATATCTTGTAGTAGCCACTTACTTTTCCTCCTTAAATTAATACTTGATTTCTAACTCTTTTGGCTGCTGTGCAGCGTGTTTGTGATCCGGGCCAGCGTACACGTAAAGCTTTCTGTACATCTGTCTTCCGAGAGGTCCTTTAGGAAGCATACCTTTTACGGCAAGTTCAAAAACTTGTTCTGGTTTCTTAGCCAGTTTTTCTTTTAATGTGGTTTCTTTCATGCCACCAACGTAATCGCTGTGATGGTAGTAGATCTTCTGATCTAACTTCTTACCGGTCACTTTGATCTTGTCAGCGTTTACGATGATCACATAATCGCCGCAGTCCATGTGCGGTGTGAAGATCGGTTTATTTTTTCCTCTTAAAACTTTAGCTACTTCGGATGCTAAACGTCCTAATGTATGTCCTGTAGCGTCAACTACATACCAGTCTCTTGTGATGGTAGATGGGCTAGCCATAAAACTTTTCATGAGTCTGTCTCCTCCTGTTAAAATCTGAATCAATCTTGTACGGAATGTGACTTCCTGGCTGTCCGGACCCTCCATCACATTCAACCCTGCCTGTGCAGGTTTATGAAAAAAATGCATCCCGGGGCTTTGAGACGCATTTATTCGCATATCACAGTTAGATATTATATAATATCCCGCCGGGTGTGTCAACGGATTTTTTCAGGATATTCTATTTTTTTCAAAAACAAACCTTTGGCCGGAGCTGTTTCCCCCGCCCGGGTTCTGTCACGGCTTGCAAGGATTTCTTTTACATATTCCGGCTGCCAGCCATGAAGACCGACTTTGATGAGCGTGCCACTGATGATCCGCACCATGTTGTAGAGAAATCCTTCCCCCTCCACCCGGATAATGATATCTTGCGGATGTTTATTTTCAGGCTTTTTGTCAGGAGCAAATATTTTGTCAGGATGCTGTCCATGGGATTGCTGTCCATAAGACTGTTGTCCACAGCGCAAGTCCATGCTCTCCTGTTCCTCCGTGATCTGTTCCCCGATATTCTTCATCAACGGAATTACACCGTCAGAAAAACGTTCTTCCACCGCAATCCCAAGCACTGTCCGCACTGTTGTCTTTACCTGGGTCTGCGCGGCGCAGAAACTCTTAAAATCATGCGTTCCCACAAGATATTTTGCCGCTTCATTCATCGCTGCTACGTCTAAGCGATGCGGCAGCCAATGGCTGTACAGACGCCGAGTCGGCAGCGGAGTGCGCCCGGTCTGGATATGATATTCATACGTTTTCCGTGTATCACAGTATCTGGGATGAAAATCAGAAGGCACCTCGCAGGAATCCACGATGCGGATATCTTCCGGCAGGTGGGGATTTAAAGCAAAAAGAAGCTTTTCTCCCGGTATCGGCGTATCGGAATCAAAGACCGCCACATTGCCGTAGGCGTGGACGCCGGCGTCCGTCCGGCTGGCGCCGATCACCTGAATAGTTTCTCCGGTAAGCCGGCACAAAGCCTTATTCAGTTCTCCTTCTATTGTCGGCGCGCTGGGTTGGATCTGCCAGCCGCAATAATTGGTTCCGTCATAGGCGACGGTGAGTTTAAATCGTTTCATACCAATCTCCTGTTACTCTTTTTTACTTTTTTCTACTTTCACTGCCACATTCAGACTAACGCTCCCAGCCCGTCGGCAATCAGAACCTGCTGCCCAGCCGGTGTAGAATGAGGATTTGTAAATGTGATAACAGATATCTGCTTAAACAGACAATGACGTAAGGCACATACGGATTCGCCCGTCTCGACCCTCAGTCGGACTGGCCAGGAGTGTCACTGTGAGATGGCTTCGGCCGTCCTCCTTCACAGCTCGCGGTCAAAAGCCGTATGTGCCCAAGCGTCATTTGTCTATGGAAAAATCTCTGTTCCACTTTTACAAGAATCCTGTGTATGTTGGCAAAATAGCAAGTTATGTCCATAGACGGACTGGCTAATACTAAATTTACAGTCATCTCTGTCTGCTTTCATCACTAGGATTATGACAAAATGCCCGTTCCATCTCGAGCGCATCTACAGTATTGTGACTGGCTCTCCGGGGATACCGGGGTTCTCTGTTCGCCACATTGTACAGGATTCTTGTAAAGATAAAACAGAGTTTCCAAATATACAGATGCCAGTCGGAGTGCATACAGTTTCCGACCGCGAGCTGTGAGGGAGGACTATCTAAGACTTGTGGAAGGCAGGGAGAAAATGCAAAGCGGTTTCTCCCTGCCGATCAAAAACGTCAGTAGTCCGAGTGAGGGTCGAGTCGGGAGGAACTGTATGAGAACGAATGGCATCGTCTGTTATATGAAAATCTGTTGTCATCTTTATAAATCAAATTCTCTTGTGGAATCTCCCCCTGGATTGGTACTTATAGTATAGATGGACATCTGAAATGTGTTTCTATTATAATGGGGCCAATGAGTATAAAATACACGGAGGTGAGAGGATGGAAGATAAGGATATTATCGCTTTGTACTGGGAACGGTCGGAGAGGGCGATTGAGGAGACGGACAGTAAGTATGGAAAATTGTGCCGAAGTATATCCATGGGGATTGTGGATGACAGGAGAGACAGTGAGGAGGTTATCAACGACAGTTGGCTTGCGTTGTGGAATTCATTGCCGCCGCAGTGGCCAAAGCTTTTTAAAGCATATGTGTGCCGGATCGTCAAGAATCTTTCACTAAAGAAGTTTACATATACGCATGCGTTAAAAAGAAAATGTGCGTATGAACAGTCGTTAGAGGAACTGGATGACTGCGCGGGACATGGGAATGCCGTTGACGATGAAGTGATGAAGGAAGAGCTGGTAAAAGTGGTGAATTGTTTTTTGGACAGTCTCTCAGAAAATAACCGGAATATTTTTCTGGAAAGGTATTGGTTTGTATTGCCGTTGGAGGAGATTGCCCGGAGAAACGGTATCACAAAAAAGACGGCGTCCATGCGATTGTCGAGGATTCGGGAACAGCTCAAAAAATATCTTCGGAAGGAGGGGTATGACATATGACAGGAAGAGATTTATATGATGCTATTCATCGATGTGACGACAGCTATATTGAGCAAACGGCAGAGGAACTGTTGAAAAAAGAAAGAAAAAATCGAAAAATAGCATTGTGGTTTTTCCGGAGAGAATCTACACAGGAAATAACCATGCAAAGAACCGCTGTCCGGAGAATCTTTGTCCGGAAAGCAGTGGCTGTGCTTTTGTGCATTTTTGTGCTGGGAATGGGAATCTCCGCTCTTGCGGTAGCGTCCGATGCATTTCGGGAATGGATTCAGGAAATCTTTTCCGGTCATGAGGTGACGGAGCTTAACATTGGCGGCACAGAAACAGGGAATGCCGATACTTCCACAGAGAGCTTTCCGGATATCCCGGCAGATGAGAATAACAGGATTTCTTTGAAGGACGATATGATCGTGTGGGGAGATCGGGAAACAGTGGTCGCTGAGACACATTATGATAATAAGAAAGAGCAGATTGTTTTTGACCGTGTGTACAGACTGCAGGGAAACGGTCTTAAGGAACTGACTATCCATTCTTATGACGGCGACTACGATGGAAAACCATTTTCTTTTGAATATGTAATTGTGCATCAGGAGATCTTTGGATTTAATCTGGAAGGAGCAATACAAGAAGTGTTTGGGTATGTGAACATGGGTGACAGTCGGTCTGTTTATGTGCAGCTTTCAGATGATTCAGGAGATCAATATAAAGGATGTATTGCGAAGATTAATCTGGATGCGCTGGAGATAGAGAAATTATCCGGCGATCAGATGTATGCGGACTGTGTGATATCGCCGGGCGGAACGAAGATGCTATGTCTGCACCGGGCAGATAATTACGCTTCGGTTTTAGATCTGAAAACAAAAGATGAAAAGAAGATTGCGGCGGTTCATGGTATATCCCGGACTGATGAAATTGAGTTTGTAGATGACAATACGATACTGACCTACGGGGATTATGTCGATGAAGTGAAAGATGGAGTGACATACTCGCAGCAACAAATATGCCGGGTCGATTTGTGTACCGGAGAGGTGACGGGCACTTATACAGGTATCGGAGACATCAGTATGGAATGGGAAAGCATTCGGGGAGAACCACTGGTTCTCAGAAATATTGTAACAGGAGATACATTTTCTGTTAAAGGTACGGATGCGGAGACACATTTTTTGAAAAAAGCAGGTGATTATGTTCTGTTTGGCAATAAAGAAGAAAATGCGCCGTATTTTCTTGTTAGTCTGTCTGCCCGGAAATTTATGAGAATCGATGTACCGAAGGAATTGTCTGGGCAGATGGAAATATATCTGGCCGGAACAGAAAAGAAGCTGCTGTTGGTCAGCGATACGGAAGGATACATTGTGGATGTATCGTCTTTGTCGGCTGATGAGGCGGAAGAAGCAGACAAAAAAACAGATATCCCGGCAGATGAGAATCAGATGCTGATACTGAAAAAGGGTATGAGAATATACGGAAAAAAGGAGAGCTTTATCTGCCAGGTGCACGAAGATGAGAATGAAGAAGAGGTGATTGATGCCGTATATGCTATTGGGAAAGATGGACTGCAACGTCTGAAAGTGAAATCTTTTTCAGGAGAATATGAGGGTGTACCGTATTCGTTTTCCTATGCGGTTATTGGAAATGAGATATTTGGATTCAACGAAACCGGACACTGTGAAGTACTTCCTTATAGAAATGGGGATATTATATACGTTTCTCTTTCTCATGTGAATAAAAACGGCCGGGTGAAGAAAGAATGTCTGGCAGAGATTCATCTTGATACAAAAGAAGTGACCAAAATATCCAATGATCAAATGATATGCAACTTCCTCATGTCACCGGATGGAAAGATCATTCTGTGTAATCATCGCTCCGACGGGTATTGGTCTGTGTTTGACATTGCGGCCCGGACGGAGAAAAGGATAGACAGTCTGGACGGTTATCTCCATACAGATGAGATTAAGTTCCTGGATACCTACACAGTGCTGGCCTATGGAGATCCCATTGTAACAAAATTGCCGGACGGCTCTTTCTGGATGGATTCACAGACCTATAAGATCGATCTTCATACCGGAGAGATTCTGGAGAAATATCCGGGTGCCTCAGACCTTGATCTGGAATGGGATTATAGGACGGAAGGTAATACGCTGCGGTTTGATAATATTGTCACCGGAGAATCCTTTACTATAGATGGGGTCGATAAGAGTGTAGGTATATTAAGTGGCACAGGCAGTTATTTTTTATTTGGTTACGATGAAGATGACGGAGATCAGCCGGGATCAGCATACTGTCTTGTGAATCTGGATCAGCAGACTTTCATGAAAATACATATACCAAAAGAATTGTATTTTGATGTGGAAATGTATCTGACAGTCAGTGAGAAAAAACTGCTGCTTACTAATGGCACGGAGGCCTACATCGTGGATGTGAGCGAACTGGGGTGAGAGGAAACGTGTTACAATCCAATGAAAATCGTCAATAAGCAAGGTCGATTTGATGGTTTAAAGCGAAGCCGATTTGGTGGTTTTCACCAACTTCAATAAATTTCAGTGAATCTCAAAAAAATGTAACCTTTTCCAGTCGAGAACAGTCTAATAAGTGAAAGAACATTCCGGAATGTTTCCTTCGACATCAGAACCGCGTTTGCTAAGAGGGCGCGCCTGCGCAAAACGGTTCTCAGGCGGGACAGGATTCCCGTATGGATTCATATGAGAGAAAAGAGGTGTTGGGCTTGGAAGGTTCAAATGAACAAATGAATCATCTGGTCAGAAAAGCAATTCGCGGCAATGCAGAAGCTTATGGGCAGCTAATAGAATATTATAAGGAATATCTTTATAAAACAGCCTTTTTGCTCGTAAATAATCAGGAGCAGGCATTAGATCTTGTGGGTGAGACGATTCTGAAAGGTTTCCGGTTTGTACATAAGGTAAAAAAGCCGGAATATTTTAAGACATGGCTGACTAAGATTTTGATCAATGCTGCCCATGACTGTTATCGGAAATATCCGCAGATGGAAGATTTTGATGCTTTGACAGGAATGGAGGCAGCGGATCCGGGAGCGGGATTATCCATGGAGGAGAAAATGGATTTGAATCATGCTGTGAGCCTTCTTCCGGATAAATACAGGACTGTCATTATATTGAAATATTTCGATGAAATGACGATCCGCGAGATTGCCTTTGCCATGGGAATCCCGGAAGGATCCGTCAAGGCGTATCTGCACAGGGCGAAAGAAGAACTTCGGAAACGAATCGCCTTTTAAGCAGGTTTACATTTAAGGAGGAATCACGGATGGATATGAGGTTTAAGGATATACCCGTGCCGGAGGAACTGGACCGGGTAGTAGAGGAAAATATGAAAAAAATTTATGCACAAAAAAAGCGCAGAAAGTTCAAAAGGATGGCCACCGGCTTTGGGGCTGTGGCGGCGGTTTTTATTTTCGGTATTTTTTTCTTTGCGAGTAATCCGGCGGTGGCTGCCAAATTTCCGGTGATTGGTCACATTTTTGAGATGCTGCAAAATGAAAATGATTTCAGCGGAGATTTTACCGGGGTAAGTCAGTCGCTGAGGGAGCAGGAACAAGCCTCGGAGGGAGAACGAGGCGAAGCGAAGCAGGAAGAGCAGGGCGAAGGAGACAGCGCGGCGACAGATGCTGCCTTTTCGCAGACGGCCGGCGGGATTACCGTTACGCTCTCGGAGGTCTACTGCAATGAGCAGGCTCTTTATATCAGCATGGAGATGAAGACAGAGGGAACAATGCCACTGAAAGAAAAATATCAGCAGATTGAAACGGTGGAAACATATAGTTTTAATCCGGAAAAACAATACAGTATGCCAATCGTTGAAGGAAAACGGCTGGATGAACATACTTATGTGGGCGTTCTTCGATTTGATTTGAACGAAAAGAATATCGTAGGTCTTTTGGATGAAGAGGCTGCCATGAAAAAAGCAGAGGAAATGGGATTTGGAGAAGGTATGGTGGTCGTTGACTCCGACACGCCGATGAAAACCGTGGAGATTCCGGATACCTTTACCTTACAGTTAAAAATCAAAAAAATATTTTCAGAAAACGGCCGGCCGACGGCAAACCAGAAGGGACCGTGGAAGTTTACTCTGAATGTCACAAAGAATACAAGAGATACAAAGACCGTCGAAATCAATGATATAAATGAACAGGGCATCGGCCTTGAAAAAGTTGTGAAGGACCGTTTTGAAATGACAATATACGATACCTATGAAAAAGGAAATTCGGCGGCGGATTATTTTCCGGTTATTCTGGATGCGGACGGCGGTCTGATGCCAAGTGCGTATGGAAGTGCCAATACGGTCCCTGTTCAGGACAGGAATGTTTCCAAGGTGGACATTTATCTGGTCGATTATATAAAATGGATGGATGAACTGGGATTGAGAGGAGAGAAATGGGAGAATCCGGACATGCGGACGAAGGATGGCAGAACCCTGAAGGAAGTATTGGATGAAGAAGCGGTATATCATAAGGAAGTAAAATTTGAATAAAATCAAAATAAAATGTCAGAGATTGACCAAACTATCTCTTGCATTGCCCGCCGTCATTTACTATAGTAAGTAATATGCAGCGAAACATAATGAGAAATATGAAGATGAGAAGCATCAAAGGAGTGTACATATGAGAATCTTGGTAGTAAATGACGACGGAATCGAGGCGCCGGGCATCCGGAAGCTGGCGGAACTTGCCAGACAGTTTGGCGAGGTGACGGTGGCGGCGCCGAAGCATCAGTGCAGCGGAATGTCCCACCGGATCACGGTGGACGCCGGTTTGGAGATCGCCCGGGTTGATTTCCCGGTGGAAGGCGTGGAGGCATACAGCATTGACGGGACGCCGGCGGACTGTGTGAAAGTTGCCATAAGCAATATAATGAAGGAAAAACCGGATATCGTATTTTCCGGTATCAACAGAGGCTACAATATCGGTTACGATATTCTGTATTCGGGAACGGTGGGGGCCGCCATGGAAGCGCTGATGCACGGCGTGCCGGCCATCGCCTACTCGCAGGATGACACGGCGGATTACGCTGTGGTGGAGAAATATTTTGGAGAGCTGACGGAGATCCTGTTAAAACAGAAGATCGGCGAAACGCAGATCTGGAATGTGAATTTCCCGAACTGCGCGCCGGAAGAAGTGAAGGGAACCCTCTATGACCGGATTCCGGCGAAGTTGGAGTTTTATCACGAGCGTTTTGATCTGGAACAGATGGACGAGAATCTTTACATGGCAAATATTGTTCACAAAAAGAAAAAAACAGCGCCGGAAGGCACGGACGCGGAGGCTCTGCTCAGTCATTACATTTCCGTCAGCAAGCTGAACAGCATAGTCTGAGAAAATGTGAAGTCGCAGGATACAGGTATTTTGTTCCTTTTTCCTGACGGATGTTGCGCAAGGGTATGTATCGCATGATTTTTCGGTAATATATTACACAAAAAAGGTGATTATTCCATTTCCTGTGATTTTGTTAGTGTGTTATATTATTAACATGAGGAAACGTTCTGTTTGTTTTATGACAGAAAAAATGAGACAGGTAATGACACAGACGGAATACAGGAGGAGAATGAACATGAATTTTAAGGAATTATATCAGCCGGTACACACGATCATCGGGGAAGGCTGTATCAATGAGATACCGAGGCATGTGGATCATTTTGGTGGGACAAAAGCATTAACAGTGACAGACGAGGGTCTGGTAAAGATCGGTACGGTGAAGATGGTGACGGACGTGCTGGACAGAGCGGGAAGGGCTTACGCTGTTTTTTCGGATGTGAAGCCGAATCCGACCGTATCCATTGTCAATCAGGCAAAGGCGGCTTATGACAGGGAAAAATGTGATTATGTCATCGGAATCGGAGGGGGTTCTCCGATTGACGTGGCAAAGGCAGTCAGCATTCTTGCCACCAACGGTGGAAAGATTGAGGATTATAACGGTCTGGAACTGTCTGAGAAAAAGGGGCAGCCTCTGATTGCGGTCAATACGACAGCGGGAACCGGATCAGAAGTGACCAGAGCCTTTGTGGTAACCGATGAGGTGAACAAGAGCAAGATGCTCATGGTGGACAGCAACTCCCTGGCATATCTTGCCATCAACGATCCGACTATGATGGTGGGAATGCCTCCGGCACTGACGGCTGCCACCGGTATGGACGCGCTGACCCATGCCATCGAAGCGTATGTAGCCAATTCCCGCTGCCCGTTTACCGACGGTATCGCCCTGGAAGCCATTCGGCTCATCGGCAGATATCTGGAAAGAGCGGTGAAGGATGGCACGGATATGGAAGCCCGCACGAACATGTGCTGGGCGCAGTATATGGGCGGCCTGGCATTTTCCAACGCCGGTCTTGGCATGGTGCATGCCATGGCGCATCAGCTGGGAGGCTTTTATGATACGCCGCACGGAGTATCCAACGCGATTCTGCTTCCATATGTCATGAAGTATAATCTGCCATCCTGTCCGGAGCGTTATGCGGATGTAGCACAGGCGTTCGGTTTTGACATCGGCGGGCTGACGGCAACGCAGGCAGCTTACGCGGCGATCCTTTATATTGAAGAACTGGAAAAAGCCATCCGGATTCCGAAGCTTTCCGAGACTGCGTTTAAGCCGGAATACGTAAAGACGTTGTCTGAAAACGCGATGAAGGACACCGGTATGCCGGAGAATCCGAGGAAAGCGACCGTAGAAGACGTAATGCGGGTATTCCTGAACGCTTATCTGGAAATCAACGAATAAAAAATACAGTAAAGGCAGGATCATTTGATTACAGGCAAATGGAACGGCCGTATGGTATATCAATTATAATCCCGCAGGATGTGCCATAAGCGGTTTGCGATGGATAGAAAGAAAGGTATCTGTATATTTTATGTGCAGGTACCTTTTTTATTATATGGGGAATAATGTCGGGAGTTTTGCGAATCATCTACAGATGGCGCAGAAATACGATGCCAGGCAGATCAGAACGGAGGTTTGAAACATGTGCACAGCAATTACATGGAATGCAAAGGAACATTATTTTGGACGGACACTGGATTATACCCGGTCTTTTGGAGAGGAGGTTGTCATTACCCCACGCAACTATCCCTTTCATTTCAGGCATGTGAAAGAGAGAGAAACACATTTTGCCATGATCGGCACGGCTCTTGTCTGTGAGGAATATCCTCTTTATTATGACGCAGTCAACGAGAAAGGGCTTGGTATGGCGGGGCTGAACTTTCCGGGAAATGCGGTATACGGCGATCCGGTTCACGGAAAAGAAAACGTGGCACAGTTTGAGTTGATCCCATGGATTCTTGGCCAGTGCGATTCCGTGGAGGCAGCGGCAAAATGCCTGCGCCGCCTGAATATAACCCGGGATGCTTTTGCAGAAAATCTGCCGGCCGCAGAGCTTCACTGGATCATTGCAGACCACAGAAAAGCGATCACCGTGGAGGCGGAGGCAGAAGGACTGAGAATCTATGACAACCCGGTGGGTGTGCTTACGAACAATCCGCCCTTTCCCTTCCAGCTGTTCCAACTGAACAACTATATGCATCTGTCTCCGGAAGATCCGGAGAATCACTTTGGTACAGAGCTTCCGCTTCATCCCTACTGTCTGGGGCTGGGAGCGCTGGGCCTTCCGGGCGATCTCTCCTCCCAGTCCCGGTTTGTGCGGGCGGCTTTCACAAAAATTCATGCAGTACAGGGCGAAACCGAAGAAGAAAATGTAAACCAGTTCTTCCATATCCTTGAAAACGTACAGCAAACCAGAGGATGCAGCCGCACCACAGAAGGAGACTGCGAGATAACTATCTACACCTCCTGCTGCAGCGCCGCAAAAGGGATCTATTACTATACGACTTATGGCAACCATCAGATCACGGCAGTGAAGCTCCGGCAGGAGAATCTGGACGGAACCGGGCTGGCACGATGGCCGATGATCCGGGAGGAGAAGATGCGGATGCAGAATTAGGGATTTGTTGAGATGCAACTGTGGTTTTGAGAAAATCTGAGGATGTGGAAACAGACGAGATTTGCGACGCTGTATATACCATAGAAAAACGCAGGCAGGAAGCTCTTCTCCTCCACCTCGGCAGGCTGATTATGGGAACAGCATGATAATATTCTCATGACGCCTGCACTCCCAGTCGTCGCCGACCTTTCCCGCTGTGTTTTTCTACCTGGATAGTATGCCGCAAATCTCTGTCTGACTGCATCACTAAGATTATGGCAAAATGCCGTTCCATCTCGAGCGCATTTACAGTATTGTGGCTGGCTCTCCGGGGATACCGGGGTTCTCTGTTTGCCACATTGTACAGGATTTTTGTAAAGGTGGAACAGAGGTTTTTCAATATCCAGATGCCATTCGGAGTACATACAGTTTCCGACCGCGAGCTGTGAAGGAGGACTTTCTAAGACTTGTAGAAGGCAGGGAGCAGGATTGAAAAAGGGATGACTCCCGTGCTTGCACGAAGGAGCA
>DXGQ01000020.1 GCA_019113845.1 Candidatus Anaerobutyricum avicola
CACAGCACAGATGACGTTCCGGACACAGACAGACTTCGACTGCGAGCTGTGAGCGAGGACGGTTATATTCCCCGCAGAGCTGATTCTGTCGTTCCGTCCGAGTGAGGGCCGAGCAGGAGAACCTGTCTGTGTTCCAGCGTCATCGTATGTGTTACAGGTTATATTACTTATCACCACGACAAATCCCCATTTTCTTGTTGACAAACCATCGCCCCGGTGCTATTATCACGGCGAAAGAAGAAAAAGGCAGTGACGGAAAAGAGTAGTTTACCGGAAGCATCCAGAGAGAGCGGCGTTTGGTGGAAGCCGCTTATGTGAAACGTTTACGAAAACCATTCCCCAGCCGCGGCGCAGAAGATTGCGGCGGATGTCCCGGCAGCCGGAGGGCGGGCAGGTGACAGAGCCGGAGCCCTGTGAGGAACAGGCAGTGATTGGTAAGTGCCGACGTATACCTGCGTTAAGGGTTAGGATTTGTTGGAATCTGAAGAGAAAAATAAAGGTGGAACCGTGCGATACGCACCCTTGGAAGATGTATTTGACGACGTCTTCGAGGGTGCTTTTTTGTTATGGAGATTGTCGTGTGAGCAGTAAAGAAGCAACGCAGGTTGTGGAACTGGAATGCATGGCAAATGGCATATCCCGCAGGAGTTCCGGCAAAAAGGTGAAATGAAAAGGAGATGCAGATTATGAAAGTGTTGTTAAGAGACGGACAGGTTATGGATGGCAAGTTTGAGCAGGAAGAGGTAAAGAAGGCGTTCTGGCATACCAGTTCTCATGTGATGGCGCAGGCGGTGAAGCGTCTGTACCCGGATACAAAGTGCGCCATCGGGCCGGCCATTGACAATGGATTTTATTATGATTTTGAGTTCTCGTTCCCGTTTACGGAGGAGCACTTACGTGCGGTGGAGGAGGAAATGCGCCGCATCGTAAAAGAAGGCCTGCCGCTTTCCGTGCGGGAGGTGAACAAGGCGGATGCGCTGGCTTATATGGAAAAGCAGAAGGAAGATTATAAGGTGGAGATGATCGGGGAACTGCCGGATGAGGAGACGATCACTTTCTATCAGCAGGGAGAGTACGAGGAGTTCTGCAGCGGCCCGCATATCACGAACACAGGAAATATCAAGGCGTTTAAGCTGCTGTCTCTGGCAGGGGCTTACTGGAGAGGGGACGAGCATAACAAGATGCTGACCCGGATTTACGGGATTTCTTTCCCAAAGGCTTCCATGCTGGACGAGTATCTGTTCATGATCGAGGAGGCGAAGCGGAGAGATCACCGGAAGCTGGGCAAGGAACTGGGGCTGTTCTTTTTCTCCGACAAGGGGCCGGGATTCCCGTTCTTTTTGCCGAAGGGGATGATCCTGAAAAATGTGCTGATCGATTACTGGCGGCGGATTCATGAGAGAGAAGGCTATCAGGAGATTTCCACGCCGATGATCCTGGAGCGGAGCCTCTGGGAGACTTCCGGTCACTGGGATCATTACCGGGAAAATATGTATACGACAACCATCGATGATGTGGACTTTGCGGTGAAGCCGATGAACTGCCCGGGCGGTATGCTGGTTTACAAGATGGAGCCACATTCCTACCGGGAACTGCCTCTGCGTCTCGGTGAACTTGGTACGGTGCACCGTCATGAGAAGTCCGGGCAGCTCCACGGACTGATGCGGGCGAGATGCTTTACGCAGGACGACGCGCATATTTTCATGACGCCGGAACAGATGCTGTCAGAGATCCAGAATGTGGTGCGGCTCATCGATGAAGTTTATACTGGATTTGGTTTTGAATATCATGTAGAATTATCTACAAGACCGGAAGACAGTATGGGAAGCGACGAGGACTGGGAGATGGCGACAGACGCGCTCCGTCAGGCCATTGAAAACATGGGTATGGACTATGTGGTCAACGAGGGAGATGGCGCTTTCTACGGACCGAAGTTGGACTTCCATCTGAAAGATTCCATCGGAAGAACCTGGCAGTGCGGAACCATTCAGCTTGACTTCCAGCTTCCGCAGCGGTTTGAGGCGGAGTACATCGGCGCGGACGGACAGAAGTATCGTCCGATCATGATCCACCGGGTGGTATTCGGTTCCATTGAGCGGTTCATCGGTATCCTGATCGAACATTATGCCGGCAAATTCCCGCTGTGGCTGTCCCCGGCGCAGGTAAGGATTCTGCCGGTTTCCGATAAGTTTGCGGACTATGCGGCGAAAGTGCAGGCAGAGTTAAAGAAAAAGAATATACGCGTGGAACTGGATGAGAGAAATGAGAAGCTTGGTTACAAGATCCGGGAGGCCAGAAACGACAGAATCCCGTACATGCTCATCGTGGGCGGCAAGGAAGAAGAGCAGGGCATGGTTTCCGTCAGAAAACGTGACGCTGAGGGCGACAAACAGGATCTGGGCATGATGAGCCTCGCAGATTTCTGCGGGATGCTGGAAGAAGAGGGACTGTCTCACCCGGTACAGAAATAAGCGGACGGACAGCTTTCGTGGAGAAAGCGCCGGAGACGGGGAATGTGTCCCAGCCGGCGATGGAAGCCGGTCAGGGACTACGTCGCATGTCGGATCATGGATAAAGAGCAAAGACAAAATATTGTAAAGAAAACAGGAGGGCAGGGCATGAAGATCATCATCTGCGACGACGAACCTTATATCTGTGATGATTTAAAGAAACGTCTCACTATGTATTATAACAGTATGGATGTTCTCATCCTCACGGTTTCCTCCGGCGAGGAGCTGCTGCGCCTTATAGAGCGGGAGCCGGAGGGGATTTCCTGCCTTTTTCTGGACATTGAGATGGGCGGGATCGACGGTCTGGAGACTGCCCGGCGCATCCGGAAGCATCATCCGGGGCTGCCCATCCTCCTTCTCACCAGCCACACCGAGTTGGCGATGGAAGGCTACGAGGTGCAGGCGTTTCGTTTTCTGGCAAAACCGCTTCGGCAGGAGAAGCTCACGGAGGCGCTTCGGGCGGTGGAGCGGGAGCTGTCGTCGGGAGAAAAACTGCGGATCACGGCGGATGGCAGAGAAATCTATGTGGACTGCCGGGACATTTGCTATGTGAAGAGTGAAAACGTGTATCTGAATCTTGTGATGGCCGGAGCGGAAGCGTCCGGTTCGGAGCGCGGGCGATTCCTCGTGCGCGGCAAATTGAAAGAACTGTTTCCTAAGCTGCCGGAGCGCTCCTTTTGTCAGATTCATCGCAGCTATATCGTAAATCTATCTCATGTCTCTTCCTTTGACGGAAGAAATGTGCAGATGGATACAGGGGAGAGCCTGCCGGTGAGCGGTGGACGGCGGGAAGCGTTTCGGGAGAGGATGACCCGGTATTTGAGGGAGCGGTGAGATGACGCCAACAGATATTTATGAGGTGTGCAGCGGGGGCATGATGCTGCTTTTGATGATTTTGGTATATCGTTATATCTATATGGAACCGGGGTTAGTGAGCAGAAGAAACAACGGTCTGTTTGCCGTGGGATTTTTGCTGGCGGCGTTTGGTGTGAAACTGTTTTTGCGCAGGACGGAACCGGCAGAGATTCTCATTCCCCTTGTGTTTTTCTGTCTTTATGTACTGCTCACCCGCCGGAAACGCCGTATCCGGGGCATGTTTCTTCTTCTGCCCATCTCCGGCTACCTCTTTATGCTGGTGGCGGCTAGCACGTCATTTTACTGTGTCATCACCGGGGCAGATCACAGCGACGGCCTGTTTACCTATGCCATGGACGTGGTCTGCTGCCTGGCGCTGCTGGTGTTCTGGCTGCGGGGCGGACGTTTTCGCAGGAGAGCGGACAGTGAACAGGAATACCGGCGCCTTGACCGGGGAGAGCGCTGGCTTTTAAATCTGGGCGGTCTGTTTCTCTTTGTCATGGCGGTAATCCTGATCGCGGTGGCGGAAAATATGGAAGGATACGCCCTTGACGGCGGCTGGCGCGTCATGTTCTTGCTGACCGGGAGTATCAGCATCTCGCTTCTGGCGGTGGCGGTCATCGCCTTTGTGATGCAGGGCAGCCGGAAGGAATACTATCATCGGGAGGCGAAACTCACGGAAAAGTATCTGCGGGCGGAGCTGGAACATTTCAAAGCGTACCGGGAAGCGCAGCGGGAGGTCAGACGGGTCCGTCATGATATGAAGAATCATTATGCGGTTCTCTCCGTGCTGGCAGATGAGGGAAAATACGCGGAGCTTCGGGAGTATCTGGCGCAGCTTGGCAAGGAACTGTCCCGCAGCGACGTGGGAATCCGGTGCGGCAACGATATCGCGGACGCCATTTTAAATGAAAAGAATGCACGGGCGGAAAAATCCGGCGCGGTCATCGAAGTCGAAGGGAGACTGCCTCAGGACTGCGGCATCGATGTGTTGGATATCTGTACGATATTTTCCAATGCGCTTGACAATGCGCTGGAATATCTGGAAGGAGCGCAGCCGGCGGAAAAATGGATCCGGATCAGGATAAGCGGACAGGGGAATATGTGGCTGTTTCAGTTTGAGAATCCGGTGATGGAGGATGCCAAAATACTTCCGGTCGGGAAGACCGGAAAAGACCGTATGGCCGGAGCAGACCGGACATTCCGGAAAAAAGGAAGCGAACACACAGCCGGGGCGGTCAGACAAAACGATGATGGCTGGCATGGATTCGGTATCATGAATATGGAAAGAACCGCGGAAAAATACGCCGGCACTCTCAGCCGGGAGATAAAAGAAGGCGTCTACAGCCTGGAAGTGGTCTTATTCACAACAAAAGAAGAAGGATTCACAACAAAATCCGCCTGTGAGAAAGAAAGATGACATATACTGCAGACAAGAGCTGATGGCATCGCTGATGAGCGAGCCGCAGCAAATGGAGATTTCGACAAGGTATTATGCGAAAGAAAAGGGATACATACACCAGAACACAGTCATTTCGCATAAGATCAGAGAGATTGGAGGCAGTATATGAACGATAAAAGATATTTGAGAGAAATCAGTATAACAGATGACAGAGAGAGCAGGGAACCGGCAATGAGTCCACCAAAAATCCGGGAAGCAGAGACTGTGAAAAATAATCTGCGAGAGACCTGGAAGGCTGGAAAAGAAATACCTGAAAAACGACAGTTTAAAAAGCAGATCAACCATGTGATGCGGGGAATTCTTCTTTATAATATTCTCCTGATGGTGATCGTCATGGGCGACCTTCTGATACGGACGGTGAAAGTGATGCTGGCGCATCCGACCGGGCCGCAGCAGGAGGAGGCGGTCGACGCGCTGATGAAACAAATGCTTCATTCCGGCAGTTCCAGCATCGCAGCCGTTCTCATCGGAACGGCGGTGCTTCTTTTGTATTTCCGAAAAGATTCCCTGCTGAAACCGATGTTCGCACCCGGCGGCAAAAGACCGTCAGCAGGACGGTTTGTGGAAATGATCTGCTACATGATGGTGGCGCAGATCATCTTTTCCGTCATGGCGACCGGCGTCGAGGCGGCGGCCAATCGGTTCGGTTACAGTTTCATGGGTTCCATTGAGGCGGTCACAGGAACGAGCAGTACGGTTTCCATGGTCTTATATGCCGGAATCTTCGGACCGGTATTTGAGGAGATCATCTACCGGGGATTTTTGATGAAGAGTCTGCAAAGATACGGAAAAACCTTTGCCATCCTCGTCTCCGCAGTCGTCTTCGGGCTGATGCACGGCAACCCGTTACAGTCGGTCTTTGCATGTATGGCGGGTGTGATTTTCGGTTACGCGGCCATGGAGTATTCCATCTATGTGGCGATCCTTCTCCATGTGATCAATAACCTGCTCTTTGGCGATGCATTTACCAGACTTCTGTCAGGGCTGCCGGTGGGAGGACAGCAGGTGGTCTATCTTCTGGTTGTCGGCGGATTGTGCGCGGCAGGCTGCGTGCTGGCAGTGCGCCACAGAAAGAGAATCGCGGACTATTTCAGAAGAAACGGCAGCCGGCGGCAGTATTACCTCTACGCATTTACCGCCGTGTGGATGCTACTGTTTATCATCATGGAGATTCTGACCATGATGGGCGGTGTGGAAAAGATATCGTGAGAAAAGAAAACAGGCGGGAAACGCAATCTTTCTGTTGCCTTCTTTCATAAATATTTATATAATGAGAAGCGGGTTTTGCCCGCTTCTTTGCAGTTAAACAAGCGAAGAAAATAAGCCAGGAAAAAATAGTTATGAAGGAGAACAGAAATGATAAATACAAACGTGAAGCTGGTTGCAGTGGATATGGACGGGACGCTTCTGGACAGTCAGAAAAATCCGCCGGCGGATTTTGACAGCTGGGTGCTTGCGCATCCGCAGATTCAGACCGTGCTTGCCAGCGGCAGGCAGTATGCGACGCTTAGGGATGAGTTTCCGGAGATCGCGGATCAGCTTATGTACGTGGCGGATAACGGCAGTTTTGTGTTCCGGCAGGGTGAGATGATCTATTGCAATGAGATGGCGGCGGAAGACATTCACTGGTGTATCGATTATTTTGGCGCGATACCGGGACTGCATCTGGTTCTGTGCGGCGCGAAGGCGGCTTATATGAAGCATGCATCTGAACTGGTGGAAGCAAATGGAACTATGTATTATCACAGTCTGGAGTTTGTGGAATCTCTGCATGATTGTGTGGGAAAAGATATTATTGCGAAGATTGCAGTTTTTATTGAGGATTTCCGGGCGGAAGAGGTGTACAATAGTCTTTCCGGGATACCGGAGAGCATCGCGCCGGTATTGTCCGGCGACAGCTGGATTGATGTGGCAAACCGTTCTGTGAGCAAGGGTTCAGCCATTGAGGCGATTCTTGAGAACTTACATATTAAAAAAGAGGAAGCCATGGCATTTGGCGATTATCTGAATGACTACGAGCTGCTGTTAAGCTGCGGGGAGAGTTATGCCATGGAGAATGCGCATCCGAAGCTGAAAAAGATCGCGAAACATATCACAGCTTCCAATGACGAGGACGGTGTGATGAAGGTGCTGCGCCAGATTCCGGCGACGGTAGAGATGCAGCTGTAAAAAGAAAGCGGCGGCAAACCGCAGGGGCTGCCGCAAATAAATCGATATAAAAGCATTTTATAAAACAGTGGGAGAGGCGGTTACTCTGCGATCTCCACGTGGACATTGTTCCGTGTCAGGATCTCTGTGATCTCCGGAGAGATACCGGAATCTGTGCAGAGGGTGTCAATATCAGAAAAAGGTGACTGGATGACAACGCCCTTCTGGGAGAACTTGCTGGAGTCTGCCAGAATGATGGTCCGGTTGGCGGAGTCCGCCATATAGCGCATGGTCTCCACCCGCATCAGATCGTCGCAGGTGAAACCGGCTTCCGGAATGAAGCCATCAGTGCCCACGAAGAACTTGTCGACAAAAAACTCTTTGGCACATTTGCGGACGAGGGGACCGACCATCCCCTGGTATTCCTTCTGGTACTCACCACCGAGAAGGATGACCTTTCGGATGGGAAGCTCCCGGATCCGGATGGCGATGTAGGCGGAGTTTGTGACGATGGTGATATCTTTTTTCAGCTTTGCAAGCTGTTCCGCCAGCAATGCACAGGTGGAACCGGATTCCAGCATGACAGTCTCTCCGTTTGAAACCATTTCCGCCGCCTTTGTGGCGATCTTCAGCTTGGTGTCGTAGTTGATGGTCAGGCGGGTGTTGATATCATTTGCGTTCTTGATCAGTGCGTAGCCGTGTTCCCGGGCGAGCAGTCCTTCTTCTTCCAGATGGTCGAGGTCTTTGCGGATCGTGACCTGAGATACGTCAAGCAGTTCTGCCAGACGGCTGACTTCAATTTTTTGATAAATATTTACCAATTTTATGAGTTTAGACTGTCGTTCTGTCATTTGAAACACCTCTTTCTTTCTAACAAAAGTATAGCATATCGAATCAAAAAGTAAAAGAGATATTTATTTTATTTCACAGGAAATTCCACAGGGATTTCACAGGGATTTTCAGACTGTAAAAAACGGGTAAAATTCTTGCGGGCGGCAGGGGAATCCGGTATAATAAGAGACATACTATGCAGAAAGCGAGATGAGGCAGATGAGCCAGGCAAAGGTGGACAGACAGAAAGAATATAAAAGGAATCGCAAAAAGATCATAGCAAAGGAAAAGAGAAAGAGCAGGGCAGTCAAATGGATTGGCTACCTGTGTCTGGTCTGTGTGATCGGCGGCGTGGGATTTTCTTTTTATCAGAAGTTTAATCCGGCGCCGGAGGAGAATTCCAGCGCCTTTTATAATCTGATCGCGACCGACAGCTACGGTATTCTTGACCCGTCGCTGTCAGAATAACATTTGCAAAGGACGCGCCCGAACCGCTGTTTTTCGCAGCCTGTCTGGGTGCAGATGGATGCATATCCGCTCTGAAATACCTGCGTAAAAAGTTTCTGATTCACTGGCAGGATTCAGGGCGGATTCTTTTACAACATAAGAGGAATAAAACCACAACATAAGAGTGATAAAACCACAACGTAAGAGTGAAAAAGAACACAGGAGGTGGATTGGTTGGCGTTTACACATTTGCACGTGCATACGGAGTATAGTTTGCTGGACGGTTCCAGTAAGATCAGTGAACTTCTGCCCCGGGCGAAGGAGCTGGGCATGGACAGTCTGGCGATCACGGACCACGGGGTGATGTACGGTGTGATAGATTTTTATAAAAAGGCAAAGGAGGTGGGCATCAAGCCCATTCTCGGCTGCGAGATTTATGTGGCGCCCGGTTCCCGGTTTGACAGGGAGCAGAGCCGCGGGGAGGATCGTTATTATCATCTGGTTCTACTGGCAGAGAATAATCAGGGATATAAGAATCTCATGAAGATCGTCACCCGGGGATTTACGGAGGGGTATTATTACCGTCCGCGGGTGGATTATGAGATACTGGAGAGATACCATGAGGGGATCATCGCGCTGAGCGCCTGCCTGGCAGGAGAGATTCCCAATAAGATATTAAAGGAAGATTATGAGGGCGCCAGAGAGGCGGCCAGGAAGATGAACGCGCTGTTTGGTCCGGGGAACTTTTTCCTGGAACTGCAGGATCACGGGCTGCGGCAGCAGACACAGGTGGATTCTGTCATCATGCGGATGTCCAAAGAGCTGGATATCCCGCTGGTGGTCACCAATGATGTGCATTATATCAGGGAGGAGGACGCTGTCCCACACGATATCCTGCTCTGTATCCAGACGGGGAAGCTGGTCACGGATAAGGACCGGATGCGGTACGAGGGCGGTCAGTTTTTCTTAAAGTCAGAAGAGGAGATGCAGAAAGTATTTCCGTATGCCAGAGAGGCGATGGAGAATACGCACAAGATTGCGGAACGCTGTAATGTGGAGATCGTCTTCGGGGAGCAGAAGGTGCCGAAGTTTGATGTGCCGGAAGGATACGATGCATTTTCTTATCTGAAAGAACTGTGCGAAAAAGGTCTTGTCAAACGGTATGGGGACCCGCCGCCGGAGGAATTGAAAGAACGTCTGGCGTATGAACTTGACACGATCAAGAATATGGGATATGTGGATTACTTCCTTATTGTATGGGATTTTATCCGTTTCGCCAAAAGTCAGGGGATCGCCGTGGGGCCGGGGCGTGGATCCGCGGCGGGGAGTATCGTGTCCTACTGTCTGGAGATCACAAATATCGATCCGATTCGATATCAGCTGATCTTTGAGCGTTTTTTAAATCCGGAGCGTGTATCCATGCCGGATATAGATATCGACTTCTGCTATGAGAGACGGCAGGAGGTCATTGATTATGTATATGAAAAATATGGCAAGGACAAGGTGGTGCAGATCATCACCTTCGGTACGATGGCCGCCCGCATGGCGGTGCGTGATGTGGGCCGCGCCATGAATATCCCGTATGCGCAGGTGGACAAGGTGGCGAAAATGATCCCGATGGAGCTGGGGATCACCATTGAAAAAGCGTTAAAACATAATCCGGAACTGCGCCAGGCTTATGAGGCGGATGAGGTGACGAAGAATCTGATCGACATGTCCATGCGTCTGGAAGGGCTGCCGAGACACACGTCCATCCACGCCGCCGGCGTGGTGATCGGCTCGGAGCCGCTGGACGAGTTTGTGCCGCTTTCCCGTGGCGCGGATAATGTCATCACGACTCAGTTTACCATGACGACCATTGAGGAGTTGGGACTTTTAAAGATGGATTTCCTCGGCCTTCGGACGCTGACGGTGATTCAGGATGCCGTCCGCATGGTGGAAAAAAAGACCGGACAACCGCTGGATATCAACGCCATTGATTACAACGACGCGGCTGTCTATGAGATGATCGGGCAGGCGAAGACGGAGGGTGTGTTCCAGCTGGAGAGCGCGGGCATGAAGTCTTTCATGCGGGAGTTAAAACCGGGTAATCTGGAAGATATCATCGCCGGGATCTCCCTTTACCGTCCGGGACCGATGGATTTTATCCCGAAATATATCAAGGGAAAAAATAATAAAGAGAGCATCCGTTACAGCTGCCCGGAGCTGGAAGAGATTCTGGAGCCGACGTACGGGTGTATCGTCTATCAGGAGCAGGTCATGCAGATCGTCATGAAGCTTGCCGGTTATACCCTTGGGCGAAGCGACCTGGTGCGCCGTGCCATGTCGAAGAAAAAGGCGGATGTGATGGCGAAGGAGCGGGCAAACTTTGTTTACGGTAACGAGGAAGAGGGTGTGGAAGGCTGCATCAAACGGGGGATTCCCGAGGATGTGGCGAACCATGTGTTTGATGAGATGATCGATTTCGCGAAGTACGCCTTCAATAAATCGCATGCGGCTGCCTACGCGGTGGTGGCCTACCAGACGGCCTGGCTGCGCTGCCATTATCCGATGGAATTTATGGCTGCGCTTCTGACTTCCGTGATCACGAACCCGAAGAAGATCACAGAGTATATCAACACCTGCCGGAGCATGGGCATCCGGATCCTGCAGCCGGACATCAACGAGGGGGAGAGTGGTTTCTCCGTTTCGGGAGATGCCATCCGCTATGGTCTCTCTGCTATCAAGAGCCTCGGAAAAAATGTCATTGACGCCATGATCGAGGAGCGGGAAGCCCACGGCAAGTACAAAAACCTCAAAGACTTTATGGAAAGACTCACATCGAAAGAGATCAATAAGAGAACGATCGAGAATCTCATCAAGGCGGGAGCGCTGGACAGTCTGGGGGCGACGAGACGGCAGCTGATGATGGTGTATGCTTACGTTCTCGATGAAGTGAGCCGGGAAAAGAAAGAAAATATTACGGGGCAGATGTCTCTGTTTGATTTCTTTTCGGAGGAAGAAAAAAAGGAATACGAAATCCAGTATCCGGATGTGGGAGAGTTTGAGATGTCCCAGAAGCTGGCTTTTGAGAAGGAAGTGCTGGGAATTTATGTGAGCGGACACCCGCTTCAGGACTATATGGCGTCCATGGAGAAGCAGATTACAGCAAAAACCACGGATTTTGAGCCGGACGAGGAGAGTGGTCTGGCTGTGGTGAAGGACGGACGTAATTATATTGTGGGTGGATTGATTTCAAACGTAACGGTAAAACTTACCAAAACGAATCAGAATATGGCGTTTATTACGCTGGAGGACCTGTATGGTACGGTGGAGGTGATCCTTTTCCCGAGGGACTATCAGAAGTACCGGGATCTGCTGGTCATGGATACCGGGGTCTATGTGAGAGGACGGGCTTCCGTCTCGGAGGAGAATGGCAAGCTGGTGGCGGAGACGGTCATCGCCATGGATCAGGTTCCGAAGGAAGTATGGATCCAGACGCCGAATATCGGATATTTTCAGGAAAAACAGGAGATGCTCTACGATGTGATACGCCGACATCCGGGGGAGCAGGGCATCGTCATTTATTCCAGAGAAGAAAAGGCGGTAAAGCGGCTGCCGTCTTATGAAAATATCTCCGGAGACGCCGTCTCTCTGGGAGAACTCCGGGAATTGTTCGGCGAAAAAAATGTAAAGCTTGTTGAGAAGAGTATTGAAAAATTCCACAAAAAGAGATAATATGACAAGTGAGGGATCGGATGGATTTTCCAGACGTCCGGTTTTGCTACACTGTTTAATTTAAGGGAATACACTGAATTTATGGAGGTTAATTTATGGGTAAGACGAGTGCAGTAGACACAATTGGTATTTTAACAAGCGGCGGCGATGCATCCGGTATGAATGCAGCCATCCGTGCCGTGGCAAGAACCGCATGGGACAGAGGAGTTAAAGTAAAGGGCATCAGACGTGGATACAGCGGTCTGCTCAATCGTGAGATTTTTGATATGGACAGAACTTTCACCGGAGATATCATTTCCAGAGGTGGTACCGTACTTTTCACCGCAAGATGTGAGGAGTTCAAACAGGAAGAATATCAGAAAAAGGCAGCGGACATTCTTCGTGAAGAGGGAATTGACGGTCTGGTCGTTATCGGCGGAGACGGTTCCTTCCGCGGTGCGCAGAAGCTGGCAGCGCACGGTGTGAATACGGTTGCTCTTCCGGGAACCATAGACTTGGATATCGCCTGTACAGAGTACACGATCGGTTTCGATACCGCCGTTAACGTAGCGATGGAAGCGATCGACAAGATCCGTGATACTTCCACCTCTCATGAGAGATGCTCCATCGTTGAGGTTATGGGAAGAAATGCCGGATACATTGCTCTCTGGTGTGGTATCGCAGCGGGCGCCGAGGATATCATCATTCCGGAACGTTTTGACGGCAACAGACCAAAACTGGAAGCAAAACTGATCGACAGCATCCTGGAGAAAAAGGCTCTCGGAAAGAAACATCATCTGATCATCAACGCAGAGGGTATCGGACATTCCTACGGTATGGCAAAACGTATCGAGCAGGGAACCGGTGTGGAGACAAGAGCAACGATCTTAGGTTACATGCAGAGAGGTGGAGCTCCTACAGCAAAAGACCGTGTATATGCTTCTTACATGGGAGCACTGGCTGTGGATCTGCTTTGCGCAGGCGCAACAAACCGTGTCGTAGGATACAGAAATGGTCAGTACATTGACTACGATATCGAGGATGCGCTTGGTATGTCCAAAGACGTGGATGAATACGAATTCCAGATCGCACAGGTACTGGGTAAATAATCCGGCGTCGGAACAGAAGTATCGTAAAAGTTCATAAATGCAAAAGAAGGCTGTTTGCACCGAAGGAGAGCCGGGTGATTCCGGATCTTTCAGTGAGACAGCCTTTTGATATGTGGACTGCATGCACCGGACACAGCAAATGTATCGTCGGCGGGGATACCCGCCGGTTCACCGTTTACCGGCAGGCACGGCAGTAAAATTATGCCGTGATCTCAAGAGAGTGCCGTAAGATAGCGGCGATGGCGTCCCGGTCGATGGCAAACGGATAGGTGGCGAGTTTGGAGGCATTGGCCATGACATTATCTGCATAGAGAGAAAGATCTGCCTCGGAAATGCGCACCGGGCCGAGAATCTTTGCCAGGAAGGCGCCAAAGTCTTTCGTGGAGTCAAAGCCCAGCAGAGAGAGTACGCGGTCTGTGTCTTCCGGCCGGTTCTTCGCATACTCCTCCATGTAGGCAGCCAGAAAGATACCGCAGGCTTTTCCGTGCGGCACACCGTGATTGTAGGTGATCTCGTAGCTCAATGCATGCGGCAGAGAGGTGCTGGTCTGCGCGATGGCCATACCGGCTACGGTGGAGGCGAGCATCATGGTCTTAAAGTCTTCTTCGGTCAGCAGGTCGGAAGGAGCGGTCTCCGGGTGTTCCGCAATCTTTGTGAGAGCCGGGACGATCTTTTTCCAGAGTGTCAGTCCGTACTCGGAAAACATGTGATTATATACATTTGCCTTCACATGGAGACGGCTTTCCACACAGTGTGCCAGCGCGTCCACGGCAGTGTTGATCAGAAGATGCCCGCTGGCGGAGGCCAGGTACTTTCCGTCCACGAGAGCCAGTTCCGGATAGATATTGTAACTGATACTCTTTTTGGTCTTAAACGCATGGCGGGTCAGCACGGCGTTTGGCGTCACCTCAGAACCGGTACCGCAGGTAGTCGGTACCGCGATGACCGGCAGAGCGGTAAGCTCTTTTGACTTATACAGACAGTCGGCGTCCTCCTGAGGGTTGGCAATGAGCAGAGCGATGGCCTTGGCGGCATCCAGAGGAGAGCCGCCGCCGATGCCGATGACGACATCCGCCCGGAATGCCTTCCCTTCCTCTGCGGCAGCTGCCACGGTCTCCACGGAAGGATTTTCCTCAATATCATCATAGATCATGTACGGAACCTCCGCAGCCTGCAGCACGGAAAGAACATCCTGCAGAGAGCCATTAGCCCGGGAGGAATGCTTTCCGGTGACGATCAGAGCCCTTGTCCCGAAGGAAAGCAACTCCTTCTGATGATTCCGGACACAGTCTTTTTCAAGATAAACTTTTGTCGGAGCAAAAAATTGCATAAAACTTTCTTCCTTTCCTAAACATAAGATACAGCCATTATAACACATCCTGCCGGGGAAGACACCGGAAATCCACCACGAAAGATAGTTCATTTCTGAACTTTCTGTGATTTTGTGATTTTCGACTTGCAGTATCGATGATTTATGTTATGATGATACAGGGCTCAGAAAGTCCATCTTCCATGCTTGCATGGAAAGATGACTTTGGGACCCGCCCGAACATGAGCGGGGAGCTCGGAAGAGCGGAACGCGAATGGGCGGAGGATTGCGGGAGCATGGAATGCGGAGCAATCCGTGTATCATCATAGAGAGGGATGGGACCCGCCCGAACATGAGCGGGGAGCTCGGAAGAGCGGAACGCGAATGGGCGAAGGATTGCGGGAGCATGAAATGCGGAGCAATCCGTGTATCATCATAGAGAGGGATGGAGCCCGCCCGAACATGAGCGAGAAGCTCGGAAGAGCGGAACGCGAATGGGCGGAGGATTGCGGGAGCATGGAATGCGGAGCAATCCGCTTATTATCACAGGGAAGGAAAAGGGGTATAAATATGAAATCAAAAGAGTTTATTCTGGCGCCGTCCATTTTATCCGCAGATTTCACGAATCTGGGGAGAGATGTGATCACTGCGGTGGAGGCAGGAGCACAATATATACACATTGACGTGATGGACGGAATGTATGTTCCGCAGATTTCTTTCGGAGGACCGGTCATCAAGGCGCTGCGGCCGTTCACGGATGCCGTGTTTGACGTGCATATGATGGTGGAAGAGCCGGGAAGGTATGTGGAGGAATACGCCCGCCTGGGAGCGGATATCATCACGGTGCACGCGGAAGCCTGCAAACATCTGGACAGAGTGATCCAGCAGATCAGGGCGTGCGGAAAGAAGGCTGCGGTTGCTCTCAATCCGGCGACGCCGCTCAGTGTCCTCGATTACGTGCTGGAGGAGATCGACATGGTGCTGCTCATGACAGTGAATCCGGGATTTGGCGGACAGAAATACATTTCCTACTGCGACGAAAAGATCCGCGCCCTTCGCGCGATGATCGATGAGCGGGGACTGGACGTCAGGATTGAGATAGACGGAGGAGTGAAAGCATCCAATATAAAACGGCTGGCGGACTGCGGTGTCGATATTTTTGTGGCAGGCTCCGCGGTCTTTGAGGGAGATATCACAGCAAATATGAAAGAGATCATGGAGCAGCTTGACTGAAAATATTTTCGGAGAGACTCTGTCAGACAGAGACAGAATCTGCTGCCGGAGCCTTTGATAAAGCTGTTTCAGAGGGCGGTGCGGCTGCCTGTGGAAGGAATAAAGAAAAGAGAGGTAAGAAAAAATGAGTGAATGTACACATGACTGCAGTTCCTGCAGCGAAAATTGCGCAGAAAGACAGGCAAAACCGGAAGATTTCCGTGTGAAGTTAAGTGAAGGAAGTTCCGTAAAGAAAGTGATCGGCATCGTATCCGGAAAGGGCGGCGTCGGCAAGTCCATGGTGACGTCCCTGCTGGCCTGCGCGACCATGCGGGAAGGATATAAGACCGCGATTCTGGACGGCGACATTACAGGTCCTTCCATCCCGAAGGCTTTTGGCGTCCATGAGAATCTGGTGGGAAATATTGACGGCCTCATCGTGCCGGGCTCCACCGCCATGGGCATCGATATGGTTTCCGTTAACCTGCTGCTCGCCAATGAGACCGATCCTGTCATCTGGAGAGGTCCGGTGCTCGGCGGTGTGATCAAGCAGTTCTGGGGAGAGACGCTCTGGCAGAATATTGATTACATGTTTGTCGATATGCCTCCGGGAACCGGCGACGTGCCGCTGACCATTTTCCAGTCCCTGCCGCTGGATGGCATCATCATCGTGGCTTCCCCGCAGGAGCTGGTCGGCATGATCGTGGAGAAGGCAGCCAACATGGCGCGGATGATGAACATCCCGATCCTCGGTCTGGTGGAAAACATGAGCTATGTGGAATGTCCGGACTGCGGAAAGAAGATTTACGTGTTCGGCGAGAGCCACATTGACGAGATCGCGGCGCAGTATCAGGTTCCGGTGCTGGCGAAGATCCCGATGGATCCGGAACTGGCGGCAGCCTGCGACGCAGGAAAGATAGAATTTACAGAAAGAGACTATATGAAAGATGCGGTGGAGCTTCTGAAGAAGCTGTAAGATCGCTGTGCGCATTTTCGGAAGAAAATGTGTCGGGCACAGCGCGCCGGCGGCAAAAAGGAAATGTCAGCCGGCGTGTAAGCCGCATCATGGAGGAATGAAGAGGAATAAATGAATAATAATAATCAGAACAATGACCCCAATAAGAGAAAGAATATCAGATCAGCGATCATTATGCTGGTGATCTGTCTGGGGCTTACCGTACTTTTTTCGACTGTGATGAACCGATATCGGAACGGGCAGCAGGAAAAGATCACGTATGACGAGTTTGTTGCCATGTTGGACAAAGATGAGATCAAGAGTGTCACATTGACGGACAGCCGGGTGCTCATTGAGCCGAAGGAGCAGGAGAATCCGCTGGTCAAGACCGTCTATTACACGGTGGTCTTTCCGGATTCGGAGCTGACCAACCGACTGCTGGCGGCGGATATTCAGTTTGAAAAACAGGACGATTCCGGTTCTTCACTTTTTACGCAGATCGTGGTGGGCTGGATTCTTCCGTTCGCTCTCATCTACGCCATGATGTTCTTTGTCATGAGGGGCATCGGCAAAGGCGGCGGTATGATGGGCGTCGGCAAGAGCAACGCCAAGGTGTATGTGGAAAAGAAGACCGGCGTCACATTTGCGGACGTAGCGGGGCAGGACGAGGCGAAGGAGACGCTCACCGAGATGGTGGACTTCCTGCATAATCCGGGCAAATACACCAAGATCGGCGCAAAGCTGCCGAAGGGAGCTCTGCTGGTAGGCCCTCCGGGAACCGGTAAGACATTGCTTGCCAAGGCGGTCGCCGGTGAAGCAAATGTACCGTTCTTCTCGCTGAGCGGTTCTGACTTTGTGGAGATGTTCGTCGGCGTCGGCGCTTCCCGTGTCCGCGACCTGTTCAAGCAGGCGCAGTCCATGGCTCCGTGTATCATCTTTATCGACGAGGTGGACGCTATCGGTAAGAGCCGTGACACGGCCTACGGCGGAGGAAATGACGAGCGGGAACAGACCCTGAATGCCCTGCTGGCGGAGATGGACGGATTTGATTCTTCCAAGGGTCTTGTGATCCTCGCCGCAACCAACCGTCCGGAGGTGCTTGATAAGGCGCTCCTGCGTCCGGGACGTTTTGACCGGAGGGTCATCGTGGAGCGCCCGGACTTAAAGGGACGTATCGAGACATTGAAGGTACATGCGAAAAATGTATTGATGGATGATTCCGTTGACTTTGAGGAGATCGCTCTGGCGACTTCCGGAGCGGTGGGTTCCGATCTTGCCAACATGGTAAATGAGGCGGCCCTCGGCGCCGTCAAGGCGGGACGTTCCGTGGTGACGCAGCAGGATCTGATGGAGGCCGTGGAGGTCGTCATCGCCGGTAAGGAGAAGAAAGACCGGATCCTCGGCGAGGAGGAGAAACGGATTGTTGCTTACCATGAGGTGGGACATGCGGTGGCGATCGCCGTGCAGAAAAAGACGGAACCGGTACAGAAGATCACCATTGTTCCGAGAACGATGGGCGCCCTCGGTTACACCATGCAGATGCCGGAAGAAGAGCGTTACCTCATGAGCAAAGAACAGATGCTCAGCGAGCTGGTAGGACTGTTCGGCGGCCGTGCGGCGGAGGAAGTGGTTTTTGATTCTGTCACCACCGGCGCATCCAATGATATTGAGCGTGCCACTCAGATCGCCCGTGCCATGGTCACCCAGTACGGTATGTCCGATGCGTTTGGGCTGATGGGACTGGAATCGGTGCAGAGCCGTTATCTGGATGGTCGTCCGGTCATGAACTGCTCTGATGCCACGGGAGCCCTCATTGATGAGGAAGTCAAGAAGATTCTGAAGGATGCTTATGATAAGGCGCTCGCCATCATCCGCGAAAACCGCGCGGCCATGGATGAGATTGCCGCCTTCCTTCTGGAAAAAGAGACCATCTCCGGCAAGGAGTTTATGAATATCTTCCGCAAATACCGCAGGGAAGAACCGGAAAAATTGCCGGAAACCGCGTCGTCTGAAGACACGGCAACAACATCGGAATCGGCAAAAGAGGAGACAGGCGAAACGAAACAGCCGGAAACTGTGTCGTCTGAAGATGCGCCAACAACATTGGAACCGGCAAAAGAGGAGACAGGCGAAACGAAACAGCCGGAAACCGCATCGTCTGACGATACGGCAGAGACATTGGAACCGGCAAAAGCGGAGACAGAAGAAATAAAATAAGTCGTGCGCGGCAAATGATACCGGCTGCCGTGCCGGTACATCTGCCGAGATAAAAAATATCTGATTCCCGGGGATCCTTTGTGGATTTCCGGGTCTTTTTGTACGATACGTCCGATAGGCGGCCGCCATGCCTGTATGGCTGTCTGTTGGGCAACGGACACCGGCCGGGAACAATTGCCAAAGAAAAAAGAAAGCGGATGCAGGCCGCATACAATATATAAGAACAGGAGGGAGAGACTGCCATGTTTGATATTCAGGAGGAATTAAAAAAGCTGCCTGCCAAACCGGGGGTTTATCTGATGCACAATGCTCAGGACGAGATTATTTATGTGGGCAAGGCGCGGGTACTCAAAAACCGGGTGCGGCAGTATTTTCAGAGCAGTTATAAGCGAAGTGTGAAGATAGAGCATATGGTTTCTCATATCGCATATTTTGAATATATCATCACGGACTCGGAGCTGGAGGCGCTGGTTCTGGAGTGCAACCTGATCAAGGAACACAGGCCGCATTACAACACCATGCTGAAAGACGATAAGAGCTATCCGTATATCCGGGTGACGGTACAGGAAGAGTATCCCCGGATTCTTTTCTGCAGAAATGTAAAGAGAGATAAGGCAAAGTACTTCGGACCTTACACGAGCGCAGGCGCGGTGAAGGAGACGATTGAGTTGATCCACAAGGTATATAAGATCCGGAACTGCCACCGGGTTCTGCCGCGGGATATCGGAAAGGAAAGGCCGTGTCTCTACTATCAGATCAGACAGTGTGACGCTCCCTGCCAGGGGTACATTTCCAGAGAACAGTACCGGGAAAGTGTGGAGCAGGCCCTGCGTTTTCTGAATGGAGACGATAAAAAGATCCTGAACGATCTGGAAGAAAAAATGAAGGCGGCGGCCGCGGCCATGGAATTTGAGGAGGCGGCGGAGTACCGGGACCTGATCAACAATGTGAAACGGATTGGAGAGAAGCAGAAGATCAACGATACCGGTGGGGACGACCGGGATATCATCGCGCTGGCCAAGGCGGGCGACGAGGCGGTGGTCTCCATCTTCTTTATCCGAAATGGAAAGCTGCTGGGAAGAGATCATTTTCATATGGGCGGCATCGGGGACAGCGAGAAGAGTGAGATCCTGATGGACTTTGTAAAGCAGTTTTATATGGGAACGCCGTTTATCCCGAGAGAGATCCTTTTGCAGGAGGAGGTGCCGGACAGCGAGATCCTCGAGAAATGGCTGTCAGATAAGCGGGGAGGCAAAGTGAGCCTTCTCACACCGAAACGGGGTACCAAACATAAGATGATGGAGCTTGCTTACAAAAATGCGCAGAATGTTCTGATCAAAGACAGCGAAAAATTAAAGAGGGAGGAACACCGCACCATCGGCGCCGTCCACGAGCTGGAACAGCTGCTGGGTATCCGGGGGCTGAACCGGATGGAAGCTTTTGATATCTCCAATACCAATGGCTATGAAAATGTGGCGTCCATGGTTGTTTTTGAAAAAGGAAAAGCGAAAAAGAGTGATTACCGCAAGTTCAAGATCCGCACGGTGGCGGGACCGGATGATTACCGGTGCATGGAGGAGGCGCTCACCCGGCGTTTCTCTCACGGGATCCGGGAGAAGGCGGAGCGGGAAGAAAAGGGACTGGATACAGACCTTGGAAGCTTTACCCGTTTTCCGGATATCCTGATGATGGACGGCGGCAAGGGGCAGGTCAATGTGGCGCTTCGGGTGCTGGAAGATCTGGGGCTGTCCATACCGGTCTGCGGAATGGTGAAGGATGATTTCCATCGCACGAGAGGTCTTTATTATAACAATGAGATTATTCAGTTTCCGAAAAACTCAGAGGCATTTCGCATGATCACCCGCCTGCAGGACGAGGCGCACCGCTTTGCCATCGAATACCACAAAAGTCTGCGGAGCAAGGGACAGGTCCACTCGGTCCTTGACGATATCAAAGGCGTGGGCCCGGCGAGAAGAAAGGCGCTCATGCGTCATTTCAAAGATATTGAAAAGATCCGCCAGGCATCCCGGGAGGAACTGATGGAGGCGGACGGGATCACCGCCCGTGTAGCAGACGAAATATTTTCCTTTTTTCACGAAAGTGCCGCTGTAAAAAAAGAACCCACTGTGATACAATGATGATATCATATCATCACTGAGGACAGGATTTTAAGAATGATCGATAAAGGAGCAAGGCATGTATAAAGTAACATTAACACAGATTATCGAAAAAATGGAACTGAAAAATCTTCTGCCGGATATTGATACTGACAGCATCAACGTCAATCAGTCCGGGGTCAACCGGATCGCACTGCAGCTGGCCGGTTTTTTTGAGCATTTTGACTCCGAGCGTATTCAGGTGATCGGCAAGGTGGAATACGCCTATCTGGAGCAGTTTGACGAGAAGCATATGATCCCGATCTATGAGAAGATCTTTGAGAGCAAGATCCCGTGTATCGTTTTCTGCCGGGGACTGGAACCGAGCGACGCGATGCTTGATATCGCGGAGCGCGCCGGTGTGCCGATCCTCATCACATCCATGACCACTTCGGACTTTATCGCCAGTGCGGTCCGCTGGCTCAGCGAACAGCTGGCGCCGCGCATCTCCATCCACGGCGTGCTGGTGGATGTGTACGGGGAGGGCGTCCTGATCATGGGCGAGAGCGGTATCGGAAAGAGCGAGGCGGCTCTGGAGCTGATCCGCCGGGGACATCGCCTAGTGTCCGATGATGTGGTGGAGATCCGGAAGGTCAGCAACGATACGCTGATCGGAACTTCCCCGGACATCACGAGACATTTTATCGAGCTTCGTGGTATCGGTATCGTGGATGTAAAGAGCCTGTTCGGCGTGGAGAGTGTGATGCTGAACTCCAGCATCGACATGGTCATCCGCGTGGAGGACTGGAACAGAGAGGCGAATTACGACCGCCTCGGTCTGGAGGAGGACTATATCGAGTTCCTCGGCAATAAAGTGGTCTGCTACTCCATTCCGATCCGTCCGGGCCGCAATCTGGCTGTCATCGTGGAGTCCGCCGCGATAAACTTTCGCGCCAAAAAAATGGGCTATAATGCCGCGCAGGAGCTTTATAACCGTGTGACCTGCAGTCTTAAAAAATCACAGGAAGAGGATGAGCAGGAATCCGGGACGAAATAACAGATTCCCGGAAAGTTGTGGGAGCATAAGAGAGAAATGTCTGCGGTGATCCTGGCAACAAACAGCAGCGTCACGGCAGCGGGAAAGGAAGAATATTATGAAAAAATATGCATTTGGAGCGGATATCGGAGGAACAACCGTCAAGCTTGGTCTGTTTACAGTGGAAGGTGAACTTCTGGATAAGTGGGAGATTCCGACGAGAACAGGCGGCGAGTACGATATTCTGCAGGATGTGGCGGATTCCTGCCGGGAAAAGATGGAGCAGAAAGGACTTTCCGCAGATACGTTTGCCGGCATCGGTATCGGTGTGCCGGGACCGGTGCGGGAGGACGGTTCTGTGGATGTCTGCGTTAATCTCGGCTGGGGAAAGAAGCAGGTCAGAGATGAGATGGCGGCGGCGCTCGGCATGGCAGTCGCTGTGGCCAACGATGCCAATGTGGCAGCCCTCGGCGAGATGTGGCAGGGCGGCGGCAAAGGCTATGAAAATGTAGTCATGGTGACGCTTGGTACCGGTGTCGGCGGCGGGATCATCGTGGGAGGAAAAGTGATCTCCGGCGCGCACGGTTACGGCGGAGAGATCGGGCACATGTGCATCAATACGCACGAGACGGAGTACTGCAACTGCGGGAAGAAGGGCTGTCTGGAACAGTATGCTTCGGCTACCGGTATTGTCCGCATGGCAAAGAAAGCGCTGGCGGCATCGGAGGAGGATACGGTACTGCGTCGGGCGGATTCACTGACAGCAAAGGATGTGCTCGACGCGGCAAAGTTCGGGGATGCGTTTGCGGTTCGTCTGACGGAAGAGTTCTGCCGGAGACTGGCGAGGGGGCTGTCCTTCATTTCCTGCGTGACCGACCCGGATATCTTTGTCATCGGCGGCGGCGTCTCCAAAGCGGGAGAGATCATCACAAAAACAGTGGAAAAACATTTCGCGGACTTTGTTTTCGGAAGTCAGAAAGATACAAAATTTGGTCTTGCAATTCTGGGAAATGATGCAGGAATTTACGGATGTGCGAAATTAATCATTGAAAACGCATAAATATTTGGCGTTTTATATAAAGGCAGACACAAAGTCTGCCTTTATTTCGTGTTTTTTAATTATTGTGATTCCAGTAGAAGTAGAGTATCATATAGTATATAACTACATATGGTATGGAAAATATCATTTTCCTCAAGGAATCAGAATAGACTTTCATTGAGGAAGGCTGCCAGATGTCGTAAGAACGAGACTTGAAGTTAATAGGAGATATCATGATACAGCAGGAATTCTGTCAGAAAATTAAACAACAGCTCACAACAGGAACCCTTTTGGAACAGGAATTAATGAGCAGGCATACCAGCTTCAGAATCGGTGGCCCGGCGGATTATTTTGTAGAGCCGGCCAGTGTTGATGAGCTTGCAGGTGTACTGTCTTTAGCCCGCCAGGAGAAGGTTCCGTTTTTTATTGTGGGAAATGGCAGTAATTTACTCGTATCGGACGAAGGCTTCCGTGGGATGATTGTTCATACGGGAGGCAGCCTGCGCAGCATTTCCGTGGAGGGTGATGTGATTTATGCTCAGGCGGGAGCACTGCTCGGCGCAGTTGCCGGTGCGGCGCTTGAAGCCGGACTCACCGGCATGGAGTTTGCCGCGGGGATTCCGGGTACTCTCGGTGGAGCGGTATGTATGAATGCCGGCGCGTACGGCGGAGAGATGAAAGATATTCTTCTGGATGCGGAAGTTCTGACACAGGACGGAGAGCGTCTGGTGATTCCGGTGGAGGAGCTTGATCTTTCCTACCGGCACAGTATCATTTTTGAGAAGAATTATATTGTGCTGGCGGCACATATTCGTCTCTCAAGGGGGGATAAAACACAGATTAGAAACAGAATGAATGAGTTGGCAGGGGCACGAAAGGAAAAACAGCCTTTGGAATACCCGAGTGCCGGAAGTACATTTAAGCGTCCGGAAGGTTACTTTGCCGGAAAGCTGATTCAGGATGCCGGACTCAAAGGATATACTGTTGGCGGCGCGCAGGTCTCCGAGAAGCACAGCGGTTTTGTGATCAATCGGGGAGGCGCCACAGCGGAGGAGGTCCGTTTTCTCATCAGACAGGTGCGCAGTAAGGTGAAGCAGCAGTTTGGTGTGGAGCTGGAACCGGAAGTCCGCATGCTGGGATTTACGGATACAGAGGTGACAAAGTGAGATTTGTGATAGTTTCCGGAATGTCGGGGGCGGGAAAAAGTACAGCCCTCCATATGCTGGAGGATATGGGATTTTTCTGTGTGGATAATCTGCCGGTGGCGCTTCTTCCCAATTTCGGGCAGATCGCTTTTGACCGGAAGATCGATGTGAACCAGGTTGCCGTCACGGTGGACATTCGAAGCGGCGACGCCCTGGAAGGGCTGTCGGAGCAGTTGGATGTTCTGCGGGAAGTGGGGATCCGCTATGAGATCCTGTTTCTCGATGCCGATGACGCGACGCTCGTCATGCGTTACAAGGAGACCAGAAGAACCCATCCGCTTGCGGGAGAAGGCCGCGTGGAGAGCGGGATTCTCGAGGAGCGCAGGCTCATTTCTTTCATTAAAGAGCAGGCGGATTATATTATAGACACTTCTTCCCTGCTTACCCGTGAACTGAAGCAGGAACTGGAGAAGATTTATGTCGGGGAGGAGAACTACGGTAACTTTATCGTGACCTTTCTCTCTTTTGGATTTAAATATGGGATTCCCGCTGATACGGATCTGGTCTTTGACGTCCGTTTTCTTCCGAATCCATACTATGACCCGGATCTGCGGGCGCTGACCGGCAATGACAAGGCGGTGCAGGACTATGTGCTCGGATGTGGGGACGCGCATATTTTCCTGGATAAGCTGGAGGATATGCTCAAGTTTCTGATTCCGTTGTATATGGATGAGGGAAAGTATCATCTGATCGTGGGCATCGGATGTACGGGAGGCAAGCATCGTTCCGTCACCATGACCAATGCGATTTATCAGAGGATGAAGAAGCTGCCATACAGCATCCGCATGGAACATCGGGATATCACCAATGATTGATCATAAAACAGGGAGGCAGAAGTGAGATGTCATTTTCCTCAGATGTGAAGGAAGAACTGGTTCATCTGTCGGGACATGAACTGCACTGCGTAGTGGCGGAACTGGCAGCTGTGCTCAGCTTCAGCGCAGAGATCTCCTGCTCGGAGGACAGCGGATATTCCATTATCCTGGAGACGGAGAACATCGCGGTGGCAAAGCGGGTGTATCTTCTGCTGAAAAAAGCATTTCGTTTTCAGCCGAAGGTAGTGGTGTCACGCCATGAAAGCGGAAAGAAAAGTCATATATTCACCATTCTGGTGGAGGGAGCGGCAAATGTTCTGCAGGTGTTGAAGACAGTCGGACTGATGAACAACCGGGGGCAGATGGATGAGGAGGAGTATCTCATCGATAATCCTGTTTTGCAGAGGACCTGCTGTCGGAGAGCTTTTCTGCGGGGAGCGTTCCTTGCGGCGGGCTCAGTCACAGATCCGGAGAGAAACTATCATTTTGAGATCGCCTGTCAGGACGGACGAAAGGCGGAACAGCTCCGGGACTTTATGTTGTTTTTCGGGCTGGAGGCAAAGATCGTACTCCGCAAAAAATATCATGTCGTATATTTGAAGGAAGGGTCGATGATCTCGGATGCCCTCAACATCATGGAAGCGCACGTCGCCATGATGAAGTTTGAGAATATACGAATCGTCAAGGATGTGCGGAACTCCGTGAACCGGAGAGTGAACTGCGAGGCGGCGAACATCAACAAGACAGTTTCCGCAGCCCGCAAACAGATAGAAGATATTGAATATATCAGAAAAACTGTCGGATTGGAGAAATTACCGGAGAACCTGCGGGATGTCGCCTATGCCAGACTGGAGGAGCCCAACGCGGCTCTCAAGGAACTGGGAGAGATGCTTCATCCGCCGGTGGGAAAGTCCGGTGTGAATCATAGATTGAGAAAGCTGGGTCAGATGGCGCAGCATCTGCGAGAAGGTGGGCGCATTTAGCCCGTTTACAAAGTAGGAGGTAAAGAATGATTACAAAGAGGATGGAAATAAAAATTCCAACAGGTTTGGACCCGAGTACGATTGCCATGTTTATACAGACAGCCAGCCAGTATGACAGCCGGGTGTACATTGAAGTGGAAAACAAAAAGGTCAATGCCAAGAGTATCATGGGAATGATGACGCTGGGACTGGCAGCTGGTGAGGAGATCACTGTTTCCGCAGCCGGTGATGATGAGCAGCAGGCGATTGAACATATCGAGCGTTATCTCAATAACGAGATAAAAGCACAGTAAACGTGTTGTATATTTGGCGTACAGCTTTTCATACAGAGAATCTATAACGAAAAAGGCGGCAGAGTCATGAAAAACCGGCCTTCCGAAGTCAGAGACTGACAGAAAAGACCGGCTTGCGAAAAAGACTCTGCCGTTTTTTTATTTTATGGAAACCGCTCGTTTCTGTGAAGCTTATTCCGTTTTCAGCGCTGCCAGCCCGTAATAGCTGTAAAGCAGATCCTCGTCCAGGGAGAGCAGCGTCCACTTCCCGTTCTCAATCCCGAAGACGATGCTGCTGTCCGTCTCCGTGGTCGGAGCTGAGGCGCGAAAGTCTTCGTAGAGGGAGGCGAACAGATCCTCATCCTCGTCATGTTCTCTGCTGTCTTCCCCGCCTTTGTGGCTGCGGCCGGAAAAGATGGAAGAGAAGAAATCCTGCAGGCTGTCCCAGAAGGAAGCGTCGGAAAGACTGTTCTCAACTTCCCCGGCGATCGCCTCCGGCAGGGCGGAGAAATCGGTATTTTCCGTGTGAACGAAAACTTCACAGCGATTGTAGGTAGTCTGCGTGCCGGTGATCTCATAACTGGCAGACTGGATGATCTCATCGCAGAGAGCGTCCGTGTCAATGGTGATGCCGGCGCGCTCCAGAAGACCGTCAATTCTATATTCTTCCAGCGCATTCCGGACATAATCATCAACGTATTCCCGGATATCCGGGTTCTCCTGCAGGGCCGGAGGCAGATAAGAGGAATCCACAGAAGAAAAATCCATCGATTCCGCCATGGAAAAAATCTGCCGGACGGCTCCCTGACATCTCTCTTTGACCTGATTTATATAGAAGAAATAGCCGCCCAGACCCGCTCCGATGAGAAGGAAAAAAATCAGAAGGAGAAGAAGCCACCGACGGCGTTTTCGTCTGGATTTCTTCGGGCTGTCTCCGGATGCAGGGTTGTCTGCCTGCTCTGTCTTCTCCTTTCTCCGGCGGGAGGAAGAAGTGACCGGGGTATACCGGGCGTTGCTTAACGGCTGCCCGCAGGACGAGCAGATCGTCTCCTGCTCATCATAGGGTTTGCCGCAGTTTGGACATTTCATGATCGTAAAACCCCCCTTTTTGTGTCTGTGTGGTACCTCAGTATAGATAATAATCACGGATGTGTCAAGAACCGTCTTTTTCTGTCATTTGCCGTAGGTGACAAATGTCATATGATAAAAGTGATATTTATCTCTGATATCTATGACGTTTGTGATGTGCGCCGCAATCAAAAATTTGTTATAGTACGTCTTAAAAGAAATGTAAGATTCTGCGAAGAATTTTAAAAAAATGTTAAGACTTGAAAAAAGTCATGTTTCAGAATATTTTGTGAGTGAAAGGAATCTGTTCTGGGCAAAGTAAAAGAAAAGGAGGGTTGGAAAATGATCTATACAGTTACATTTAATCCGGCGCTTGATTATGTGGTATTTTTGGACGGACTGAAATTGGGAGAGATCAACAGAGCCACAAGAGAGTCCATTTTTTATGGCGGCAAGGGAATTAACGTTTCCACCATTTTAAATATGCTTGGCATGGAGACGACAGCGCTGGGCTTCGTGGCCGGTTTTACAGGGAAAGCCATTGAGGAAGGACTGGCAGCGGAAGGAATGCATACGGATTTTATCCGTCTGCCGGAGGGCAATTCCAGAATCAATGTGAAGGTAAAGCACGGCGATGAGACCGAGATCAACGGGCAGGGACCGGTCATCACGAAAGAGGCGCTCGACGCTCTGTTTGAAAAACTGAGCGCGTTGAAAGACGACGATATCCTTGTGTTGGCAGGCAGTATCCCGAACACGCTGCCGGAAGATATTTACGAGAAGATACTTGCGGCTCTCGCAGGGAAAGAGACCCGGATCGTGGTGGACGCCACAAAGGATCTGCTGTTAAATGTCCTTAAATATCATCCGTTTCTGATCAAGCCAAACAACCATGAGCTGGGTGAGATGTTTGATACCGTCTGTGAGACAAAGGAGGACATTGAATATTATGCCAGAAAGCTGCAGGAAAAAGGAGCGCGCAACGTTCTCATCTCCATGGCGGGCGACGGAGCGATCCTGATTACCGAGGACGGAGCGAGCATCCGGATGGGAACACCGAAGGGCAAGGTGATAAACTCTGTCGGCGCGGGAGACTCCATGGTGGCAGGCTTTGTGGCCGGCTACTTAAAGAGCGGAAGTTATGAGGAAGCCCTGAAGACCGGAACGGCGGCGGGCAGCGCCACCGCATTTTCCGAAGGACTGGCATCCCGGGAGATGTTCGAAGAAATGCTGGCGCAGCTGTAAGCCTGTATGTTCCGGCGACAGAGCCGGGAACATGATAATACAAAACCGTCAGAGGGGAAATTTCGGATAAAGAAATGTACAGCGCGGAAAACGTGTCACGGAAAATGCGCGGTATAAAACTATGAGTCACATATAAAACAATACGAAAAAGGAGAATCGTTATGAGAATCGTTGATTTATTAAAAAAAGATGCGGTTGTGTTACACGCGGACGTCTCCACCAAAGAACAGATGCTTGACCTGCTGATCGATCTTCACAGCAAGGTTGGAAATGTTTCTGACAAGGCAGAGTTCAAAAAGGGGATATTGCAGAGAGAATCCGAAGGACCGACTGCGATCGCAGATGGGATCTGCATTCCGCATTCCAAAAACAGCGCGGTGAAACAGCCGGGTATCGCGGCTATCACGGTGCCGCAGGGAGTAGACTGTGATGCGCTGGACGGACAGCCGTCGAATCTGTTCTTTATGATCGCGGCGCCGGCAGAAGGCTCTGACGTTCATCTGGAGGCGCTTTCCAGACTGTCCACGATCTTGATGGATGCGTCATTTCGAGAGCGTCTTCTCAAGGCAGAAGATGTGGATACTTTCCTGAAGGATATTGATGAGAAAGAGACCGAGAAGTACGGCGGCGCAAAGGAGAAGAAAGATATCGTGGAAGCTCCGGAAGCGCCGGCGACCGGTTACCGGGTACTTGCCGTGACCGCCTGTCCGACAGGAATCGCCCACACTTATATGGCAGCGGAAGCGCTGGAAGAAAAAGGAAAAGAACTGGGAATCCCGTTAAAAGCGGAGACGAACGGTTCCTCCGGCGCGAAAAACGTGCTGACAAAAGAAGAGATTGCGGCCTGTGACGGTATCATTATCGCGGCGGACAAAAATGTAGAGATGGCCCGGTTTGACGGAAAACCTGTGATCAAAGTGAAAGTATCCGACGGCATCCACAAACCGCAGGAACTGATCGAAAAAGTGGTAAACGGCGAAGCGCCGATCTACCATCATCAGGGAGGCGCCGACACGGGAGCCTCAGAGGGAGACGGCGAAGGCATCGGCCATCAGATTTATAAGCATCTGATGAACGGCGTATCCCATATGCTGCCGTTCGTTATCGGCGGCGGTATCCTCATTGCCATCGCCTTTCTGCTGGATGATTACAGCATCGACCCGTCCAACTTCGGTATGAACACACCGGTGGCAGCCTTCTTTAAGACGGCGGGAAATGCGTCCTTCGGCTTTATGTTGCCGATCCTTGCCGGATATATCGCCATGAGTATCGCGGACCGTCCGGGATTGATGGTCGGTTTCGTGGGCGGCTATCTTGCCAACGCGGGCACCACATTTGCCTCCGCGTTTAACTCGGATATCAGTGTGATCTCCGGCGGTTTCCTGGGCGCATTGTTCGCCGGTTTCGTGGCAGGTTACCTGGTGCTTCTTCTTGAGAAAGCGACAGAGAAACTTCCGGCTTCCATGGACGGTATCCGTCCGATGCTCATCTATCCGGTCATCGGACTTTTAGGAATCAGTGTCATTATGCTGGCAGTCAATCCGTTCTTCTCCTGGCTGAACCAGCTGCTGTCCAACGGACTGAATTCTCTCGGCGGAGCGAACTCCATCGTGCTGGGTCTCGTTGTGGCAGGTATGATGTCCATCGACATGGGCGGCCCGTTCAACAAGGCGGCGTATGTCTTTGGTGCCGCAGCGCTGGCATCTCAGTCAGACAGCGGTTACATGATCATGGCGGCTGTTATGGTCGGCGGTATGGTTCCTCCGATTGCCATTGCGATCGCATCCTGGGCATTTAAGAGTAAATTTACGGACAACGACCGCAAGGCAGCTCCGGTCAATGCGATCATGGGTCTGTGCTTCATCTCCGAGGCAGCGATTCCTTACGCAGCTGGCGACCCGCTTCATGTGATCCCGTCCTGCGTGGTCGGTTCCGCGGCGGCAGGCGCACTGTCCATGGCCTTTGGCTGTACACTGATGGCTCCACACGGCGGAATCTTCGTATTCCCGGTTGTGGGAAATGCACTGATGTATATCGTGGCATTGCTGGTCGGCTCCATTATTGGAGCAGTGATGCTCGGATTGTTAAGAAAACCGGCGGCAAAATAAGTCAATGATAAGTACAGCTGTAAAAAAGCAGCTGCGGCAGAGTTCCTTTGCCGTAAAATAGCAATAATATCTTCTCTATCATATAAAAAAAGGTACCGGCTGCGAGACAGCAGAATCGGGACAAAAAGCAGGCAGCGCAGACCGCGAGGGATGCGCTGCCTTTTCACGTCTGGAAAACGGTGTTTCTGTGCGATATATGCTCTGCGGGGCTCCTGCCGCGGGGATCAGGTAGATTCGCAGAAAATAAGTTTGACCATTTGCCTGTGAAATTTTATAATTAAGAAGAAAAATGAAGGAAAAGTAATGATACCGTTATTGACGCGGTAAATGCGTCAGAAAAGGAGAAAAAATGGGTGTACGATATCGAAGAATATTCTGGACTCTGCTGCTGCTCATCAACATGGCGGTGGTGAGCGTGGTGGGGTATCTGCATGTGAGCGGAAAAGATTTTTCTGTGAGTCAGAAGGAGAACTCTCATCTGATCGGGCTCAGTTACATGACGATGAATAACGAGTTCTATAAGATCATGAGTGAGGAGATCAATGCGAGGATCGAGGCGGAAGGTGACCGGATGGTCATGCGGGATCCTGCCCTTGATGTGGAGCGGCAGATCACGCAGATCGAGGAGATGCTCACCATGGGGATCGATGTGCTGGTGCTGACGCCGGTGGATTCGGAAAAGATCGTGGATGTGCTTCGAAAAGCAAAGAAGCAGGGCGTGTACATTGTGGTGCTGGATACGGGCGTCTCGGATCAGACGGTGGCGGACTGCACGATCACCTCGGACAACTACGGCGCCGGCGTAGCCGTGGGGGAGTATTTTCTGTCAAAAAAACAACAGGCACGGGTGGTGGTCATGACCCATCAGGCAGCCCAGTCCGGAAGAAACCGGGTGCAGGGATTTCTTGACACAGTGGCAGGATCGGAAGATATCAAAATCGTAAAAAGCATTGAATGCGAAGGTCAGACAGAGATCGCCATGCCGGGGATGCGGTCAGCTATCGAGACAGGGACAGACTTTGATACGGTCTTCTGCCTCAATGACCTGGCGACAGTGGGTGTCATCGCCGCACTGGAGGAAAAGGGGATGCTGGACAAGGTGGGAGTCTACGGGGTGGATGGCTCACCGGATGCCAAGGCGCTCATCCATGAGGGGATGATGCAGGCGACGGTAGCGCAGTTTCCGTCGGAGATCGGAAAGACGGCGGCGGAAAATATTTACCGTCTGCTGGAAGGAGAGCCGGTGGAGAAGATGACGCGGATCCCGGTTCGGCTTGTCGATAAAGAAAATGTGGATTCCTTCGGTACGGACCGCTGGCAGTAGAGCGGCCGCGCGCAGAAAAATGGCCGGGGGAAAGAGCCGCGAAGTACGTGTGGCTGCGATAACATTTCTAAAGAAGAGGGGAGAGAGTCAATGAGGGAGAGACAAGTATCGGATTATGTGCTGATCGCCATGAAGAATCTGAATCTTCTGATCATCCTGTCGCTGGTGCTGACGATGGCTGCCAGTATGCGGGGATACATACAGTCTGGAGAAGCGATGGATTTTATGAGGGAAGCGCGGGGATTTTCCTGGGCAGGATGGAAGATCATCGTGATGGCGGCGGCGCTTTATGCCGTCTGTCTGCTGGTCATGTACATACAGAGTGAGAGTACTACGGGACTGATCTGCAAAGTCTGTGTGGAGATCGTCCTGGGGCTGCTGCTCAGTTATCTGCTCGGTTTCAGCTATATGGGAGTGCTGCTCCTCATTCTGGCGGACGCCATGAAATACTTTCCCGGCTCGAAGATCCGGTTTCCGGTGGCGGTACTCATCTGTCTGCTGTATCTGTTTATCAACTATGATTTCATGTCGGCGTATTTTGATGTGATACCGCTGGACGTTTTCCTGGATTATTACGAGAGTGACGCGAGAGCATTTATCTCGGGGACGCAGAACGCGCTGAATGCTCTTAACACCTTTGTGTTTCTCGTGTATATGCTCTGTCTGTTATGGGCGCAGTTTGATGAGAAAGAACGGATCCTCAGTCTGAACCGGCAGCTGCATGAGACGAACAGCGAGCTGCAGCGGGCCAACCTGCAGTTGGAAGAGTACGCAAAGGAAGAGGAGCAGATGGTGGCGACCAGAGAGAGAAACCGTCTGGCAAGGGAGATTCATGACACGCTGGGGCATGCGCTCACGGGCATCATCACCGGAACAGAGGCGAGCATCGCGCTTCTGGATGTGGCGCCGGAGATGGCCAGGGAACAGCTGAAGGTCATCGTGGAGGTGGCCCGTCAGGGCATCACCGATGTGCGGCGGTCAGTGAAGGCGCTGCGGCCGGACGCGCTGGAAAAGTACGATCTGGAAAAAGCGATTCTGTCCACCGTGGAGGATATGAAAAAGGTATCCAACGTGGATATCGATTATCACTGTGACACATCCCTGCACGGTTTTAATAACGATGAGGAGGAGATCATCTACCGCATCGTGCAGGAGAGCATCACCAACGCCATCCGACACGGACACGCCACAGCAATCCGCATCGACATTCACCGGAACTACGGCACGCTTATCATGAAGATTCAGGATAACGGTATCGGGTGCGCGGATATCAAAAAGGGATTCGGTCTCCACCATATGGAGGAGCGGCTGGCGCTCCTGCAAGGCAGTTTATATTTCAGCGGAGAAAACGGATTTACCATCGAGGCATATATTCCGATCCGCTGGGGAGAGGAATCCGGCGAAGACAGCAGCGGGGAGGACGCATAAATGAAGGAGAATACAGAAGAGAGACAAAAAGGGGAGGGGACAGGTATGATAAAGGTACTGATCGCAGACGACCAGGAACTGATGCGGCAGAGTCTGCAGATTATTCTTGGCATGGAAAATGACATTGAGGTGAGCGGCGCGGTGGAAAACGGGCTGGAAGTCATCCGGGCGGTGCGTAAGGAGAAACCGGACGTTATTCTGATGGACATCCGCATGCCGGAGATGGACGGCGTCGTCTGCACCCAGATCATCAAGGAGAACTATCCGAATATCCGTATCATCATACTCACGACCTTTGATGACGATGAGTATGTCTTTAACGCCCTGAAATACGGAGCCAGCGGTTATCTGCTGAAAGGAATCTCCACAAAGGAGCTGGCAGAGGCTATCCGGAAGGTATACCATGGAACAGCCATGATCAATGAAGATATCGCTTCCAAGGTGGTAAAGCTCTTCTCGAAGATGGCACAGAGCAATCTCGCCATTCAGGTGGACGAGACGCAGACGGCGGATTTAAAGCCTGCCGAGTGGCGGATCATCACCCTGGTGGGACGGGGCATGTCCAACAAGGAAATCGCGGGAAAGCTGGGACTTTCGGACGGGAGCGTGCGAAACAGTTTGAGCACGATCCTGAGTAAATTAAATCTGCGGGACCGCACACAACTTGCCATCTGGGCCGTACAGACAGGAGCGGTCAACCGGGATCTGGAGGAGTGAGGAAGATGAAGGAGAAAGAATATGAGGGAGATGTCTGTGGAGACAAAAATCAAGGGCGGAGAGGACGATAGAAAGCCTGCAAAGGAGAAAAGAAATCTGCTGTTATGCATTTCCTGCGCCCTGCTCTGCCTGTTCATTTTTCTTTTATGGACCGGGCTGGAAAAGGAGATCATCGGAAAAGACCGGGACGTCCTGACAATCGGCGTGTTTTCGGACAGCTACTGGAACGTGCAGAACGGATATTCTTACCGGATTGTGGATGACGCCATCGAGGTGTTTGAGGAAGAACATCCCGGTGTGAAAGTGCAATATACAAGCGGGGTTCTGAAGGACGATTATTCTGAATGGATGGCAGAAGAGTTGATGGAGGAGAACGCGCCGGACGTATTCTTTGTGCTGGGCGATGACTTCAGCAGTTTTGTGGATGCCGGAGCGCTAAAAGAGCTGACTTCGTTTATGGAAGAAGACACGGATTTTCACACAGATGCCTTTTATTCCTCGGCGCTGGCCTGCGGCGCCGAGGGCGGGAGACAGTACGCCCTGCCCTTTGAGTGTGCTCCGAAGCTGATGTTTGTAAACAAAACGATACTGGATAGTGAAGGGATTCCAATGCCGGACAATGACTGGACCTGGGATGATTTTTATGCAATCTGTGAGAAAGTGACAAAAGATACGGACGGAGACGGAATGACAGATCAGTTTGGCGAGATTGGCTATACCTGGGTAGAAGCGCTGGAATCCAACGGTATCCGGCTGTTTGACCCGAAAGGGACGGAATGTCATCTGACGGAGCCGGGCGTTGAGGCAGCTCTTAATTTTATAGAGAAACTCAATGAACTGTCGGATGGCTATGAGGTTTCGGAGAGAGATTTTGATTTGGGAAATGTGGCGTTTCAGCCCATGTCTTTTTCGGAGTTTCGGGCGTATCAGCCGTATCCCCTCAGTGTGAAAAAATATTCCGGCTTTCAGTGGGGATGTATTCCGATGCCTTCCGGCAGTCAGGGAGATAATATCTCCACTCTGGATACCTTGCTTGTCGGTATGAATAAAAAGACGATTCATGCGGACTGGGCATGGGACTTTATGAAGATTCTTACCAGCGAGCCGAGGATTCAGGCGGAGATCTTTGATTATTCCGAAGGAGTCTCAGTCCTACGGTCGGTGACAGAATCGGAGCAGACCCTCCAAAGTCTTATCGAAGATTCCGGCAGTGAAGAGAGCCTGAATCTTTCTATTTTAAGCAAAGTGGTGGAGAAGTCGCTGGTTTCCATTCGCTTTCCGGGTTATCAGAGAGCCCGGGAGCGTGTCAGTGAGGCGGTCAGTGAGATCATCGAAGGGGATGGAAATATTAATATGGAGCTGATCATATGGAATCGGGAAATTAACCGCTTTCTGGAAGAACAAAATGACAGATAGATGTATAAGAAATACATGACTCGGAAAATGTGTTGTGAAAAATGCGGTAAAGATTACATTTTTCATAAGAAATTCTGACAAATGTAACATAAAACTCGTGACGCTTGTGAGATGAAACAGGCGTCATTTTTTTGTATATTTATATCAGAATCCAAGAGAGAAAGGATGGGAAAAAGAATGAAATATGTATTTTTAGTGAGTCACGGCGAGCTGGCCCACGGCATGCACACGGCTCTGGAAATGTTTTCCGGGGAAAACAGAGAAGACATCCTCTCCGTCGGTCTGAAAAACGGGATGGGCGCCGACGCCTTTGCCAATCAGGTTCGAGAGACGCTTTCCGTGGTGAAGCCGGAAGATGAGATTCTTCTTTTTGCGGATCTGGTCGGCGGTTCCCCGCTCACCAATGCGGCGAATGTGGTGGCGGAGATGGGGCTTCTTGAAAAGACCGTGATGTGCGGGGGAATGAATCTGCCTCTCGTATTAAACGCCGTCATCATGAAGGACACGATGGAGGCAGAGGAGCTGCTCGATTCCATCATGCCGGAAGCAAAGGACGCAGTGCGGCGGTTCTTTGTGGAGGCGGAAGACGCAGAGGAAGATATCTGATAAGAAAGAGAGTTAAAGGAGGATAAAAAATGGCAGTATCATTTATTCGTGTGGACGATCGTATGATTCATGGACAGACCTGTACAAGATGGGCGCTGGAGTACCCTTGCGACGGACTGATCGCCGTAAACAACACAGCGGCCAAGAATCCGGTGCTGAAAGCGGCGTACAAGAGCGCCAGCGGAAAGAAGACCTTTGTCTGGTCGCTGGATGATTTCAAGGCGAAATCCGATAAGGTCTTAAAGAGCAAAGATAATTATTTTCTGATCACAAAAAATCCGGTGGATATGAAAAAGATCCTCGTGGACCAGGGATTTAAGCCTGGCGTCAACACGGTGATCATCGGCCCTTGCAACGACAGACCGGGCGCCACGAAACTGGGCAATAACCAGTCCATCACCCAGGAAGAGGCGCAGGCGCTGGAAGATATCATGAACGCCGGATATGAGGTGGAGTTTGCTCTTCTTAAAGAGGAAGCCATCGGAAACTGGAAGAAATTCCGCGGACAATTTGGATTTCACTAGGGGAGGTACACGGTAATGGAAATTAGTTGGATACAGGCGATATTACTTGGATTATGTGCCTGCCTGTCCAGTATGCCTGGTATGGGAGGTTCATCCATCGGTAACTATACATTGGGAAGACCGCTGGTCGGAGGACTTGTCTGCGGTCTCATTCTCGGAGATATCACCACCGGTATTCTGGTGGGATGTGCGATGCAGGTGGTTTACATCGCTCTGGTAACGCCGGGCGGAACCGTCTCCGCTGACGTTCGTGCCGTCAGCTACATCGGTATCCCTCTCGCCATGGCAGCGCTCAGCAGTTACGGGCTGGACGCCGCGACATCAGAGGGAACGGCTCTTGCCACTTCCTTCGGTACGATGGTAGGAACGCTTGGTACCGTATTATTCTACGGAACGGCGACCATCAACCTGGTATGGCAGCATATGGGCTGGAGAGCTGTGGAAAAGAGACAGTACAAAAAACTGTATCTGATCGACATGGGACTTCCGTGGATCTCCCATCTGATCTGCTCTTTCATCCCTACCGTCATCATGTGTAAACTTGGAGCAGACGTCGTTGAGATGATCAAGACTGCGCTTCCGATGGACGGACTGGCAATGAAGACATTGTTCACCGTTGGTTCTCTTCTTCCTTGCGTAGGTATCGCGATTCTTTTAAAACAGATCGTCAAAAAGGCGACAGATTTCATTCCATTCCTGTTCGGCGTTGTTCTGGCAGCATCCCTCGGGGTGAATCTGGTTTCCGCAACAGTGATCGCGGGAATGTTCGCGATCATCACCTACAAACTGAAATTACTGCTTCTGACGAAAAACAGCGGAGCGGCTGACGACGATGATGAGGAGGAAATATGATATGGAAAAGAAATTATCCAAAAAAGCGTTGAGTAAATCTTTTCATAACTGGTACTACGGCCATCTGACCTGTTTCTCCCAGGAACATATGCAGACATTCGGCTATCTGTGTGCCATGCTTCCGCTGGTGGAAGAATTATATGATAACGAAGACGATAAAGCAAAAGCTATGAACACATACACGGCTTTCTTTAACACAGAGCCGCAGCTTGGTTCCGTCATCGTCGGAATCACAGCCGGTCTGGAGGAAGCGAGAGCAAGCGGACAGGACGATGTGGACGAGGAGACGATCAACGGTCTTCGTGCCGGTCTGATGGGTCCGATCGCAGGTATCGGCGATTCTCTGGTCGTTGGAACGATCATCCCGATCCTCCTCGGTATCGCCATGGGTATGTCCACAGGCGGTTCCCCGCTGGGCGCTATTTTCTACATTATCGTGTGGAACCTGTTTGCCTACTTCGGCATGAAATTCATGTATTATAAGGGATACGAGCTGGGCGGAAAGGCCGTTGATTTCCTCATCGGCGCCCAGGGCGAAGCGCTCCGTGACGCCATCACCACACTGGGCGGCATCGTCATCGGCGCCGTATCCGCCACATGGGTCAGTGTAAAAACATCGCTGCAGTTGATCAGCGCGGAGACCGGAGAGGCCTACGTGGTATTACAGGATCAGCTGGACGCCGTATTTCCAGGTTTACTGACTACGTTATTTATCATTTTCTGCTGGTTTTTAATGTCCAAAAAGCAGATGTCACCAATCAAAGTCATGCTTCTTCTGGTAGTGATCGCCTTTGTCGGCGTCCTTGTCGGATTCTTTGATCCGGGCCTGGCTTACTAAAAACGGGAGGGAACACCATGAACGTAAATGAAAAAAATAATATTATAAGAGAAGCGCAGCAGCAGACAGCGGCTCTCAAAAAAATCAGCCGGTGGAAAATGATCGCCATGGCTGTCTCCACCCTGGGGGTGGCGCTGGCCTACGCAGGTTTTGCCGGATTCATACAATCTCCTCCTCTTGGCGTTCTTGGTGTTGCCGTCACCGTGATCGCGGCGGGAGCGGCTCTTATTTTCAATCTGGGCTTGAAAAATGGCAGAAGAAATGTTACAAAGATGCTGAAAATATTGGAAGGAGACAGGACAGCATGAAATACAGATTACTATGCCTTGACCTTGACGGAACGCTCTTAGACAGCGAGAAGGTATTGCGCCCGAAAGAGATCGAAGCCATCCGGAGGGCGGCAGCGGCCGGCGCCCGCATTGTATTAAACTCAGCCAGAATGCCGGCAGGCGTGGAACCGACCGAACAGGCGCTGGGCGTTCCGTGCATCAAGATCTGCGACGGCGGTTCCTACATCCTGGATGGGAATACCTGCATAAGCTCTGTACATTTCTCCGCGCAGTCCATGAGGGACATTTACAGAAAATGTGCGGTCAAATATCAGATCAACCTCTGGATCTTTCAGGACAGAGACTGGTATGTCACAGGAATGGACGACCGCACCCGGAAGGAGATCGAGATCATCGGATGCCGCCCGCAGTTTGCCGATGCGGAAGAACTGGCGGACCGGTGGGAAGCAGAGAAGACCGGACCGAGCAAGCTTTTGCTTAATGCCAGGCCGGACGTGATCGACAAGATCAAAGGAGAGATGGAGGAAAATATCCGACAGGGAATCTGGACGGACATCTCCATGGCAAAGTCTGCCGACTTCTTTCTGGAGATCTTTCCGGCCAACATTGACAAAGGGTCAGTCCTTCGCAGTGTCAGCCAGCTTGAAAACATTCCGCTTTCCGAGACGGCAGCCTTTGGCGACCACGAGATGGATATCCCGATGATCCGCGCCGCCGGTCTCGGCGTAGCCATGGAAAATGCGGTGCCTCCGTTAAAAGACATCGCCGATTACATCACCCTCTCCAACGATGCGGACGGCGTGGCATTTGCCATCGACCGTATGCTGGAAGGGACATTATAATGACTTACAGATTATCTCAAAATTAACAGAATATATCACATCCTGAAAAGGACCGCTGCAAAACTGTGCAGTGGTTCTTTTTTAAATAGTGTTCCTGTGAAATAAAAACGGCGTCTCCTCATCAAAAAAAGTTATCAAAAAAATCACAGCAGATTACAGGAAAAAACAGTTGCGAAAACAGAAAAAGTAGGATAGCTTTAGAAGAAAACAGAATTAAGAAGACGAGGAGAAACTACATGATCGTTCCAAAATATTATGAGGACTTAAATGTCCTGCATCTGAATACCATGCCAAACCGCGCCTACTATATCCCGGCGTCGGTTTCCCTGGATACGGTGGGAGAGAGACGAATCGATTCCGACCGTTTTATGCTGTTAAACGGGAACTGGAAGTTTCGCTATTATGAGAGCGTTTATGATCTGAAGGAGAAGTTTTACGAGGAGGATTTCTGCGCGGACGCCTTCGGAGAGATCCCGGTGCCGGGCGTCTGGCAGAATCATGGGTATGACCGCCATCAGTACAGCAATATCCGCTATCCATTTCCGATGGACCCGCCTTACGTTCCTTATGATAATCCCTGTGGCGCTTATATCCACCGTTTTGTCTATGAACGGCGGGCAGACGCCCCGGAAGCGTTCTTAAATTTTGAAGGGGTGGATTCCTGTTTCTACGTATGGTTAAACGGCAGGTTTGTCGGCTACAGCCAGGTGTCCCATTCCACCAGCGAGTTTCATGTCAGCGAGTATCTGCGCGACGGAGAAAATGTGCTGGCAGTCCTCGTGCTCAAATGGTGTGACGGCAGTTATCTGGAATCCCAGGATAAATTCCGTATGAGCGGTATCTTCCGGGATGTGTATCTTTTGCTGCGGCCAAAGCAGGGGATCTTTGATTATTTTGTAAAGGCAGTGCCGGGTAAAAAGTGTGATACAGGTCAGATTACTATCACATTCAACTTCTTCGATAAGATAATTCCTGTCACCTGTCGCCTTCTGGACGCTGACGGTAATCTGGTGGCAAAGCAGCGGACGGAGGACGGGACGCTCCATATGGAAGTGGCGGATCCGCATCTCTGGAACGCGGAAGATCCGTACCTTTACACGATGATTTATGAGACAGAGTGCGACGGCGCCCGGGAAGTGATCACCGGCCACATCGGCTTCCGGGAGATTCATGTGGAAGGAAATGTTCTCTATATCAACGGGCAGAAGGTGAAGTTCCACGGCGTAAATCGCCATGACAGCGACCCGGTGACCGGATTTGTCATCAGCCAGGAGCAGATCATGAAGGATCTGCTCCTCATGAAACAGCATAACATCAACGCCATCCGCACCAGCCATTATCCAAATGCGCCGCATTTTTATGAACTGTACGACCGGCTGGGATTCTACATTATCGACGAGGCCGACAACGAGAGCCACGGCACCAGCGCCCGCTATCTGGAGTCCGAGGACTGGGATGTGCAGAGCAAGTACTGGAATGAAGTGATCGCGGACAATCCGGATTTTACGGAGGCCACCGTGGACCGGGCGCGCCTTCTGGTGGAGCGGGATAAGAATCGCCCGTCCGTCGTCATCTGGTCCATGGGCAACGAGTGCGCCTACGGCTGCACCTTCGAGGCGGCGCTCGCCTGGACAAAAGACTTTGACGATACCCGGCTGACCCACTACGAGAGCGCTCGCTATACTTCCGGCAGCCGGAAATACGATTACAGCAATCTGGACCTCTACAGCCGGATGTATCCGTCTCTTACGGAACTGGAAGAGTACCTCACCGAAGACGGAAGGAAACCGTACATTTTATGTGAATACTGCCACGCCATGGGCAACGGTCCCGGCGATCTGGAGGACTATTTCCAGCTGATGGAGCGGTATGACGGAGTCTGCGGCGGCTTCGTCTGGGAATGGTGCGACCACGCCATCGACCGCGGCACTGCGCCGGACGGACGGAGAATCTACGCCTACGGCGGCGATTCCGGCGAGTTCCCGCATGACGGCAACTTCTGTATGGACGGCCTGGTTTACCCGGACCGGCGCGTGCACACCGGCCTTCTGGAATACAAAAACGTGTACCGCCCGGCCCGCGTCCTGTCCTTTGACCAGCAAAAGGGCACCCTGACCCTGCACAATTATCTGGACTTTACGGACCTTGCGGACTACCTGTACATTTGCTGGCAGATGCTCTGCGACGGAGAAGTTGTGCAGGAGGGCCGAATCGACTCTCAGGATATGCTGTCCGTCGCGCCGCATGGAGATGGTGTTCTGACTCTGCCGCTGGCCGTGCCGCAAAAAGGAAAGGCGACCCTGCTTCTGCACTATCACCTGACAGAAGAAGCCGCCCGAACCGCCGGCAGTGTACTGCCGGAGGGATACTGTCTGGGCTTTGACGAGGTGGCCCTCACCACGGCGGAAAATGTGAATCAGGCTGCGAAGCAGATGCTTCTGCCGACAGAACCTCCTTTAACGGCAAAAGCAGACCAGGCTCTCATACAGATACGGGAGGACGATACTTCCGTCATCCTGACCGGCCGCGACTGGCGCTATGTCTATGACAAACACACCGGCCTGTTCTCCCGGATGATCTGGCATAACCAGAACCTGCTGGAGAGACCGATGGAATACAATATCTGGCGCGCCCCGACCGACAACGACCGCAACATCAAAAAGCAATGGATCCGCGCCGGTTACGACCGCACCGTAAGCCGGGCTTACGAGACGAAAATATATTTTGCGGATAATGAAACCGGGAAGAAAGAGGAACAGAAACTGTTGACAGACAAGGTCGTACTGGAGAGTTGTCTCTCCTTGTCGGCAGTCTATCTGCAGCGAATCCTCGACATCCGCGCCACCTGGACAGTACATGGCGACGGCAGTCTCGACGTGCACCTGGATGTGACCCGCACGCCGCACTTCCCGTTCCTGCCGCGATTTGGTCTGCGTCTCTTCCTGCCGCAGACCATGACCGCAGTTACCTACTGCGGCGTCGGACCGTGGGAGAGCTACGCGGACAAACGACAGGCCAGCCATTACGGCCTGTTTCATAGCACCGTCCGCGACATGCACGAAGACTACATTCGTCCGCAGGAAAACGGCGCCCACACCGGCTGCGACTACATGACAGTCGAAAACGGCTCCCTGGCGCTTTCCGCTGTGGCAGTTGTTCCGACGAAAGCGGACACCTTCTCCTTCCAGATCTCAGAGTACACGCAGGAGGAACTGACCCGGAAAGCCCACAACTACGAACTGGAACGCTCCCCGCACACCGTCCTCTGTCTGGACTACGCCCAGAGCGGCATCGGCTCGAACAGCTGCGGCCCGGAACTGCTGGAGCAGTACCGGTTGGACGCACAACATTTCGTGTTTGCGATTGGGCTTAGGATGAGGGAGAAATTTTAAAACAAGAAATAAAATATGAAAAAGGAGCTGTCGCATCATTGATTAAGAAATCATAGATGCGGCAGCATCTTTTTGCCCTTTTTGATCCAAAATATTTGTTTCATTTGTTCTATTTCTGTAAAAAAGCAAACTTTAATAAACCTTTTCCGCA
>DXGQ01000021.1 GCA_019113845.1 Candidatus Anaerobutyricum avicola
CTTTTTTAGGCATAGCAACAGTTATGTCTGTTTCTCATGCTTATTTTTATTCCGTTCAGATAATATCCTCTTTTCAATGTTCATTACCGGCTGTGCCGGATATAATCACTCAGGATTCCGAGAGATTATTAAATGAAAATAATACAAATTTACTTTAGAGTATTTCTGTGGTAATGTAATACATAATAAAATATAAAGGAGAATCCCATGAAAATATATGCTGCACCCATGGAGGGTGTCACCGGATATGTTTACCGGAATGCGCATCGGCATCATTTCCGGGGAATTGATACATATTATACACCTTTTCTGACACCGAAGAAAGGAAAAGGATGGACGTCCAGAGAAAAGAATGATATTGCCCCGGAACATAATCAGGGGATCCGAGTCGTCCCGCAGATATTGACGAATCAGGCGGAAGATTTTGTGCGGATGGCGGAAAAGCTTGCGGACTGCGGTTATGAGGAAGTAAACCTGAATCTGGGCTGCCCGTCCGGCACTGTGGTGGCAAAGGGAAAGGGCTGCGGATTCTTAGCTGACCGGGACCGACTTTGGCGCTTTTTTGAATACGTATTTGACCATATGGAGAAGGGGATTCAGGTCTCTGTGAAGACCCGGCTGGGCAAGGACAGCCCGGAGGAGATCGTGCCGCTCATGGAGATTTATAATCAGTTCCCTCTCACGGAGGTGATCGTGCACGCGAGGATCCACAAAGATTTTTATAAAAGACCGGTAAATTGGGACGCCTTTCGAAAAGCTTTCTTGCTGTGCAGGCATCCCGTGTGCTACAATGGAGATATCTTTACGGCAGAAGATTTTCGGCGGTTTCAGGAAGCCTTTCCCGAAGTGGACCGGGTGATGCTTGGCCGCGGGCTGATCGCCAATCCGCAGCTGGCGGAGCTGCTCACGGAGGGAGGACAGCCTGACAAAGCGCGGTGGAAGGCTTTTCATGACGAGGTATGCCGCGGATATGAGGAGATCATGTCCGGCGAGAGAAACGTTCTCTTTAAGATGAAGGAACTGTGGAGTTACATGCTTCCTGCGTTTGAGGACGGGGAAAAGCCGGGCAAAAAGTTGAAGAAGGCCGTGCGGCTTTCCGAGTATAAAGTGATAGCAGATACATTGTTTCAGCATGAGATTTCTTTTTAAAGGAAGCTTCACGTCCGGGAGATGACCAAAGAGGAGGATTCCGGCAAAGGCGAAGCTGGGAAAGGACAGGAGAATGAGAAAAAAAGTAAATGACAGACCGGCACAATGGAGAAAATGTTTGACCGCTGCCGCCATGAGCTTTGTGCTGGCAGTATGCGGTCTGTTTCAAAGTCTGGCTGCAGTGCCCGTATCCGCCGGGACGACGGATGCCATTGACGGGCAGGAACTCACGAACAGCAAGGAGGTCTCCAGTCTGATCTCTGATACCTGGGAGGAAGATTACTTCGGTTCCATCACGGTGGACACGGAAGCCGGAAAGGTGGAGACAGACGGCGAGACGGAGAAGCTTGACGAGGTGATACAGACGCCGGACGCCAGCGATGGCTCCGAAGAAAATGTAACAATACAGCAACATGCAGCGGGGGAGAAGGACACTGCGGAATCTGACCCGCTTCTCGAAGAATACATAGACACTCTCCCGGAGGATACCCTCTATACGGTGGAGGAGACGGAGAACGGAGAGTACGAGGTCACCGCGCCGTTTCAGACGAAGCGTCTCATCGTGGAGACCATGCAGCTTACCGACGATTACGATGCCACGGAGGTATATTATAATACGGAACTGAACGAGACGATTCTGGAGTTTGCGACGGAGGAAGACACAAAGGAGGCCTTCGATACCATTTGCCAGAAGTACGGAGAAGAGAGCTGCTATCCGGATGAGATCTATTATGTAGACGATATTCTTGCCGATGACGCCTCCCTTTCCAGCGGAACCAGCTATTCCTGGGGAACAGCCTATATGGGCATGAATACGCTGAAAGCACAGGCGGAGGGCAAATATGGCGCAGTCACAGTGGCGATCCTGGATACGGGCATTGACAGATCGAACTTCATGTTCCAGTCCAGAACGATTTCCCCGCAGAGCTACAATTTTATCGACGCCAATAAAAATGTATCGGATAATCACGGACACGGCACGCATGTGGCGGGCATTATCGCGGACTCAACGCCGAGCAATGTCCAGTTCCTTGTGTTAAAGATATCGAACAGCAGCGGATATTCCTCTCTGCTGACGATCAAGACGGCGCTGCAGTATGCGCTGAACCGCAATGTTTCCGCCGTCAATATGAGCCTCGGTTTCGTGGGAGTCAACGCCATGTCCATCACCTATCTGGATTCCCTCATCAACAGGGCGTACCGAAACGGAATCGCCATCAGCTGCGCTTCCGGCAACAACGGGGTGGATGTCTCCTACTGTTATCCGGCATGCAACAGCAAGACGCTGGCAGTCTCCTCCTTCGGGCAGAATGAGCGCGCCGCTTCCTATTCCAATCATGGAAGCCGGATTGATTTTTCCGCGCCGGGAACAGGGATCGTCAGCGCTGCCGCCAACGGATTTCTTGTCGGCATGACCGGAACGTCCATGTCGGCGCCGCATATCACAGCGGCGGTGGCGTATCTGAAGATGATGCAGCCGAATCTGTCTGTACCGGGGGTTTATCATGAACTGCAGGCCCGTTGCCGGGATCTGGGCACGCCGGGCAGGGATGAATACTTCGGCTGGGGATGTCCGATCCTGACAAATCTTTTGCAGGAAGGGATCCTCAATGCAAACAATGTGGTAGCTCCGGGAAGCGGCACGGCGACCCCGCTTTTAAAGAAAGTAAAAAGCACGGACGACGGGATCCGGGTAACCTGGGGAAAGGTAAAGAAGGCGGACAGGTATGTCATTTACCGGAGAAAAGGAAATGGCTCTCTGAAAAAGGTGCGGACTGTATCCGGCAGCACAAAAGCCTGGACGGATAGAAATGTCTCCCAGGGCATAAGATACAGCTATGCAGTGAAAGCAGTGAAAAACGGAGAATCCGGTAGCAGGAGTGCCGAAAAGGCAGCGGTGTACTTGAAGCAGCCGCAGAAAATGAGAACAATCCGGAAAAACAGCGGCACAGCCGTGATAAAATGGGCGAAGCTGGCACGGGTATCCGGCTATCAGATTCGCTACGCGGGAAAGAGAACGATGAAAAACGCAGCGACAGTGGTTCTGTCCGGCAGCAAAACCCGGGCTGTTCTTAAGGGACTTGGGAAGAAAACGTATTACTGTCAGGTCCGCGCATATAAAAATGTGGGAGGAGTCCAATATACTTCTCCGTGGTCGGCAGTAAAGAGGATAGCAAAGAAATAGGCAGGTACATGAGTTGAAAGAAAAAAAGGATATCGTAGAAGAGAAAACAGAGGGAAAAGAACTGCCGGTTTTGCGCATTTCCGTGACGAACCTGGAGATTACCGTGGAAGAGGGCAGAGTCTATCACAGTTCTTTTCTGATTGAGAGTGAAAATAATATACCGGTGCGGGGGATCGTCCGCTCCACCAACGATAAGATCGGTCTGGAAAAGACGGAGTTCACCGGAACACGGGTGGAGATCCCCTACTATTTTAAAGGAAAGCTGGCAACGGCGGGAAACGAATTCGAGGGAGATTTTCTGCTGCTGACCAATGGCGGAGAGTACAATATCCCGTATCGGGTTGTCGTGACGCCGGCGATGGCAGAGACTTCCATCGGGCCGGTCTGTCAGCTGGAGGATTTCGTACGACTTTGTAAGGAGAATCGTCAGGAAGCGATGGAATTATTTTTCCTGCCGGGTTTTCCGTCCATATTTCTGAAACATCTGCCGGAGCAGGATGCGATGTATCACAGTCTCATGAAGAGCCGTTCCAGAAATATGATCGTGGAAGAGTTTCTGTCGGCGGCGGGCTGCAAAGAACCGGCCCGCCTTTCGGTTGCGCAGGATACGATAGCTCTGCACGGAAAGGAACCGGCAGTGATCCCGGTCACGTTGACGGCGGACGGTTACGTGGAGGGCAGCGTCACTTCGGAAAAGGGGCAGGTAAAGCTCTCTGTGGAACGATTTACCAGCGCGGACTTTAAAGACGGGCAGATGGAGATCGTGGTGGAGAAAAACCACAGCAGCGCCGTGGGCAGCGATGTGATCCGGATAAAAACGGTTCGTCAGGAGTTTGCCCTGCCGGTGGAATGGTGGGGGGCGTTACCGGCGTCCTCCGGGGAGAGGGAGACGAGAACCCGCATCAAAAAGCAGAGAGCGGAACTGATGCACAATTATCTGTTCTTTCGCACAGGCAGCATCCAGTTTGATGATTTCGCGGAGGAATGCGGACATGCGCTGGACGAGCTGTCGCATCTGACCGGAGATATCGAGTGGCAACTGTACCGGATCCAATTGCTTCTCATGGAGGAAAAGAAGGAAGAAGCGGAAGAGCTTTTTCATAAAATAGAAGAAGAAAATAAGGAAAAGAAGCTGGACCCGCTGGCGGAAAACTATTTTCTGTATCTGAAGGCGATGCTCTGCCGCACGCCGGAAGCCATTTCCGAGGCGGTGCTCTCCATCCGGGATTTTTACGAGGTGTCCGACTACAAGGCGGAAGCGCTGTGGATGCTGATTTATCTGGACAGAGAATATGTGTACAACAAGCGCCTGCAGTACGACACCATCCGGCAGCTTTTTCAGGAAGGGAGAAACAGCAGCCTTCTGTTTTTTGAGGCCTGTGAGCTCCTCAATGAGAATCCGAACTATATGGAAGAACTCGGCAGTTTTGAAGTCAGCATTTTCCGCTGGGGCGTCCGGTATGGATACATTTCCATGTCGCTGGCATGGCAGTTTGCCAGACTGGCGCTTCGGATGAAATATTACAGCAATGCCATTTTTCACATTGCAGAGAAATTATATGAGATAGAACCCGATGAGCGTTTTCTTCAGGTCATCTGCTCCCTGCTGATCAAGGGCAACCGTTATGGAGAGGAGTACCACGAGTATTTCCGCAGAGCGGTGGAGGCAAACCTGAAGATCGTGGGACTGAACGAATTCTTTATCCGCAGCATGGATTTTAACAGTTTTGAGGTGATCCCGCACCGGGTACTCATTTACTTTACATACAGTAACAGTCTGGACTCTCTGGAAAAGGCGTATCTGTATTCCAACGTACTGGAAAACAGGGAGGCCTGTGAGGAGGTGTTCGGCGCATATTATTCCAAGATGATTCCTTTTGTGGAGGAACAGCTGTTAAAAGGCCGGATGAATGAGCATCTGGCATATCTGTATCATTATTTTCAGAAAGAGATTCTGGAAAAGCCAGCCAACACCAAGGCGGTCTGTGATATTCTGTTTTACCGGAAGATCGTCTGTGAGAACCGGAATATCATAGGGATTTACGTGTCACGGCCGGAGACGGGAGAGGAGATCTACTATCCGCTGTCGGGCGGCTTCTGTTACGCGGAGATCCCGACGAAGCGGGCGAGGATCTATTTTGTGAACAGCAGCGAGCAGAGGTATGTGACGGGGATCGCTTACCGGGAAGAACCGTTTCTGTCGCCGGAACAGTTTCCGAAGGAGTGGATCTGGAAAAATATGGCCAATAAAAAGATCCTCTTATCTCTGACGGACCGGCTGGACGGGGAGCTGAAAGAAGAGGATATGGAGATCCTCAAAAAGATCGCGTTTCATGAGGACTATCAGCCGTGGCTGAAAAATCGGGCGGTGGAGCAGCTTCTGCTTTACTACCAGAAGCACCAGGAAAAGGAAGAACTGGCCAGATGGCTGGACCGGGTGGACTATTCCAATGTGGAAGCGGATTTTCGGAAGACGCTGATGGATTTTTATATGGAAGTGGGTATGATAGAAAATGCCTTTTTCGGCATCGAGCTTTATGGCTGCAATATCATGGGGGCCGTGAAGCGTCTGCGTCTGGCTTCCTTCGGGGTGGCCTGCAATGAAAACAAGATGGATGAGACGACGCTGTATCTTGCCTACTCCGCGTTTGTGAGCAAAAAATATAACAGGGACACGCTCTCCTATCTGATGGAACATTTTGAAGGTGAACTGGAAGATCTGCTTCTGATCTGGGAGAGAAGCCGGAAGTTTGGGCTGGAGACCACTGCCCTGGAGGAACGTATGCTGCGCCAGAGTATGTTCACCGGCAATGATGCGGATGGACTGTTCGCGGTGTTTGAGGTGTATTACGGGGAAAACGGCAGCAAAGAGCTTGCCGGAGAGTATCTGAGGTATGCTTCGGACCGGGAGCGCCGGGGGATCCTGACACTGCCGGAGTCCATGCACGGGATCATCGGCGAGGAGATTCTGGCGGGGCGTATCACGGACCGTCAGACGAAGGTACATTTCCTCTATTATTTCGCGCCGCGGGAGGCGTGGAGAGAGAAGATCAAAGAAGCGGCGCGTTCCATCATAGAAGAATTTTTACAGGAAGAGTATTACCTGCCGGTTTATTATGCGTATCGAGACTGTCTGACTCTGCCTGTGGAGTATCTGGAAAAAACGTTCCTGACATATCAGGGCAGTCCGGGCAGTAATGTCGTGCTGTACTATCAGCTGGAGGGAGAGGATACCGGCATACATAAAAAGTATCTGCGGGAGATCCTTCCGGGGATGTATATCAGTACCATGTATTTTTATCAGAGCGATCACGTCAACTATCGTCTGGAGGCGGACGGAGAGGTCATCAATGACGAGGCAGTGATCCATTTTGAGACTTTTGAGTCAGAGGGTGAGGAGAGCCGGTTCTTTGCGCTGAATGATCTGAGCGCGGAGACCTGTGAGCCGAACAGGCTGGAGGAATACCTCATTAAAAGTTATTTCACGGACCATCTGATGAAAATGCTTTAAAAACCGGCGGAATGGAGAATATTATGGGAGAACTTGAAACGAGAAAATTTGCCGGGATCGACCTGGGGAGACAGGCAGTCCGGTTCAGTGTCTATGACGAGGCGGCGGCAGAGACGACGGAGGAAAGTTTTCTGCTGTCGGAAAAGGAGCAGGAAGACTTCATCGGAAGCGGCCTTTTCTATGTGCGCCGTCATCTGGAAGAAAGCCACAAGAGCTGGGACGCCTATCAGGGAGTATATTTTACCATGGAGGATACCGGAAAGGAGGCGCGGAAGTATCTGACGGAACAGTTGGATGATGAGTTTAAGAAAAGACACTCCGTGCAGATCATCACACATTTCCGGGCTTTTGTGGAATACGTGTTCCATCAGGAGCGTGCGGTCTGGGACAGAAATACGCTGCTTCTGGACTATTCGGGCGATGTGCTGCGCTACATCCTGGTGGAGCAGATCCGGCCGTCCAGGCAGAAAGCTTACCGGGCGGTGTTAAAGGAGATCAATCTGAGTGAGTACGGGATCCATGCGGGAGATGAGAATCAGGATTATCATTTCAGCCGGCTGATGAAGCAGTTTCTGGTAAAAAATCCGGCGCATATCATTTTCCTCACCGGAGATGGTTTTGAGGGAAACTGGATGAAAAAGACACTGACGTATCTCTGTGCCGGAAGAAGGGTCTTTCTGGGGCAGAACCTCTACGCCAACGGCGCCTGCCTGCTGGGACTTGGCCCGGTGCAGCTGATGGAGGACGGTCTTCTTCTCATGCAGGGGCCGGACATGGTGAGCCATACCATCGGTATCCTCGCCCAGGAGTCAGGAAAGCCGCGGTATGTACCGATCACTTCCATCGGACGTGAATGGTATAACACAGAGGGCAGTATGGATATCATTCTGGATAAAAGCCAGAAGGTGGAGTTTTTTTACCACAATTCGCAGGCAAATGAGATGGAAGGCGCCGTCTGTGAGATCAAAGATCTGCCGGCGCGGCCGCCGAAGACGACAAGGATCCGCATCGAGGTACGGTTTACCTCGCAGACGGACGGCGTGATCCTGCTCAAAGATCTGGGATTTGGCGAGATGTTTCCGGCGACCGGGAAGGTGACGGTCTTTCCGTTTAAACTCATATCATAAGAAGGAGGCGAACCCATGCGGGAATCAATTGTCTGTACCGGACGGGTGGGGAAGGAGCCGTACCGTTTTCCGGAGACGGGGACGCCGGTCTTCTCCTATGAAGAAATCTGTTATTATCTGAGCGGACACATGCTTTTTTATCTATATACGCTGCCGGAGGAGGAGCTCCTTTTCTTTATCCGGGACGAGCTGGGACTGGAGAAGCTGTACCGGCAGCTTTCGAGACTGACGGATCCGGAGAGAGACCAGATGAAATACTTTTCCGCCCTGTTTCGGGAGGGAAATTATTTTTCTGAGGAAGAGATCCGGCAGATTCTGGACAGCTACAGAAATTTGAAAAATATGCCGTATCCTCTCCAGTGCAAGTGCCTGGGAGATATGCTGCTGGACGCCGGCCGGGCGTCCATGGCGATCCATTATTATAAAGAGGCGCTCCGCCCCCAGACTCTTGGCCGGGCGGATACGGGAGCGGCGTGCCATAACATGGCCATTGCCAAATCCCGGCTGTTTCGTTTTGAGGACGCCAAGATTGATTTTGTGAAGGCGTACCAGCATCGGGGCGATGAAGAATCGCTCTTCTATTATTATTGCTTGACTGCGTTTACGGAAGGACTGGAGAGAGCGCGGGCGGAGATGGAGAGTTTTAAAGTATCCGAGCTGTCCATGGAATCCTTTGAGAATCGATTTGCCGGCATCGCGGACGCCTACGCCTGCAGCGGACAGGCAGAGAAACAGAAAAAGATCGTCTGTCTTCTGCGCCGGGAAAGACCGGAAGAGGCGGAGAAAATGTACGGGAAAATGGTGCGGGAACTGCAGAAGAACTTCCGACCGGAGATGGAGACAGAAGAAGGCCTGCTGCGCGGCGGTCTGCCTGCGCGTCCGAATGCGCAGGGATGATCTGCGCATGCTCTGCCCTGTGCCCCGGAACGTGGATCCGGAAAAAAGTGGGTGAGAAAAGCATATTTCCTGCATGAAAAGATACACAGGGAGGAGAAGTTGTGGTATAATTGCGCTTGTGCGCAATTGGAAGCGATAGGATCGCTTTTCCCGACTGCGCAGTCAGAAGTGATGAGATTGTAATATTTCAGGAGGACATAGATTTATGGCAACAGAGATGAATAAAACGTACAATCCGGCCGAGATTGAGGACAGACTCTATCAGAAGTGGCTGGATAAAAAATATTTCCACGCGGAAGTGGACCGCAGCAAGAAACCGTTCACCATCGTGATGCCGCCGCCAAATATCACCGGTCAGCTTCACATGGGTCATGCCCTTGACAACACGCTGCAGGATATCCTCATCCGTTTTAAGAGGATGCAGGGATATAACGCCCTCTGGCAGCCGGGTACGGACCACGCCAGCATCGCCACCGAGGTGAAGGTCATCAACGCCCTGAAAGAAGAGGGCATCGAGAAGGAAGACCTGGGAAGAGAAGGTTTCTTAAAGAGAACCTGGGAGTGGAAGAAAGAGTACGGCGGACGGATCGTCAGCCAGTTAAAGAAGCTTGGCTCTTCCGCAGACTGGGACAGAGAGCGTTTTACGCTGGATGAGGGCTGCTCCAAAGCCGTGCAGGAAGTGTTCATCCGCTTATATGAAAAAGGATACATTTACCGGGGGTCCAGGATCATCAACTGGTGTCCGGTCTGCCAGACGTCCATCTCCGATGCGGAAGTGGCGTACGAAGACCAGGCAGGATTTTTCTGGCATATCAATTACCCGATCGTCGGCACAGACCAGTGCATTGAGATAGCGACGACCCGTCCGGAGACGATGCTTGGCGATACCGCCATCGCCGTACACCCGGATGATGAGAGATATAAAGACCTCATTGGAAAAATGGCGCTGCTTCCGATCGTAAACCGGGAGATTCCGATCGTGGCGGACACCTATGTGGATAAAGAGTTCGGTACGGGCGCTGTGAAGATCACACCGGCCCACGACCCGAACGACTTTGAGGTGGGACTGCGTCATGATCTGGAAGAGATCAACATTTTAAATGACGACGGAACCATCAATGAGAACGGCGGTAAGTTTGCCGGCATGGACCGCTATGAGGCGAGAGAGGCCATCGTAAAAGAACTAGAAGAAGAGGGATACCTCGTAAAAATAGAACCGCATAATCACAATGTGGGGACCCATGACCGCTGTCATACGACCGTAGAGCCGATGGTGAAGAAGCAGTGGTTCGTCCGCATGGACGAGCTGGCAAAACCGGCCATCGAGGCGGTGAAGAACGGGGACCTTCGCTTTGTGCCGGAACATTTTGACCGGACATACCTGCACTGGCTGGAGAATATCCGCGACTGGTGTATTTCCAGACAGCTGTGGTGGGGACACCGGATCCCGGCGTACTACTGCGACGAGTGCGGGGAGATCGTGGTTTCAAGAAACCAGCCGGACGTCTGCCCGAAATGCGGATGTAAGCACCTCACACAGGACGAGGATACGCTGGACACCTGGTTCAGCTCCGCTCTGTGGCCGTTCTCCACACTGGGATGGCCGGAGCAGACCGAAGACCTTGATTACTTCTATCCGACCAACGTGCTTGTGACCGGCTACGACATCATTTTCTTCTGGGTGATCCGTATGGTATTTTCCGGCTATGAGCACACCGGAAAATGTCCGTTCCACGATGTGTTCATCCACGGTCTTGTGCGGGATGAACAGGGACGCAAGATGAGCAAGTCCTTAGGCAACGGTATCGATCCTCTCGAGGTCATCGACCAGTACGGCGCGGACGCCCTGCGCCTTACGCTCGTGACAGGAAACGCGCCGGGCAACGACATGCGTTTCTCTGAGAAGAAGATCATCGCCAGCCGTAACTTTGCCAACAAAGTATGGAACGCTTCCCGTTTCATGCTCATGAATATAGAAAAAGCAGATTTAAGTCAGGTGACCCTTGCGGACCTGACGCCGGCGGACAAATGGATTTTGTCCAAAGCCAATACTTTGGTAAAAGAAGTCACCGACAACATGGAGAACTACGAGCTTGGTATCGCTGTGGCAAAACTCCATGACTTCATCTGGGAAGAGTTCTGTGACTGGTATATTGAGATGGTAAAACCGAGATTATATAACGATGAAGACGCCACAAAGGCAGCGGCGCTCTACACATTAAAGAGCGTGCTGACCATCGTGCTTAAACTGCTTCATCCTTATATGCCGTTTATCACAGAGGAAATCTTCTGCAGCATGCAGGACGAGGAAGAGTCCATCATGGTATCCGACTGGCCGGTATTTAAAGAAGAACTCGACTTTAAAGCAGAAGAAAATGAAGTGGAGACGATCAAGACGGCTGTCCGCAATATCCGTAACCTGCGGGCTGATATGAACGTGCCGCCGAGCAGAAAAGCGACAGTCTATGTGGTATCAGAAAAAGAAGAGGTGCGTGCTGTCTTTGAGAACTCCCGTGTCTTCTTTGCCACTTTGGGATATGCCAGTGAAGTGATCGTGCAGGCGGACAAGACAGGCATCGCCGACGACGCGGTATCCACCGTCATTCCGGATGCGGTCATCTACATTCCGTTTGCCGAGCTGGTGGATGTGGAAAAAGAGATCGCCCGTCTGGAAAAAGAGGCAAAACGTCTGGCAGGAGAGATCAAACGTGCCACAGGCATGCTGAACAATGAAAAGTTCACCAGCAAAGCGCCGGCGGCAAAAGTGGAGGAAGAAAGACAGAAGCTGGAGAAATACACCGCCATGGCGGCTCAGGTGGAAGAACGGCTTTCTCAGCTGAAAAAATAAGGCGTCGTCCTTTCGGGCGCTGAAGAGAACGGATTCCGGCTGTGCCGGAAGACAGGAGGCAGAGTATGACGATCGACGAGCTGGAACAGGAGATTTCAGCGGTTCCCCGGTTTGGCGCCGGGGGAGGTCTTGATAATTTAAAAAAATATCTGGATATTTTAGGACACCCGGAGAACTCTCTCCGGGTTATCCATGTGGCGGGAACAAACGGCAAGGGTTCCGTCTGCGCCTTTCTGGAGTCTATCCTGCGGGCAG
>DXGQ01000022.1 GCA_019113845.1 Candidatus Anaerobutyricum avicola
TCCATCGAGATGCACAAAGATTCCATTAAGCCCGGTCAGCGGGTAGTGGTGATCGATGACCTGATTGCCACCGGCGGCACAGCGTTCATCCTGAGCCAGGATCAAACTCTCAAAATAGATAAGATGTCCTATCCAGCCTCAAGAACCACTGGTTCTTTCCTGCTTTACTGTCTGTTTTAGGTTCGAACTTCGTTCTCTTCCATGGATCCTTCCGCCGACATCACTCGCTTCCGGACCCGAAATCTCAATTGAATTGAACGTTCGAGGTTGTTTTGTTATTCAGTTATCAACTTTCATTTTGTTTGTTTTGCTTTCGGTGCGAAAGCTTTTTTATGTTACCACAGAAGTTTTTGTTTGTCAAGAACTTTTTTCTTCTTTTTTAAAAGTTTTTTACGTTCTCAACTCAAACTTTACATCTTAAGAAATCATTTCTTTTTTCTTAAGATTGCTGTCCTGCGCAACGAAAACTATATTACCACAGCAATCCCATCGCGTCAAGCACTTTTTTCATTTTTTTCAATCTTTTTTTATCACAATCAAGGCGGCTATATATGCCTCCTTCTCCATCACCATTTCTATTATCATTTACGCCCGCTCTTTATCACATATAATACTCATGTAACTCCGTTCATTTTCAATATAATTTCTCACAACAAAAGAGAGAACCTCAGCTTTGAGATTCTCCCTGTACATTTTCCGCGTTTTCATTTCCTGTGTTCTGATTCTCTATATTCAGACTTTCTGTATTCTCTTCCTCCGAATCTTCGTTTTCTGCACCCTTACTCCAGAATCGCAGTTTCATTTCCACTATCTTATTCTGGAATACGACCTGATAGGTACGCCATCCTCTCACAGGAAGTACCGCCTCGATCCCGTTACCGTCCAGTTCCTCCTGAAACAGGATCTTTCCGCCGGCATTCATGATCGTACACATATTATCCTGCACGGCAATGATCTCCTTTCCGCGCATCTCTATATTTTCATACTCCATGTCCACATCTGTATCCAGCTTTTTACTGCCGGATTTATTATAGAGACAGAGCCGATATCTGCCTTCTTCCGGATTTTCCGAATTATCCAGCACATAACCGATATAATCATCGCCGATAAAAATACTCTGAATCTCCTCCTCAAAGGCCACCTCTTTTTTTACCTCCGGTTCATGAGAAACATTATAATAGTAGGTTACCGTATCTCCAAAGGCCACCAGCGTATTATCATCCACGAAATGCAGTCGCGCGATCAGAGAATCTTCATACTCAAATCCTCCCAGCAGACTCACTCCGTCCGTCCGAAGCTGCTGACTGAAATCATAAAATGCCACCGTCGTCCTGGAACTCATCCCATCGATGGCAAGATAACTTACCACAAGTCTCGTTCCATCCGGCGAGATTGCCGCAGTAAGCGGATATCCCGTCTCATCCACGGAGGAACGCATGTCCGCCACCAGATTTCCCTCTATATCGTACATCTGGATAAAGTTACTTCCCTCTCCCTGAAGAATGACCTCAATGGTTCCCTGCTCGGATACGCTGGCCTGCACCACAGGATACCGGACCGTAAAATCCCTCACCTTTCCGCTCGCATTAAAGAGCATCAGTGTATTGCCGCCTTTATCTGCCAGCAGGATATACGGCTCCGCTTTCACAAGAAACGGGTTCTGGAAGGAAACCGGTATATTCCAGTCCGCCACGCCAAAATTCCTCTGATACTCGATACCGTTCTGCCCGTATTTGATGTATCCGTTGGCAAATGTTTCATATTTTACATTTGCGTTATTTTCGGTCTCTGTTTCTTCTTTATATATATAGTACTCACAGCGGCTGTTGCTCAGCATATATGCTATAAAAGCCACAAAAAGAATGAGAACGATGATCAGAATCCGCCTGGCCCATTCCTTCTGCTGCTGCTTTTTGTGAATCTTTTTCAGCTGATCCTTCTTATTTGTAAAAATCTCAAAATTGTAAACATTTTTCGCCATATGTCCGCTCTCTCTACTTACTTGTCATAACTGTATTTCTCCCTCCCTGCGAGGGCATTATGCAAAATGTGAATGAGATACTACATTAGTGTACACTGCATTGAGTTTTTCGTCAACTTGACATTTTATTCAGTCCTCCATCGGCGGAATATCCAACACCTGTCCCGGATATATTTCATCCAGATTGTCAATCTGATTTGCCTGCGCCAACACATCAATATAATCGTAGGATTGATATATTTTCATGGCAATGCCCGCCAGCGTGTCTCCCCGCTGCACCGTATACTGACGTCCAATATAGCTCCAGGATTCCGTGACATCATCCGGCTCCTCCTGCGTAAAAATGTCAGCGTCGGTCTCAATTTCCTCTTTCGTGCTCTCATTTTCTGACCTGTAATTGCCGACTGTACTGTCCGCCTCTGTCGTCCCGGAAACACTTCCCGTTTCTGTGCTTTTGAAAACAGCCTCCGTATCCGTTTCTGTATCTTTCTTCTCAGAATAGCTGCCTGATTCCACAGTTTCCATATCAGAAACTTCTTTCTCCGCCGCTCGTCCGGACATGTTACCGCCGGTGGCAGATTCCGGACTGTCCGTCTCCTGCATATCTTCCGACTCTGTCGCATCTACCTTCTGTCTTTCCACTGTCTGCTGCTGAAATACGGCTTCCGCGTTTTCCGCCTGACGGAACTGCTGCACAGAGCGCACACCGTAAAACAAAACCAGAATCATCACCAGCACACCAGCCAGAGAAGCCGGGCCAAACTTAGGCGCCGTCTTCTGCCGAAGCGTCTTTTTCTTTTTCATCGCCTTTTTATAATTTCTGACTACCGAAGAATCCCGCAGAATGGTGGCAGACTTCCTCTTATCTTCCGGGCGATGTTCCAGCTCTCCCTCCGCCAGCATATAATTTTTCATTTCCTTATTCGTCTCATAATAAATGTAATATCCCCGCTGCTTTTTGAGAGAATAATTTTCAAACTGATAGAAAGCATCTTCATTGTCCAGCGCGTCTATCATATAAAGGACTTTATTTTCCCCGCTGAAATTATCCATATGCGTGCGAATGATCTTGTCATTTAATTCCACCGAAAATCCCATGCGGGACAAAAACCATCCCACGATCTCCATCTGAGGAAAAAATTTATCCCGAATCTGATAAATCTCGCTCCAGTTTTCCTCCGTGAACACACTTTCTTCCAGATCAAATTCAAAATTCTGGCAGGCAGCCGCGCCACTGATAAACAGGCAGGGCCCCGCCGTAGTCTGATATGTATTTCCAAAAAGGATCGCGCCCCTGGCGTACAGATTCCCCGGCTGCGCCAGCTTGCTCAGATAAGTATACACGTAATCTTCCATATATATTTTCTTTGCTCCCGGTTCACCGATCTGTCTGAAATTTTTCGGCAGAACTCTCGTCTGCTGTTCCGGATTATTTTTGATTTGCCGTTCATTTGCCATACTGTTTCCGCCTTTCTATGATAATCCAAAACCGCTTCCCGGACACCACATTTTCTGTTCCGGTTATCCACCCGGGTACGGTTTTTCATCGTTTTTATTTTCATTTTTTGTGGATTTATCATAGCATGTCTGTCCGGCTTTCCTCTGCGTTTTATGTCGAAAGGCTTCGCATTTTTCTTTCATTTTTACGCAAAAAAATGTTTAAACCATCGCTGAAACGTCAAGTATTTCTGATAGAGAGGGGGAATACGCAGCATGATATTTAAAAAAGAGCAGTCAAAACCGCAGTATTTTCTGACAGATTCCGATCACGAACGACAACTTGCACTGGCGCTGGCAGAAGAGATTCACCGCCGAAAAAAAGATACAGATACACTCATCTTGCTCTGCATCGGTACTGACAAGATCACCGGCGACTGTCTGGGCCCGCTGGTTGGCACCAAACTCCGGGAACAGGGATATCCGCACCCGGTCCACGGCACATTGCAATATCCTGTGCACGCGGTCAATCTGCCCGCCACTCTCGTCTCTCTCCATCAAAAGTATGCTTCTCCCTTTTTACTGGTCATCGACGCTGCCGTCGGGCCGGCAGATAAAATCGGCTGCGTTTCCTTCTCCCGCTCCTCCATCCGACCGGGCAGAGGAGTCCGGCGCCCGCTGTCGCCGGTGGGCGATCTGGCACTGACCGGCATCATCAGCGAGGCATCGGAAACCTGCGTCGATGATCTGCCCTACACACGGCTTTTTGTGGTAAATGCACTGGCGGAATTTATCTGCAGGGTGGTGATGCAGGGAGTGCGTTAAATAGAAAATCCGGCGGAACATACGCCCGCCGGATTAATTATATACGAATCATCTGCCCGTATATTTATTTAATTTTCATGCTGCCGCTGACTCCTTTCATGCGGAGAATCTTCCTGTACAATTTCAGTTTCTTCTTTGGTACTTTAATGGTCGCTTTCGGATTGATTCCCTTGAAAGCTTTGCTGCCGACAGACTTAGCTGTAAGTTTATTTGTTTTGATCGTGATAGATTTTAATTTCTTACAATTAATAAATGCCTGCTTACCAATCTTTCTTACTGTAGACGGAATCACCACTTTTTTGAGCTTTTTGTTATTTCTGAAAGCTTTGGCCGCCACGGAAGTTACCTGATAGGTCTGGCCTCCATAGGTCACCGTGGATGGGATGGTTACTTTTGCCTTTTTCCTGGCAGAGGCATTTTTAGTGTATTCCACTGTAGCTTCTCCTGTCACTTTGTAAGTTGTTGCCTGGTCGGAAGAAACAATGGTATTACCCACAGCTGGAGATGCATTCAGATTTCCGGAGTTGTCCGAGTTGTTAATATCCGATGGATTAATCGTAAAAATTGCTTCTGCCGTACCTGCATAGTTGCCTATGCCAGTTACAACAACTTTTCCTGTACCAGCATCAATATTATTCTGATAAGAGATCAAATAATTTTCACTGCCAACTGTCATTCCATTTACAGTCACGGACTGCACGGACGGTCGTTTCTCATTTCCATCATAAGTAAATGTATTGCCTGTCAATGTAACAACCGCATTCTGAAGAGAGACCGGTGTTACTGTCAGAGAAATCTTTTTTGTAATTCCCTGCGCGCTGATATTAAGATAAGTGGTGCCTGTTTTTAATCCCTATATACGATTTCCGTTTACAATGGATGCGCAGGATGTGTCTTGTATAGCATATGTTGGAGTAACATTTACCGGCATAAATCCGCCAGGCCAGCCCTGAGCTGTCTTAATTTGTAGCTGTGCTGTCGGTAAAGCAATGGTCTTTCCATATTCCACAGAACAGGAAGACGGCGTTACCGCAATATTTTTCTCAATAATATTCGACGACAAAATATCAATTGCCATTGTCTTCTCCGAATCATTTGCTTCCTTTACATCAGTATCCTGAATATCAGAAGAAAATTCCTGTACCCAATAATGGATTCCATTATATACCACATGACCGATGCCAATGGCCTTACAATTTTCTGAAAGCATATTTCTCCGGTGTCCCTGCCCCTCATACTTCTCATTATCTTCTCTCCAGCCAACAAATACATCTTCATACGTTCTGTACCCGGCAGCGATATTTTCTGCCCAGGCACTTCTCACTGTATGTAAAGTAAAACAATCTGTTCCGTTCGGGCGGGTATGACTGTAATAAATGGCAATCTCCATAGCCCGCTGCATGGCGATTCTTTCCAACTCGTAATCATAGGTCAACGAATCCAGTTGTCCGCAAGTTACCTTTTCAGTATCATTTTCATTCCAATACCATGCTTCGCCGCTAGCACGAAATTCATTAATCAAACTGAGCATCTGTCTTGCTTCTGTTTGTCCATAAGTTCCTGTTACCTGAACAGTTGTCACATCCGTGTTGTCCGCTGCCAGAAGAGGAATCCCTTTCATCAATCCTGCTGCCAACAAGACAGTCAGAATTAATACTGTCATATGTTTCCATCGTTTCACATTTTAGCCCTCCTTCTATTTTTTATCTATATGTAATGATTATAATACGATTTAATCATATTTACAATAAAATTGTCATTTTTATAATATTTCTGTGGCAACATATTTTATTCTGAAATATATAATTTTGTACAATAAAATAACCCCGGTGAATCAGTACCTTCACCGGAGTTGTATGTGTTTATACGCTGTTTTTACGCGTTCTCTTTCTCGAATTTTTCCATGAACTCAACGAGCTTCTGCACGCCTTCGATCGGCATTGCATTGTAGATGGATGCGCGCATACCGCCGACGGTTCTGTGGCCTTTGAGGTTTACGAAGCCTGCGGCTGTCGCCTCAGCGATGAATTTTGCGTCCATGTCTTTGTCACCGGTTACGAATGGCACGTTCATGAGGGAACGGTCTTCTTTTACGACGGTTCCTTTGAAGAGCTTGCTCTGGTCGAGGAAGTCGTAGAGGATCTTGGCTTTCTTTTCGTTGCGTTCTTTCATAGCTTCCAGACCGCCCTGTTTTTTAAGCCATTTGAAGACTTTGCCGCAGATGTAGATGCCGTAGCATGGCGGTGTATTGTACAGGGATCCGGCATCTGCCTGTGTTTTGTATTTAAGCATGGTAGGAGTGCCTTCCATGACATCGTCGCGGATCAGATCCTCACGGATGATGACGATGACTACGCCGGCCGGTCCGATATTTTTCTGAACGCCGCCGTAGATCACGCCGTATTTTGTAACATCCATCGGCTCAGACAGGAAACAGGAGGACACGTCGGCTACCAGTGTTTTGCCCTTGGTATTTGGAAGGGTTTTGAACTTGGTTCCGTAAATGGTGTTGTTCTCGCAGATGTATACGTAATCAGCATCGTCGTCGATTGGCAGGTCGGAGCAATCCGGGATATAAGAGAATGTCTTATCCTCAGAGGAAGCAACCTTAACTGCCTTACCGTAACGGCAGGCTTCCTGGTAGGCTTTCTTTGCCCACTGTCCGGTTACGATATAGTCTGCCACGCCGTTTTTCATCAGGTTCATCGGGATAGCGGAGAACTGCTGAGATGCGCCGCCCTGTAAGAACAGCACTTTATAGTTGTCCGGAATGTTCAGAAGATCTCTTAAATCCTGTTCCGCTTCCTTGATGATGTTATCAAACTCTTTGGAACGATGACTCATCTCCATAACGGACATGCCGCATCCTTTGTAATCCATCATCTCTGCTGCAGCTTCCTGCAGTACTTCTTCCGGCAATACTGCCGGGCCTGCTGAAAAGTTATATACTCTTCCCATTTTTCATATCCTCCTGTATATACTACATATTGTCAGTTATTAAAATAAATGTATCTATAACTTGTGTTTTCTGTCAGGCATCCATATAAAATCGCCGTCTCCCGGCACAGTGCCTGTCGGCTTATTATATACCTAATATTGCAGTTTGGCAAATGTTTTCTTGCAAAACACTGCCTGCATCTCCTGCAAAATATCGCCAAAAGACTTCCTACAGAAGCCCCGTGCTGAAATACCGCTCCATTCTGTCCGGCAGAACGGTGGCGATGACTTTGTCTTTTCCGTATTTCTCGGCCATTTTTTTACAAGCCCAGATGTTGGCGCCGGATGAGGTTCCGCAGAGCAGTCCCTGTACTTTCGCCAGCTCTCTGGTAGTATTCATGGCGTCATCATCGGTCACAGTAACTACCTCATCGATCAGAGAAGTGTCAAGAACCGCCGGAATGAATCCGTCGCCGATCCCCTGAATCTGATGAAGTCCCGGTTCGTCGCCCAGAAGTGCCGACACATTTTTTGGCTCCACGGCACAGACAATGAGATTCGGATTCTTTTCTTTGAGGTACTGGCTGATCCCCTGCAAGGTTCCGCCGCTGCCAAGACCTGATACGAAAATGTCCACTTTGCCATCCAGCGCCTCGTAAATCTCCGGCGCGGTAGTCAGATAATGGATCTCCGGATTGTGCGGGTTCTCAAACTGCTGCGGCATAAAATAATCATTGGACTGCGACACGATCCGATTGGCCTCCTCCACACAGCCTTCCAGACTTAAATGCGCCGGTGTGAGCACCAGCTCCGCGCCCAGAGCGCGGATGATCTTCTTGCGCTCCTCGCTCATATTTTCCGGCATGACGATGATCACCTTATAGCCCATGCGGACACCGCAGAGCGCCAGGCCGATACCGGTGTTTCCGGAAGTCGGCTCCACGATGGTCATGCCTTTTTTCAGTTTTCCTTCTTTTTCGGCCGCTTCTATCATATTTTTAGCTACACGGTCTTTGATGCTGCCGCCGAGGTTTAAAAACTCTGCTTTAGCGTAAATCTGGCAGCCCATGGTCGGACTTAAATCAACCAGCGGCGTATTGCCAATCATATCTAAAACATTTTTTATTACCATGATATCTCCTCTCACTTTTACAAGCTGTCGTTACATTTATCATTCCTGTGGAAAAGCTCTGTCCGGCCAACGCCACACAGAACCGTTTTGTGTCTCTCAATCGTTTGTCAAATATTTGTCACGTGCAACAAGCTTGATTATAGCACAGAACTAAAGTGTTAGACAATATTTTTATATGTCACTTCTGCAAAAAATGTACGTAAAATACCGGAACGACCGGCCTTTATCTCTTTCCTTCCGGATAACGCCATCACGACTGTGCAGAACAAAACATTTACAAATATAGTTGTCATTTCCATATCCTCATGTTATATTGGAACAGACAGCTGGAAAAAGGGCAGCCGCCATCCTGAATATGAAAAATAAAAAGTAGCCGCCCTGTGTCTGTCAATGAAGAAATCCGAAGGAGAATTGCTGTGAGAATCTGGTGTAAACTGTTTAAGAAAAACCGTATGTTAAAAGATACCGTTATAGAAAATTATAATATGGAGATGTCCCGGACTGCCAAAGTTTATGACAGTCTGGAACAGGCCTGCTATGAATTTGACCTGGAGAAACCGATATGGCTCGATAAAAATAAGCAGGAGTTCATCCGCCACGCACGGACACGGTTTTATCAGGATAATTTTATTGAGCAGATTGATTTTGATTATCTGGATTTTCAGGTGATTGAGGAGGATTATTAGTTCATTTTCCCATCATAAAATCTTCAAAAGCAGCTATAATAGTGATATTATTATTGTATACTCTTAGATGATTTCATAGAAAAAATACGGAAAGTCAACGAAGAGATGAAAATGTTTTAAGGACTGCGCTACTTTGCTGATGCCAAAACGAGGAGGGTAGAAAGATGAAAAAGAAACTTCCCATCGGGATTGAAAATTTTGAGGAATTCTCTTCTGAGAATTTTTATTATGTAGATAAAACCATGTTCATTAAAGAACTTTTACAAAACTGGGGAAAGGTAAATCTTTTTACGCGCCCCAGACGTTTTGGAAAAACTCTGAATATGAGCATGCTGAAGTGCTTTTTTGAAGTTGGAAACGCTCCGGAGCTATTTGACGGTTTAAAGATCATGGACGAACATGCACTGTGTGAAGAATACATGGGAAAGTTTCCGGTAATTTCTATCAGTCTGAAAAGCGTGGACGGGCTGGATTTCAGGACAGCTTTGGCAGCGCTGAAGACCGTTATTGGGAATGAGGCTATCCGTTTTCAATTTCTAAAAGAAAGCGGGAAACTTTCGGCAGAAGAAAAAGAGGCTTATGCCCGCCTGATAAAAATAGGATCCGGCAAAGACGGCATATATGCCATGGCAGATAACGTGGCATCCGCAAGCCTGCAAACGCTGTCACGGCTTTTAGCCAGGCACTATGGTAAGAAGGTTATATTATTGATTGATGAATATGACGTTCCACTTGATAAAGCATTTCAAGCCGGATATTATGATGAGATGGTGAGCTTTATCCGCAGTTTGCTCGGAAATGTGCTGAAGACAAATGACAGCCTATATTATGCAGTTCTTACGGGTTGCCTGCGGATTTCCAAGGAAAGTATCTTCACAGGGCTGAATAATCTGAAAGTACACACAATCTCTGATGTCCGGTACGATGAGTACTTCGGTTTCACCAATGTGGATGTGGATGAACTTCTGGAATTCTATGGTCTGTCTTCTTATAAAGATGTGTTCCATGACTGGTATGACGGGTATCGTTTTGGAGATACGGATGTATATTGTCCCTGGGATGTCATTAATTACTGTGATGAACTGCTGGCAACTCCATACGCGGAACCGGAAAACTACTGGGCCAACACCAGCGGAAATGATTTGATCCGCCGCCTGCTGAGGAAGGCAAATCAAAACACCAAAAGCGAAGTTGAGTGTCTGATCAATGGCGAAACCATCACAAAAACCATCCGACAGGAACTGACATATCGGGAAGTCGAAGATTCCATTGATAATATATGGAGTGTCCTTTATTCCACCGGATACTTGACATGCCGAAGGAAGGCGCCTGGAAAGCAGATGGAGTTGACATTGCCAAACCGGGAAATCAGGGAATTATTTATTGATCTGGTAAAGGACTGGTTTGAAGAAGCAACCCAGGCAGACACCGGAAGAATCAACCGCTTTTGTGCAGCGTTCCCGGAAGGTGATACCGATACGATTCAAAAAATGCTCGGCGATTACCTGTGGGATTCCATTAGCGTGAGAGACACGGCAGTACGAAGGAACATGAAGGAAAACTTCTATCATGGGCTGTTGCTCGGGCTTTTGCAAAACCAGGGCAATTGGCTACTTAAGTCCAATGCGGAAACCGGTGAGGGATACAGCGACATTTCTATTCAGACACCGGACAGAGTTGGGATTGTGATCGAATTGAAATATGCGGATGACGGTAATCTGAAGAAAGCATGTGCAGAAGCACTGAAGCAGATCGAAGAAAAGAAATATGCAGAAGGACTGAAACGACGGAGCATGAAAAAGGTCATCAAGTATGGTATTGCTTTTTGCGAGAAAGAATGTATGGTGACAATGGCATAGGCGTTGGAATATTACAAATAAAAAGAATAAGATAAAATATCGCCCTCTGTGGAAGCTTACAATTGGCTCCTGCAAAGGGCGATGTTTTTTTGACACACGTTTTCCTTTTCCTCTTCCTTGCACTTTCTCAATCCGCCGCTTCACACGGCTTCTCAATACTTGAAAATGCTATCTACCGAAAGATCATCTGCGCAAAGTCCCGGATGCACTGCCGCCACACGTTCCAGTCATGGATGCCGTGGTAGATGCGGCGGGTATGGGCGATGTGGCGGGCTTCCAGCATCTTGTCGTCGGCGTCGAAAAAGTTTTTGTATGGGTCTTCGTCGCCGATGGCGCGGAAGTAGACCGGAAAGGTGCGGGCAAAACTTTCCGCATCGTCGAGGATACGTAAGTGTTCGTTATTACCCGGGCCGCGGTCGACCATATCAAGCTCGGTTCCCTGCATCATGTCGGTGACAAAGCCGCTGAAGACGCCAAGGGCACAGAAGTATTCCGGATGGGTGAAGCCGATGATGCTTGTCTGGAGGGAACCCATGGAGAGTCCCGCCATGGCGCGGCGTTCTTTGCTTCCGCCGATGCGGAATTTTTTCTCCACGAAAGGGATCACGTCTTTGAGGAGCTGCGGCTCCAACAGCATGAAGTCCACGATACGGCGGCCGTCTTTCGTGACGGTCTGCACCATGCCGTTGCACATGACGACGGCAAATGGCACGGCTTTTCCTTCTGCGATCAGGTTATCGAGGATGAATTGAAGTTTGCCGGAGGTCGTCCAGCCGGTCTCATTCTCGCCGTGTCCGTGCTGGAGATAGAGAACGGGGAATGTCTTGTCCGTCTCTTCTTCGTAGGCTGCCGGTGTGTAGATGACGCAGCTTTCCCACTCTCCGGTCACGGAAGAATAAAAGTATTCCCGGCGGACGCTTCCGTGGGGTACGTCTTTTATACTATAAAATGTTTCCTCAAAATTCTCGCCATTGTTCTCGCCGCACGATTCCATGTTGCTGTGCATCTGTCCGTTTTCCGCATGTTTTTCTTCTTCTGTGCCTTCGCTCTCTCCGGTCTGTTCCGGTACCGGCAACTCCACATAGTTATACGGACGGCTGTAGCCGTAGCTGATCGGGAGAAGCGGGGTCAGCACTTCCGCCCCATCCAGCTTGAACTGCACGTAGTGGTGGCCGGTTTGGAAGGGAAGTTCCATCTCCCAGACGCCGTCCTCCCGGCGCGTGCACGGATATTCCTCGTCCATGATGACGACGGATACGTTCTGCGCCTTCGGCGCCGCCAGGCGCAGGAATGCCCGGCCGTCGGCCTGTATCTCGCAGGCCGGAACCTGTCCTTCCCACGGAAGGACCCGGTCGAAGGCCAATGCCTGTTCTGCTCTGTTATAATCCATATTTTCCTCTTTCCTGACGCGCTTGCTGCGTCAATAATGGTAGCGTCTCTATTTCAGCGCTGCCAGAGCTTTTGTCACAAGCTCCCAGGTGCGCTGTACGGAAGAGATACTCAACACTTCATTTACTGTGTGGATGCCTTCCATCTGCGGTCCGAGGGATACGGCGTCGATGTCGCCCATCTTGGAAGCGAAGAGGCCGCACTCAAGACCGGCGTGGATGCCCTCCACCACCGGATCGTTGCCATAGAGTTCGCGATAAGTATCTACCAGAACATCACGGAGACGGGAGTCTGCGCGGTATTCCCATCCCGGGTACGGGCCGCTGATCTCGGTGATTCCGCCCAGAAGAACGGCCAATGCATCCATTTTATCAATGAGGAACTGTTTCTCATGCTCGCTGGCGCTTCGCACGGCGTAGGATAAGTCCACGGAAGTTTCGTTGGTGCGAAGGATGCCCAAGTTCAGGGAAGTCTGTACCAGACCTTCGATCTCCGGGTTCATCCTCTGGATGCCATATGGCATATGAAGAAGTGCCTGGATCACTACGGCGGTATCTTTGGCGGTAAGCGCCTGCACGTCGGTGCTCTGTGCGGTACCGTCGGCTTTGTCCGCATCCCCGGCTTCCACATGAAGGGCTGCGTTCGGGTCTGTCACTTTATATTCCTCTGCCACGATCGCAAATGTTTCCTGCATTTTATTTTTTACTTCTTCTGCCTTGTCTGCCGGTACCGCGATCTCCACCTGGCAGGACAGGGCGATGGCGTTGTCTTTCTCTCCGCCGTTGATGGAGATCAGCCGCACATCGTTCATGACACTGTAGAGCAATCTTCCCATGACCACGTTGGCGTTGGCGCGTCCTTTGTCAATCTCCACGCCGGAGTGACCGCCGGAGAATCCGTCCAGGGAGACGCGCATCACGGCTGCCTGTACATTTTCTCTCTCATACGGGAACTTGCAGGTAACTGTTGCGCCGCCGGCACAGCTCACGGTGAAGATGCCCTCGTCCTCGGAGTCCATGTTTAAGAAGAGGTGCCCCTTGATATCGGATACATCCATGTAGGCGGCTCCCAGCATACCGATCTCTTCATCCGTCGTGATGATGACCTCAAGCGGCGGATGTGGCATGTCCGGGTCGTCCAGAATGGCAAGGCTGTACGCCACGGCGATACCGTCGTCGCCACCCAGGGAAGTTCCCTTCGCAGAGATCAGATCGCCGTTCACTTCCAGATCCAGTCCGTCTTTCTCCATATCTTTCGGGCAGTCGGCGGTCTTTACAGCGACCATATCCATATGTCCCTGCAGGATGACCGGCTCAGAATCCTCGTATCCTTTGGAGCCATCTTTCCAGATGACCACGTTATATTTCTCGTCCTGGCGATATTTTAATCCTCTTTCTTTCGCAAAATCCACCAGATAATTGCTGATCTGCTCCACATTTCCGGAACCGTGAGGAATGGAACAGATTTCCTCAAAAAACTGAAATACTTTCGCAGGTTCCAGTGCTGATAATACTCCCATAATGTCCTCCTGTCTTTTTTGCAAATATTTATTGTCAATGCAGCCTGCTGTTGCAGATGCCGCACAGAATGCTCTCTTATGCGCCCGGCTGCTGTCCGGCAGCCAGCTATGGCGGTTCTCCGGTCCGATTGTCTATGACCGTCGCTTTTTATTTTCCACCGGAAAATATTCCGCGCCCTTCTTCTCCACCTGACCGGTCTTTACCATATAGGAAAGAAGCTGGCCGGCAAAGTCTCTGGCGTCCTTTACCACCGCCCGGTTGGCGGAAAACGGCTGTCTCGCTTCCAACCCTTCGCAGAGCTTCGCCGCCTGACCCAGCGTGATGGCGCTGTTGTGTTTTAAATATTTCTTTACTCTGCTCTGTCCTTTGCTAAATAACAGCTTCATCAGATCGCCGGACTGATTCTTCTGCCGGACGATCCCCCAACTGTAGATGATCATGGTGGCGATGGCAAAGAAAAGGATGCCCAGAATGATCGTACTGATTTTCACTTTTCCATCTCTCCCTGTCTCTCTGTCAGACGATTCTCACATGCGTAATTTTTCACGTACGCCCTCCCGCCTGCTTTTACCTGTTTCTCCTTCGGCAGTATCCCCGTCAATTTTTCCGGAAAACCACGTATCCGTTCTGTTCCAGTATCTTAAAGTAGGACGCCAGCCTCTCGTAGAGCTGATCTGCCGCTCCTTTGTGGGTGTTTTTCAGAATCTGACCGATCTCATAGATCGTCTTCTGCCCGTCAATCTGCTGCCATACGCAGCTCCCGTACTCGTCCAGCCTGATAAAGCTGAAGCGTGGCCGCCGGAAAAACTTCTGCGCGATGGTATTATAGAATCCGGTGTTCTCCACCGTCACCTCCACAAGACCGTCTTCGCAGACTTCCCATTTCTTATCATTGATCGACGGGATTTTGTCCAGATAATTCTCCTGCTTTTTCTTCTTCATAAAACTCCTTTTTCGCTGCCCTGCATTCCCTCCGCACAGGGGACGCAGACCGGCATTACTATCCTGTCCTGTCAGCCAACAGCCTGCATTTTCACCTGTGACGCGCCTGTCTCCCAGGCGCACATGCAGGAAAAGGACACTGCCGCATCACAGCGGCAATGCCCCTTTATCATAGTACGTTCTCTATAGTGTGTCAATTATGACTGCTTCTTTTTACGGCAGAAGTAGAACAGTGTGGCAAGGAGCAGGATAAACGCAACGATGCCGACCCAGTTGCCTACCGCATAGAAGTTATCTCCGTAAAGACTGGACATATCAATGTTCACATTGAATACGGCAACCACAGCCAGAATGATACCGACAATACCCTCGCCGGCGATCATGCCTGCGGAGTAAAGAACACCGGACTCCACGCAGTGGCTCTTCTGCTCTTCGCTGTCGTACTTTCTCTTTTCTTCCATGTACCACTTGATCACACCGCCCACAAAGATCGGAGCGCTTAAGTGGATCGGAAGGTAAAGACCGATGGCAAAAGCCAGAACCGGAATACCCAGAACCTCAACGGCAATGGCGATAAATACACCCATGAAAATGAGGGTCCATGGAAGTGTGCCTCCCATAACACCTTCTACAACCATCTTCATCAGAGAAGCCTGCGGAGCCGGAATCATCTCGGAACCGAAGCCCCATGCCGCATTGAGCAGGTACATAACGCCGCCAATGGCAAAGGCTGCCACAACCGCACCGAGAATCTCACCGATCTGCTGTAACTTCGGTGTGGCGCCTACAATATAACCACATTTCAGATCCTGTGAGGTATCACCGGCGATGGCTGCGATAATACAGATAACGGTACCGACCGTGATAGCGGCAACCATACCCTCGATGCCGGTCATGCCTGCTGCCTTGAAGACGAAAGTCGTAACGATCAGTGTGGCGATCGCCATACCGGATACCGGGTTGTTGCTGCTTCCGACGATACCAACCATACGGGAAGATACCGTAGCAAAGAAGAAACCAAAAATAACGACGATCACAGCACCCACCGGGCTGATCGGAATAGCCGGAACCAGCCACATCACAATGGCTACCACGATGACGCCGATCAGTACGGTACGCATGGAGATATCGGTCTGTGTTCTCTCACCGGTCTCCACATTTTTACCGAAGCCTTTCATCGCCTTGGCAAAAGTCCGCACCATAGTCGGGAACGTCTTAATCAGGCTGATGATACCGCCGGCTGCCACGGCGCCCGCGCCGATGTAACGGTTGTACTCGCTCCAGATACTGGACGGATCCAGCTGGTTAAACGGAATGGCGTTGCCCGCCTCATCCAGCACGGAAGACAGCGCGTCGCCTCCGAAGAAAGAGATCGCCGGAATCAGAACCAGATAGGAAAGGATACCGCCCGCAAACATATAGCTGGATATCTTCAGTCCGCAGATATATCCTACGCCTGCCAGTGCAGGAAGTACGTCAAGGCCGACGCCGCAAGTATAATTCTTCGCGTAAATATCAAAGTTAACCTCACTCGGGAATAACTTAAGGCCGTCCGCAATAAACTTGTAAACAGCTGCGATACCCAGTCCGGCAAAAACCACCTTGGACTTCTCGCCGCCCTGTTCACCGGCCAGAAGAACCTCCGCACAGGCTGTTCCCTCCGGATACGGAAGAGTTCCGTGTTCTTCCACAATCAATGCGGTACGTAACGGAATCATAAAAAGAACACCCAGGATACCGCCGCACAGCGCTACGATGGCGATGGAGAAAAATCCCGGTTCGCTTGTTTTACCTTCCGCTGCCCACATGAAAACGGCAGGAAGGGTGAAGATCGCTCCCGCTGCCAGAGACTCTCCGGCGGAACCAATGGTCTGTACCATGTTGTTTTCCAGAATGGAATCTTTCTTTAAGATCACACGGATCACACCCATGGAAATAACTGCTGCAGGGATCGATGCGGATACGGTCATGCCGACACGCAGTCCCAGGTATGCATTTGCTGCGCCGAATATTACTGCCAGAATAAGACCAAGTACAATAGAAGTGACTGTAAACTCCGGTACAATCTTATCCGCAGGAATAAAAGGCTTAAATTCATTCTTGTTGTCCATACTTTTATCTCCTGTTCTATTGATGTAGTGTAGTAGCATACAGAATCTATTATACTATAGAACTTAAAAAAATAAAGTAAAAATTGAAATATGTATAAATTAACCAAAAATCAATATATTTATATATGAAAAATTGCCGAAAGGATTCCGTAACAATTATGAAAAGAAAGTGGATGATCCCCCTTCTCCTCACCCTGCTGCTGTTTTCCGGCTGCCAGAGCGCCGATTCCGCAGCGAAAAAGCAAAATGCGGCGGCCGGCACGGCGAAACAATACTCTGCCGACAGTAGCGCAGACAGCAACACTGGCGGCGCGGCCGGGCAGAGCAATGCCGACGGCAACGCAGACGACGCGACCGGGCAAAACAGCGCCGATGGCAACACAGACGACGCGGCCGGGCAGAGCAACACCGATGGCAACGCAGACGACGCGGCCGCTGCCCCGGATCCGGACTCCCTCCCGAATGCGCTGGCCTGGTGGTGGTTTAAGCGAAATGAAGATCACGCGATACCGGAGGTTCAGCAGGAGATCGACCTGACCAGGTATGACGCCTGGTACGCGAAGACCGATGTACAAAGCGGAGAAAAGCCGGTCTTTCTCACCTTCGACTGTGGTTATGAGAATGGTTACACGCCGGGGATTCTGGATGTACTCAAAAAACATAAAGCTCCCGCCGCCTTTTTCGTGTGTAAACATTTTATCGAGGACCAGCCAGAGCTTGTGAAGCGAATGAAAAAAGAAGGGCATGTGGTGGGCAATCACACAGCCAACCATATCTGCATGCCGGAAAATGATGAGCGGACCATCCGGGAAGAGATCGCCGGAAATGCCGATTACATGAAAGAGGCGACCGGATATGAAATGGATCCTTTCTTCCGGCCGCCAAAGGGAGAATACAGTGAACGCACGCTGCAGATCACAAAAAATATGGGGTATACCACCATTTTCTGGAGCCTTGCCTATCCGGATTACGACGTGAACAACCAGCCGGGCGCAGACTATGTGATCGAACGCTTCGACAAGTACATACACCCGGGGGCCATCCCGCTGATCCACAATATATCAGAATCCAACGCGCAGGCTCTCGATACCGTATTAACAAACCTTGAGAAGGAAGGCTACTCCTTCCTGTCCCTCTATGAACTGACACAGGACAGTCCTTCCGGAAAGAAAACAGACTGAACCCGCATCTTAACCGCCGTTTCTGAAACTTCTCTTCTGTCAGCCCGACCGAAGCTTCTGAAACTCTTCTTCCGTCAGCCTGACCGAAGTTGCTGAAACTTTTTCTCTGTCAGCCTGACCGAAGACATGCGCACAACCGGGCGCCGCTTACGCGAAAAATTCCTGCAGCACATCCTCCAGCAGCTGCTCCTCCTCCGGGGAGACGGGAGCTTCCGTCTTTTTCTTCCTCCTGTTCTCCTCGGCATAGCGGAGAAGACGGCGGTTGTGCGCTCTCTGCGTGGCAGGGTCTTCCACTGCCTCTTTGCCGCTTATGGTGTTCTCCAGCACATTTTCCAGATAATCGTTCATATTGACGATGACCCGGTGCTTCTTTTCATTTGCCCTCAAAAATGTATCAAGAAACAGAAGACCACAGGCGGCGGTGATACCGGTGAGGTAGGATATCATCACCCGGTCCAGCGCCGCCCCGTGCTGGGAAGCTGCCAGAGCGCCGGCTGCCCCCGTTATGGCACAGCCGGCTATGGAGAGTCTCTCGAGCGTCAGCCAGAAAGAGGTTGTAAATCCCAGTATCTTCTTTCTCTGGAAGAGTCTCTCCACGAAGGTGGAAACATTGTTGACCTTCACATTCATCTCATGATAATCCTCATACCGCTTTTTCAGGGAAACGAGCCATTTCTTCTTCGTCTTTCCGATCTGTTCCGTCGCCTTTATCATGCTCCTGTACGAGATCTCCAGAACGATCCAGCTGACCACGCCAAGAAAACAACAGGTTATGAGCGCCTTCATAAAAACCGAACTATGTATGATATATTCGAACATTTTCTTCCCTCCAATACTGCCTCAGAGTACGATACCGGCTGTGCTGCCGGGCGACACTCTGTAAAATATCTTGTACATTTACCGCAAAATCCTTTACAGACCTCTGCTTTACCGGCGGCCGCTTCCGGAAATCTTTTCCACAAAATCATCTGAATGGATTTGTCCCAATTATAAGCAATGGATTTTTCTTTGAAAAGGGGGATTCGTTCGTAAAAAAAATCCCTTCTCCTGCAAAAAGAGAAGGGATGCGCGCTATTTTTCTATTATTTTTCTGTTTTCACAAGAGACTGCCTGTCCTCCGGACGGACAGACCCGTAAATGTCTCACACATTTACCCGCTTATTTGCTCATCTTCAGGAACATTGCTGCCAGAAGCTTCACCGTGTGCACGATGGCCTGCTCCTCAAATGTCTGATAGGATACCTTCGCGCTGTCGTCCGCCTTGTCGGAGATCGCGCGGATCACAACAAACGGCACGTGATTGAGCACTGCCACCTGCGCCATCGCTGCGCCTTCCATCTCCGCGCAGTAACCGTTGAAAGTCTCCACCAGATCTTTTTTCACCTCGTTTGCGGAAATGAACTGGTCACCGGAGACAACCCGGCCCACAAAACACTGAATCTCCGGGTTTACGATCTCGCAGGCTTCCTTTGCCATCTCCACCAGCTCCGTGTCCGCCTGGAAGACGGACGTCTCCATATCCGGGATCACGCCCCGCTCATAACCGAGACCGGTCACATCCATATCGTGCTGAATGGCGTCGCTGGAAATGACGATATCGCCCACGTTGATATCCTTGTACAGTCCGCCTGCCACGCCGGTATTGATGAGCATATCCACCTCATAGACATCCACGAGGATCTGTGTGCAGACAGCCATATTTACCTTTCCGACGCCGCTCTTTACCACAACAGCCTGCTGATTCCAGAGAGTTCCCCGGTAAAATGTCATCCCGGCTATCGTCTTTGACTCTGCGTCCTCCATCTGATGAATGAGGGAGGAAACCTCTTCCTCCATCGCTCCTATCACACCTATACAAACCATATCCATATCCTCCATCTCTGTAATGATTATCCCGGCGGAAAAGCCGGATACTGTCTTTATTGTCCGTATTTCGTTAAGTATAACATATTTTTTCCCTTTATGTACACCATAAAAGAAAGTGAAATTCTCGCCAAAATCCCTTAAATATTTTGTAACATTTCGTAAAAATTCCCCCTGTGCATTTGTAAGAAAAGGTGCTATACTGTTTTCACTATCAGGATTCGGACAGCGGTGATCCTTTGCGAGAGCCGCTTTTACAGCAACTGAAAAGCTTTTCCTTTTGTCCGGATCACATTTTTACAGAAAAGAGGAAATATAATTATGTATAGTTACAAAACAAGAGGAACCTGTTCCAGAGAGATTCAGTTTGACATTGATAATGATATCATCAAAGAAGTGCATTTTGTCGGCGGATGCATGGGAAATACCACCGGCATCAGCGCTCTTGTCAAGGGCAGAAATGTAGACGAGGTCATCAATACCTTAAAGGGCATCGACTGCGGCGGCAGAGGCACTTCCTGTCCGGACCAGCTTGCTCTTGCCCTGACGGCATATAAACAGCAGGTACAGTAATATTCTTCAGGAGGCATGTTGTATGAAACGTATTCTTTTGACCGGCGGCGGAACTGCCGGACACGTCACCCCAAATATGGCTTTGATCCCCGGCCTGAAGGAAGCCGGCTACGACATCCAGTACGTGGGCTCCTACAACGGGATCGAGCGGCGGTTGATCGAGGACATGGGTATCCCGTATCACGGGATCTCTTCGGGAAAGCTTCGCCGGTATTTTGACATTAAGAATTTTTCTGACCCGTTCCGGGTGCTGAAAGGATATGCGGAGGCCTCCCGCCTCATAAAGAAACTGAAGCCGAATATCGTCTTTTCCAAGGGCGGTTTCGTGGCGGTTCCTGTCGTTCTGGCAGCGAAGAGAAGACATGTCCCTGTCATCATTCATGAATCGGACCTGACGCCGGGTCTTGCCAACAAGCTCTGCATCCCGTCCGCCACCAAGGTCTGCTGCAACTTCCCGGAGACCCTCAAACATCTGCCGGAAGATAAGGCGGTATTGAGCGGTTCCCCGATCCGGAAAGAGCTCTTTAACGGCAGCCGGGAGGAGGGACGCCGTCTCTGCGGTTTCACCGACGACAAGCCGGTGCTCATGACCATGGGCGGCAGCCAGGGCGCCGCGGCCATCAACAAGGTTCTGCGGGAAGACCTGGACTCTCTTCTGGCACACTTTAATATCATTCACCTGTGCGGTAAGGGAAATTATGATGCTTCCCTGGAAAATAAGTCCGGTTATAAACAGTTCGAGTACGCGAAGAAAGAGCTTCCTCATCTGTTTGCCATCACCGACCTGATCATCTCCCGGGCAGGCGCCAACGCCATCTGCGAGCTCCTCGCCCTGAAGATACCGAACATCCTGATCCCTCTTCCGGCCTCTCAGAGCCGGGGCGACCAGCTCTTAAACGCCGCCTCCTTTGAAAAGTCCGGCTACAGCTACGTGCTGCAGGAAGAAGACATGACCGCAGACAGCCTCTTAAAGGCGGTACAGTATGTCTATGATGATCGGGAAGAGTACCGTCAGGCGCTGGCGGAGAGCAAGCTCAATGATTCCATCAAGATCATTACTGATCTGATCATTCAATATTCCAAATAAAAATTAAGAGGGGCTGCTGCTTCATGCATCCTGCCCCTCTGCATTCACCCCACGGCATCGCTTCATCTGCCGCGGGGTATTTTACATATAGATTCCTTTCAGATATCAATCTCCAGCCCCACCGGACAGTGGTCAGAACCCATCACTTCTTTATAAATAAGAGCGTCCTTCATCTGCTCTTTCAGGCGGTCCGATACCACAAAGTAGTCAATTCGCCATCCGGCATTTTTTTCGCGCGCCTTAAAGCGATAAGACCACCAGGAGTACGCGTCTGTCTTATCCGGATAAAAATAACGGAAACTGTCCACAAAACCGGCAGCCAGGAGTTCAGAAAATTTATCCCGCTCTTCATCGGTAAAGCCGGCATTCTTCCGGTTGGTTTTCGGATTTTTGAGGTCAATCTCCTCATGGGCAACGTTCATATCTCCCGTCACGATCACCGGTTTGTGAGCGTCCAGTTCCTTCAGATAATCCCGGAACGCGTCCTCCCACCGCATCCGGTAAGAAAGCCTCGCCAGTTCCGACTGCGAGTTCGGCGTGTACACCGTCACAAAATAAAAGTCTTCATATTCCAGCGTGATGACCCGCCCTTCGTGGTCATGCTCATCGATACCGATGCCGAAAATCACTTCCAGCGGCTTTTTCTTTGTGAAGACGGCGGTGCCGGAGTATCCTTTGCGCTCCGCGTAGTTCCAGTAACATTCGTACCCTTCCGGGCAAAAATCAATCTGCCCCTCCTGCAGCTTCGTCTCCTGCACGCAGAAAATATCCGCGTCCACCTCTTTAAAAAAGTCTTCAAATCCTTTCTTCATGCAGGCCCGCAGACCATTTACATTCCAGGATATTAATTTCATAATCGTTTTCTCCTATCTCTTTTACATACCCGTTTTCCCTCTCTCACAGAATAGCATGCCTCTGTTTCACGGTTTTAAAATACGCCAGCCTCTGTTTTCCATCACACAGATTCGGCAATATATTATCTGTAATCCATCCTGACAGAAATATCATTTCCCTGCACAGTCACCTGACCCACGCTTCCACACACCAGAGGCATCATCGGCGCCAGATGTCCCAGATCCACATCCATGATGATCGGCACATTGTAATGAGCAAGAATCTGCGTTACTGCCCGGAACTGATCCATACCCATCAGCTCCTCCCCGTAGCAGAGCGGGCGGCCGATAAGGAAGCCCTTCGTATACTGAAACCAGCCCGCATGTTCCAGCTGCCACAGCGCCCGGCAGATGCTCATGACATTCAGATCACAGGACTCTATAAACCAGATGACGCCGTCTTCTCGGTATTTCTCATTAAATGCGTCCACCTTATCAAACCGGGTGCCGCAGAGGGTGACAAGGCAGTCCAGACATCCGCCCAGCAGACGTCCCTCCATCGTACAGTCCGCATCCGGAAAACGCTTTAACACCCTTTTCTCTGTCAGATTATATGGCATCAGCGGATTCTCTTCCGTTTTCAGACTCTCCTTCTCCCAGAGAGGATAGCCGTGCACTTCCCGGCTCTCTCCGGTGAGGATCCGGTAAGCATCGTGCAGACTCTCATGCCACGGCTCCATGCCGAAGGCCGCCGCGCACGGTCCGTAGATGGAAGCCGTATCGCAGAGTGTCGTCAGAAGAAATGTAAGGTTTGTATTATCGGAGTATCCCATAAACCACTTCGGCTCCGCCTGCCGGATGCGGTCAAAATCAATGTCGTCCAGAATGGTACACATCAACTCCCCGCCGCCGCAGGATATAAGCACGTCATTTTCCGGGGAAGTATACCAGTCGTTAAATTCCTCCGCACATTTTTCCGGTGTGTTGCTGATACCGATGCCGCTGCCCTCGTACACGTTCGGACCGCAGCTGATACGATACCCTTTTTTCATCCAGCCCTCGGCCGCATGGTCAAAGGAGGTTCTGTACGGTTCTATATTACAGCCGAACGATGGCGCGACAAAACCAATCGTGCCATTTTCCGGCAGAAACTTTCCATATCTCATCTCTCTTTTCCTTTCTTTCCCTTGCTGTTCGTCTTCTTTTTGTTCTTGTCTGTATTCTGGTGTACGGACCGGCTCACATTTCGCGTAATGACTGGCACGTTTATCCCATGATGCCGTCCACCGCGTCAAGAAATGCGGCGCGCAGCCCGGCCCGCTCCAGTGCGTTCACACCGCGGATGGTCGTTCCCGCCGGAGAGCAGACGTTGTCCTTTAAGACGCCCGGATGTTCCCCTGTATCAAGCTGCAGCTTCGCGCTGCCGAGGATCATCTGCGACACGAGCGCGTATGCCTGCGCTCTCGGCACACCGTACTTCACACCGGCGTCTCCCAGCGCCTCGATGACCAGATCAATAAATGCCGGGCCGCAGCCGGTCAGTGTCCCGGCGATCCCCATGAGATGACTTGGAATCTCCTCCACCAGTCCCAGCGCGGAAAACATATCCATCAGCTCCGCTCTCTCCTGCTCCTCAAGGGAATTCGTCTCCTCAAACAGCAGCACGCCCTCTCCCACCATGGCGGGTGTATTCGGCATGATGAACTGCACCCGGGTACTGTCAGAAAGAAGCGGTCTGTACTTCGCGTAATCCCAGCCCGCCGCAATGGAAATCAGCGCCTTGTTTTTCAACGCCTCCCGGTACGTTTCCAGCACGCCCTCGATCTGATACGGTTTGCACGCCATGATAACAGTGTCCGTCTTCTCCAGAAGACTGTCCGTACTCTCACAGGCCGTAAACCCGATGGCCTCCGCATTCTTTTTTAATTTATCCTGATGCGGCGCATAAGCATAGATATCCTTTCCGCTCATTTTTCCACTTTTGATGATACCTTCCGCAATGGCCTTCGCCATATTCCCCATCCCGATAAATCCTAATGTATGCATCTCCTTTCCCTCCTGCCCGTTTATATATTCTTTTCATCAGTTCCATCTTTTCAATGATCTGCAGACTGCTTTCCGGCAGTCCCGGTTTGCAGTGCGTCCTGTCCTTTTTGTCATGGACATAAGGGTCCCGTTCCGCACTGCTGCACACATTAAGTGTATCACAGAAAAAAAATTTTGTCCCTTTTATTGTAGAAAAAATTCTTCCGTGGTATGCTATAGGGCGACAACTTTCCATTTACGCGCAGGAGTTTAAAATTATGCTGAATCTGACAGAAGAACCGCTTCATCAACAATTAGATATTTTATGGGAACCCGCAGAGGACGGCGCCCGCATCCTCCGTGTCTACGGAGAACAGCCGGCGCTCCGGCTACCGGAGTACATCGGACAGCGTCCGGTGACCGAGATCGGTCCCTACTGCTTCTCCCGCTCCGAGCCAAAACTTCCGGAACAGTATTTTCATTTTTATACAGACGAAAGCCGGACAGAGCGCCCTGTCCCACAGACAGAGAACGGCAGAATATCCGCAGCGGAATCTGACCCCGGTGTGGCACACCGGCGCCTGTCCTATCTTGGCGGCTCCACGCTCACGTCCGTCTGGCTGCCGACCACCGTGCACACGCTTCACAACGCCGCCTTTTATAACTGTCGGGAGCTCCATACCCTGTCCGCTGGCGCGGGCATCCGCTCCATCGGCAGTGACGAGTTCATGAACTGCACCCGGCTCTCCCGGCTGATCATGCGCTGCGCGGACACGGAGGCAGAGGGGCTGCCGCTGCTGCTGGAACGCTATGCGGAAGATCTTCTGGTGCTCTTTATGCCGGAATTACCTGCTTCGGACTGCCCCGCCTTCGGCTCCTCTTCCGCCGACGCCTCCAAGTCTTCGTCGGAGAACGCCATCCAGGGCGCCCTCTTTTTTCCGGAATATTATGAGTGGCTGGACGAGATCTCTCCGGCACATATCTTCAGCCGGAGTATTCACGGCGAAGGCTTCCGCATGAGGAAATGTTTTGAGAATGGCCGGATCAATTATGAAAAGTACGACCAGTGTTTTGAAAATGCATTAAAGGTGGAGTCGGCGAACACTCTGTGCCGCATCTCCATCGCCCGGCTGCGCTGGCCGGCGGGTCTGAAAGAAGAAGCCCGCACACTTTATGAACATGCATTGAAAGAGAATCTGCGCACTGCCATCACTCTGGCTGTCAGGGACAGAGACCTTGCGCTGCTGCTCTTTCTCTGCCGGTACTTTTCCGCCGGAGACTACGGCGAGGCCATCGCATCCTGCGTGGACGCCGACTGGGGCGAGGGCAGCGCCCGGCTGATGGAAGAACAGCATCGAAACGGCAGCTTTTCCAGGAAAAGTTTCTCGTTCGACGACTTTTCACTGGATGATCTGTGATTTGTCACAAACGCCTTTTCCGTCAGAAAAAAGATACGAACCAGTCGCCACTGATAGTTTGAAACATTTTTTACATTTGTTCTATAGAAAAGAGAGTGATCATGGCACACAGACAAACGCAGACTGAGTGGGAGAATGGCATGTGCCTGCAGATCCTGGATGTCATCCGCAGTGAACTCTACCTGGATTTCCGGTATCTGGACATGGCGCTGTCCGCCCTCACCTTCTCAGCAAACGAACAGATTCAAACCTTTGCCACCGACGGCAGTTTTCTTTTTTTCTCCCGGGAACAGATTCTGCGGGTCTACCGCAGCAATCCTCTGTTCCTGGACCGCGCCTATCTCCACAGCGTCCTGCACTGCATTTTCCGGCATCTCTGGATGCGGGGAAACCGCGAGCCGGTGCTGTGGAATCTGGCCTGCGATATCGCGGTGGAATGGATGATCGATTCTTTTGACAAACCATCCACCCGGCGGACACTCTCCCTGCGGAGGACGAACTATTACGCCCATCTGAAAGAAGAAAAAATCCCGGTCACTGCCGCCGCCATCTATCACGACCTGCTCTCCATCACCGACTACGAGGAGCAGGCCGCCATGCAGTTTGAATTCTACACGGACGACCACCGTTTCTGGCCGAAAGACCCGGCGCGCTCCCCGTCTTCCGCGCAGGCAGGTGCAAACTGGGAGAAAATCGGCCGCCGGGTCACCAAAGAAATGGAACTGAAAGGGAAGCAGGACGGCGAAGCCCTGTCCTCCGTACAGACGCAGATCAGACAGGGGCGCTCCCGGCGCTCCTACCGCGAGTTTCTGCGGAAGTTCACCGTGCTGAAAGAAGAACTGCACTGCGATTACGATGAGTTTGATCTGAATTACTATACTTACGGGCTGCGTCTTTACAAAAACATGCCTCTGATCGAGCCACTGGAAACCCGGGAGATCATGAAGATATCCGAGTTTGTCATCGTCATCGACACCAGCTACTCCACCAGCGGTCCGCTGGTCAAACGTTTTCTGGAGGAAACGTTTCAGATCATCCGGCAGCGGGACAGCTTTTTCCAAAAAAGCCATATCCGGATCATTCAATGTGACAACCAGGTGCACACCGACACGGTCATCACCTCCGCGGAAGACATCGCCCGGCTGCTAAAAAACTTCTCTCTCATCGGCGGCGGAGGAACCGACTTCCGCCCGGCGTTCGCTTACGTGAACCGGCTGCTGGACGAGGGAGTCTTCCACAACCTCAAAGGACTACTCTATTTTACGGACGGAAAGGGCATTTACCCTGCCAAAAGACCGCCGTATGAGACTGCCTTTGTGTTTATCGACCGGCACCAGTCCGGCGCGCATCCTTCTTCGGAACAGGACGCCCTGACATCCGAAAGCGGCTTCGGCGCATCCGGGTACCTCCTGGAGGTTCCCGCCTGGGCCATGAAAATTCACCTGGATGAAGATGATCTGGGCTTATGACAGGCCGGTTATCCGATTCATCGGCACAACCTTCCGGCCAGGTCATCCCGCTTCCGGTCAAACACAACATTTACCAATGCATTTATTTAGGGGATAACAATCTATGAATATAAAGAAAGCAAAGGAAGATATCAAAAATACCGTCCGGGCCTATCTGGACAAAAACGAATTCGGCCAGTACCGGATTCCGGAAATCCGCCAGCGTCCCATCCTTCTGATGGGCCCTCCCGGCATCGGAAAGACACAGATCATGCAGCAGATTGCCCGGGAATGTGACATCGGCCTCATCGCCTACACCATCACACACCACACGCGACAGAGCGCGGTGGGTCTGCCTTTCATCAAAGAGGAAGTCTTCGACGGCGTCACGCACTCCGTCACGGAGTACACGATGAGCGAGATCATCAGCAGCATTTACCGCTACATGGAGGAGACCGGAAAAACAGAGGGCATCCTCTTTATCGACGAGATCAACTGCGTTTCCGAGACGCTGGCGCCGACCATGCTCCAGTTTCTCCAGTGCAAGACGTTCGGCAATCAGGCCGTCCCGAAAGGCTGGATCATCACTGCCGCCGGCAATCCGCCGGAATACAACAAAAGTGTCCGGGACTTCGACTTCGTCACGCTGGACCGTGTCCGCAAGATCGACATTGAAGCCGACCTGGAAGCGTTCCGCAGTTACGCCCGCACCAGACATATCCACCCATTCATCCTCAGTTATCTGGAACTGCGCCCACAGAACTTCTACCGGACGGAAAACGACGTGGACGGCATGCAGTTCGTCACCGCCCGCGGCTGGGAAGACCTGAGTTACGTGATACGTTCCTACGAATCGCTCTCCATCCCCGTGGACGAGGACCTCATCCATCAGTTCCTGCAGCACGAGGATATCGCCAAGGACGTGGCGGCCTACTACGACCTCTACCAGAAATACCGGGACGAGTACGATATCAGCCGCATCCTCACCGGAGAAGTCAAAACTTCCATCTTTGAGCGACTGTTCCGCGCCTCCTTTGACGAGCGATTGAGCTGTGTGGAACTGCTCACCGGCGGCCTGCACAATTTCATCGCCGCCGCCATGGAAAAAGACCGTGTCACCACAGCATGTTATGATTTTCTGAAAATGTACCGGAAAAATCTGCGCGCGCTGGTGTCAGATTACGCGGAAAGCAACACGCCAGCCGATCAGACTCCGGCAAACGAAAAGACATCCGGCAATGCATCGGTTGATACACAGGCAGCCTCTTCCGGCAGTGCGGCATGGATTCTCTGGCAGCAGATGCTGTCCGACCGGGACGCATCTTTTGCCCTGACAGAAAAAACGGGACTCGTCTCCCCGGAAGATAAAAAACGGCATCTCTCCGTCATGCAGCTTCTTCGAAGCTGGGCGCCGGATACCACCGCTGCTCCAAAAGAAGCCTTCGCGCAGGTAAAAGCCGGTTTTGATACACTCTGTGAGCAGAGAAGCGCCTCCATCGACACCGCCGCAAAGGCGCTTGACTATAGCTTTACTTTCATGGAGGACGCCTTCGGCGAGGGCCAGGAGATGGTCATCTTCGTGACTGAGCTGACCATGGATTCCGAAATCTCCGCCTTCATCACGGAAAATGGCTGCGACAAGTACTTCCAATACAACAAAACGCTTCTCATCGGCAGCCGCCGGGCCGCCATCCTACAGGAACTGAACCGGGACGATATTTATTCTGACGCGTCCGCGTATGAGTTTTAATACTGAACAAAAAAAGAAGCGCAGAAGCGCTCCGTCGATCAATACCTGCAACAAAAAATCTCCGGCAGTCTGGTCCATTCCAGACTCCGGAGATTTTTCTGTTTCTCTGTTATCTGCCTGTCAGAGCAACAACAGCTCTGAAAGTTTTCTTTATTTTTATTTCTGATAATCTATCCGCGTCTTCTCCTGCGCACTACGACCACGCCGCCAACGATCACTGCCGCCGCCAGGAGCCCTGCGTACAAGAAGATCTGGTTGTCGTCTCCTGTCCGTGCGGAACCGGAGCTCCGGCCCGTGCCACTGCTGGTACCGCCGCTCTGACTGTTGTTTCCATTGTTATTGCTGCCGTTGTCGTTTGCGCTGCTACGGTTGTTAGCGTTGCCGGTACCCGGGTCGTTTGGCGCTTGGGTGGATGGTTCTTCCTGATAATAGCCGTCGGCCGCGCCGAGGGTGTTGGTGATGTTCACCGTGCCTGTGGTCTGCCCCAGGGACAGGGCCACATTTGCCTCCCCGGTCACTTCATAGAGGAAGGTGCTGTCCTGGCTCACCGGAACGCCCTGCTCGTTGGTCTCGCGCACCGCGTAGGTGATGGCTTCCGTGCCGTCCGTGCCGCCCAGCGGCACTTCCACCGTCACAGCCGCATTGTTATTGAGTTTCACGATCTCGACCGGGTCCGCACCCACAGTTCCCTGCGCGTCCACCGGGAAGACGCCCGCGTAGAAGACGTCATCCGAAGCGACCATCTGGCCGTTGTTCATGACGCTCTTCGTGATGGTAATCTCACCGGTCAGGTAATAGCCGTCCGGCAGTTCCCCGTACACGTTGCTGATGGTCGCGCTGGCGGTCCGGTCTCCCTCCGTGTTCAGGATGACCTCCGGCTCTTCCCCCGCATGGGCTGCCGCCGGGTCCTCCCCTGCCATGACAGTAAAGAGGCTTCCGCTGCCTGTGCCGGCATTATCCGCACCGGCAGATTCCGAGCCGTCCGGCCCGCCATACGTGATGGCGTCACCGTTCCCGTCCAGCTCAAAGATATAATAAGGTTTATCGGTAACCGGCAAATCCGTAAAAGTCACAGTTCCGCTGCTGCCATTCTGAATCCGTACCGTCTGCCGCCAGTTCTCGCCGCCATAGCGGTACTGACCCTGAGAATCCATAAAGAGGCCGATATCAAAAGAAGCGTCCGTCGCCGTGGCATCCATCAGATTTCCATCATTGTTATATTTTAAGGCCTTCGTCACCTGGATACTGCCAAGGCTCCCGAACTCCACCGCCTTTGGTTCCGCAGTCACATCATAAAGCCAGTTGGCCCCATCGGTCATATACGGGATCGCCACCAGAAACGGGCCGGTGACGCCGTAGGCGTTGGCATTGGTCTGCAGGATCAGGTACATGCCCTGCGCAAGCCCCGTGCCGTCCGCACCGTCAAAGACTGCCACGGCGTCCTCGCCGTTTACATTTGCTGTATATCCTTTCTCCGCCGGGTCGAGTCCCGCCGCGAGCACGGCCTCTTCCAGCCGCTGCGCGGTCTCCCGATTAGCTTCCCCGGTGGTCACCGCATTCAAATCAAGTCCTGCCAGGCTGCCCACCTCACGGAGCTCCGCCGCCAGGTCAAAACGGATATAATTGTCCTCTGTGTTGACGTCGCCGACTTTATAGAGCGTCAGCTCCACGCCGTTCTTACCGGTCGGTTCCTGCCCTTCGATGTCCCCGAGCTTCACCGTGATGCTCCCCCGTTGGTCCGGATCATAGGGATCAGATGCCGACGCTGTCGTACCGGTATCATCCGCATATACATTTACGCCTGCAAATGTACCAAATATCATGGATACCGCAAGCAGAAACACCATGAGAACCCCATATTTTCTTATCTTTAAAGATCTCTGCTTCATTGGTTCGCCTCCTCCTTCTTTCTACGGCTGTTTTTTCTTATTCTAATCAAACGGATACCTCCGTAAATAAGCACGATCAATATAAATCCTATGGACAGTAAAAACGTTTTCTGAGACAGAAGCCACTGCCACAGGCTCTCCCTCATGGCCGCTTTCTGACTCTCCTGCACTCCGTCACAGGCTGTCCTTTCCGCATGGATCAGCAGCCGGTGAGAATTAATCCCGTAAGGGGTACAGGTGACCAGCGTCACAAGATCCCGTCCTTCCTGAATCCCCAGGCTGTCCACCTGTTCCGGCAGCACCGTCTCAATACTATAAACCCGGTACGCCAGCGTTTCCTTCAAAATATGTATATAAAAGATATCGCCTTTCTCCACCTGATCCAGATTGGTGAAAAGCTCCGCTGTCGGCAGCCCCCGGTGCCCCGTCAGGACGCTGTGGGTGCTCTCCCCTCCCACCGGAAAAGACGAGCCCTTAAGATGTCCCACCCCAATGTTCAGCACATCCGACGATGTGCCGTGATAAATGGGCAGATACACATTGATATCCGGAATCTCGATGGCGCCCATGACGCCGCTTTCTTCCATATCGAGGACGCCGTCATATTCCGGGTCTCCTCCCTGCCCCTCCGCGTCATTTTGTGTAAACGCATCGGTAAGCACGGCATTGCTCCCGGCCAGTTTCTCGTTGTACTCTACCGCTTCCTGGCGATAAGCGTCCAGTTCCTCCTGCTCCATCTTTGCCAGGCGCTCGTCATAATCCGCCATGACCGTTCCCTGATGGAGCTGGTTATACAGCGTGCTGATGGTCGGATAATTAAAAATCAATATGCCGGCCGCAAACAGAAGTACGGCTGCCACGCCTATTATTTTATTTCTCATTCTGTTTTCTGCCGCCTGCTTTCTTTTTGTGCCGGATGCCCGCCACGGCAAGAATGACCGCCGCTGCTGCCGCTGCCGCTATGTAAGCATTCCACATCGGGTTCCATTTTTCCTTTTCAAGAGGCGCTTTTTCCTGCGCTTCCTCATAAGGAATCCTCGTTCCCCGCACCAGCAGCCAATGGCTGTTAATACCATACGGCGTACAGGTGACCAGGGTCACATAATCTTCATTTTTATCAATCAACAGATCAGAGATGTCCTCGGGAAGGACAACTTTGATCTGGTCAACTTCGTAAGCCAGCGTCTGATTCAGAACATGAATGTAAAACACACCCCCCTCTTCCACCTCAGACAAATTGTTGAACATCTCTGCCGTCGGCAGAGCCGTGTGCCCGGATATGACCGCATGGGTTCCCTTGCCCCCCCCACCGGCAGAGAGCTGTTTTGTAAATGCCCCGCTCCCTTTTCCAGAGACGCACTGTTCGTTCCGTGATAAATCGGCAGGTAGATATCCTGGCCGGGAATCTCGATGCTTCCCATGACGCCGTCTCCCCCGATATTTAACAAATCCTCGTATTCCGTATTCTGTTCCTTCAGCGCCTCCGCATTGAACGGGTCTGTGAGGACCACATTTCCTAAAAGGCTCTCATTATATTTTCTGGCCTTTTCCAGTTCTTCTTCAATCTGCGCCTGTGACAATCTCGCCGCTTTCTCATCATAGTCTGCCACAACCTGACCCTGATGACGGCCCATGTACCAGCTACTCACAACCGGGTACAGAACCAATCCGGCTCCTCCGAGAAAAAGCAGAACGATTATTATAATAGGAAGGAATCTTTTCACTGTGCTCTTTCTCCTTTACCTTTGCCCCGGCAGGGGAGCGGCGAAACCGCCCCCTTCCGGGACGTCCCTCAGCCGGGAATCCCCGCCTGATACACCCGCAGGACCGCCAAACGGCCCCGCAGGATTCCATGTTTCCTCACGTGGGATGCCGGGGCTACCCCGGCCCGTCCCCACTCTTTGGTATGTACCTTCCCAGCAAATGTACTGAAAATGTATCAAAGTGATCAAAACCTAAACCTTCGGTTTCCTTATGCTCTCTTCTTCATGGCGATCAGAGCGAATGCTGCGCCAGCCATGATGACGATACCGCCGATGGTGAAGAGGTAAGTGCCCATGCCACCGGTAGATGGGAGGGTGAAGCCCTTGTTGTTGATAACAGTTGCCCCCCAGTTATAATAATAAGTTGAGTTCTTACCTGTACTACTAGCAACAGCATTATATCCTTCATCCTGATTTAGAGTCCCATTTGAATTCAGTTCATGTTCTCCTGCTCCAATCTTAATTTTGATCGGATTTGCTAATAAACTATGACCTGCCGGAGATTTTGTCTCTGTAATGGTGTATTCTCCTGGAAGCAGATTTGTAAATTTCACTGTTGCAACTTTTTTACCATCTTTATCCTCTAACGCTGTTGTCAAAACACTTGAGTAATCATTTGGTCCTGTTATGGTAAATTCTGCACCTGCTAACGGATTATTCCCTGCATCAGTTTTGGTAATCTCAACACTTCCCAAAACTAAGGTATTAGTAACTGTATAATATTTATCTACACCTTCTGGTAAACCTGTTGTTTTTTCATCATATAAAACAGAGTAAATATTTCCTGTCACATTATTTACTTTGTCACCTTCATCCAATTTTACATATCCACCACTTTTGATTGGAATGTAATGATCTCCCGATTTTACAACCTCTCGCACCGTATAGGTATTTTTCAGTAAATTTGTAAATGTACATGTACCACCATTTGTAGTTTTGACCAACTCTTCTCCGTTTGCATCTTTCGCAATGGTCTTTCCATCATACAATGCAACCATTACTCCCGAATGCTCAGTAGTCGTTGAGTCAGGATTAAATCCTTCAGGATATGCCCATGTTTTATCTACCTTAATCGTGTATTGTTTACTATAAATATTCGTAACATCAATATAGCCATTCTTTTGTTTCTCCCAAGTGTAATCACCGCTCAGGACATGCTGCCATACATCCTTGTCTTCAAAGGTTAAAGTTCCTGTTTGAGAACCATCTGCAGATGGGACAAATTTTATTGTGCTACCACTAAAGGTAATTCCATCTTTTAATCCATCACCAGAATAGAAATGGCTATTTTCTAATGTCACACTGTTTGCCCCAGTTCTAAAGGTTGTTAAATCACCATCCTCATCAGAATTCAGCCACCGTATTACCTCTTCTTTTTGTGCACTGGACAGACTCATGGAAGTCCAAATTAGGTATTGTTTTCCTTTAAGAGAAGCCGCAACAATGGACTGCGTACCTAACGTTATATTTGAAGAAGCATTATCTGTTATTAACCCCACATTCGATGAAAAGATCCATGTTGATTCAGATACATCTACGGTTCCTTCTCCTGATGTCGAAACATTATATCCGTTTAGTGCTTCTCCGTTCTCCTCTACTGTATACCTTCCTGTTGAGCATCCGGTAATCTTCCAGGTAAATGTATAATCCTTTACAACATCTTCATTGTTGGCTCCATCTGAAGGAGAAATATAATATGGATCTATCGTAGAGTCATGACCATCAAGCGTCAGTGTTGCTACTACTTCCGAAGCAGAATCTTCCACTGTCAAACTGAATTCACTCTTTAGACTCTGAATTTGCTTCCATGACAAGCCTGTAAATGTTTTACTCACAGTTATATACGGTTGATTATCTTCCACTGTGTTATATGCATTCTTTACATATACTTCTGCATTACCATTCAGAGTAATTTCGCCAGCGGCATAACCATCATAGGTATCTTCCGAAATAATCGGATTATCTATCAACGGCTTTTCAACATCATTTTTTTCTTTCATCGTATATGATGGAATCCTATAGATATCCTCATCTAAGCCAATCTCCTCTACTTTGAAAGAAGTTCCTGACGGAATACCTGTACCTGTCATTCCATCTTCAGCAGTAGCATTTCCAAGAATGACTGCAACCTCCCCAGCTTTCAACGTTATTATCCCATTATCAGGACTCTTCTGAGTGGTGGAAGCAACAGCATCCGCATAGCTATCTCCAATTTTATAATTTCCTTTGTAAAGATCTCCTCCAACTGTCACTTTAAAAGTGAAGCTTTCATCTTGGCTGCTATCTGAAGAACCTTCTAATGTTTTTTCAATAATGAGATGCTTCATATTTGTTGCAGCACATCGATTCTGAAAGTTAACGATATGATTTTCACCAACATTCAAAATCTTACTCCCAATTTCCGTTCTATTTCCAACATCTTAGGCATCTCCATTTACAACATCCACAGACTCAATTGTGACTTGATCGTAGGTTGCACTGCTTAGTCCTATTTCTTTCACATAATAGTTAGTGTCCAATCCCAACTTATCAAACTGCGCCTGTTCCCCATGTTTAAGAGTAAAAATTCCATTTTCCCCCACATGTTCCGTTGACTGTTCACCGTTGGCTTTTATTAATGTATAATCTTTGCCTCGTACTAAATTGAATGAATCCTTATTATTTCCACTTCCGGTATACAATTGGAACTGAAACTCTACATCGTTATATGCCCCTTCATCATAATTGGATATTTCTTTTCCAATTCTGATGCTGTCCTCCGGCAATACAGGCATATTAAACTTAATTTTGCAATTGGATGCAGCAGCGCCTCTCTCCAGATAGAAGAACTTCATTTCGTGAGAACTAAAGTTCTTAAAAGAAGTGTAATTACCTCCAGCATCTTTATTGAAGATATTACTCAAATATTGATTAATATCGTCTTGAAATACCCTTGGATATAATTCTCTGTATGCATCGGCATACAATTCTGCTATCGTAGTTGGAGCTTTCCCTTCAACTGTTACTACACCTGATGCAAAATTAATAGCTCCTTCTTTTTTATCATGAATTCCTCCTATATCAAGTACTTTTACTCCATCAATGAATACCCAAACATCATCATCACCACGGAAATCAAACACCATATCTTTATTATTAATTTTACCGTCCTTAGGCTGATAAAATGTCATATTGATATTCATCCCAAACCATAAATCAGTAGCGTTTCTTCCGCCGTTAACAGAATGAAGTCTGCTTTGCACAGCATCACTTGGAAGTTGATTAAATGGTAAAAAATTCCCGTAGTTAAAAGTTTCAGTATCTGGAGACAACTTGGCATCATATACATCTAATTTCCACTGCTGGGTATTTAATTGTGCATGGTAAGAACTACTATCATAATAATAATATCCATTATCATCTTTTTGAAACAGACCGTTAAGCCCTTCATATGCACCAGTAACCCCCTTATTAGCTCCATCCCCAAATAAATAACCTAAATCTGTTTCTCCACCTTTCAACACTGGATATCCATTCTCATTTAAATTACTTTGTAAATAATCCTGATGTATCTGCGATCCGTTAGCATTTGTATACTTACCAGTAAAATTTCCTCTATCCGAGTCATTGACATCTAATTCATATCCATCAGCATAAAATCCAAATCCTGCATCAGCAGCTTCTCCTGTATTAATATTTTTATTATAATTATACAAATTAATTTCAATTCCATCTGCTACAGAATCTACCGTATCCTTTTTTGGAACACTTGTAGGTCTATTATCATTATACTGAAGATACAACTTATTACTTTCTATGTTTCTCCAGTTTCCGCTCTCATATTGGGTATTATATTGCCAACTCTTTCTATTATTATCGTAGCGTATTCTCCAAATCTGTTGTCTATTACCCCAGATTGTTCCAATGTAAGCTTTACTGAATATATATTCTTCTCTATTAATACTATCCAGCATTGTACTTAACTGATTAGCCAACATCTCTTTATTAATAGAAATATTTCGAATAATCGTTTCACCTTCTATTGCTTCAAGATGTCCATTATTATCAATCTCTATTCCATTTCCTTCGTTATCCACACAATATGCTTTTAATGCCGCTTTTGTATTATCTATCCAAGTAATTGTAAATACAGAGAAACTATCTGTCACAAATTCTGCCTTTTTGACAGCCTGAGACTTTGTCATATGTATATTCCTAACTTGATTATCTGTGCTCATGTCTACGATTTTTTCTACCTGTCCGACAGCATCTTCTTCCAGATGCATAACTTTTACCGTCGTATCAGTTGTTTTTGTCTCGGTTATCTTCTCAGGCATTACAGAATTTTTATACTCCATGGAAACCTGAACTTCACCAGTTGGTTCCAGCTCATTATTATTCTGATCTACAAAAGTAATATCGTACGCCAGAAATCCCGCAATTTCTTTATTATCTTCCAATACTTTTGTCAAAATCTGTTCTTCTACTTCTTTGTACTGCGCTTTAGTTTCTTTATCATTTTTCAGAATTGGCACAACCTTTAATGCAGCTCCTGCCGGAATCGCATTTTCTTCATTTGCGCTTACAGTAATGGTTACATTTTCATCCTCATATTTCAATTCTGAGGCTGCCGTTGTTTCTGAATGTTCTGTACTCTTGTTGGTATCTACACTCTCTTTCGTTTCCTCAGTCGCTTTTTCCGTCTCTGTCGTTGTCTCAGAAGAAGCTGCTTCTGTGGTCGTTTTCTCTTTGTCTTCTTCTCCCGCTGCGTCCGTATCGTCTTTTTCGGTTGTCTCCGTGGCGGTCGCTGCTTCGCTGGTCTTGTCGGATTCTTCTTTGGCTTCTGTGGTCACTTCGTCGGCTTTATCGGACTCTTCTTTGGCTTCCGTTGTCTCCTCGTCGGATTTATCAGAGTCTTCTTTTTCCTCTGTCGTTGCCTTGGTCGTATCCTCTTTCTCTTCCGTCGTCTTCGTTTCCGGCGCTCCGCTCCCGTCCTTTTTCTGTGTGGTCTTCGACTCCTCCGGCGAGTCAGAGTCCGGTGACCCTTTCGTATCGTCAGCGTCCCCTGCCTTTATCTCTTTTTGCTCTGCCTCAGAGCCGGTCTCTTTCACTGCGCCGGCCTGTTTTGTCTGCTTTTCCACGGTCGTGGTCGCTTCCGCCGGCGTGTCCGCCAGGATGGACACGCTGTTTCAGATGACCAGCACCATGCACAGCAGGAACGCGATCATTTTTTTCCTCATTTTACTTTTCATGGCTGCCTCCTCCTGTTCCTTTCTCATTTTGACTTACAGCTTCATCTATTAATTTCAATAGCTCCAGGG
>DXGQ01000023.1 GCA_019113845.1 Candidatus Anaerobutyricum avicola
CCTGCGTACTGAACAGATCATCTGCTGCGGGAAGGGGCAGTTTTATTTCTCTGCCTTTCGCCATCCCGTACCACCTCCCTTGTAAATGACGCATAGGCTTTTGCTACTGTACTGTTTTTGTCATAGCTGTAAATACTCTGTCCTGCGGCACTTGTTTCCGCTGCTTTCACGCCAACCGGAATGACAGTCTGGTAAACCTTAACCATTCTCCCGTAATTCTGACGGATACTCTCTGCGGTCACACGGGCCAGATTAGTCCGCATATCCGCAAGTGTCAAAAGAACACCATCCACCTTCAACGCCGGATTGATCTGTCTTTGTACCTTACCGATTGTTTTCATGAGCTGTGTCATTCCCTTTGCTGGAAGATACTGAGCCTGCACCGGAACAATCACACTGTCGGACGCTGCTAGTGCATTGATCGTCAGCATACCCAAACTTGGCATACAGTCGATTAACACATAGTCGTATCCGCTTTTTACTTCATTCAGGTAATTTTTCAGCGTCAATTCCCGGCTCATGGCATTGACAAGCATAACTTCCAGTCCTGCCAGTTCAATATTGGACGGGATCAGATCGACGCCTTCTTCATGGTGCAAAATCCCGGCGTGGCTATCCATTTCCCGGTCAGCCACAATCCCCTCTAACTGTGTAGCAAGTGTCACAGAAAGGCTATCCTGCTCCGGCCATCCCAGTGAGGTTGTCAGATCGCCCTGTGGATCAGCGTCCACCAGAAGAACCTTTTTCCCTTCTCTGGCAAGCCCGATCCCTAAATTGACGGTGGTTGTGGTTTTCCCTGTTCCGCCTTTCTGGTTGGCAATCGCAATTACTTTGCAATTCGCCATAATGGTTCCCTCCTTTCCTAAAAATTTAATAGCCATCTTCCTGTGTAGGAAATGGCTATGTATAAAAATGGGCATGAAAAAAGCCGGACGATTTTCGTAATTGAAAACCTTCCGGCTATGTAAGTTTGTGTTTTTTTCACTACTAATATTTTAAATAGTAGATTTAAGTTTTTCACATTGGATAATTTCCTGTCTGTAATAAATATTTTAAGGCATTTGGTATAACACTATTGTTGATTACTTCGTTGTTATTAAAAAAGAAATCACGGCTAAGTATTTTTATACAATCATCTATTTTTTCAACCAAAGAACAGTGCATCTTCATCTCTGCACTATACTCACATTCAATATATCTATTTTTATTAGTTCCATTAATCAGAGTCAAATCAAATAGTAGTTTTGCCTTCTCTACTTTTAACTCTTTTCCAATTTCATCAAACAAATGTAGAGGGTTTTCATAAGACGTTGCAATAATAAGGAAATCATATGGCTCATCATGTAATCTAATTATTTGAAACTTATTCATAACGAACCCTCCTTTCTTATCATTACGCATTAATATTCGTATATGAAGTTTCAATCAAATTTAATACGCTATTAACTATTTCATCTGCCTCACGTTTATCTTCTAATATGTGTGTTCCAATTAGCACCTGTTCCGCATGAAAAATCACATGTCTATTCCCTCGTAAGTATTGATACAACTTTTCCACTTCTTGCTGATATGTAACATCTGCTATTTGAGATTGCCATTTTGGAAGTAATGAAGTTCCATTAAATACTGAACCAAAAGAATTACCTACTACAATCCCCTTATCATTAAGCAGATATTTTATATATCCTTCTAATGCTCTAAGCGCAGAAAATGCATAACATGAATAATCTTCTAAAGGAATTTGAACCCGTCTTAGTGAAATTGATGGAGATAATAATTTTAATATCATGTCATCAATATTCCCATAAGCACGAGGTAATAAAGTTTCCATTTCATTTCTAACTTCATCAATTCCAATGTTAACTTCATGGAAACTATTAACTGTATCCACAATATCGTCAACAGAAACATCCTTGCAGTAGGAAAGAAGTGATATTGCCTCTCCATATAAATATGCGGGCTTTCCCTGCAAAGTTACTGTTCCTGTTGCATAATGATTGATTGTTAGTCTATCTCCTATTTTGCTACTAAATTTATATATCTTATGTTCTGGAGCTGTACAAATATCTGTAGTCTCAACATCTACTCCTTCCAGAGAAGATAAGTAATCAATAAGCTTTTTCGCCCATTCAGTTGAAAGATTTCTAAAAGAGTATGTTTTTCCGTTTAGTTCTCCTCTATATTGGCATTTTTCTTCAATCTTTACTTTTATAATAGAAGAAACATCTTTGTTTACTCCCGTAGGAAAAATAGTCGTTGTTCCATCATTGTTAAAATAAAAATCTAAAATCGCTTTTTTCCCATCAGCACAAATATTACATCTATACTGATTTCCTACTTTCTTCAGTGGCTCCGCTGTAAAATCACTCCATTCCTCATTTCCAATTTCCAGTATCATATCATTAATTTTGTCTCTGTCGATAAAAACACTTTTTTTCTTTGCCATTGTTTTTTCCTTTTCTACGGTATCATGTATAATTGGTGTAACTTCTAAATCAAAAGCCTCTCTTGCTAATTGGTCTGCAAGATCGTTATATTCATCTCCTGAATGTCCTTTTACCTTAATAAATTCTACAGTTAATTTACCTTGTAATGAATCAAAAAAGTTCTTATACTCTTTTGTCCCTGTCTTTTTTGCTTTCCATTCACCAGTACACCATTTTGCAATTCCTTCATAGTCATGATATATCTTTAATGATTTTATTTGATTATCTATACAGTATTGCATAGCTATTTCTGCTGCTTTAATTTCTCCCGCTACATTATTCATATCAGCAAGTAACTTATCATCATATAGTCTCGCAAAATGTAACTCCTGATTGTCCCAAAAGAACACTACACCACTAGAAAAACGATTAGTAGTCTCATCATAACTTCCATCCACGTAAGCGATTGCCACAGATTCTTCAGTATTAATTTCAGCTATTAAATTGCTTTTTTGAGTATCTTTTAAATAATGCATAGCTTCATCAAGTGATGAAAAACCTTTATATTCTGCTCCAGAAAATCCATTTATCTGGTTCTGACATTCTGCCCAAGTATAATAAATCCCCGGCTCTCTCCCTTTTTTTACTGCATATATTTTTTTTGCCATAATTATCCTCTTCTAAAGTCAGACACTTTATCACATTTTTTTCTACATGTCAATAGCTACAATCATAAAAAAATGTGTTTCAATATCCTTTTTATTTTTATTCTTCCCGTTTTTTTCAATATTACTCGATTATTATATAAAGTATATCAAAAAAAAGTAACCAGGAAAAGATAGTATTTTTGATTGAAACAACTCGTTTTCTCTATTATTTTCACATATGAAACTATATGCAAGATCATCTATTACGATTTTTTCTGCAAAAAGTCACAAAATCATTTTGTCCTCCTAGTATCAGCTAATCCGTTCCATCCTGTTCCCTCCACAAAATGTGGACAAATCAGAGCCAAATAACACCAGATATCCCCCATTTTCCGGCCCCGGCACACTAGGAGACAAAATATTCCACCGCATTGTGTGGAAAAAATGCCTTAAACTCACTGTAAAGCTGTGCCGCCAGCGTCTTATTGTGCGCCAGGATCAACGTCGGCTTGTTGAGCGCCTGAATGACGTTCGCCATAGTAAATGTTTTGCCGGATCCCGTCACACCCAGCAAAGTCTCAAACTGATTGCCTTCTTTAAACCCCTGCACCAGCTTCTCGATCGCCTGCGGCTGATCGCCGGTCGGGGCAAAATCTGATACTAATTCAAAATGGTCCATAAATCATACTCTCCTATATGGCTTTTTATATAATGCTGCCTGCATTATAGTGATTCACCAAATCGTTTTTTTCCATTCATTTCCGATTTCTCTTGTTTCGCACATTATAGCAAAGAAAGCGTCAAAAGTATATACGATGTCGCACAAAACCCCCTCAGAGCAACCGTTCTGAGGGGGTCGTTTTTCTTTTATGTCTTACATGGCAATACTGTTCTGTTATCGGGCAAAAGCCACGATCTTAATAACGGAAATCCAGATCCAGGATGGACTTCCAGTTTTCTTTCAGCTTTGGATAGAGAGCGTCAAATTCCTGGTATACTTTATCATAGATGAACGCCATCTCTTCATCCGGCTGATATACTTCGTCGCGCATCTTGATGATGTGGTCGCAGGCATCCACAACGCTCGGGTATTCTCCGGTTCCCACCGCTGCCAGGATGGCAACGCCCAACGCCGCACTGTTTTCGGAGTTCATATCCGGCAGGATGACCGGCATGTTGTAGATGTCCGCCATAAGCTGACGCCAGAACGGACTCTTGGAACCGCCGCCGCACATCCGCATCGCATCCGGGCGAACGCCGCAGTTGCGGATTCCGGTCAGAATATCACGCAGGGCGTAGGTTGCGCCTTCCATGACCGCTCTTGTCATATCCGCCTTTGTGTGGATAGCAGCCAGTCCCACGAAGGAGCCACGGCAGTTTAAGTTAAAATGCGGTGACTGCTCGCCATTTAAGTATGGCAGGTAGATCAGACGGTTGGCGCTCGGCGCGGAGGAAGCCGCGTCCTTGTTGATCTGTTCGTATTCCAGATCGTCCGGGTAGAAATTATTTCTCCACCATTTCAAGGATGCGCCGCAGGAATTCACGCTGCCCATGAAATGCCATGCGCCCGGCACCGGCATACAGAACGTGTAGACCGATTTGTTTACGTCAAGCACCGGTTTCTCGGAAAATGCAAAGACCGTTCCGCTTGTACCGATGGTCGTCATGGCGCGTCCCGGCGCTACCACACCGGTTCCCACGCCGCCGGCAGCGTTATCGCTGGCGCCGCCCACAACGGCACATTTTTCTGTGATGCCCATGAGTTTTGCCACCTCAGGAAGCACATAACCGGTGATCTCCTGCGATTCATAAACTTTACCGAGCATATCCTCCGTAAGCTCCATGGCAGTCATGATCTCGTCGGACCATTTCCGGTTCGGGACATCGAGAATCTGTGTGGCGGACGCGTCGGATACCTCTGTGGCATACTCGCCGGTCAGACGGTAACGCAGGTAATCCTTCGGCAGAAGGATATGGGCCACTTCGCTGTAGATCATCGGCTGATTCTCTTTTACCCACTGAATCTTTGCGGCGGTAAGGCCCGGTCTTGCCGGTGTCAGGGAGTATTTCATGAACAGATCGTCGCCGACGATATGGCGGACATGCTCACAGGACTCCGAAGTACGGCCGTCATTCCAGAGAATCGCCCGACGCAGTACTTCTCCGTTTTTGTTAAGCATAACCGCGCCCATCATCTGCCCGGAAATACCAAGCCCCCGGACTGCCTCCGGCGCAACCCCGGACTGATCCATAACATTTTTTACGGTGGTAAGAGCAGCCTGATACCAGTCTTCCGGGTCCTGCTCCGACCAGCCGTTGTGCGGCTGGTACAGCGGGTATTCCACTGTGGAAGCGGCGATCTCCAGACCTTCCCGGTCAAATAATACGGTCTTTAAACTTCCTGTCCCCAGATCCAAACCTAAGTAATATGTCATATATGTAACCCTCCTGTATAATGATGTCTCCTCAACGTTTTTACTTCATAACAGTTCCGCCAAGCATCGCTGCTTTTGCTTTACCAGGCGCATGGCCGAACAGTTCCTTTACATTCTCTTCTCAAACTTTTTCCACGGGATGTTCAGCTTGCCGTGCTCATTCAGAAGCTCGTTGACATGCATGAGCAGCGGGAAGTCATCCTCGCTGACCTTACCGGCCTTCGCCAGAGCTTTCACCGCCCGGGCGGTTCTCGTGGCGATGACAACCGCTTCCAGCGTCTGCCCCTGCAGCTGCTCGAGCGTCTCCTCGATGGTGTAGCCCTTGCCCAGCAGCAGACCGACGGTCCGGCTCCGTCCGGCGGAAACCGTCACATCCAGGTCGCCGGCCGCAAACATGATGTTATCCACACCGCCGCCGACAATCCGCAAAAGCTCAAGCATCTCCTTGACACTCTCCTGGAACAGAGCGGACTTCATATTGTTGTGGTCGATGCCGTCGTCGCCCAGCTTCTCCTTGATACCGATCGCCAGAGCCGTTCCCAGCGCATAGCCATTTTTCAGCGCCACCGCACACTCCAGGCCAACGACATCCAGCGTCAGGCTGATAATATAATAATCGGTGGAAAAAATGCTCCGAATCCATTCCAGCGTCTCAAAATCCGGTCCGCAGTAAGCCACGAAAGACGGATCATGGTCGGCCAGATCTCTGGCGGTACACGGACCGCCGATGGCGTACAGTCTTAACTTACTTCCCTCCGGAAGCTTCATCTGCCAGTACTCCGGATACGTCTGCATCGTGCCGTCCTCATAATCAAGCATCCCCTTTGTCACGGAGATCATCGGCACGTTCTCATCCAGAATCGGAAGAATCTCATCAGCAAACCAGTCCACACCGAAACTGGACACACCGCAGACAACCAGGTCCGCTCCCTCAAGCGCCTCTTTTACATCGGCACATTTGATATAGTGGATCCCGTCATGCAGTGTTCTTCTCAGATTCACATGATAATTATCCTCCCTGAGCCGGTCAATGATCTCATCATCCAGTGGACTTCCCACCAGCCGTACCTCATGTCCGTTCTCAAAAAGAGGAAATGTGAGGGCGGACGCCATCTGTCCTGCTCCAATTAATGTAACAACACTCATCGCAAATACCTCCTCCTGTACTGTCATATCCTCACTCCGAACTTTCCACATTTCTCCACATGTCACTGCTCTTTGTGAGAATTATTTCAAATATTATGAGAATTATTTCATACTTCTAGTATAAAAAAAGACGAGAGAAATGTCAATTGTCAAATGAAACAAATCTCACCTCCGGACTTTGGTAAAAAGTTCTTTTTTCATTCAATGGAATTCTCCCTGTCGTAAAGGGATACGGAATATGCTATACTACTGTCAGATTCGGTCAGCAGCCCGCTTACGACAGGCTTAGGCACAGGAAACGCGCGGACAGCACTGCTGCCCTGTAAAAGAGAGGAAACGCAATGGATACCAATAAATTAACACAGATGATCCGCATCGCCAAGATGCATTACGAGCAAAACTATACCCAGCTGGAAATCGCCAGCAAAGAAGGCATCAGCAAAGCCACGGTCAGCCGGATTCTCAAGTCGGCCATGGACATGGGCATTATCGAAGTACGCATTAAGGATTCCATCCTCAATGACACGGAGCTGGAAAAGGAGCTCATCGCCGCCTACCCCATCAAACGGGCAGTGATCGTGCCGGACCTGGTAGGAAATGAACAGATTCTCCTCCAGGATGTGTGCGCGGCCCTCATCAACGATCTTCCCCGCTATATAAAAAACGACAGCATTCTCGGCGTCTTTTACGGACACACCCTGACGGTGATGGCCAGACAGCTCCCAAGGCTGAAACGCCACGGCGTCTCTGTCATCCAGCTCGCCGGGGGATTTTCCCGCGCCATGTACGAATCCAACGCCCTTTCTATCTTAAGCAGCTTCGCGGAATGTGTCGGCGGAACCGCCTACCCGATCCCCGCCCCTGCCATGGTGGAAAAACCATTTATCGTGGAAGCGCTGAAACAGGACTCCCAGATTGCCCGGGTTCTTGACATGGCAGAGCGCTGCGACACCGCCATCTTCTCCGTCGGTAACCTGGAACGTCCGTCCATTTTATTTGAAATGGGTATGATCACCCACGAGGAATACCAGGATATGATACACAGAGGAGTGATCGGCGACTGCTGCTCTCATTTTCTGAACCGGGACGGCAATATTTTCGATCAGGAAATGGACGCCCGGGTTGTTGGCGCCTCTCTCTCCACCATCAAAAAAATTCCAAACAAGCTGCTGGTCGTTTCCGGCAAAGAGAAAAAAGAAGTCATTCACGCCTCCTTGATCGGCGGACTGGCCGACAGCCTCTATATTGACGCGCCGACCGCACGGGAACTTCTGAAACCTATTTCTTAACTTCCAGGAGCTTTTCCCCAGTATACCACCGGACAAATCCCGCCGCAAGAAGCATGTTAACTTTTGTTGCTTGCCTTTCCGGCTCTTACGGATATAATCAGAACTGTCAAATATGTCTTATGGCACATAGATGCACTCTGATATATGCAGATGTGCCGTCTGTGCAAAAAACAAAGCAGAACATCGGATGAAGGCCGTAAATAAGAAGCGGGGGTTGATTCTCCTGCTCTGCTTTGCCGCTGTCATTTTTTCTGCGAATATACATGATCCGGCGCTGGCCTCCTGCGTGACCGGCGGATGTTCCATCGCCGCGCTCCTGGTTCTTTACAAGAATCTTGCGCTGTTTACCAGCGTAACTACGGAGGAAATGTATATTCGGTCGCTGACAATCACTACATTTTTTAATATCGGTATGATTCTTGTGGTGATCTCGGCGACTGCGCTGACAGAATCCGGCATTGTCACCCTGTCTGCCAGTGGAGAAAATGTTTTCGCCACTGCCGTTGTCGCCATCATCATTATTTTTTCGGGAATGATTTCTCCCCGGCTGCCTTTCAACCGGCATACGGGACTTCGTCTGCCATGGACAGTTCAGGACGAAGACACATGGAAGGTGGCGCACCGCATTCTTGGCATTACGGCATTGCCCGTTGCGCTCTGCTATATCGCCGCGTCCATCATTGCGGATGATCCAAAAACCGTCACTCTCTGCGCCGTGGCGTTCTGGATTGGACTTCCGGCTGTCCTTTCTTACATTTATTATTACCGGAAAATGCATGGCGATGTGTCGTAAGAATCAGGCAGACTCTGTACTCCTGCTATCCTGCGCTTGCGTCGCCCGCAGACTTTCAGTTTCTGCGACAGACGCAGCTGAGAGCAGCAGCACCGCCACATCGTTGACATTGGTTCCGGTCGGTCCGGTCATGATAAGGCCGTCGCAGGCTTTCAGTGCTTCGTAAGCGTTGTTGTCTTCCAATATCTGATAGATGTCCATACCTTTCTTTGCCAGACATCCCTTCGTGCTGCCGTCCACATAACCGCCGGCGGCGTCGGTAGGCCCGTCGGTGCCGTCGCTGCCAATGCTGAACAGGGCGGCATTTTCCATTCCTGCCAGTCCAGGAGCGGCACTAAGCGCCAGCTCCTGATTACGTCCGCCCTTTCCGCTTCCTTCCAAATGTACCACCGTCTCGCCGCCGGCGATGAAGGCCAGATTTTTTGTCGTACCGCAGTGTGTCTTTGCGATGGCGGCGAGGAAGCTTCCGGCCTCTCTTGCCTCGCAGCTCAGCTGGTCTGTCAGCAGAACAGGCTCGTACCCGAGCTTCCGGCAGGAAGCCGCCGCTGCCATCTGCCATGCCGCCTTGCCCACGGCGACAAGATAGATTCTGCCGCTCTTCTTCCCAAACAAATCGCTTCCCATCAGGACCCGCCTCACCGCCTCGTCGGGAAGCACCCGGTTTATGGACTCTTTTATGATCTGATTTGCATCCTGTCGTAAATTCATGTAAATATCTCCTTTCCTGCACCGGGAAATATATGTCCCGCACATTTTTGTCTGTTCGCAGACAGGACAATGAGTCCTCCTCCTTCTGCGAACAAAGGACGGCATGAAACGCTGCCGTCCTTAAAAGCTGTCCTGTATATTTACAGATGGTATCTGTAACTCGCCGGATTAATGCTCCTGCACAAATTCCGCTACTTTCCGGTTGAACCTGCCCGGTTCCTCCCAGAAAAGCATATGACCGGATTCCTCAAAGAAGACCGTTTTCGCGCCAGGAATATTTTCTCCAACCCAGGCGCTTCCGTGCCAGTATACCGTGCCGGTGACTGATCCACACAAATCAGACCACTGATACGGTGATTGCCGAACAGTTCGATGTAACTCCACAGAATAGAAGCCCCCATGGACCATCCAAGCACCGTCACATCCTCCACTTTATATGATATTTTTTATTTTACCAAAGACAAAAGCGGAAGTAAACACAACGCCGCATAAACAGACACCTTTTCCTTATACCATCTTCATTTTCTCTTGACACCCCTGTTTTCTCATGATATATTTTCTACAAGCAATGAAAAGGGAGTAGCGAAACGTTTCTTCACTTCTCCGGTCAGGAAAAGTAAGAAGCGGGTTTGAGATCGTCAGCCGATGCCGGATGGCATCCGTATCAAATGAGAAAGCAAGACTTTTATTGTGGCTCATGTCATGATAAGGGTCTTTTTTAGTATCTGTAATCGGAAATCAGACGACAGAACGGCCATTCCCCTTTTCATCATTGTATCCTTATCGGACAGAGCCTGATCATCCAGTCTGCTGACAGGAAAGAGAGGATAACTTTATGAGTAATGAATTAATGAGAAAAGAAGTACAGGAAGCCGTACAGGCGGGAGAACGCGCACTTCAGAGCCTGTACACCGCGAAAGAACAACTGAACAGCGCAAAAAACTGGGGGATTTTTGATATGCTGGGCGGCGGACTGTTTGCCAGCATGATCAAACATTCCAAACTCGGTAATGCCTCCGCCTCACTGGAAGAAGCCAGATATGATCTGCAGATTTTTCAGCGGGAGCTTTCCGATGTTCACATTCCGCAAAATCTGCAGATCAATGTCAACGGTTTTCTTTCTTTTGCAGACTTTTTCCTTGACGGTCTGATCGCCGACTATCTGGTGCAGAGCCGCATCAACGATGCCAGAGAGCAGGTGGAAGACGCTATCGAAAGGGTGGAAATGCTGCTTCGTGATTTAAAATCTTATATCTGATACACAACCGACTCATGCAAGAACCCGGCTTACCAGCCGGGTTCTTTTTTAATTTTCCCTCTTGCATTTGGTCCGAAATCATACTATAATAGAACCAAACAATACTAATTGTCTGTATTTGCAGGGCATTTTTGTTGCCTGCATACGATTATGACATGATAAGGGGGAATTCTATGCATGCGGAAAAAGAGCTGCTCCGGAATTTTTATTCTTCCTGGGCGCAGAGTATCTCTTTATATACCGGGTGGGCAGATCATCATAAGATCAGTTACTCTGTCCTGATGACACTCTATGCCCTGTACAGTAGGGGCAGTCTCACACAGAAAAATATCAGTGGATATTACGGTCTTCCCAAACAGACCGTCCACTCTTCCGTCCGGTATCTGGAGGACAGGGGATACATTTCCCTGACGGCCGGCACAAAAGACCGGCGGGAGAAAATCATTTCTCTCACCAAAGAAGGCAGCGACTACGCCGGTGAGATCATTACGCCGCTTCTGGAAGCGGAAGAAATGGTCTGTCAGAATGTCGGCTATCAGCGTCTCAGAGAAATGATCGCGACCAACGACCTTTATAATATTCTTTTTGAAAAGGAAATGAAACGGAGGTTTAAAGATCATGATACATAGTCATGTACATGCCGGGAGATCTTCCCGGTTTGCAAATGATACACTTTTTTTACGTTTTGTCATCCCGTCCATTCTGGCTTTTGCCCTCTCCGGTGTCTACGCCATTGTGGACGGCTTCTTTGTGGGAAACAGCGTGGGAGATAACGGTATTTCCGCCATCAACATCGCTTTTCCGATCATCGCTCTGATCCAGTCTTCGGGAACGGGCATCGGCATGGGCGGCGCCGTCTATTTTTCCATTTTCCGCGCGGAAGGGAAACCGGAAAAAGCAAGAGAGTTTGTGGCGGGAACACTCTGGCTCCTGGTGGCGGCAAGCGCGATCATGACAGTATTTGTTCTTCTTTTTGCCACACCGCTCCTTAAGCTTCTCGGCGCCCGGGGCGAACTTCTTGCGATGGGAGAACAGTACATTTTCATCATGGCGCTTGGCTCTGTCTTACAGATCTTCGGCACCGGACTGGTCCCTCTGATCCGCAATAACGGCGGCGCCATCTTTGCCATGGTCACCATGTGCGCAGGCTTCTTCACCAATATCGTCTTTGACTATCTGTTTGTGTGGATTTTCAATGGCGGTGTGTCCGGAGCTGCCTGGGCTACCATCATCGGTCAGGGCGTTGCCATGGCGGGCGGTATCGGATACCTCTTATACAAGAAGCAGTTGACTTTTGCCATATCATGGCAATCCATGAAGCAGGTGATCAAACCGATCATCCGCATCGGGCTGGCGCCATTCGGACTGGCTCTCACCCCAAACTTTTCGCTGATCCTCATCAACCGCTTTTCCGCCTCCTACGGAGGGGAACCTGCCATTGCCGTATACGCCTGCGTCTCCTACATCCTCACCATCGTCTATCTGGTGCTGCAGGGAGTCGGCGACGGGATGCAGCCGCTGATGAGTCAGTTTTACGGGGCGGGAAAAAAGGAAGAACTAAAGCGTGCCAACCGGTTCGCTTACCAGTTTGCTCTGCTATTGTCCCTCCTCAGCATACTGTTATTATATCTATTTCGCGGGAGTATCGGAGCGATCTTTGGCGCATCTGCCGCCGTCACGCAGGAAGTAGCCGACATAATGATCATCTTCCTCATCGCCATCCCGTTTATCTCCATCAACCGGGTGACAACCGCCAGCTTCTATGCCACGGAAGAAAGCACCCTGGCATATCTGCTGACTTACATCGAACCGGCAGCCATGCTCGTGCTCATGCTCATTCTTCCGCCGCTTTTCGGCGGACAGATGATGATCTGGTGGAGCGCCACCTGCGCGAGAATCCTATCGGCGGTTCTGGCATTGATCTTACTGTCATTACAAAAAACGAAATTTCCTGTAAAGTGAAAATATGGTCGGAAATTTTTTCCGCTCTGCCTGATAGCCGCTTTTCTTTATAAGGGCGTCACGTGGACGGAAAAAAGGTTGAGCCGCTGAGGTGAATATAGTATAATCTCTGTAATTCAATTTGTCGAAAGGAAAGAGGGGATATTATATTTATGGAATTCCGTGCAAAGACAGTAGCCGAATCCCGGGTGGAGACCGTGCACATCATTCGTCCGGCTGATCTGAATGACGCAGGTCGTCTTTTTGGCGGCGTTTTGATGCAGTGGATCGATGAGGTCGCTGCCCTGGTGGCAAAACGCCATTCGCAGATGAATGTCACCACCGCGTCGGTGGATAATCTGCGTTTTCTGCAGGGCGCGTTCCAGCGGGATGTGATCGTTATCATCGGGCGGGTCACCCACGTGGGGAACACTTCGATGGAGGTAAAGGTGGAGACTTATGTGGAGCACACCGATGGCAAAAGGGATCTGATCAACCGGGCTTTTCTGACAGAGATCGGCCTGGGTGAAGATAACCGGCCTGCCACTCTTCCCCGCCTTATCCTGGAAACGGAGGAGGATCGCAAGGAATGGGAGCGCGCGGAAATGCGCCGCAATCTCCGGGCGAAACAGCGAAAAGAGGGCTTTCATTTTTACGGGGAATGATTTCTATGAAACCAAAAGGGCTGCTGCCATCATGGTATCTCTCTTTCCTGACTGACAAAACATGCGCACAGGTCTTGTCGCTGGGAAGTGTAAGATCAACCATCTGCAGCTGCCCTTTTTTATTATCTGAAAATCTTTATTTACTGTTCTCTTTTATATGCAGAAGTCTTTTACAAAATGTTTTCTCACATTTTCTACTGATCGAAGGACCAGCTTCCATCATCGTTCTGCACGCCGCCCAGTACATTTTCTCCGTCTACAGAGACGAGAACATCTGTGGAAGATACGCTGTCTCCCTCTACGGCGAAGTCATAGTACTCATAATCACCGATGGTGACGATATCCTTAAATGTATATTCCGCTTCATCGCCGTAATACTCCTCAGCAAGAGCGAGGGCATCGTCCTCGGAGATCTCTTCCTCTGTTGTCTCCGAAGAATCGGCATCGTCTGTACTCTCTTCCTCGGACTCTTCCTCCGTGTCATCAGTCTCGTCGGCATCTTCTGTTGTCATTTCCTCGGAGGTATCCTCGTCAGCGTCGTCGCCATTCTCTTCTGTCGCTCCCTCGGAGAAGTCCACATCATTTTCTTCCTCATCTGCCTCCTCAAAATCGGAGACTGCGTAAGCAAATGCATTTTCTTCGCCATCATAGGAATTCTCTGTGATCGTGATCTGATAACGGCCGTAAAGGTCTTCGGAATCGGTATCCCGGAGTTCTGCTGTCAGCACATAATCGCTGCCGTCTTCTTCACAGTCCGTGATATATGCCTTCATCGTGCCGATACCGCCGGAGAGGAAACCGTACGTATTGTCATCCTCATTATATACTGCATAGGTGTCATCCTCAGCCAGCTCCGGAAACTCCAGATTCCCCTGCGCATAGGCATCATAGAGAGTGGAGGCGTACATATTGACCGTGTCTTCTTCCAGATACAGATAGTTCTCATCGGTATCAACGGTGAAATCCTTCACATAGTCGTTCATCAGAGACGCCAGCACCGCCATGGAGAACCAGAAAGAGTCTGCCTCATCCTCCGTGGAATCCTCACTGTAATATGGCAGGCCCTTGGCGGAAGCCTCCACCATCAGAGAAGTCAATGGATAGATCATGTCGCCAAAATCGGACGGCAATGTCACGCCGGTATCCACAAAATCTTCGGAATCATCTCCGGTATCCTCAACAGCAGCTTCCGTTGTCGCTTCCGCCGGCTCCGGACTTGTCTGTTCTTTCTCGTTTCCTCCGCATCCCATGAGGGAAACTGCCATCACTCCTGCCAGAGCAACGGCGCTCCAGCGTTTCATATTTTTTAAATGCATCTTAACCCCTTCTTTCTTTTTGCATTCCATCTCATCCTAAATGATAAATCCCATAAAGTCAATAACTGCTCTTTTCGCATAATACCCGGAAACCTTTTCCGGCAAAAAATGTCCGGATCTGCTCCCGCTCTGCCTGCAGAGAGCCCTGCGCAAAGAAAGGTCTGCCGCCTCCTCTGCCCTGCAGTTTTCCGTTCATTTCCTGCACCAGCGCCCGAACGTCGCCATCCCGCTGTCCGACGGCATACCTGGCAGAACCGCCCTTTCCCTGTCCGTTTCCTTCCAGAGAAATCACCGCACAGATGCCGCCGCAGTCGTCAAGAACCGCATCCGCTTCTTTTTGGATATCGGAACTGGAAAGTCCCTGTTCCAGTAAAAGGACATTGCCTTTTCCGGCGCATTGCTCTGCCCGGAGAGCAAAACGCTCCTGACGGAAATGTGTGATCTGCCCTTTCAGGGCGAAAATCTCTTCCTGCAGACGGCGGACGGCTTCCGGCGTCTCTTCCGGCTTCACGGAGAGTGCCGCTGCCACCTGACTGTTTGCCGTCTTATGCTGATGCAGAATCCGCATCGCCCGTCCTCCGGCCACCATCTCCATGCGGACTCCCTGTCGGAAATGTTTGACAGAGAGCAGTTTGACCAGCCCGATCTCTCCTGATGCCTCCACATGGAGTCCGCAGCAGGCACAGAGATCTCCACCCGGAAATTCTACCAGGCGCACCTCCCCGGTCAGTTCTTTTTTGCTCCGGTACGGCAGTCGGTTTCTCTCTTCCTCGTCGGGAAAAAAGACCCGCACAGGACGGTTGCTCCAGATATAGCGGTTGACCTGTTTTTCTATCTCCAGAAGCTGCTTCTCATCCAACAGACCGTTTACATCCACAGTGATGACGTCCTCTCCCATATGAAATCCCACGTTATCATAGCCGTATCTGCTGTGAATGCACCCGCTCACCAGATGCTCACCGGAATGCTGCTGCATCAGATCAAACCGACGGTCCCAGTCAATACATCCCCGCACCTGACTTCCCACTTCCGGCAGCACGTCCACATAGTGACGGATCTCGTCTCCGACGTACTGTACATCCCGGACAGATATCTTCGGATTCTTCTCCCCGACCATCCTGTTTTCCGCAGCCGTTCGTTCCCCTGCCACATTTCCGGACCCAGCCTCTGCTTCGGCCGACGGGATCAGCAGTACGCCCGTATCGGCGGGCTGTCCGCCGCCTTCCGGATAGAATGCCGTCCTGTCCAGGATAACGTAACAACCTCTTTCCTCTTCCCCGCAGAAGAGGACCCGCGCTGTAAACTCTCGCAAATATACATTTTCATAAAATAATCGTTCTGTCTTCATGCTCATTCTTCATTCTGCTTTACATAGAGAGTAAGGTCTGTCTCCGGATTCTGCACCTGCATCTGGTACTCCGTAAACTCGCTCTCACAATCCTCGTCAGAGTAAACGGTATAGCCTTCATGCTCCAGCACGTTGAAATAAACGCCGCCCGGGATATCAAAGGTATACGTTTCCTCATCATTGCCCTCATAGTCAAAGTATACCGTACACTCTCTGCCCGGCTCTTCCTCTTTGATATTCTGATAGAACTCCGGATTTCTGTCTTTGCCGTCAAACTCCACCGTGTAGCTGTGGAACTCTTCTCCATTGCAGGTCTCCACCGCAGTGAGCACGATCATGGAGTCTTTATCCAGCGTCAGCGTCTGTGTGATCTGGTCCCCTGCCTGGAAACCGTAGCGGGATGCGTACTCGTCTCCCTCTGTCACATCATAGGTTGCTTCCACCTTGAGGAAATCACCGCTCTCCTGTTCACTGGTGATCCGCACAGCGTCATTTGCCTGGAATACCTCACCCTCGATCTGCGCGATACACACATCCTCGTAATCGTTTCCCAGCAGACCATAATAATATACATATTTTCCGTCATACCGGTACATCTGCTGATTGCGGATCACTTCCCGGTAATCTTCTTCCATGCCGTCTGTCCGGTAGTAGGAATAATACTCCCCATTGTTCGTCTTTTTCACAAACCGGGTCGTCTTATAATCTTCCGCATTGGCCAGATGAGAGTAATTGACCGTGATCTGTACATTTTTATGATCTGTCAGAAGATTCTCCATCGTATTTGCCCCGTTAATATCGGAAATATAGCCGGCTCTCCTCTGATTGCTCCTGAAAACCACACCGCAGACCACAAGCAGGACACAGGCCGTACACAGCAGGCTGATACCGAGAATCTTCCAGAACCACGGTCTTTTGTACCGTTTCTGAATCGTCTTATCCAGGTCGTACCCCTGATACCGTTTTTCCTTTCTCCATTCTCCACCTGTCTGTTCGGCAGTCTGGCTGTCTTCCATATTTCTGTTCGTATCCGACATCTGTTTTCTCCCTTCCACATTTGTAAATCGGACCGTCGGCATCTGCTACTGCTGCTGCAGATTTTTGGTCAAAATATAGGTGATCGCGCTGGTCTCATTGTGCTTCTTCTCTTCCTCTGTCAGGGGGCGGATCACCCTAGCCGGTGAACCGAAAGCGAGCATTCCATCCGGGATCTCCGTCCCTTCTGTCACAAGACTCCCTGCGCCGATGATGCAGTCCTCGCCGATCTTCGCGCCATTCATCACGATGGAACCCATACCGATGACCGTATTATGTCCAATCGTGCAGCCGTGAAGGATGGCGTTATGCCCGACAGTCACACTGTTTCCCACCTTACACGGGAAATCCTTATCCGTATGCACCACCACGCCGTCCTGCACATTGGAACCGCAGCCGATGACAACCGGCGCCATATCGCCCCGGATGACCGCATTGTACCACACGGAGCTCTCATCTCCCACTGTCACATTTCCAATCACAACTGCGCCCTCTGCGACCCAGGCATTGCCCTGTATGTCTGCATTTTTAATATACGCCATATTCTCTTTCCTTTCCGGGCAGCCCTCCATCCGCTGCCGCTCTCTTCGCCACAACGGAATCGCTGCCTGCCCATTCTACTATTTTTACCACTTCTGAAAATGCAATTCTCTCATCAAAGCACTGCATTTTCAGCCATGGTAACATCTTATCATGAAACAGAGGATTTGTATAGATTGAGCTGGGTTTCTAATACACAGACGATGCCGTTCCTTCTCATACAGCTCTGCCCGTCTCGACCCTCGCTCGGACTTCTGATTTTTACTGAACAGCAGGGAGAAACCGTTTTCCGGTTTCGGCTACGCCTTACAGGATAAAAAAGGGCTGCTCCTTCGTGCAAGCACGGGAGCCATCCCTTTTCAATCCTGCTCCCTGCTTTTTCTCAGTCTTAGAAAGTCCTCGCTCACAGCTCGCGGTCAGATTCTGTATGAGATCAGAACGGCATCTGTGTATCAGAAAACCACCGTCTTATATCTACAAAGTTCTCCTGATCCCGATCTCTCTTTCTGATAAACCGGGGTAAATGCATAGACGTGTAATCTGAGAATAAGCAATCTGCCAAAATAGCACAGAGGACGTTTTTTGGCCGTGGACAGGATTCGACCGCGAGCTGTGACGGAGGATATGGCACTGTCTGTAAAAAAGCAGGGGGCAGGTCAGAATAGAATGTCCCGTCCTGTGCTCGCACAAGAGACGGGCTTTCTATTCTGCCCGGACGGCGTAAGCCGGAACCGCTAAATGCGGTTCGCCCCTGCACATCAATAACTATCGGATATCCGACGGAGGGTCGAGTCGGGAGAACCTGTCTGCGGTCTCACGTCCTCGTCTGCGTTTCTGTATCATCTGTTTTGTTATCTCTCCGGATTTTAGTCAGGCCTCTCTGCAGAATCCTTTTTTCAGACCGCCAGAAAGTCCGCCAGGGACAGCTGATCGCTTTCCGGCAGTCCGATGAGGATTCCCAGTTCCACCATTTTATCCACGTTGGTCTTGCTGACCTTCGCCTGATTGCGGAAGTTCTCCAGCGAGGTGAATTTCCCGTGGCGGGCGGCTTCCTCCACCTGCTCGCAGGCCTTATCGCCAAGGCCCTCGACGCTGGACAGCGGCGGCATGATCTTGCCGTCGATGATCTGACAGTCACGGGCTTTGGCGCGGTAAATGTCGATCGGCATGAACTCGAATCCTCTGGCGTACATTTCCTGGGCGATGCGGCCGTCCCGGATGGTATCCTGGTCTTTTTTCGTCTGCTGCTCCTTCGGCATGGACGTAAGCTGCGCCAGATATTCTTCCAGGATGGCGCGGCCCCGGCACATGATCTCGTAGGAGAAGGCGGAGGCGCGGATGCTGAAATAGGCGGCATAGTAGGCCAGCGGCTTATGCACCTTAAACCAGGCCACACGCCATCCCATCATAACGTAGGCGGCGGCGTGGGCCTTCGGGAACATGTATTTGATCTTGCGGCAGGAACCGATGTACCATTCCGGCACGCCGTGGGAGAGCATCGTCTCCACCCACTCGTCCTTCAGCCCCTTTCCCTTCCGGACGGATTCCATGATGGTGAAGGACTCTTCTTTATCCAGTCCCATATTAATAAGATAAGTCATGATATCGTCACGACAACAGATGGCTGTGGAAATCTCCGCCTGCCCGGTCTCGATGAGTGTCTGGGCGTTGCCAAGCCACACGTCCGTTCCGTGGGACAGACCAGAAATGCGCACCAGGTCAGAAAAGCACTGCGGGTTCGTGTCTTTTAACATCTGCATGACGAAGTCCGTGCCGAACTCCGGCACGCCGAGGGATCCCATCTCCACACCGCCGATATCTTCCGGGGTGATTCCGAGGATCTCGGTCCCATGAAACAGCTCCATGACGTCCTTGTCATCGAGGGGAATCGTCTTGGCGTCTATGCCTGTCAGGTCCTCCAGGCGCCGGATCATGGTGGGATCATCGTGTCCGAGGATATCAAGTTTTAACAGGTTGTGGTCGATGGAATGGTACTCAAAATGTGTGGTGATGATGTCCGTGTTCACATCGTTGGCGGGGTGCTGGATGGCGGTAAAATCATAGATCTCATGCTCATGGGGCACGACGATGATTCCGCCCGGGTGCTGCCCGGTCGTCCGCTTTACGCCGGTGCACCCTTCCGCCAGCCGTTCCATCTCACAGCGTCGCTTGTGAATACCCCGCTCTTCAAAATATTTCATCACATAGCCGTAGGCGGTCTTCTCCGCCAGCGTACCGATGGTCCCGGCGCGAAAGGCGGAACCTTCCCCGAAGATCACCTCCACATATTTATGGGCTTTCGCCTGGTATTCACCTGAAAAGTTCAGGTCGATATCCGGCTCCTTGTTGCCCTTGAATCCGAGGAATGTCTCGAAAGGAATATCGTGTCCTTCTTTTAAAAGTTTCGTGCCGCAGACCGGGCAGTCCCGGTCCGGCATGTCGCAGCCGGACATACCTTTCATGGTGTAAGGTTTCACATACTCGGAATCGAAGTCCACAAAGTGGCAGTTCGGGCAAATGTAATGGGCGGACAGCGGATTGACCTCCGTGATGCCCGACATGGTCGCCACGAAGGAAGAGCCGACGGAACCCCGGGAGCCGACCAGATAGCCGTGGTCGTTGGAATCCTTTACCAGCTTCTGGGCAATGATATACATGACGGCGAAGCCGTTGGAGATGATGGAATGAAGTTCTCTGTCCAGTCTCTCCTTCACGATATCCGGCAGCGTCGGCCCGTAAATCTCGTGCGCCCGGTTGTAGCAGATCTCTGCCAGCTCCTTATCCGAATTCGGGATGACCGGAGGACATTTGTCCGGATGCACCGGAGAGATTTTCTCAATCATATCCGCGATCTTGTTGGTGTTAGTGATAACCACCTCTCTCGCCTTCTGCTCTCCCAGATAGGCAAACTCATCGAGCATCTCCTCGGTGGTGCGGAAATAAAGCGGCGCCTGATTGTCGGCGTCGGCAAAACCTTTCCCCGCCATGAGGATACGCCGGTACTGTTCATCCTCGGGATTTAAGAAATGGACGTCGCAGGTGGCGACCACCGGTTTATGATACTGTTCTCCCAGCTCCACGATCTTCCGGTTATAATTTTGCAGATCCTCCACCGTCTTTGCGTCATACCGGTCGCTTTCCAGCATGAAGGCGTTGTTGCCGATGGGCTGAATCTCCAGATAATCATAAAAATTTACGATCCGGGCGATTTCTTCCTCGCTCTTTCCCCGGATGATCGCCTGGCACAGTTCTCCCGCCTCGCAGGCGGAACCGAGGATCAGCCCCTCCCGGTACTTTTCGATCAGACTCTTCGGCATCCTCGGACGCCGGTTAAAATAATCCAGATGGGAGGCAGACACCAGACGGTTCAGGTTCACCCGCCCGGTCTCATTTTTGATCAGGATGATGCCATGGTAAGTGGCCGCCTTCTTGATGAGATCCGCCGATGTGCTTCCCATGCCGTTTAATTCTTCCAGAGTGTGTACGTCCCGCTCCCGGAGCATTTCCACAAAACGCAGAAAAACTTCCGCCGTCACCCGGGCGTCATCCACCGCCCGGTGGTGATGCTCCTGTTTGATGCCCAGATGTTTGCAGACCGTATTTAATTTGAACCGGTTCAGCTGCGGCAGCAGAAGTCTCGCCATCTGCACCGTATCAAGCACTGTGAAATCGTGTTCATACCCCAGCCGGTCGGCGTTCGCCTCAATAAAGCTCACGTCAAACTCCGCGTTGTGGGCGACGAGAGAACATCCCTCACAAAAGGCAAGAAACTCCGGCAGAATCGTCTCGATATCCTCCGCTCCCGCCACCATGGCGTCGTCAATGCTCGTCAGTTCCGTGATCCGCAGCGGAATCGGGCGTTTCGGGTTGACAAAGACGCTGTAGTGATCCACAATCTCCCCGTTTTGTACTTTGACGGCGCCGATCTCAATGATGGCGTCATGGACCGGGCTGAATCCCGTCGTCTCCAGGTCAAATACCACAAAACTGTCGGAAAGACTCTGGCCTTTCGCGTTGGTGACCAGTTTTTTCAGGTCATCCACAAAATAACCTTCCACCCCGTAGATGATCTTAAACGGCTCGTCCATGGTAATGCAGTGATTGGCGATCGGAAACGCCTGCAGTACTCCGTGATCGGTGATAGCCATGGCCGGGTGTCCCCATTCCTTCGCTGTCTGAATGACCTTTTTGATATCCACCACGCTGTCCAGATCACTCATCACTGTGTGCAAATGCAGTTCCACCCGCTTTTCCAGGCTTTTATCCATCCGCTTTTCCCGAAAATCCGGGATCGGCTTGATACCGGTGATGGAGGACATGGTGATATCCCGCTCGAAGGTATCCATCCGCGGCATTCCTTTTACTTTATAGAACTTTCCTTTTTGAAAGGAATCCAGGAACTCCGGCAACTGTACATTTTTCAGAAACACCTTTCCCACGATCGTGTCGGTAAAATCTGTGATCCGGAAACTAACAATGGTCCTCTCCCGACGGATCTCCCGGATATCCAGACCGATGATCTGCCCTCGGATGACACATTCGCCGATCTCATCCACGATTTCCTCAATCGGAACGATCTCACCGTCACAGTCTTTTCCGTAGATGATATCCGGATCCTTCTGTCTCTTTGCGTAACCGCCGAACTCCTTCCGTCTGGCTCTCTCCTCGAAAAAGTTGGCGGAATAGCCGCCGCTCTTTTTTGCCGGCTTCTGACCGCCGTCTTCCTTCTCCCCCTCTTTTTCTTTCGAACCGCCCCGCTCGGCTTCGGCCTTCTCAATCTGTTCCATGACCATGCCGACCTCCAGGTTGAGTTTGTGATTCCGCGCCTTATAAAATGCATTTTTTGCGTCGTCGGTAAAATCAAATCCCACCTGAATCTCTTTTCCAAAACGATGCGCGTACATTTCCTCCAGATACTGCTTCAGCTTTACGGACTTATTTCTGGCGAGGAAAGAATCCTCCAGCAGAATGGTCATGATATTCCCGTCAAAGCCCCACTCGCAATGAAGGAACAGGCTGTATTCCACCTGTCCCATCCGATGAATCTCATAGAGAATGCTGTCCCAGTAATCTTTCGTGAGCTGTTCCGGTGTGTAGACCGGAGACAGCTCGTACGTATCGTCAATGGATAAAAAGAGCGAGGTTCCGCGAAAGAGCGTATTCTTCAGATCATAGGCAATCTTATTGACCAGCTTACGTCCCAGGATATGCTCGCCCTTCGTGTGCACGATCAGCTGATTTTTCCCCTGTTTCATGACGACCTTCGTGACGATGGTGTTGGAAAGCACATATTTTAAGTTGTCCGGTATGGTATAATCCGGAAATACTTCCGGAAATGTCTGTCTTTGTTCCATAATGCCCCCTCTTTCCACAGGTTTCCCCGCATCCCGAATGAAATAGTTCTACAGATACCGCAAAAGATAAATTAGTCATAAATCCTCTGTCTCAGAATAAGATTTATTAAAATTATGTATCGGAAGGACTGTTTTTTTTGAGTGCAAAAACAAAAATTATTGTCGTAAAAGCAAAAGAACTGATCTACACGGCGCTTTTTATCTGCCTCGCCGTCATCCTGATTCTTCTGCTCATCTTTATGTTTGCCCCGGAGGAAAAAAGTGTGAACACCGGCGCCGGTGTCTACACGCCAGGCGTCTACACTTCCACCATCACCCTGGGCGATACTGCCCTCGATGTGGCAGTATCTGTGGATGAAGATCATATTACCTCCGTGAGTCTGAATAATCTGTCGGAAAGCGTCACTGCCATGTATCCGCTGCTGGAGCCGTCGCTGGACAGCATCAATGAACAGCTGGACAGTATCTCTTCCATCGATGAGCTGCAGCTGGATTCCGAAAATAAATATACCGGGCTGATCTTGCAGCAGGCCATCAAAAATGCACTGCAAAAAGCGCAGTCATAGATGATGGCTGCCTGTCCGGCCACCCCGGGCTTCCGGTCTGCGCATTTATTTCTCTGCGTACTTACTGTACCAGTCCCAGTTTTTCCTTCAACGCGTCCAGTTCTGCCATCCAGACGGCCGGGCTCGCATCGCTCGGCATCCGCAGATCTCCCCGCGGTGATACCGCGATGGATCCGACTTTTGGTCCGTCCGGCAGACAGGAGCGTTTGAAGTGCTGCGCGAAAAATCTCCAGCAGAAGGTGCGAAGCCATTTGTAGAGAACCGCATCTTCATAATCCGCGCCAAACGCCTTCTTTGCCAGCCGGAAGATCTTTGCCGGTCCGAAGCCGAAACGGAGCATATAATAAAGATAAAAGTCATGCAGCTCATACGGTCCTACGAGGTCTTCCGTTTTCTGAGAGATCACTCCGTCCACCGGAGGCAGCAGTTCCGGGCTGACCGGGGTATCCAGCACGTCAAGCAGTACCTTCCGCAGTTCCTCCTCCCCGGCAGTATCCGCATAGTAACGCACCAGATGACGCACCAGCGTCTTCGGCACAGAAGCGTTTACCGCATACATGGACATGTGATCGCCGTTGTAGGTGGCCCAGCCCAGCGCCAGCTCCGACATATCGCCGGTCCCGATGACCATGCCGTTCTCCTGATTGGCAATGTCCATGAGGATCTGTGTCCGCTCTCTCGCCTGAGAATTCTCATAGGTGACATCATGGACATCGGCATCATGGCCGATATCTGCAAAATGCTGTTCCACCGCCCGGTTGATACGGATTTCCCGCAGCGTCGCCCCCAGCTTATGCGTGAGCGTCACCGCGTTGGAATATGTCCGGTCCGTGGTTCCAAAACATGGCATGGTCACACAGGTGATGCCCTCCCTCGGCAGCCCCAGCATATCAAAAGCTCTCGCTGTCACCAGCACTGCCAGTGTGGAATCCAGACCGCCGCTGATGCCGATGACAGCGTGGCGGCAGTTCGTATGTGCCAGTCTCTTTTTCAGTCCCATGGCCTGAATCGTGAGGATCTCGTCACACCGTTTATCCCTGTCTTCCTTACTTTCCGGAATGAACGGCGTCCTGGAATAATACCGGTTCAGCTCCGTCTCCGTCTCTTCCAGTGTAAAATATACTTTATAATACTGCTGTCCTACTTCATCCGGCACAAAGGTGGACGTCTTCTGCCGGTCTGCCGCCAGACGCTGCAGATCGATCTCCGCTTCCGTATAATGATTTTCAAACCGTTCGGACTCTGCCAGCACCGCTCCGTATTCCGTGATCATATTGTGGCCGCTGTATACCAGATCCTGCGTGGATTCTCCTTCTCCCGCAGATGCGTAAATATATGTGCAGACCAGTCTTGCGGACTGGGAGCTGACCAGCTCCCGGCGATACGTATCTTTTGTGGTCGTCTCATCGCTGGCAGACGGATTGCAGATGACGGTCGCCCCGGCCAGTGCGTGAAAGGTCGACGGAGGCAGCGGCACCCACAGATCTTCGCAGATCTCACAGGCCAGCACGAGGTTCTCGACATTTTCACAACAGAAAAGGAGATTCATGCCAAACGGAACTTCCTGCCCCAGCAGATGGATCATCTCCACCTCCCGTTTTCCCGGCGTAAAATGTCTCGCCTCATAAAACTCCGCATAGTTCGGCAGGTTACGCTTCGGCACCACCCCTAGGATCCGTCCTTTATAAAAAAAGACCGCACAGTTATACAGCTTCTGATGAATGAGCAGCGGCGCCCCCGCCACAATGACCACCGGGACCTCCCGTGTCTCCTCAATCAACTGCCCCAGCTGTCTCCTGCTCTCCTCCAGAAGAGGTCTCTGCCAGAACAGATCCCCGCAGGTGTAAGCGGAGATCACCAGTTCCGGCAGCACCAGAACCTTCACCTGCCTATCCTGCGCCTTACGCACAGCCTTCATAATACTCTCTTTATTAAATGCCGGGTCAGCCACCTTCACATCCACGGAGGCCGCTGCCACCCGCAAAAATCCATCTCTCATCTGCCTTTTCCTTTCTATATTCCTGCTTCCCTCTTTCTGTACTACCGCATGCGGTCACCAGAACGGATTCTCACCTTGCGGCTGCGTGCATCTGCACAGCCGCTGTCCAGGTTATTCCCCCAAAAAAATAATGGGAATCCTGATCACATCAGTCTTCCCATTATTTTAATCAATTATTTATCATTTGGCAATACGCAGAGCGAAAATCCTCCGCCCTGCAAAGCCCGGGATCATTCCAGGAAATCCTTGAGCTTCCGGCTCCGGCTCGGATGCCGTAACTTCCGGAGTGCCTTCGCCTCGATCTGGCGGATACGCTCTCTGGTTACGTTAAACTCTTTTCCGACCTCTTCCAGAGTCCTGGTCTTGCCGTCATCCAGACCAAAACGGAGCTTGATGACGTTACGCTCTCTCTCAGTGAGGGAAGCCATCGCCACCTCCAATTCCTCCTTCAGCATGGAGAAAGAGGCGGAGTCCACCGGAGACAGCAGGGATTCGTCCTCAATAAAGTCGCCCAGCTGGCTGTCTTCTTCCTCGCCGATCGGGGTGTCCAGGGATACCGGATCTCTGGATGTCTTCAGTATCTCATCTATTTTTGCCACTGGCATGTTCATCTTCTTGGCGATCTCTTCGTTCGTTGGTTCTCTTCCGAGCTCCTGCAGAAGCATTCTGGAAGTACGGAGCGTCTTGTTGATCGTCTCCACCATATGTACCGGCACACGGATGGTCTTCGCCGTGTCGGCGATACCGCGGGTGATCGCCTGACGGATCCACCAGGTAGAGTAAGTACTGAACTTATTCCCCTTCTTGTAGTCAAACTTCTCCACGGCCTTCATCAGACCCATATTTCCCTCCTGGATCAGATCCAGGAAGGACATGCCGCGTCCCACATACTTCTTGGCGATACTCACGACCAGACGCAGGTTCGCCTCAATGAGCTGCTTTCTGGCCTGCTCGTCACCTTTTTCGATGCGCTGTGCCAGAAAAACCTCTTCCTCAGCTGTCAGCAGCGGGATATTACCGATCTCTTTCAGATACATACGTACCGGATCTTCCAGGCTGACACCTTCGAGGATATCCGTATCATCAATGAGTTCCACTTCTTCCGCGTCGTCATCGATGTAGTTATCATCGTTATCTTCCTCACTGGTATTCAGAACGTCCACGCCCTGCTTCTCAAAATAGTCAAGAATCCACTCGAACTTCTCAGGGGTTAACTCTATGTCCTTAAATGCATCGTTAATCTCCTTGTATTCAAGAACATTCTTATTCTGGTGGGCCTGTTTCAGAAGTGATTCCATAATGCTAGAAAACTTTAATCTTTCATCATCCATATCTGTTCTCCCGATTCCTATTTGCTGACCTGTTACCTTACTGTTGCCTCATCTGTATAAGATAAAATTATAAAATCTTAAGTAGGCACACTACCACTATTATATAGGTAATGTCTATTTTATCCCATGTTCTCTATTCTGTCAACGTTTTTTGAGAAATTCATCTTTTTTTCACAGTATTTTGTGTTCTTTTTTCCTTATACAACATTATATTGTATTTTTTTCACTTTATGTCACACAAACCAGCTGTTTTTGCGTCATTTACCGACAATTTCCGATACCTGCTCCTTTTTTACGGCATCAAGAGCGGCACGGATGACCTTGTCCATATCATAATAACGGTAGGTACCCAGACGACCGCCGAAGATCGTATCGGTCTCCTTTTCCGCCATGGCGCGGTACTGCGCGGCAAGAGTCTCATTTTCCTCGTCGTTGATCGGATAATACGGCTCCATACCCGGTTTCCACTCCTCCGGATACTCCCGGGATATGACGGTAGACGGCTGTGTCCCGAACTCAAAATGTTTGTGCTCGATGATCCGGGTATAAGGAACTTCCCGGTCCGTGTAATTGACCACCGCATTGCCCTGGTAGTTGTCAACAGGAAGGACTTCCGTCTCAAACCGGACGGTACGGTACTGGAGTACGCCCAGACTGTAAGCAAAATAAGCGTCCAGCGGTCCGGTGTACACCGTCTTTGCCGCGATATCCGGATAGTCCTCCCGGAACTCAAAATAATCTGTCTCCAACAGCACATCGGAACCTTCCAGAAGTTTTTCAATAAGCCTGGTGTATCCGCCCTTCGGAATCCCCTGATACGGGTCGTTGAAATAATTATTATCATAAACAAACCGAAGCGGCAGTCGCTTGATGATAAAGGCCGGCAGCTCTTTGCAGTCTCTGCCCCACTGTTTTTCCGTGTAGCCTTTCACCAGTTTCTCATATACATCCCGTCCCACCAGAGACAGCGCCTGCTCCTCCAGATTCTCCGGCTCCGTGATATTCAGGTCGGCGATCTGCGCGGCGATCCGGTCTTTCGCCTCCTGCGGCGTGCGGATGCCCCACAGCTTGCTGAACGTGTTCATATTAAAAGGCAGGTTATACAACTCGTCTTTGTAAATGGCGATCGGGGAATTAATATAATGATTGCATTCTGTCAGCGCATTGACATACTCCCAGACTTCCCGGTCCGAAGTATGGAAAATGTGCGCCCCGTATTTGTGCACCTGGATCCCCTCGATCTCCTCTGTATAAATATTGCCTCCCACGTGGTCTCTCTTCTCGATCACAAGACAGGAAGCGCCTTTTTTCGTCATTTCGTGGGCAAAAACACAGCCGAACAGACCTGCGCCCACGATCAGATAATCGTATTTTTTCACAATGTTTTCCTCCGCTTTTCTCATGAATTACCCGTCATCTCCACGGGCTTGCGGCCGCCCTTTGTTCAGGGTCTTTCGTCTGCGCCGCACCTGACGCAAACATTTTAACCGTCTCTCCGACTCAGATCAATCCGAGTTCTTCCAGTTTATTGCAGAGACGCTCCATATTTTTTCCGTCGGAGAACTCATTGATGAGACGGTAGCGCCGCTCAAACTCCTCCGTCCGAAATGCGTCAAGCTGAATCTTTCCATCGGAAAGCCCCTCTTTCAAAATGGCATTCAGTTCTTCCAGAGAGAACGCTCTCTTGCCGATATACTCGTCTTCCTTCGGGATCAGCCTGCCGTTTTCCTTCTCATAAAACTCCAGATCTTCCTGGAAAAAGACTACGCCGCCGCCCTGATAAAAGCTGTTGTAGCAGACAGAAGAATAGTCCGTGATGAGAAGTTTGGCCGTGCTCAGCACTTCGGAGATTGGCTTCTTCCAGATGCTCGGCGCCAGCTCGGTCTTCTCCAGATGCGCGCCCGTTTTCGGATGGATCACCACACGGATGTTTTCCGCCGGCAGATAGGTCCGCAGCATCTTGTAGACGGCCAGCGTATTCTGATAATAGGTGGACTTTGTGAAATCCTCCATGTTGTCTTCATATGGCTTCCATGTGAGCATGATCACCGCGATATCTTCCGAATCCTGATTGAGATGCTTATACGGGATCTTGCTGAAAATAGCCATACCGGTCTTTAAGATCCTGGAAGGGTCTATCCCCATCATGCGGTGCACTGCTTCTTTTTCCTTCTCGCTGTTGACCACAATGTAATCCGGCTCCATCTCCCGCCCGGCAAGGAACGGGGAATTCGGTCCGTGACATTTCATGTAGGTCACCCCATGCTGCAGAAAGACAAAAGTATTTTCCGCGATGCTTCTCCGGTAATACTTATTATTGGAACGGATGACATTCAGATGAAACGGCGTCTCCGTGGAAATATAGGTATTGGCGCGGAACAGCAATTCATAATACTTTTTGGAATACTGCTTCACCACATTCGGGTGGTCCTTGATCTTCTGATAATCCGGCGCATTTTCATTGATGATGAAATAAGCGCCCTTCGGGTTCCTCTTCCATGCCAGATCAAAGATCTCAAAGGTACCTTCCTCCGCCTTCTGGCAAAACTTTTCATAGAACAGGCTCACCTTCTGCGAAGACTTCTCTTTCTCTTTTTTCCCTTTCCGGTACAGCCTGCTGGATACTGCCTCGCTCTCCCAGAACCGAAAGGACGGCGTTTTCTCCGCCTCCTCCATCGGCCGGCAGACAAACAGTACATTTCCCGCGCCAGTGTGCTTGATCTGCACCGCGTTATCTTTATAGAAGAAACTGATCATCGGCACATGCCGGTATTTCAAATCCTCATCCGGCACCTCGATCTTCACCGGAAATGTCACATCCATCCCATTGACAGTCAGAGCGATATCAAAGCGGGAGGACGTTTCTTCCATATCTTTCGCCATCTCATCCATGGAAAAATGAAACTTTCGGATAAAAAACGGATCGTCCTCTTTTATCTTCTCCAGACTTTTTTTGCTGACCGGAATGTCAAACGGCTGACGGATCCGCTCGCCGATCACGAGAGCGGCATTTTCAAAGGTGAACTCTCCGTGATTGACCACGCCCACCTGCAGCTGCAGGGACAATCCTGTCCGGTCCAGGGAAATGTGCTGTACCCGACAGATACGCTCCAGCACCCGCAGATACGCTCCCCTGGTCGGAGCGTAGCAGGCCTTTACCTCTCCGCCTCTTGTGTAGGCCATGAGGATATTTTCTCCGATCGGCTGCCAGAAAAGAATCTTTCGGATCTTCTTATTGCTCACCGTCAGGCCGGTGGACACATTTTTTCTGAGTTCAAAATCCTCCAGCTTTTTCTGCCAGATCTCCGCCTGCAGTCCATCCCCCTCTTTTCTGATTTCAAGAATCTGATTTTTAAATGATACCGATATCTTCATAGTTTCCTCCGAACTCTCCTGTTCCATCCGACTAACGGATGCCAAGGATTCTCTTTACTTCTTTGCACATATCTTCTTTTTCACAGACCGTATCATGAAGAACCGGTGCGGAACGGATATCTTCGATCGCCTGCGGTACCGGCACGCCGGAAAGCCGCGCAAGCTCATCTACCAGCGCAAAATCGCTCTGGGAATCATAGGACGCGTCAATGGCATTCATCACACTTCTCGTAAACTTATACGGACTTGCCGTGGAAGCGATGATCGTCTTTGTCTCGTCTTTTGTCTCCGCCGTATATTTTTCATACACGCTCTCTGCCACTGCGGTGTGCGTATCCATGATATATCCGGTCTTTTCGTACATCGCGCGGATGGCTGCCGCCGTCTCCTCCTCGCTGGCATAGTTGCCATAGAAATCTTTCATCTGTTCCCGCATCTCATCCGTGATCTCATACCGACCGGTCTCGTTTAACGCCTTCATATAGGCGCTGTTCTTCTCAGCGTCTCTTCCCGCCGTCTGATAGATCAGGCGCTCCAGATTGCTGGAGATCAGGATATCCATGGACGGGGAGGACGTGAGGATGAACTCCCTGTTTTTGTCATAGCATCCGGTGCGGAAGAAATCAAAAAGCACCTTATTTTCATTGGAAGCACAGATCAGTTTCGCGATCGGCACACCCATCTGTTTTGCATAGTATGCCGCAAGAATGTTGCCAAAGTTTCCGGTCGGAACAACCACATTGATCTTCTCTCCGTCCCTGATCTCGCCTTTTGCGAGAAGCTTCGCATAACTGTACACATAATAAACGACCTGCGGAACAAGACGGCCGATATTGATCGAGTTGGCGGAGGAGAACTGATAGCCTGCTTCCGCCATCTCCTTTGCCAGAGCGGCATCGGAGAACATCTTCTTCACACCGGTTTGCGCATCGTCAAAGTTCCCCTCAATGCCGATCACATAGGTGTTGGCGCCGCGCTGGGTCACCATCTGCTTTTCCTGGATCGGGCTGACCCCGTGTTTCGGATAAAAGACGATGATCTTCGTGCCAGGCACATCGGCGAATCCCGCCAGGGCTGCCTTTCCCGTATCTCCGGAAGTGGCCGTCAGGATCACAATCTCATTTTTTACATTATTTTTCTTCGCGCTGGTCGTCAGCAGATATGGCAGAATAGACAGCGCCATATCTTTAAAAGCGATCGTCGCTCCGTGGAAAAGTTCCAGGAAGTAAACGCCGTCCTTCTTCACAATTCTGGCGATCTCCGGCGTGTCAAACTTCTTGTCGTAAGCGCTGTCAATGCAGTTCTTAAGCTCTTCCTCCGTAAAATCTGTCAGGAAAAGCTTCATCACCTCATACGCCACTTCCTGATAGTTCATCCTGGACAGCTCTTCCATGCTGCGGTCCAGCGCCGGGATCTTCTCCGGCACATAAAGACCGCCTTCCCCGGCGAGTCCCCGCAAAATAGCTTCGGAAGCTTTCGCGGTCTCCTCATTGTTTCTCGTACTTCTATACAGCAAATCCATAATTATTATCCTCTCTTTATCCATGTTTTTTTGCACATTATAACACAGCCTTTTTTGTTCGACAAGGCGGCCCGTGCCGCCGCCGCATCTTTTTTGCGCGCTGCCGGCAGCACTGCTGAAAAAGAACGGGGCAGCATACCAGAGCTGCCCTGCTTCTTTCTCCTGTGATATACACACATTTTTCACTCACGTTTTTCTTTTTTTATCCATGTACCAGATGGAAAGGACAAGAAAGAGAATCCCGACTAAAATACAGATCAGGCTTGACACTTTATAAAACAGAAGAATAAACCATTTATTTGAAGTATCAATACCCAGATGGCTGCAAAAGGTACCGAAAATGCTGATATCTCCTGTCACGCTTCCATAGAAACCCATATATGCAGACAGCGGGTTCAGCAGCAGGCAGAGAAGGCAAAGCCCCACCACCTCCGGCGCGATCCGGCCGCTGCCGTTCATCATCAGGGAACCATTCCTGAAAATCTCCGCCAGCACCAGCGTGCCGAGAATGAACATCAGCTGTGTAAAGAGCGTCGCCGCAAAAGCTCCGACACTCTTCCGGCACACCGTGTAGAAAAAAATGGACATGGCGCCGCTCCAGAAAGCATAGAGCAGGATCATCGCACCCAGGCGAAACAGTTTGATCCCGCTGATACCCGTATAGATGCATGACAGCGCCGAGACCGGAAGTCCGGAAAAAAAGAGCAGCGCATGCACGGCAAGGACAAGCGTCATCTTCGCGATCACATACTGGACAGAGATACCCGGTATCATCTCAAACTGTTCCAGCATATTTTTTTCTTTATCCACAACATACAGGCGGGACACCGTAAACGGTGTGAGCAAAAGGACCGCCGCGATCTGAAAGGTACTGAGGATCAGAAACTGGTACTGATAGGTCGTCGTATTGTAGTAATACCCCTGCTGAAAAGATTCCTCATTAAAGACCATGAACAGGATCATGATAAAAGCCATGATGGCGATATAAAAAATAATGAGCAGCGGGAGCCGGATATTTCTCCCCTCCCGCAGCCATTCCGTTTTCAAAAAAGGGTTAATCATCTTCTACCTCCGGAAAACTTCTTCGATATTCACGCGGTCCCGCATAAAGTTCTGAATAAATGCGCCGGACGCCACCAGATCCGTGAGGAGTTCCGCCTCCTCCTGCTGTCCGCCGTTAAAGCGGAAGATCACATCCTGCTCATCCACCGTCACCCGGTCTACCAGACTGTTCTCCTTCAGGACCGCCAGCGCCTCCTCCATGCCTGCCAGGATATGCATCCGCACCGGACTTTTTTTCAGCGCCGTCTCAAAAATATCATCCGTCTCTCCTTCCACGACCACCCGGCCGTCCTCCACCAGGGCGACGTCCGTAAAAAAGTCCCGAGTCTCCGGAAACATCTGTGAATTCACCACGATCGATTTGCCCTGCTCCTGCAGCATGAGAAGCGTCTTGATCATAAAGTTGCGGCTGGCAGAACTCAGATCCGCGAACGGTTCGTCTAACAGCAGCCAGTCCGGATCGTGCAGCACGGTCTTTGCCAGACAGAGGAAGGGCAGGATCTCTGTCGGCAGTTCCGCAATAAATGCGCTCATGTACTGCCGGATCCCGAAGAGCTCCGCCACTTCCTCCATCCGCTTCTGGCGATATCTTCCGTTCACCTTATAGAGAGACAAAAACAGTTCAAAATATTCATCCACCCGAAGAAGGTCATAAAACCCGTAATCCCGGGGCATGTACCCAAACCGCCGATACGCCCGGCTCCGCTCCTGATAAATGGAAACTCCGTCCAGAAGGATCTGCCCATAATCGGGCGCCTGACTGCCGCTCGCCGCTGCCAGGATCATGGACTTCGCCTTGCTGTCAGAACCCAGCAGTCCCATGATGGCGCCGTCCGGTATCTTCAGATTAAAATCATCCAGCACTCGTTTTTCCCGCCGGTAAATAGAGGTATTCTGAAACTCAAGCATTCCCTTTCCTCCCAGTCATTTCACTTTTTTCGTGAGAAGCGACAATACAGGCGCCTCCCCGTAATCATTCCCCTCCGGCAGCGTAAAGGTGAGCGTCATCTCATTCATATCCGAGACGTACGGCTCCAGCTCCCAGCAGTTCATATAATCGTCCTCTTCCGGAAGAATCTGTTCCTGCTCCTGGGTATCATAATTATAGGCATAAATGCTGCCCGCAAACCCGTCCCTGTTCCGGAACAGTCCCCAGAGAAGCTTTGTGGTGTCGAAGGAATATACCGCCTTTGTCTCATTTTTTTCCAAAAGACCGTAGCGCAGCGAGCTTTCCGCGTTTTCCTCATCGAGATACCGGTTGATATTGATGATACAACTGCTGTCATCCTCCTCCGGCAATGGGAATCGATTGACGAAAGCGCTCAGAGAATTGCTGATGGTCTTGTCGCCGGAAAGCAGTTTAAAGTCATTGTCATCTGTGATGCCGATCACGAGAAGCGTATCCTGGTCTTCATTGACCAGCATATAGCGCTGCTTCAGATATTCCACCATGTTATTCTCAGCTGACGCACTTTCATTCTCATCTGACGGCAGACCGTCCTGATACTCTGTCCAGAAACGCACGCCGCTCTCATCGACGGACGCCGTCTCTCCCGGGTCCACATCCTCCAGCACGGCATACTGCCGGCCCCGGATCAGCAGCACTTTATCAAAATGCCAGTCGGAGATATTCTTCACATTTCCTTTGAAATAAGAAGGCGCCGTCTGAATCTGCGTCACAAAGCAGGAACTGTCATCCATATGCGCAGAACCGCCGGAGCATTTCAGTATATAGGAAGTTCCGGGGATGGACTCCTCAAAGGCAATGTCGAAACCATTTCTTGTGTTGTTCACCGTATAATTTTCTGTGATATTCCTGGTGGAAAACTCATCGGCATCCTGTATCCGGTAGTCATAATCCACCGGCTCCACATTTTCGATGGATGACACAAGGTCTACTCTGGTCTCCGTCCCCTCGTTGTCCTGATACAGCAGATAATAATCATCCTGCCCTACGACAGCGTCATTGATCCGCAGAGCCGAAAAGCTCTGTCCGGTCTCCCCGCTGCTCCCCTCCGAACGGAAGGCAAGCGAGACGGTAAAGATCACGGCGACCACCGGCACAACGCCCCAGATATACTCTCTCTTTTTTATCTTTCTGAGAAGATAGTAAGCAAAAAATCCCAGCACGCCAAGATAAACAATAAAGAATACTCCATAGTAAAACGTATTCGGACGCCGTCCGCTCATAAAAGCATAGAGCGCCGTCTTCGCATACCAGAGACTGGTATCATTTACCCAGGTACCTCCAATCTCCTTCTCCAGCTCCTCGTGGAAGATCTGACAGATCACATCTTCCCTGCCCGTCCACTGCCGGAACGTATTGTCCGTCAGGCTGCAGGCGGAGACGGTGAGACTGCCCTCCCCGTAATCTCTCCGGTAAATACAGCCCGGGGAAGAGAAGGAAAGACTCTCCCACGCTTCCTCCTCAGAAAAAAGAAGGCTGGTGGAATAGAGCCGGGCGCTGCCCGCCCGGGACATCTCGCTGGAAAATGCGTAGAGCACTTCTCCCACATCTCCGGCTTTGATCCCGAGCAGCTTTTCCAGCCCCGGCAAAACCTTCGCCGCCTCCGTGCCTGTTCCCACAAAGAGGCTGCCTCCGTCCGTCACCCAGGACTTCAGACAGTCAAACTGCTGTGCGGACAGAACCGAAGTGTCAAAAGCATCTATGAGAATCCCCGACAGAGAAGACAGCTCATCCGCCCTCGTCGGAAACTCCTGCGCCGCGAACTGTACCAGCTGCAGTGTAAACGGCTGGTTCTCCACCTCCAGTGTCAGTCCGTCAAGATACTCCAGCGAGGAATACTGGTCGCTCAGGACACCGATATACACATCCCTCGCCACGGTCTCCACCGCATTTTCCTCTCCGGTCAGCACTTTTCCGGAAAATGCTGCCGTCCCGAAAGAGTCCAGGATCTCAAAATAAAAATAGGAAGCGTTCCCCAGGAAAGGCACCTCCATCTCCACCTGGCCGGGTACTCCTTTCTGACAGTCCACCGCAACCTGATAAGAGATCCCATCGCCGTCCGCTCCCGGCAGCGTAATCTTCAAAGTGCCGGTGAAATCTTCCTTCTGGCTGGTAATGTTGACACGCACAGGAAGCGTCCGGTTCTCCACCAGATAGCCCTTCGTCCCGAAGACCACATCTCCGGTCAGCCCGTCCGCCTCAAAATGATATCCGTACCCGCCAGTCTCTGACTGCTCGGTCTTCTCCCACACCTGCGAACTCTCACCGCCCTGCTGCTGTCGGTGACAGCCGTAAAACCAGAAAATAATGGCACAGAGAACGATCACGATCAGAATAATTATTTTTTTGTACATACGAAATAAGTCATTAAGCATAGCATTCCCTCATGCTGTCCGGTGCCATCCACGCGCCGCTCTCACTCCGTCCGGCCGCCTCACTGCCGCCCTCCGGAATACGGAGCCACCACCGGCAGTTCAATCTGAAATCTGGTGCCGTACTCGTCACTCGTCGCCCAGATCGTTCCGTTGTGCAGATTCACGATATTTTTGGCAATGGCAAGACCCAGACCGGTCCCCCCTGTCTTTAAGGAGCGGGACGATTCCACCCGGTAAAACTTATCAAAGATCTTGTGCAGCTTCTCCGCCGGAATGATCTTTCCGTAATTGATGACAGCCACAAATACTTTATTCTCCAGACGGCCGGTCTTCACCTCGATCACCTTGCCCTCCGCGCCGTACTTGATCGCGTTGGACATGAGGTTGCCGATGGCGCGCGCCAGCAGTTCCCCGTTCGCCTCTATATTTAAAGCTCCTTCATAAAAGTCTGTCCGGCACGTAAGCCCGTGTTCCATCAGGCTCGGATAAAACTCATCCACGATCTGCGGCATAAAGAGATTCAGATCAAGGATCTCCTTCTTGATCTTTACCTTATCTCTGTCGTAGCGGGTATAATCAAATAAATCCTTGACGAGGGTCTCCAGCTGTCTCGCCTTGGACGAGACGATCCCCAGATACTTCTGTTTCTGGTCCTCCGTCAGAAAATCTCCCTGGGACAGAAGGTCCAGATAGCCGAGAATGGAGGTGAGCGGCGTCCGCAGATCGTGCGCCACATTGGTGATCAGCTCATCCTTCGTCTTCTCCGTCTCCTTCTGCGCCTCCAGCGTCTGCGAGAGGTTCCGGCACATTTCATTGATAGAGTAGGCGATCTCCGAGAACTCATCCTCGCCCTTCACCGGAATCTCCTCCTGAAAATCCCCGGACTTCATCTTTTCCACGCCGCTGATGATCTCACGGACATAGGTGACAAAATTATGGGAGATCAATATAAAATACATCACCAGCAAAAGCATGGTGAAGATCAGGATCACGAGAATGTCCAGCGATACTGACTCCGAGGCGGTGAACATCCCAAGGGCCAGTCTGCCCTGTCCGGATGCTCCCCACACCTTCCGGTACTCTCCCGCGAGGATCTCCGTCTCATAAAAATAGATACCGGCAAAGATCATCCCCTCCGTGAGGAAGGTCGCCAGCACACTGAGGAACATGTACATGACCATCTTAAACCGGAAGCTCTTAAACTTTTTAACCTTCAATTTTGTAGCCGACCCCCCATACGGTTTTCAGAATCTTCGGGCTTCTTGAATTATCTTCAATCTTCTCCCGCAGACGACGGATATGCACCATGACCGTATTATTTACTTCATAGACCTTTTCATTCCATACCCGCTCAAAAATCTCATCGGTGCTGAACACCCGGTCTCTGTTGGACGCCAGCAGATACAGAATATCGAACTCGATCGGCGTGAGGGCGATCTCCACCCCGTTCTTCTTCACCACATGGGCGGCCTTGTTGATCGTCAGATTCTGAATCTCGATCTCTTCTTTCTTGTCCGCCCCCTTCTCCTGCGCCGGCTCAATGGAAGTATAACGCTTCATCTGTGACTTCACCCGCGCGAGAAGCTCCAGCGGATGGAACGGCTTGGTCAGATAGTCGTCCGCCCCGGTGCCAAAGCCCACGATCTTATCCATATCCTCCGCCTTGGCAGAGAGGATCAGGATCGGGATATTGCTCGTCTTTCGAATCGTCCGGCATACCTCCAGACCATCGATGCCCGGCATCATGATATCCAGGATCAGCATCCGGATCTCCGGATGCTCGGCGAGCATGGAAAGGCACTGCTCTCCGTCTGACGCCTTCAACACCTTGTACCCGTCGTTGACCAGATAAATCTCCACCAGGTCCGCAATCTCTTTATCATCATCCACTACTAAAATACTTGCATTCTTATCCATGTGCTCTCCTCCGTACATTTCTTCTTAAAAGCCGCACCACCCCGTCTCCGGCGCCGTGCATCCGGCACCGGTTCCGACAGCTCTGCTTCTCTCAGAGTCTGCCATGACAGCCGTCGGCTTTTTGAATAGTTTACCACATTTTCACCGTCAAAGTCCTTAAGAACTTCTTACCTTGACTTTTGACGCGCTCTTTGCTAGAATGGGAAAGATTCAGAGTCGGATAAATGGTCGCTCCTTTTGACGCCGAAAGGCTTAAGGAGAGGAAAGTCCGGGCTTCACAGGGCAGGATGCCGGATAACGTCCGGTGGAGGTGACTCCAAGGATAGTGCAACAGAGATATACCGCCGCCCTCCTTCGCGGGGGCGGTAAGGGTGGAAAGGCGGGGTAAGAGCCCACCGATTCTCTGGTAACAGAGAATGCCATGTAAACCCCATCCGAAGCAAGACCGAATCGAAAGCGATAATCCGGCCCGGATTGCTTTCAGGTGGGTCGCTAAAGTCTGCCGGCGACGGCAGGATCAGACAGATGACCATTCACGACATAACCCGGCTTATCGTCCGGCTCTGGGTTTTTATTTTTATAATTCAAAAACGACAAAATGAACGAGGCAGGCGAACGAATCGCCTGCCTCAGACTGTTTTATCTGTTTTTTTTGTTTTTACATTTCTATTCGTTGTATTTCTTCCGTTTCCGGAGACTTACTGCCACACCGACGATCGCTGCGCCAAAGAACAGGATATACAGGCCGATCCGGTTGTCGTCCCCTGTCTTTGTGGAACGGGTTCTCCGGTCTGTGCCAACCGCATTTTCCGTCTTGTTCTTATCGCGGCTCTTCTGTCTGTCAGTCTCATCTGTCGGACGAATCATCCTGGTCGAACCGGAATCGGAAGACATCGTGTTGACGATGGTCCGGCTTCCCGTGGTGCTGTCCGCATTCAATGCCACGGCGCCTTCTCCACTCACACTGTAGGCAAAGGCATTTTTATCCACCTTATTGCCATTGGCATCCGTCTCGTAAATGTAATAGGTGATAGAGATCTCTCCCTGATAGGAGAATCCATCCGGCAGGCCGCCGTAGTACGTATTATTCAACTCCGTACTGCCCTCTGTCCTTCCGTCATCCAAGTCAAGAGTGATCGTTCTGACACCTCCATCGCTGCCGTCGCCACTGCAGATAAATGTGCTGCTTCCCGCTGCGTCTGCGTTCTGCATCTCCCCGTAAGGAATCACACTGCCATCCTGCCGTGTCTCAAATACATAATAGGTTCCGGCCGGAAGATCATCATAAGTCACTGTCGCCGAAGACGCATTCCGCACATGAATCTCCCGGATATGGTCATCTCCATACGGGTGCTCTCCCTGTGCGTCTGTGAATAATCCCACATAGAAGACAGCGTCCTCTGCCACCAGATCCGTGCTCTCAAAGGTCGTCTCATCAATGGAACTCAGACGTTTTGTCACCTGAATCTGTCCCAGGACTTCCGCCTGCAAAGCATCCTCCATGATCAGAGTGACCGGTTCTCCATCCTCAACAGTAAACGGAATATCCGCTGCCTGCACATAGCCTTCCGGCGCCCGCGCCTCATGCAGATAATACTTTCCGCCCACCGCCAGCTCTGCCGTCACATAGACCGCACCCTGACTGTTGACCCGACCGTCCTCTCCTCTGCTTTCTGAGGAAATCTCATAAACAGAAGGCTGATTATAAACCACATTTCCATCTGCATCGAAACTTACCAGTGGATGTCCGTCCGTATCAGTCTCGAATACGTAATAGGTCACAGCGTCTGTCTGATCTTCTCCGCCCAGCGGAACAAAGACTTCCACACTGTCATTGTTGGCAAGCCGCACAACTCCGCTTTCCACGGTCTGACCTCCAACCACTACATCCTTCACAAGCTCATAAGAAATGTTTTCTGCCTCGCCGCCGGTTCCCTGCGCATCATCGCCCTGACCGCCGACTGCGTCGCCTGCACTGTCGACTTTGCGGAAGATACCGGCGTAGAAGGTATCGTCCGTGTCGTATTCCGCGTCGCCTCTTACGACCTCCTTGTTGATCTGAATCGACGCCACATAGGCGTAGGTGTTCTCGAAGACTGCCGCATCGTCAGCTTTATCTATCGTATTATTGTTTCTCTGGTAGGTTACACCTTCTATTGTAAGTTCGCCGCCCTTATCTACTACCGGTACGGTAAGCGTCCACACAGCGTCATCGTAGGTGTAACCGAGGTCGGCGCCTGGTGTCTCCTGAATCTGGAACTTATAGGTTCCGGCTTTCTTGAAGGTAATTGTGCTGAAGTCAACAGTTTCTTCTCCGTGTGCTATAGCAGTAAGAGTGTTGTTAACTGTCAGCTCCGTGCCGACTGCGCCGTCTGTCACTCCTGTAAATGCTCCACCTGCCGGATTTTCCTCATCTGCTGTCAATGTGAACGTAAAGTCTTTGGCTGTCGGTCTGTCTACACTGTCATCGCTGAAGGTCTTCTTCACCTGTGGAGTGTAATCCGTTGGAGTGACGGAGTAGGTGTTGGTGAAGGTCGGTGGCGTCGTATTTTCGGCTCCAGTTGTCCCTTCACCCTGTCCTGTATCACCCGCGTCTTGTCCTTTATCTACTACTTTTTCATAAGTAACAGAATTGACTTTAAGTCCTGTTCCTTCTTCCCAATCTACATCGACGGTCGCCTCGTAGATGGTCGTGTCGTAGGTGATACCACCAACTGTGTACTTATTCTCTTCCGTAGCTCCCTCAGGAAGTGCCTCGGTGATATAGTAGGTATACTCACCTTCGCTGTCATAGGATATCGCATCAAAAGCTACCTTACCATCTGCGTCATTCTGCTTTGTCTGCAGAGGATTGCCAACATCAACTCCATTTTCGCCCCACAGACAGAAAGTATAATCGTTTGCTTTCAGATCCTTTCCGGTCAAGGTCTTGGATGCTTCCAGACTTGCCTCTACCGGCACTTTCTTATTTCTGATGGTGACGGAATCTTCCGCCGTATTAACATTTGCTCCTGTGTTTTTATCCGTTGCAGGTATGCCGAGAATCCATGCCGGCACTGCTTTATCCTTTCCATCTACTTCGACTGTGACACCAGATAATGATGTAAAGCCCGCTCCGCAGGTTGTTTGACCGCTTGCCGCAGCACCATCTAAGGTGTAGCCTGCCGCGGTGCTTTCTTCCACGATAACATACCTCTGATACCATAAAAGATTATCAATGGTCACTTTACCATTTGTTGTCTCATACGTGCCTAAATTGTTTTTTTCTGTCAAGCTTTCTGCTGTAATATCACCAGTCTCAGAAAACGGTCCGTATACTGTAAATTTTGCGCCATCGACTTCATTTTGGTTCTTATCCGCAGCCTGCTTCGTGATGGTCAGCGTACGATACGGTATCACACCAAAATCTTTTGTATTATCCCAGGTCTTATTAATATCTGTCGCCCAGAGATAGAACTGCTCAGAAGTAGAGGATATTGCTTTCGTATTGCCTGTATTTGCAGCCGTAAAGTTATTATCTGTCTTCTCAGCATCTATCAACTCATCCGGATGATTGGATTCTCCGCAGAATTCACCTTTCTTTGTGACACCGAAGATTCCTTTTACAAAATTATCAATATCTACATCAATTGTATATGTCGACGGGGAATCTCCTTTCAGAGCCGCCGGATCTAATATACCATTTGGATATACTTGATCCTCTGTCCGATTGTCTCTTACCATAGCCGGATCCAGGTTATCGAAGGTATAGTTCGCGCCAGCAGTAGTTAATGAACCACTATATGATGTGGAACTTCCTGACGGCACCTTACCCAGATATGTGTTCAAGCTTACGGATGTATGGCTAAGCATATCTTCAATCAACGGATGACCTGCAAAACTGCTAATGTCTTCTCCGGTCTGCCGTATACCGTCTCCATTTTTGTCAATCCAGATATGTCCTCCGACTTTTACCTGGTTTGGCATGGTGGTCGCAGATACTTCGTTGGATTCAAGTATTTTACCAAGTGGTACCGGTTCATTCGCTGCTCTTGTGTTCTGATTCTCCAACTGACTGTAGGTGCAGGCAAAGTTGTTTACCGCATTTTTCCAGGAGTTATTACTCAGTTGTTCTTCTGTCCATGGAGTTTTTCCATCATTTACTCTTGCAGTGTACTCAATATACAGGCTGTCGGTATTATCCAGCTGCACAGTGGCGTCGGTTGTCACGATAAACGCTTTGATGGATTGCATGTTATCTGTTGGCAACGTACTCGTCCAGCCAGAAGGCAACTCATTCTCCTTGGTATCAAAGGCAATCTCCAGAACATCATTGTACAGATCTGTATATTGCTGTTCTCCGGAAAGAATTCCTGTATAATAGTAAACTTTATAATGTCCAGCTCCGATATCGTCACCATTAACAGATACGCTGCCCATCTGATTATAAGTCAACCCCCATGCACTCTGTCTCGGATCTCCTTTTTGCGTATAGTCTCCTACATTCGGAAGGATATCAATGACAGATAAGTTGGTCGTCTTGTAATCGCTGGATGTATTGGATACTGCCAGTCTGTAATGCATCATACCCGAGCTGTCCTCTCCCTGAATAATATTATTGACTGTGGAGAGTACATTTGTAGTATAGCCCTGATTTGCATTTCTGTCTCCATAGGCAGATTTGACAAGTACAGACTCAGAAGCAGTTGTCCAGTTCAGGTTCTCCGTATCCATGATGAATCCATCGCCTGCTTCGTTGCCAAGCATCTCTTTCAGTGCGTTTAACCTGTCTGATGACAGGGCGTTTCCTAATAATGTGTCCACACCTTCCGCCCAGTTGCCTGTACTGTTCTTAAAGGATGCCGCGTATGGATTATCCGTACTCTGTGCCCCTTTATCCGTACTGCCGACCAATGCATAGTTGTACATCGTCGTTCCGTAAGCAGTAACCATGTTGTCAATCTTCACTTTCAAATCAACGGTCACGGACTTACCTGCACCCAGTTCGCCATTTAAGTAGATCAGAACGGCTTTCTCACCGCCGGCAGTCTGCGTAACAACATCACCAAGCGTAAGGGCAGTCTGTTCTTCCGTATCGGCTTTTTTCACTTCCACATCTACCTTCGAGTTGCTGTCAAGTACCCAGGATGTTCCCTGCGGCAGATAGTCCACAATAAATGGATTACTGAGAACCGCGCCATCGGTAGATTGATTTGTAATTTTAATGCTGTACGTTGTCGTACTGTTCAGCGTCGCTGTACCGTCTTCCTCATTGGATGTCTTATCAACAGCAATCGTTGGAGCCTTCTGTCCAGCAAAGTTGATATCAATATTATCATTGGCAGGTACCGTCGTCAGCGTACTTGCTTCCGTTCCGTCCGGATTCCATGCATAGTAGCTGAGAGTGCTTTCCGCCGCATTGTTAATCTTCGTAATCGCTTCTTTTCCTGCACCACCTTCCTGTTTCTCTATCTCTGCTGTGATCTTGATGGTTCCCGGATTAAAGTTGGCTCCGAGGGCATATCCTTTACCCCCACGAACTCCATCTTTCTTCGTTGCGTTTGCAAAAGTCGGAGACGTATAGCTGATGGACACCTGTGCGGCTTTCCCCACATTCGGTTTAAGCGTTACCGTTGCGCCATCTGATCCCAGATTCTCCACTGTCTGCGTATCAATAACCGCCCCATTGCTATTCTTGAAAGTCACCGTTACATTAATTGGCGCAGTCGGTAAATCAGAATAGTCTGATACATCATGGGACGCCGGTCCCAGTTTTACCTTCGTCAGAGAATATTTATCCTTCAGGTACTCATCAAAAAGTGAACCTTTTTCTCCATAAGCGGTAAGACCCGTATCATTGACCGTGAAATCCATGAGCGGATAAGTATTTCCTACGGTCGGCGTCAGTATATACTCCACCTCGGCTGCCTCAGTGAAAAGGCTGGTGTAGTCATTATTATCTACCGTCTTATCCAGTGTCAGAGACGCCTTGCCTTCCACATTGTAAAGATCTGCGGTCTGACCATCTTTGGTTCCCTTATCTGGCTGCACAATATCATACCACTGTACTTGCTCGTTGCCGCGAATCTGGGTTCCACCATCTGTATCATTTACAATTCCCGCTGTATTCTCTACTACCAGGTAGGTCTTTCCTGCCACGAGAGTTTCCCCAAGCGCATTCTCTGTCGTAGAATCCGCATAACTGTACGGTCTTCCATTGGTGCCGCCCGATTTTGATACGTCAATATTTTCAATCAACGGCTTAAGACCTGGGCTGGCAAGAAAATCCATTATCTTATCATCTGTTACTGCTGTGATATCACCCCAGCCGGTTACAACATCCGCCGGTACCTCGTATACGTTCGCCGTAGCAGTTAATCTCGTATCCGAGCTCTCATCGCTGTTGTACTTCCTGATGGTCAACGGGATGTACGGGATATTATAGGCGTTGTAGGTGTACGCTGTACCTTCCGTAACCGCAACTCCGCCGTTAATCTTGTGCAGGACTTTCTGCTCTGGTGTTCCGGCAGCCGTCTGTACATTTGCAGTAAACGTACCTTCTGCTACATCCGAATCTTCCTTATAGATACCTTCCAGTCCCTGATAACCATTTGGCACCGTCTCTTCCAAGGCATATACACCGCCGTCCACAACGAAACGGAGTGAACCATCCGTTCCTGTCGTCTTATCCTGTACACGTTCCCATGTATTATTCTCTGCATCTACTTGTTTGTACAGAATAAACTGTGCTCCTGACAATCCATTAGCCGTATCTGCTGCAGCATGTACGTTATCATACTTCGTAAGGTCGATGTAAGCGCCTTTGTAGTTCGGGAAGATACGATCACCAAGCATAGCAGTATTGTTTGCCTCAGTATTATCTCCTGTTGCGTACTCGCTGCTACTCCAGTTTTCTGGTAAAATTGGCTCGGTAAGCACCTCTCCCGGACTTAATTCAAACTCAATCTTCTCATCTGAGAACAGATAATTCGTCGGCTCTGTTACCTCATAGATACGGAATGTCTGCTTGTCTGTGCTGTCAAATGGAATCGTGGCGGTATAGCTGCCATCGTTATTATCTACAATATTATCCTTAGAAACAACTTCTACCTCTTGCTGTTCTTCAACACGCACAATTCGGAACTTTGCGCCTGAAAGTGCTTTGCCCGTCTCACCATCCACTTTCATGAAAGATACCTGACCGTACAGATAAGTGTTCGTTGCGGTTACGGTGATATCAGATGGCTCTTTACCAGTGGTATTTGGAACAGTAAACTTGTAATAACCATCTTCATCCTTGGTAATTTCCGCAATACTTCCTGTCATACCAGTTAACACAAATCCTGTTTCTGTATCTGTTTCTTTAAGATAATAGGTTTGACCCTGGCTTAATTTCTTAGTAAAAGACTCACTGCCACTAGCGGTACCATTTACCTTAATTGTTTGTGACTCCAGTTCTTTCTTATCTTTGTCATATAAAGTGAATGTAAACGAATGCTCACCGGTAATATTCATGCCGCTTTTCGCAATCTGTTTTGTCACAGTCAGACCTACCTGCTTCTCATTGGTAAATGTTACGGTCACTCCTTGGTTCCCAGAAGTTGTATCACGTGTTGTGACTACATCATTTCCTATCTTAACCGTTCCAATGTTCAACCCGCCGGTCATTACGATATACTGCGGCGTATTGTTGCCGTCATATTCGCTCGGCGGAACCGTTTCTCTGATGCAGTAGATAGCCGGTTCTGCGTTTGTTATCATGATAGAACCGCTAGTATCCGTTGTTACATTTTTTTCAGGCTATTCCAGGTTGCGCCATTCTCAATAGTTATTTCTGTTCCATTGGTAGCACTAAAGAGGATATACTCCACATCAAACTGCGCGCCAGACAGTGGCTTGTTCATATCCACATCTTTCTTCATGATATTGAAAGATACTTTATTCGGGTTCTTGATATTCAGGTCAATACCACTGCTGCGGTCAACGTTATAATCGGAGATATCCGTCTTCTTCGTCATGATCACACTGGTTCTGCCGCTGCCCAGGTCAGTTTGCAGGCCGTAATCGTAGCCGAGGAAGATACCGGCATCCACTAAGCTTCCAAGATTACCACCTTTATCGTTTTTATTATTATAATTTTCTCCCGAATATGTTTCTTTAAAATACTTCGTAAAGTAACTGCCCGTATACGTCGAACTATTGCCCACATTTTCTGTCAATATATGGGTTCCTGTCGCAATATTGCTGAGCGTTACGGTACCATCATCATCTGTTTTGCCTTGTACTGTTAAAGCATCATCATCCTCGTTTTTCAAAGTAAAGAAGACGTCTTTTACAGCAATGTTGCCACCCATGTTTGTTTTCTTAATGGTCAGATCCTGCTTATCCGGATTGTACATGGTGATATGTACACTGTCATCCTGTACCTTAAAATAGTAGGCAGCTGATGTTGGAGTATCCGGGGTATCCGTTGTTCCGCTACCCGGACCTACACGTGAGCCGTCATAGATTAATTCGTAATCCTCAGCCGTATCGCCTTCCGCCGCCACCTCAATAATACGGTAGGATCCCATCTGCAGGCCTTCCGGAAATGCGAAGTAACCGGCGTCGTTGGTGATAAATTCTCCTGTACCTAAGTTATCTTCCGAATCCGTGTTTTGTGCAGGCGTCTCATATGCCCAATCCTGCCATTGATTATTGACATATCTCTGAAGCTTCATTTTCACAGAAATAGGCTTTCTGTCAGTATGGCTGGAACCGGGGCCATAGTAAGCATCCAGTCCTTCGGACGTCATGTTCAGATTGCCACCTTCGACTGCTGCAGCCTCATTTACATCATATCCATACTTCTGTACGGTCACTGCCTGCGTATCTACCAGCCAGTTGACCAGACGGTACTGCTGCGGCTGACCATCTGCGTCATCCGGCGCATTGGCAACGGAAACCTTTTCATACGTTCCTTCCGTTTCCTTTGTCGGATACAGCGCCCACTGATATACTTTGGATTGTTCATCCGCATTTGTAATATCAGAAGCTGTGCCGTCATCCTGAACATAGTAGGCATCGTTGAAGATCTCCGTTGTCTTAATCAGGATCTTCCCATCCGTTCCTGTAGTTTCTTCGGTGCCAGCCAGCTCTCTGCTGAAGTACATGTACATATAGTAGATATTTTTCTCTGCCAGATATCCGTTCGGCGCATTGTCTTCCTTGAGTGCTACGCGGACAAAATATCCTGTCACCGTACCGTCAGCAGCTTTTTGCTCTGTGATAATACCTTTTTCAATTCCTGCTTCCAGACTTTCTGTCAGTTCGCAGATCTCCTGGAAAGAAAATGCTTTGGAAGAAGCCCAGGCTGTGAGCCCTTCTGTGGATTCCTCTGTCGTTCCTTCTCCGGTGCCATCAGCATCCTGTCTGCCAGTACCGACTCCGGTATCTCCTGCTGTGTCGGTATCTTCTCCGGCAGGTTTATAATCTCCAATAGTCGTATTATCCAGACCGGTGGTCAGCGTATCCAGCAACTGAATCTGCGTACCGTTCGCATCGGTCAGATACAAGGTAAAGGTTGCATTTCCCAGAGGACTAAATGTATCCTCTTTTTTTCCTTCACTTGTGCGGCTTCCCGCCCATTTGGCAATACGTACCGTGGAAAACATCTCGCCGTTGCCATCATATAACGGATTATTTTCCACCTCGCCGGTGGATACGGTATTGTCATAATACGGTATTGCTCCGATACAGGTAACTTCCGTTCCACTTCCCTCCAGTGTATATGTAGTATCATTTCTATAATTCATACTGCTACGATAAATGAGGGTATATACACTTTCCGGTTTGATCTCAGCCCCAATACCGGCTTTCGTCTCCTCCAGCCAGTATACTACGTTATCTGCCGATTTCAGAATATCAGTTCCAAACCAGCCGTCCAGCCGATTTCCTTCGCTATCATAAAGGGTTCCACTGGAATAGGTACCGATGAGTGTATACTGATCCGGATTCGCAGCCTTATCAAATGTTAATACTGCACCCGTTTCAGTTTGTCCTGCCTTTACCGTTTCATCCGGCAGAACCTGCATATAAAGGTTGAACTCGGCATTATTGATCAGACGTTCATCGCCTATCTCAATTCCTTTGTCTTCATCTGCCCGAGTCTCTTTCACAAACTTCTTAATACGAAGCTGCGTCCAGTTCTCCACATTTTTAAGGGTCGCTTCGGTTGATTCTTTCGGGTCATTGTCAGCCGCCGGTGATTTTACGACGTAGTTATAATCCTTCAATTGTTCTGTTGTAAGTATTTTCGGAGGCACCAGATTATTATTGTCATCCAGCTCATATGCATCTTTTAGATACGTATGTCCTCCGTCTGGTCCCTGCGGCTCCAGATACTGATACTTCGCGTCATCCGGGATGCTGACCTCGATGGCGACATACTTTTCGTTCTGTGCCAGCCCTGTGAAGGAAACACTGCCTGTCTCGTCAACGGTTGTTCCTATAGCTTCGTATTTATAGATTCCATCTGGATACACAGGATCCTCAGTATCCCACCGATACAGGGCAATCTCTGTGCCTGGCAGAGGATATTCCTTATTGGTAAACGCATGCTCCCAGGCATTATAGTACACCTTTTTTACCTGAAATTCTGTTACCGGCTGATTGATAAACTCCAGATCCACCGTGTTCTGACCGGACGTTGTATCCTGTGTCACGGTCTCTCCCGGCTTTAATGTTACGGTAAATGTTGCCTCGCTAGTGGTATATTTGTCAGGAGCTGCCGTCTCGCTGATGATGTATATAATCTTTTTACCATTGCTGCCATATATCGGCAGACCGGTGAATGTTACCTGGCCGTTGGCTGTTGTTTCTGTTTTTGTGATTGTCGTCGTTCCATCAGAACCGGTAATTTGAATCGTAGCGCCATCCTGCGGCTGTGTTTGACCATTATAGCCCATAGCCGATTTCTTAACCGTCACTGCGCCGGTATTGGAGTAGTTCGTGATCGTTCCAAGATCTTGCACTCCTTGCTGATCTTCCACGGTATAAGGACCGTAGTAGAAACCATCATCCTTTCTTACCCCTATTTTCTCCGTTTTCCCATCTGCATGTGTTATGTTTTCCGGATACAGATCTTGAATCCCTTGAATCATAGTAGCATCCGGAACAAACGTTTCTTGCCCCTTTGCATAGTCATAACTGTCGAACTTCTTCACCACAACCGGAATTTTATTTTTCACATTGTTGATGGTAATAGACTGTTCCAGAACAATTTCTAATTCCTGTGATTCATCCGTACCAGTATTAATCTCCTGAGTAAAATTAAATGGACCATAAGCTTCTACTGTCTCTGTTTGGTTTCCACCCTCTCCCACAGATGGTACATTTAATGTAATCTTCTCTGCTGTATTCACACCGCCTGCTTCTGATGAAATATAGTCCGTAGCAGACGGGCTGGTTTCTACCAGGTAATACTCTATTGGCTGTTCTGCAGCGCCCTCACCCGTATCAGAAAGATAAGTGCGCGGCAGGTCATTGATCGTAATCGACTTACCATCAGCGTTGTTCGTTACAGTATAAGGAGCTGTATTTACTTTCTCTACTACATCGCCCTTTTTAGCGTACAGATCAAATGAAGCGGATAAACTGCCGTCGTTATTCTGCTGTACTCCGTTAAGGCCGGCCGTGTAGAAGTTCTTCGTCAGAGTGATACTGCCATTGCGGGTATTGTCAATGGTTACCGTTTTTGAGCCTGTACCCCCTTCGCCCAGACATCCCTCCAAATCAAACTCTTTATAATATATTCCATCTTCTTCCCCTGTGGCATGATATCCTTCCGGCAGGGTCTCTTTAAAGCGATATTTGATCGGCGTTTTTCCATCTTCTTCATATGCCGGAAGAGTAAATTCTTTCTGTCCGTCTTGTTCAACGCCAAACGCCGATGTATAATTTTCAACTGCCTGCCATGTTCCGTTCAGATGATCCTCGTCTTTTACCAATTGCTGCAGTTCAAATTTACCGGAGAAATCGGTATAGTTGTTTAAACCAACATTTTCATACTGACCTGTGGTCGGATTAAGTACTCTTTTTTGCAAGACAACGTCTGCCTCGTTTGGTGTGTTATATACGGTTGCTGTCGCTTCCAGATTATTCTTGGTGATAGTAAAGCTCATCAAGTTATTTGCATCATCTTCAATCAGATACCCTTCTGGCGGAGTTATCTCCTTGACATGGTATGTTGTTCCATTTGTCTCATCATAATCAAGACGGTCAAATACAACCACTCCATCTTTTGTTTCCGCACTCTCAATTAATGTTGTGCCGTTTTTCTCATATAATCCAAAGGCTGCTCCATCAAGCAGTTTGTCAGTACCTGTTTCTTTTTTCGTAATTGTAATCTTACCGAGGTTTTCCTTGTTATGGAATGTTAATACATGATCGTCTGCTGATGTATCAGGGTCATCTTCCTCAATATCACCGGTTGTCTGTGTTTTTTCACCCTCCACCGGTTCTGTCTTAGAAGGATACTCTGTCTCCTCCACGGTATAATTGCCAGGATCCAGATAGACAACCACCTGTCCCGTTGCGTCCGGAGTATAGGTGACTGTTCCATTCTCACTCGTCCTCAGTGTATATGTGTTATCCTCATTCTTTTGATATAAGGTCGCCGGAATCTTTTCACCTGTCTCCGTTGTCTTATATATCTTATATATTACATTCCCATTGACAGGATCACCTTCCGGGAAATAGGATGTAGTATATAATTTATTATTTCCCTCGCTGTCCTGAATCACTTTTTTCAGAATTAATTTCGCCGGTTGTATTACATCTCCGACATCATTAGTTGCTATACTCTCTGAATTTTTCTCGTCCTGTCCTGCCAGCTGGTACTTTATAGTGGCAATATTTTGAACTTCGAGCTTCTCCTGATTGTCATCAGAATAATGCGCCACAAAATCAGCATACGGATATACTACCTCAACCTCGTACTCAGAATAATACGGTGCATCTTTATCCACCTTTGTGGTGTCAACATTTCCTTCACAGGTATCTACCGGGATTGTGATGTTTTGTGGGTCAGTGAGGTCATTTGTATCACTTTTATTCAAAGTGATTGTTTGGCTCCCATCATCGTTGTCAAACTTTGGAATAATCTTGATGCTCTCTGCCTGAATTGGTGTTCCTTTTCGATTGCTCACAGATGGTTTTTCTATCAAGGTAATGCCTTCCTCATTTGCAAATGGCACACGTCCTGGTAATTCATAATTTGATCCGGATGTAGTAACAATATTTCCATCTGCTTCAAGGCCAACCTGAAGATTGAATTTTACTGTAACTTTCTCTCCATCATCGCTGACTTCATAACCATTTGGGGATTTTTTTACCATCCATACATCGTCAGTGCGTGCTGTCAGTTTATTCCCATCATTTATTTTACTGCTGGTACCAATAATCTTTTTATATGTACCTTGACGTCCGATGGATTTGTACGATCCTTAATGGTGAAAGATGTCTGAATCTTCATCATATCCTGACTCGATCCAAAATCAAACACATGTCCATCTTCATACACACCATTTCCGTTAATCTGCATTGTCAAAGTAAATCCGGCAAAGGCATCCGTGGAGGCATTAATCTTTTCCGGAAGCTTTAAAATCCATGTGTTGTCTTCGGATGGATTCTCTGGAGGAACTAAAGTAACATCTTTCAGATTCTCATCGTCTATGATACTGATTCCTTCCGGAAGTTTTAAAATAATCTGTGTATCATCATAGGTATCAAATAACGGCTGGCGTTGTTCGCCATAGCTGAAATACGCTGCTTTTGTCAACGTATATTCCACTTTAAAGTCGATGGTTTGTCCTGCTTTAATTTCTGTCAGTTTTTCGCCAATCTGTTTGATCGTCACCGATGCCGTCGGACGATTGCCGTCAACGGTGCTATCTTTCTCACCGTAATACTCTTTTATAATGTCATCCAGAGATTGATTATTCTCCGCACCTTTCTCATCGTCCGCTTCACCATCCTGCCCGTCGTCGCTGCCATTTTTCTGGTTTTTTCTGCTTGTATTCTCGTTTTTCTTTTTCTCTTCCTTCTGCTCAGCATTCTGTGTATCGATGCCAGCCTGATTATTCAGCAGATTTTGTGTGTTGGCATTATTCTGATCATTTTGATTATTCTGCTGTTTCTGTGTGTTGGCATTGTTCTTTCCTGTTGCGCTTTTCCGGTCATCCTGACCGCTGTTGGCATCGCTGTCATTTTTCTGGTCGACGGTATTGTTTTCATTTTTACTTTCATCGTCGGCATCACTGGCCGACGTATCATTTTTTCCCGACGACAATTGACCAGCGGACGTATCTGTCCCCTGATTCTGTGCTTCGTTTTCTGTTCCGGAATTGTCATTTTGATTTTGCTCTTCCTGACTGGTCTTCGAATCATCTTGTTCTTCCGAAGACTCTCCGGGTTCTTTTTTCACAATTTCTTTTTCTTCCACCTGATCCTTGCTGTCAGTCAGCTGCTCTTACGTATAGTTGCCGATCGTCTCGCCAAGGGTAATAATATTCTGCTCGCCTAATATCATGACAGCGATAAGCAGAAAAGCGAGACATCTGGCCCAGAATCTGCGTTTATTCATACTCATGCTCTCCTTTCTTCATATATGCTGTTTTTCTTTTTGTTCGTTTTTTACATCCGTTCAGATATTCTTCCATGTAACGCAGGAGTTCCAGACTGCTGCGATAATACATCATGCCAATCCTGGGGGCCTGCATCATCCCCTGCCAGCTGCCGTGTCTTCGAAACATCGTTTCTGCATAGATCCATCGTTTGCTGGCCGTATGCCTGTCCTTAAAATCCTGATAACAGCTGTCCTCGAAGTCCCAGTCCTCCGTATTTTCCAACTGCGTTCCCTTCCAGTCGAATCCATTCCAGCTTCTCATCTGAAATTCTGCCTGTGGTCTTCCCAGCAGGTCATAAATGCGCTCCATTTTGATAAACAGTTCGCCGTATCCCCGATAACCGATACCGTAAGGAATATGTACATTGAATATCTTTCCTGCCGGTTCTTCTTCCAGATCATTTTCAAAAGTGATCAGCATTCCGGTCTGTACCGGATTTCTCTCGAAAAAGTTCACTTTTTTTCTTTTCGTACTTTCCATTATTTTTTTCATACTTTGATCCTCCTTATTTTACTTATACAAACGTAGTACAAAATCCATATATGCAAAATAAGTACCGCATAATTTGTATTATGTGGTAAACCTTATGGATATAAATTATATAAATCTTTATAGAAATTGTTTTCAATATAGCATAATACCATTATGCCGTCAATGCTTTTAAACGAAGAATTTGAAATCTGTAATAAAAAAGTATTACACTTTTTCCACAAGATATAGTATGATTTGTCGAAATAATCATCTACATATTGTAAAAACTCAAGAACACACAACATTTTGAACGGAAAAGAGACAGCAAGAGTGACGACAATATTTTTATTTGTAATAATGGAAAAAAAGGTACGAAAAGAAGCCCTCTTTTCACAATATTTTTAAAGAGGGTTTCTTTTGATGCGCAAAAACAGATAAAAGAGTATAAAGAAAATGTTTTTTGCGGTATTTAAAACAAAAACAGTAAAAAACTGATTTGTATTGGTTAGACAGAAAATGTGTTTACCACATAATACAAATTATGTCGCTATTTTCAAATAGTTTTTCACTCGTCTTTCTGTCAGCATACCAGCCCCATCGCATCGATATAGCGCCGATGCTCGCTGCCTGTCGATATTATATAGATTCTCGTCGTATTGATGTTGCTGTGCCCAAGGACGTCTGCCAGTCTGACAATATCTCCGCTTTCTTTATAAAATGTTCTCGCAAAAAGATGTCTTAAATTATGTGGAAATACTTTGGTCGGCTTCACAGTTGCCGTTTCGCATAATTTTTTCATTTTTCTCCAAATGTTGCTGCGGTCCATCGGCTTTCCGGTCCTTGTGATGAAAATCGGACCGGAGTTGATATGACGGGCAGACATATATTTTCTCAGGTTCTGCCGAAGCTTCCCGCCCAGCAAAAGGGTTCGTGTTTTGCCTTTTAAGTTTACTGTGACCTCTCCTTCCCGAACCGCTTCCGCAGTGATAAACGGCAATTCCGAAATGCGTATCCCTGTTCCGCAGATGGTCTGAAGAATCAGCCACATTTTTTCTTCTCCCTGCTTTTTTGCTGCCGTAAGCAGTCGGATATACTCTGCTTTTGTCAGCTCTTTGGTCACTTTCCTTCCTGACAAATACATCAAAAAACGTCCTGCTTCCCGTTTATATTGCTTTTGTGTTGTTTTGCTCCTTTCCTCCGTTTCCAGATAATTTTCATATTCCTCCACACAGCTATATGTTAATAACTTTTTCATTCCTTAGTACTATCCTTTCTTTTTACCGTTTGGCTCCAACATCATATTTTATAACTATATTTTTCTCCAGGCAGGACATTTTAATCATCTGAAAATGTAATTTTCTGCGCAATGAGAACCTCGCGGAGCGTTTTTTGTTTCAGGAATACAATTTCCTGTGCAACAAAAAAAACGAATTACCCCTGAGACCTGTCAGCCTCATTTGGATAATCCGTTTTCTCTCTTATTTTATCTTTTCGTTTTCCTGTACCCCGTTCCAGTGAAAATCTAAATGGAACTCTTACAAATTGACGCAATAATCAATCTACTTATCTTCCCCATAACTCTCAAGAAGCGCCAACAGTTCTTCTTCCTTCATCGGTATCCGCGCTGCGGCTTCCTGTGGAGTCAGCAGACCATCCCGTCACTGCAATAGTCCCAACGGATTGATCATCCCCCAGCCCTGCTGATTCTTAGGGATCTTACAGTCGATGCCTGTCTCCATCAGACGGATCTTTACATCCAGGTTTGTCAGCCATGGCTGGGACGACAGCAACAATGCGATGACACCGGAGACGACCGGCGTCGCCATAGAAGTGCCGCTCCGCCTCTTGTAGGCTCTCCCGTAGTTATCGCAGCTTAAGACCGCGCTGGCCGGTGCGACTACATCCGGTTTTCTGACGCAGGTGCCGGGAACCGGCCCGCATCCGGAGTAACGTCCTCTTCTTCCATAGCCTCTTTTCTGCACATCCTCCAGCGCCCCCACCGTGATCACTTTGCGGCTGACGCCGGGACTTGTGACCGTATACTGTGCCGGGCCTTCATTGCCAGCCGCCACCACGACAACCAGTCCCGCATTCCACAATTCCTCCACCTTCTGCACCAGAACGTCCTGCTGCGGATTCTCCCGGTTTTTCACCGGCATCCCCACAGAGATATTGACGATCCGGATGCCATATCGCTGATAACTGGACAGCAGCCAGTCAATGGCACGGAGCATCGTGCTGATCTCTCCGCTTCCTCTGTGATCCAGCACTTTGAGGGCCGCAATGGACGCCTCCGGCGCGATGCCGATCCTCCCCCTCTCCGGGGTAAATCCCCCGGAGGCGATGATGCCGCTCACATGAGTACCGTGACCGTTATCATCGTAGGGCTGTTCTTTTCCGTTTACAAAATCCCGGAAACAGCAGATTCTGTTTCCGGCGATCCGAAAGTCTTCATGCTCGTAAATACCTGTATCTAAAACAGCCACGGCTACTCCCTTTCCGGTTATGCCGCGGCTGTATATATGTGATAAATGAAAAATTTCTTCCCAATCTGTCCGCATCGCCATATACCTGCCAGCCGGCAGTCCGTGTACCTTTCGTACATTTGCCGGACAAGTTTCGTCACAGCATCCCCGGGTCTGCACAGCCGGACCTCTTTTTTAACAGTATATGACGAAGTTTGCGCACGTGCTCCTCTCCGGAATATCTTCTGCCTGGTGAACAGGTCAGTACACCGGTTCTCCAGTGCCTTCGTCGGCATCTCTCCCGGCAGACGTACAGTCAAATGCATGCTTTTCCAGAAAGTTCGTCAGAAACTTTCCTGCCAGACTGCCCTGCGCGATGGCCCGGACCGCCTCCTCGAGAGAGAACCAGCGGCAATAATCGATCTCTTCCTCTGACACACCGGAGAGATCCTCTGAGTCCGCCACGCAGGAAAAATTGAGCATCAGCGTGTTGCTCGGCGCAAAATATTCGCTCTTCTCAAAATGAATCCGGCTCACGGAGAGACCGATCTCCTCTCTGACCTCCCTGGCCACTGTCTGCTCGGCGCTCTCTCCCTTATTAATGTAGCCTGCCACCAGAATATAGCGGTCTTTCCCGTATTGCTTGATCAGCAGCACCTTATCCTTTCCCGGACTGAGCACCTCCATACTGACCGCCGCAGAAAAAACCGGAAACCGGTAGGCATTACATTTTTCGCAGAAAGGAACCATCCCCTCATTTTTCAGAAATTTATCCTTCAGCTTCGTGCCACATTCCATACAGTACTCCATCATTCTTCCACCACCCACGGAAGATCCACGATCAGCGCCTCATGGTGAACTGCCGGAAGAAATCTTTCCAGCACTTCCTTTGTCTTAAGCTTCAGACTTGACGTATTGATACACGGGTGGCAGCCCAGATACTCATCCTCCAGCACCTCCCGGTCGATCACCAGCTGCACATGATTCTCCGTATCATTCATCAGTCCCATTACACTGACCGAGCCCGGCTCGATATCCAGATATTCTTTCATATAATCCGGGCTGGCGAAGGAAAGTCTGGAAGTCTGAATCTGTTTTGATAAAAGCTTCGTCTTAAACGGCTTGTCTCCCGGCATCATCAGCAGATAAAACTTCTTTTTATTCGCCGTACATAAAAACAGATTCTTACAGATGATCGTTCCGAGTACCGCATCGATCTCATTGCAGGCTTCCATATTTTCTGCCGCCTCGTGGTCTGTACGATAATAATCCATCCCCAGCTCATCCAGCAGGTCATACACTCTGATTTCTTTTTCCAATCGTCCGGTTTCATCCGCCGGACGTCCATGATGTAACTCCATCGGTCTGCCTCCTTCATTTCCTGTTAAAAGATAATCAGTCTTATTCTACCAAAACACCTTCCTTTTATAAAGGATAAATTATCCGTCAGCAAAGCTCCCGCTGTTTCTCTTTCTGCAATCTGCCTTTTTCTCTCCGAAGGAGATCTTTTAATTCTTTCATCTGTTCTTCTCCTGTCTCCTCACAGACCTCTGCCAGACAGGGTTCCATCCCTTCACTCTGCGCCAGACACAGAAAAAGAAGCGCCAGCACCAGACAGATTCCTGCCGCCCCGGCGCAGATCTGAAAAACCATGACATACTTCTCCGTCACCGCTGCCGTCAGGCAAAAAAGGATACAGAAGACAGCACACAACCAAAAAATCCGAAAATACCCATCCGCCTTTTTTCTGCTTTTTCGAAAGTCCAGAATATCTCTCATTTTTTCAACCCCTTTAAATGATAATGCTGGTATAATGTATATCTTTTTATTAATAAATAATATCACAACTTAAATCATTTTTGCATTATATTTTCAAACTATTTTCTGTTATAGATTTATATTTGCCGTTTAATTTATAATATAATAAAATTAAACAGGAGAATACACCATGGATAAAACAGATAATAAACTGGTGATCACACCAAAGGATGACAAGTATGTCACTATGACAATTCGAACAGAAAAGAAAATACAGGAAGAGTACAATAAATTATCTGCCCGCACCAATCGTTCCAGAAATGAGCTGATCAACCGGGCTTTAAAATATGCACTCGACAATATGGTCATTGATGATGAGGAATAATATTTTCTTCATTTCTTTTACATAAGATCATGTCTGCTGATTTTATTACAATCAGCAGGAGAATGAATATTTTTGTGTCTTTTAGTAATATTTTATATATTCTTTTTATATTGTTTTCGAATTGTTTTTTGGCAGAAAAAGAACAGCTGTCCTCAACTGTTACAAGATGAGGACAGCTGTTTTCTGTCGTGAGGTGAAATCTGAATGAAGCCGGATGTTCAGCAGCGGCCATAGTATGCTGAGTTTTTCTCAGTGAAGAACCGAATCAAACTGATTAGCTCTGAAAGAAAACAATCCAATTGATGATTGTCATCCAAATTCAATACTTCATCCTCTGGTGCTTCAATAACTGACTGGAAGAATATATGTAAATTGCTGAATAATTACTGATTCATAAATAACGGGGCAACTTTTTCTCATTGAACTGGTTTTAGAAAAAGTTGCCCAAAAGGAGCAATTAATATGAGAAAGTTTTGCCGTCTCCCCTACTTCAGATTTCTGATATCCTCGGAAATATACGGCGTCATCTGGTAGACGTAATAATTAAGCCAGTTGGTGTATAAGGTGTTGGCGTGGCAACGCCAGGATTTGACCGGACCTAAGTCCGGGTTGTCATCTTTGTAGTATCCTTTAGGGAACGGCACATTGTCCATGCCTTTTGCCAGGTCGCGGCGGTATTCCTGGTCGAGTGTGACCACGTCGTATTCCGGATGGCCGGTGACGAAGATCTGACGGCCTTCTTTGGCGATGATGATAAACGGGCCGGCTTCCTCGGAGTCTGCCAGGATGGTGAGAGCCGGGTTGTTTTCCACATCTTCCCGGACGATGCCGGAGTGGCGGGAGTGCGGCGCGTTGAATACGTCGTCAAAGCCGCGCACCAGAGGAGTCTTTCTGTGGATGGTCCGGTGTTTGAAGATGCCGAAAATCTTTTCGTCCAGCAAGTATTTCCGCACGCCGTAGTGGTAGTAAAGACCGGCCTGGGCTGCCCAGCAGATGTGGAAGGTGGAGGTGACATGGGTTTTTGACCATTCCATCACCGCCACAAGTTCCGGCCAGTAGTCCACATCTTCGTATTCCAGTGTCTCCACCGGCGCTCCGGTGATGATCAGACCGTCGTAATAGTCGTCTTTTATCTCGGAAAATGTCGTATAAAATGCCTCCAGGTGGTTGGCGGACACATTTTTTGCGTTATGCATCTCTGTTTTTAGAAAGGAGATGTCGACCTGAAGAGGTGTGTTGGCAAGGCTTCTTAAAAGCTGCAGCTCTGTCTCTTCCTTCGTCGGCATGAGATTCATGATGACGATACGCAGCGGTCTTATATCCTGCCGCATGGAACGCTCATAGTCCATCACAAATATATTCTCATGTTCCAAAATCTTTTTTGCCGGTAAATTGGCGTCAATTCTAATTGGCATATGTTATCATCTCTTCCCTTCCTGTATCATTGCCAGGAATTCTTCTTCTGTGAGGATTGGAATTCCCAGTTCTTTTGCCTTTTTATTTTTTGTCGAGTTCGACTGATTGTCATTATTGATCAGATAGTCGGTGTTCTTTGACACGGAGCCGGTCACCTTGCCGCCCAGCGCTTCGATGCGCTCTTTGAGTTCTTTCCGGTTCTTAAAATGCGTCACGGAGCCGGTGATCACAAAAGTCTTATCGGCAAGAATCTGGCTGTCCGCCGGTTCCTCTGTCATGTCCGCAAATGTAAGGTATGTGAGCAGACGCTCCACTGTCTTCTGGTTGTGTTCGTTATCAAAGTAGTCCCGGACGCTTGATGCGATGACTTCGCCGATTCCCTCGATCTCCACCATATCTTCCACGGAAGCCTGCCTCAGCGCATCCAGCTTGTAGCCAAAATGTTTGCAGAGCAGTCTGGCATTGGCGGCGCCGATATTCAAAATACCGAGGGCGTATACAAACCGCGGCAGGGTCGTCTCTTTTGATTTTTCGATGGAGTCTAACAGGTTGGCGCAGGATTTCTCACCGAACCCTTCCATCTGTACGATCTCACTCTGATACTGTTTCAGTTCGTACAGATCGTAAAGTTCCGACAGGAATCCTTTATCGATCATTTTTGTGAGGGTCGCCTCGGACAGCCCGTCGATATTCATGGCGTCCCGGCTCACATAGTGGCCGAAAAGCTTCACTTTCTTGGCGCTGCAGAACGGATTCGGGCAATACAGAGATTTCACGTCATTTTCCATACGGATCTCCGTTCTGCCTCCGCAGGCCGGACAATGTTCCGGCACTTCATAGGAGGCGCTCTTTGTCAGGTTCTCCGACACCTGCGGGATGATCATATTTGCCTTGTAGACCTTGATATGATCGCCCACGCCCAACTCCAGTCCGTCCATGATGCTCAGGTTGTGGAGACTGGCGCGGCTCACCGTGGTCCCCTCCAACTCCACCGGCTCAAAGATGGCGATGGGGTTAATGAGCCCGGTTCTTGACGGACTCCACTCGATATCTGTAAGCACAGTCTCCGTCTCCTCGTCCGCCCATTTAAAGGCGATGGAGTTGCGCGGAAACTTTGCCGTCGTTCCCAGAGAATTGCCGTAGGCGATATCATCGTAAATGAGCACCAGACCATCGGACGGGAAATCATTTTCCGTGATCTTCTCCGCGAATTCTGCCACCGCGTCCATGACCGTCCCGCCGTCCACCATCTCATACGGCACGATCTCAAAGCCGAGGCTTGCCAGCCAGAGCATGTTTTCTTCCACGGAGTTGCTCAACTCTTTTCCCTGCGCGCTCACAAGAGTAAATGCAAAGAAAAACACATTTCTCTTCGCTGTCACTTCATTATTTAACTGGCGCACCGAGCCACTGCAAAGATTCCTCGGGTTCTTATATTTTGCGTCCACATTTTCTATGGACTCGTTGATCTTGCGGAAATCCGAGTAGCGGATGACCGCCTCGCCCCGGAGCACCAGCTCCCCGTCAAAAGGAATCTTTGCCGGCAGGTTCTGAAACACTCTGGCGTTGTTGGTGATCACCTCGCCGATGATCCCGTTTCCTCTTGTCACAGCCCGGTAAAGTTCCCCGTCCCGGTAGGTGAGAACCACCGTCAGCCCGTCCATTTTCCAGGAAAGCATTCCCTTCCGGTCGCCCAGCCACTCCCGAAGCGCCTCCGGACTTTTTGTCTTGTCAAGAGACAGCATCGGAGATTCATGGGGCATCTTTTCCAGCTCGCTTAAGACCTCATAGCCCACATGCTGCGTCGGACTTCCCGCCAGGACGATGCCCGTCTCTTTTTCCAGAGCAGACAACTCATCATAAAGCGCATCGTATTCCCGGTTGGACATGATCTCCCGGTCTTCCTGATAATAAGCCCGGGACGCCTCATTCAGTTTTAAAACAAGTTCTTTGATTCGTTGCTGTTTTTCCACGATGATCTCCCTTTCGTCACTCTGTTTCCGCGCGCCGGCTCATCGGACCGCGTCTTCCGGTCAGCCGCATCAATTCAAATATTTCCACCTCCGTCAGTTCCCGGTACTCTCCTTCCGGCAGGTCTCCCAGATAAATATTCATCACCCGGATCCGTCTGAGCGCCCGCACCCGGTAACCGAGCGCCTCGCACATGCGGCGGATCTGCCGGTTCAGTCCCTGTGTCAGTATGATCCGGAAAGAAAACGTTCCGGTCTTTCTGACCTTGCACGGGCGGGTCACCGTGTCAAGGATCGGCACGCCTGCCGCCATCTTTCTTAAAAATGCCTCGCTGACCGGACGGTTGACCGTTACCTCGTATTCTTTCTCATGCCCGTTTCTCGCCCGGAGGATCTCATCCATCAACTCCCCGTCATTGGTCATGAGAATCAGTCCCTCGGAGTCCTTATCAAGACGCCCCACCGGATAAATGCGCTCCGGATAACCGATAAAATCTACGATATTATCCTTCTCTTTCCGGGATGTCGTGCAGACAATCCCTCTTGGCTTATTGACCGCCAGCACGATCCTTCTTTGGCTGACGCCGCCTTTCCCGTCCACCGGGCGTCCGTCCAGGCAGACCTTTTGTCCGGGCAGCACCTTCGTGCCAAGCTCCGCCGGCCTGCCGTCCACCGTGACCCGCCCTTCTTCCACATACCGGTCCGCCTGCCTTCTGGAGCAGACGCCGGCGTCGCTTAAATATTTATTCAGGCGGATTGGCACGGTACTTTCCGCTGTCTGCTCCGGGCCGCCGTGTCTGCCGTCTATCTTCTGCTGATGATTCTTTTTATGATAATTATTCTCTCTTTGTCCATTCATACCTTTGCTTCAATTCTACTATCTGTCATGCCTCAGCAGCCCGTGTGCTGACACATTCATAACTTGAAAATAAATATTTCCGCATACTGAGCCTACGCCTGAAATTTGCCGTCTGCCTTCTGCTGGAACTTCTCCGCCTGCACGATAAATCTCTCGTGGGTTCCTTTTCCGATCACCCCGGCAGCGTCCTGTACCTCGACAGAAAATACCAGTCTCTTCCGGTCGATCTCCGTCAGTTCCACCTCGCAGCTTACCTTTGCGCCGAGCGGCGTGGCGGACACATGGTCTACATTCAAGTTGGTACCGACCGTGGTCATCCCCTCGTCAAGATGCCCGTCAAGCAGCGCCACGGCAGTCTTCTCCACCAGAAGAAGCATCGCCGGCGTCCCGTACACCAGAAGGCTGCCGCTGCCCAGCGTTTTTGCGGCGTTATCCATAGTTACTGTATCCTTTAGTGTCATTTTCATTCCTGTATTTATATCCATTTTCATTCCTCCCAGTCGTATTATTCCTTCGCTATGACCTTTTTGTCCTCTGTCCCTTTGGTCTGTGACTTCGGCTGTCCGCCGGAAATCGTTCCGGCTGTCTGCCACACCGGAGATATTTCTCCGCCTGCCTTTGGCACAGTTCTTTTAGTATAGCAAAGTTTCCTGTTTTTTTCCAGCAGGCAATACTTTTTCACGATGGAAATTTTCCCTTCCCCACAATTTTTTCCCTACTTTTTCATTTATCCATTGCACACATTCCAAAACATGTGTTACTATTTTCTATAGGTTCGGATTGATGCGGCACTGCACATCCGGCAGTACTGACACTGCATTTACAGGCGAGGTACTGAACACAGAATTCTCGCACACAATATTTATATAAAGAAAAGAGGAATACAAACATGAGTGAAACAATGGCAGATTTTGAAAAAGAACTGGAGGCTTCCTTCCGGAAGCTGAACGAGGGCGATGTCGTGGAGGGCGTGATCACCGGTGTGGATGAGAACGCAGTTTATCTGGACATCAATTATCATGCCCAGGGTATTGTCAAAAAGGAAGATTACAGCGACGACCCGTCTTTCTCCTTGCAGAGCGTTCCGGTGGGCGACACAGTGAAGGCTGTGGTCCTCTCCGACGATGACGGCGAAGGAAATGTATCCCTTTCCGTAAAAGAGGCTTCCAAAGCAATGGCATGGGAAACCGTAAAAAAATACATGGAAGAAGGCACCGTTCTGACACTGAAAGTCGGCGGCATCGTCAATAAAGGGGTGATCGTCTATGTGGAAGGTCTGCGGGGATTTATTCCGGCTTCTCATCTGGATATCGGCTACGTGGAGGACACCAACACGTATCTGGGCAAAACCGTGGATGCGAAGGTTATCACCGCCGATGAAGAGAAGAACCGCCTCGTTCTCTCCGTCAAAGAAGTTCTCTACGACCGCCGCCGGGAAGAAAAAGAAAGAAAGATCAACGCCATCATCCCTGGCACGGTGCTCACCGGCAAGGTAGAATCCCTGATGCCATACGGCGCTTTCGTAGATCTCGGCGACGGACTTTCCGGCCTGGTACACATTTCCCAGATTGCCAACAAACGGATCGAATCTCCGGGCGAAGTCTTAAAAGCCGGACAGGAAGTCAAGGTAAAAGTTCTCAAGGTAGAAAACGGCAAGATCAGCCTGAGCATCAAAGCCGCGCAGGATGAGGAACCGCAGGATACACCGGAAGAGAAAGCTTCTGTCTCCTATAAAGATGAAGGCAGCGCTTCCACCGGACTGGGCGCACTGCTGGCGGGCATTAAGCTGGATAACTAAACCATATGCGATATCTCTGATCCTCCGGGAGTTCCTTTCCGGAGGATTTTTATTTTTTCTCCTGAAAGTGACGGTCTTCGGCAGAATCTTCATTTTTCCTTTCGGATATCATTTTTTTCCCATCCTCGACAGCCACTTCTCTTTCTCGATGCCTTTCTGATATTCTTTCGCTTCCGCCGCCACCTCCCCGCTCATAAGCAACAGACAGATCAGATTCGGCAGAGCCATCAGCGCATTGGCAATATCGGAAAATCCCCAGACCAGTTCCAGACTCTGGGTGGCTCCCACATAGACCAGCAGAGAGAAAATGAGCCGATACACCCGATTGTAACGGCGGCTTCCCGCCAGATATTCAAAAGCTTTCTCTCCCTGATATTCCCAACCAAGAATCGTGGAAAAAGCAAACAGTACGATCCCGATTGTGATCACAGCACTTCCCGATTCTCCGAATACAGTGGAAAATGCGGCGATCGTCAGCGCCGCTCCCTCATACGCCATTCCCGTAGACGGATTCACCTGCCCGAGAACGCCGGAACAGGCGATCACCAGACCGGTGATCGTACAGACGACCAGCGTATCCCAGAATGTTCCGGTCATATTGATGTATCCCTGCCGGACGGGGTTCTTTGCCGTGGCGGCCGCCGCTGTGATGGCGGCGGAACCCATGCCCGCCTCGTTGGAAAAAATCCCCCTTGCCACTCCGAACCGCATCGCGTCCACGGCCGAAGCCGTCATGTTTCCGCAGAGGGCTCCCCCGGCGGCTTCCGGGCTGAAAGCCATTTGGAAAATCATACCGATACCGGAAGGAAGATTATGAAGATTGCCCACAATCACAAAAAGTCCGCAAATGACGTAAAAAATCGCCATAAACGGAACTACCACGGATGATATTTTCGCAATACTTTTAATTCCTCCCAGGATGATCAGAAAGGAAAGTATCATAAGCACCAGACCCACCTTTTTTGGCGGCATGCCAAATGCAGCGTGCAGCGAAGATACAATGGAGTTACTCTGGGTCATATTTCCGATGCCAAAAGAAGCCACGACCGCAAAAAAGGCAAAGCACCCACCCAATGCTGCGCCGAATCCCGAACACCCCCGCGCTTTCCACGCATTTTTCATAGTGTACATGGGACCGCCGCACATCTCTCCTCTCTCATTTTTCTCCCGGTACTTCACCGCCAGCATACACTCCGCAAACTTAGACGAAAGACCGAAACAGGCGGAAATCCACATCCACACCAGCGCCCCCGGCCCGCCAGCCGCCATAGCAGTGGCAACCCCCACGATATTTCCCGTGCCGATCGTGGCGGCAAGCGCCGTGGTAAGCGCAGAAAAAGGAGAGACATCACCGCTCTCCTTTCCTTTTTCTCTTGTTTCCCTGCCAAACGTCATCTTCACCGCCCAGGGAAGATTCTTCCATGTGAGAAACCGGCAGCGCACAGTCAAAACCACGCCGGTTCCCAGCAGCAGCATCAGCATAACCGGTCCCCAGACCACATGATCCACCACCGCGATCACTTCCTCCAGATAATGCATGAACATATTTCCTTCCGCCTGCCTGGCATTTTTGTATTCTATTGTATGAAACAAAAGAGGGGATTATGTTTGGAAATTTGTAGAGGTGAGAATAGATATCCGCTTGAACAGACAATGACGTAAGGCACATACGAATTCGCCCGTCTCGACCCTCAGTCGGACTGCCCATGGATGCCACTGTGAGATAGCTTTGTCCGTCCTCCTTCACAGCTCGCGGTCGAAAGTCGTATGTGCCCAAATGTCATTTGTCTATTGAAAAACCCCTGTTCCACCTTTACAAGAATCCTGTGTATACGACAAAATAGCGCAGATGACGCTTTGGACACAGACAGTCTTCGACTGCGAGCTGTGACGGAGGATATGTCGTAGTCTGTAAAAAAGCAGGGGCAAGCGGTTTGCCCCTGCTTGTCAATAACGACCGGATATCCGACGGGGGCCGAGCAGGAGAACCTGTCTGCGTTCCCGCGTCATCGTCTGTGTTACAGATTACATTTCTTATCACCGCAAAGAATCTCTATTTCTTCCAGATCATGACCGTCTTTCCCATCATCTTGTGAATATCCATCTCAAAGGCTTTATTCATGTCCGCGATGGAATTCACCTCAATCTGGGCGCCGACGATATTACTCAGATATCCGAGAATCTCCGGATGTTTCTCATACATTTCCACGGTCTTTACAAAATCTTCCCGGCTGCTTCGGCTGCTTCCAAACAGGCGAAGACCTTTTTCCAGCACCATACGGGTGTTGATCGGGATCGGGTATTCGGACACACCGAGAAGAGAGATTGTTCCTTCCGGATGAATCATGTCAATGATCTGATTGATCGCTTTCTGCGAGGCATCACCGCCCACACATTCGAAAGCATGGTCTATCTCAAGATCTGCCGGTACATCCCATACCAGATAAGTTTCATCCGCAAAGGAAAAACTGCTCAGCTTCTCTTTGTCCGTACCGAATATGATCAGCTTGGTATCCGGATACATATACCGGAAGAAAAGGGAAGTGATATAGCCCAGGTTACCGTCACCCCAGACGCCCAGCACATTTCTTCTGGCATGGGCGAAACGGTCAAAGCGGCGAAGTGCCTGTACGCTGACTGTCACAATCTCTGTGAAAGCCGCCACGGTCCGGTCGATATCCGGCGGAAGACGGAGCACACGGTCTCTGTCCAGAGCCACATTATCCTGCATGAAGCCGTCAAATCCGCTGGCGCGGAATTTGGAACTGCGCAGATAATTCTCTCCGATGATCTCATCTTTTTCCACCGGGGTGTTCGGTATCATGACGACCAGTTCTCCCGGCTTGAACTCTCCCAGCGGGTCGTAAACCACATCGCCGATTCCTTCGTGTATCAATGCCATCGGCAGCTTCTTTGCCAGAATCTCTGCCGGACGGCTTCCCTGATAATAGCGCTGGTCCGCATGGCAGATAGACAGGTGTGTCGGACGGACAACCACCTGTTCTCCGTTCAGATCAATATCATTAAAGGCCACCTCAAATCTGCGGGGAGCGACCAGCCGGTATACTGTATTTAACATGTTTATTCTCCTTTTATCAATGTCTCGGCAACTCTCAAGTCGTATGGGTAAGTAATCTTGATATTAAATACCTCGCCTTCCACGAGATATACCTTTTCTCCCTTCATCACACAGATCTTGCAGGCATCCGTGAGGATCTTCTTCTCCTCCGGCGTCAGTGATTCATACAACTCTTTCAGCCGTTTCGCCTTAAAGGACTGCGGGGTCTGTCCCTGATACATGATGGAACGGTCCGGAATATCGCTGATCACCTCGTGACTCTTGCTCTCCACGATGGTGTCGGAAGCCGGAATGACCGTATCACAGGCGCCGTACTCAATGGCATAGTTGATATTATCTTCGATGATCCGGTGTGTCAGGAACGGACGAACCGAGTCGTGCGTTACAATGATCGTATCATCGTCAAGACCATACTCCTTCTCAATATACCGGATCGAGTTCATGATCGTCTCATTTCTCGTGTCTCCGCCTTCGATGACCACAATACGTTCCGTATTTTTGAAATCTTTCCGGATCAGATTCTTCGTGTGGTTGATCCACTGATTCGGACAGAGAACAATGATCTTCTCAAATCTGCTGTTCACATAAAACTTCTCAATCGTATGAATGATGATTGGCTTGTCCCCGATTGTGAGAAACTGCTTCGGCTTCTCCACATTTCCCATTCTGCTGCCGATACCCCCGGCCAAAATTACTCCAAATATCATGGTTTCCTCCTTGCTAGCCCCGGATACGACCGGGACCCGTTTATAAAAACATCTTTTCCAGATACCAGAGACCTGTTTCTGTTCGGAAAATATTTTTCTTTACATTTTCCGCTGTCTTGCGACTGCACCCGTCTTCATAGAGGTTCACCAGAAAATCTGCCTCCACCAGTATCTGATAGTCTGTTCCTTCTATTCTATCATAAGTGTGGTGGTTTGCAATGAGAAAGAGTACTCTGTCGATCACATCTTCCTCGTATCCCAGAGAATGCAGCATCGGCTGTGCCACGGCAGGTCCTTCCTTTTCCTGGTATTTACCGGAAGAAGTGCCGTACTTCTCTTCACTGATCTTAATCCCGATATCATGCACGATGGCTGCCGTCCTTAATATAAAAAGTTCTTCCGACGGAATCTTTTCTCCCTCGCCGATAAGTCTGGCAAACTGATACACCTTAAGAAAATGCTGGATTCTCTTCGGATCTCCCGCATAATACTCCGTCATTTTCGCGATCAGACGCCGGTCTGCCGCATCCGCACCAAATAATCCTGCTGTCCCCTGCCCTCTCTCTGTCCGCACTTTTCCTTCACTCCCATCAATCTGATCTTCATCCGAAAGCACTCTGCAAAGCGCCTCATACATGACATCTGCCGGAGCGATATGTTCTGTCCAGAGGCTGTAATTCAGCACCGTCTGACTGAGTAACATCGAAATCCCCGAAATTGTCTTCGCACCGCATTCTCCGGCTCTTTTTAAAAATTCTGTCTCGCGGGGACAAAAGACCATGTCACAGGCAACGATTTCCGGACGAATACTTCCGTAATTAATATCCGGAAGTTCCTCTTCCATGCCGAGACTGGTCGCCTGCACCAGGATATCCGTATCCTCCGGGATCTTCACTCCCTTTTCCCAGAAAATGTACTGTGCCTCCGCCTGTGTACGACTGCTGATCAATTCTTCCAGCATTCTTCCCCGCTCTTCACTCCGGTTAACAATATATATCTTCCGCGCGCCGGACACCGCGCACTCCACCGCCGCCGCTCTGGCAGTGCTGCCCGCGCCGAGAAATGTCAGCGTTTTTCCGGAAAGAGATACTCCCTCCTCCATTAACGCCGTGACCAGACCCTTTCCGTCCGTGTTCTCCCCCACCAGGACTCCCTCTCTGTTGCACACTGCATTTACTGCTCCCGTGATCTCCGCCGTCATGGACAGCTCATCCAGATAAGACAGGACATCCTCCTTGTGGGGTTCTGTCAGATTCACTCCCTTTATTCCAAAAACGCGTACTGCATCCATGGCCTTTCCCAGATCGCCTTTTTTTATATTCACAGCCAGGTAACGGTAATTCAGTCCCTGCGCCCGGTAACCGGCCTCCATCATCGCTCCCACCAGATCTGCATCCGCCGGATCACCAAACAGGCAGGTCAGTTCTGCTCTGTAACTCTGATTCATGTCTATGCCTCCCATACTGCCGCAGTATCTGCGGCCTTACATTCCTGTCTATTATACTGAAAGCTGATCGGGAAAGTCAACCTTCCCGCAAAACGAAAAGGCTGCTGCAAAATCGCCTGCACATAAAATACATTATTTCAATATCTGAATCGTATCTTACGCGGTCAGCCGGTCATTGCAGCAGCCACACTTTTTCTTCTGTTATATTGTGAAAGGGGACTTACTTCCAGATCGAACCGTAAGCCAGCTTCAGCTTACTCAGCTGCTGTGCCGTCACATTGCCAAGCGCACTTACGATCGCCTGATACGTCTTCGGACGGCTGCTCTGCAGAGCGACCGGATCTAACGTATAGTCTTTAAAGGATTCCGCAAAATACTCGGAAGAATTCTGCGTCACATAACTCTTATTGGTTCCGGTGTACTTTCCTTTTTCTTCATTATAGACAGCCGTAAACTCTGCCTTCTTGTCCACGTTGCCAGCCACAAAAGCGAGGAAATATCCCATCTCATGATAAACGGTATCTCCCTCTTTCTTCAGGATAATGGACTGATTCCTTGCGTTAAAGTAACCGGAGTACGATACGGAAGGATCAATGGTCACTGTAAATCCCAGAGAAGTATAGGCTCCCATCACAGCGCTGTTCAGCTTCGGCGCCAACGTACTGATATCCGCCGTTCTTGCGCCCTGCTCTTCCTGTGCGGCCTCATCCGCCTGCAGAGTCTCCGCACCTTTTATGCTGATCTCTTTCGTGGTCGTTACTTTTGTGATGACCACCTTTTTGCGGGAGTTCTTCTTAAACTTCTTCTTCTTCACCGTCACTACGGTCGTGTTGGTCACAACCACATTGGAACCGTTCTCCTTCTCATCGCTGGAATTCTTCGTCTTGGTGGACTTCCTGGTGTACGTTCTCTTTGCCGGCTTCTTCATCGTCACTGTCTTCCGGGAAGTCTGCGTATCCTTCGTCACCTTCGGCTCGCCGGGCTTCAGCGGTACTTCCTGCCCGTCACTGTCGATGATGACCGTCTCCCCTTCGTGGTCGACAAAGGTCGTAAGCTCAGGCACGTTGGACGTGGCCTGCCGCCAGGTGTGGAATCCTCCCTCCGGCAATGAGCAGTACAGTGAGCGCCACGGCCAGTCCGCCTCTTCTGTTCGGTTTCTGACCTTTCCTGTTTTCCATAGTATCTCTCATCTCTTTTTTCATATCACACATCCTCTCTGTCTGATCGTATCGTCATATCCGGGCGACTTCTTACCTTTTATAATAAATATACGTCTGATACCTGCTCATCAATAGCTCCTGCATCCATGTCAAAAACAAGGAAAATCCTGAGAAATAACAAAACCGCTTATAAATCATATAAGCGGTTGCCAAATTACGAAGTCATCCAAATATCTGATACACACTCTAAATAAATGCGGCAACCGGCTGTCATAGCTAAAAAAGCCGTAGACCCATGGCTTTGCGTCCCCGTCTTTCGGCGGGTTTGCCTTTGAAATTTTATAAATTCAGTATAGTATCCGCCTGCCTTGTTGTCAACCTCTTTTCTCCCTGTTTTTACACATTTTCTCTTCACAAAATAAATAATTGATGATATAATCAAACTCGTTGTGAATTTTCATCAGGTCATTCCTGCAAGGAGAAGAACAGTGCCGCTGCTGCCGGTTCATCAGCGGACGGGTTCCGCGAGCGGGATTCTTTTTTACTCTTTTTTATCCGCGTAGCACGGACACTGGTGTTTCCAACACAAACATTATGTAATTTCTGTTTTGTGCCGCTGCATTTTTCAGGGCATCGGCACCTGCTGCCGCCCACAGAGCACCAGAACTGCATCTGTGCCGGCGGGATCATACATACACTGCATAAGAATGGAGGATATCATGAAAGATTTAATTGAAATCCGGTGGCACGGCCGGGGCGGTCAGGGCGCGAAAACAGCCGCTCTGCTCCTGGCGGACGTCGCTTTCAGCACAGGCATGCATGTACAGGGCTTTCCTGAATACGGCCCTGAGCGTATGGGCGCGCCGATCACCGCTTATAATCGTTTAAGTTCCAATGTCATCCGGGTACATTCCAATATTTATGATCCGGATTATGTCGTTGTCGTGGACGAGACGCTTCTTGATTCCGTTCACGTAACGGACGGTCTGAAAAAAGACGGCGCCATCGTCATCAACACCGCCCGTCCGAAGGAAGAGATCCTTCCGCATCTGCACGGCTATGAAGGACAGGTGTACACCATCGACGCCCGGAAGATTTCCATGGAGACACTCGGTCGTTATTTTCCCAACTCTCCGATGCTCGCCGCCATTGTAAAGGTCAGCGGCATCATGGAGGAAGAACGTTTCCTGGAAGAAATGCGTAAATCCTACGCACATAAATTTGCATCGAAGCCAGAGGTGATCGAAGGGAACATGAACGCTCTCTCCCTGGCTTTACAGGAGGTAAGATAATGGCATCAGATATCAGTAAATTAGGTTTGGATGTAAAATGGCAGGATCTCACCCTGGGCTGCACCGTTGTGGGAAGCTGCACCGCCGCTACATTTAATACCGGCGAATGGCGGACGGACACGCCAAAATTTATCGAAGAAAAATGTAAACAATGCCTGCTCTGCGCGCCGGCCTGTCCGGACAGCGCGATTCCGATCGTGAACGGCAAGCGGGCCGATTTTGATTTTGACCACTGCAAGGGATGCGGCATCTGCGTAAAAGCCTGTCCTTTTGACGCGATCGTCATGTTAAAGGGGGTAAGATAATGGGAATCAAAGAACGTTTATCCGGAAATGAAGCGGTAGCCACCGCCATGCGTCAGATCAATCCTGACGTTATGCCTGCCTACCCGATCACTCCTTCCACGGAGATTCCGCAGTATTTCACCACTTTTGTGGCGAACGGACAGGTCGATACGGAATTCATCCCGGTGGAGAGCGAGCACAGCGCCATGAGCGCCTGCATCGGCTCTGAAGCTGCCGGAGCGAGAACCATCACCGCCACCTCTTCCTGCGGTCTTGCGCTCATGTGGGAAGTCTTAAATGTGGCTGCTTCCGACCGGCTTCCAATCTGCCTTGCCCTGGTAAACCGCGCCCTCTCCGGACCGATCAACATCAACTGCGATCATTCCGATGCCATGGGCGCCAGAAATACCGGCTGGATTCAGATTTTTGCCGAGAACAACCAGGAAGCTTACGACAACATGATCCAGGCGTACCGCATCGCCGAACACAAAGATGTCATGCTCCCGATCATGGTCTGCCAGGACGGTTTCATCACCAGCCACGCAGTAGAAAACATTGAACTGCTGGAGGACGATGTGGTGAAGAACTTTGTCGGAGAATATGAACCGGAGCACTATCTCTTAAAAGACGGCGAGTCCATCGCCTACGGTCCGTACGCTGTGACCAATTATGTGATGGAAGCCCGCCGGGCACAGATGCAGGGGCTTCGCAATGCCAAACAGGTTGCCCTTGATGTGGCGGCAGAGTTCGCCAGGATCTCCGGAAGACAGTACGGTTTATTTGAAGAATACAGATTAGACGACGCCGACTATGCCATGGTGCTGATCGGTTCCGCCGCCGGAACCGCCAAAGACACCGTCGATCATCTGCGGGAACAGGGCATCAGGGCCGGCATCCTTAAAATCCGCCTCTTCCGTCCATTTCCTGCCGAGGAGATTGCAGACGCGCTCTCCCATGTCAGATATCTGGCCATCATGGACCGGACGGAGGACTTCAACACGAACTGCGGACCTCTGGGCGCGGAGATCAAATCCGCCCTGTACAACAAAAATCTTCACCCGGCAGTCATCAATTACTGCTACGGCCTTGGCGGCCGGGACGTCACGGTGGACAGCCTGACATCCGTATTTGAAGATTTGATGGAAGTGGAAAAGACCGGCGATGTGGGCGAGACTTACCGGTACTTATCCGTGAGAGAATAGGAGGTACGTCATGGCTTATAATTTAAAACAGACATTAAATAAAGAAGAAAGATTATCCCCGGGCCACCGTATGTGTGCCGGCTGCGGCGCGACCATCGCCGTAAGAAATGTACTCCGTGGTCTGCACGACGGCGACGAGGCGGTCATCACCTGCGCCACCAGTTGTCTGGAGGTATCCTCCTTCATGTACCCGTACACCGCATGGAAGGATTCCTTCATCCACGACGCCTTTGAAAATGCCGGCGCAACCTGCAGCGGCGTCGAGACTGCTTACCGCGCTTTAAGAAAAAAAGGAAAAGTAAAAAATACACATAAATTTATCGCATTCGGTGGAGACGGCGGTACCTACGATATCGGTTTCCAGTCCCTCTCCGGCGCCATGGAAAGAAATCACGACATGGTCTACGTCTGCTACGACAACGAGGCATACATGAACACCGGTATCCAGCGTTCTTCCGCCACCCCGCTTTACGCAGACACCACCACGACCCCTGTCGGCACGGACTCCGAAGGAAAAACCCAGAACCGCAAAGATCTGGCACAGGTCATCGCCGCCCACAACATTCCTTACGTGGCGCAGACCACCTTCGTCAAAAACTTCAAAGACCTCCACGTAAAGTCCGAGAAAGCCATCTACACTCCGGGCGCCGCCTTCTTAAATGTGCTGGCTCCATGCCCGCGCGGCTGGCGCTATGAGATGTCCGACATCCTCGAAATCTGCCAGCTGGCTGTGGACACCTGCTTCTGGCCACTCTTTGAGGTCATCGACGGCGAATGGATCCTCAACTATGAGCCAAAGAAAAAACTCCCGATCGAGGACTTCCTGCGCCCGCAGGGCCGTTTCAAACACCTCTTCAAGCCGGGCAAAGAACACCTCATCGCCGACATCCAGTCAGAGGTAGACCGCCGCTGGGACGAGCTTTTGAAACGGGCAAAATAAGGATTTGTCGCGGTGATAAGAAATGTAAACTTGTAACACAGACGATGACGCTGGAGCACAGACAGGTTCTCCTGCTCGGCCCTCACTCGGTCTGAATAATAGGTTACAATAATCTGGAGAATATGACAGTCCTCGCTCACAGCTCGCAGTCGAAGTCTGTCTGTGTCCGGAACGCCATCTGTGCTGTGTAAAATTATCTGTTTCTTATCCTCTCGACAAAACAACTATCTATGTCTATAGACTGCTGTTTTGCCAGCATACACAGGATTCTTGTAAAGGAGAAACAGAGTTTCCCAATATCCAGATGCCATTCGGAGTGCATACAGTTTCCGACCGCGAGCTGTGAGCGAGGACTGTCTAAGACTTGTGGAAAGCAGGGAGAAAATGCAAAGCGGTTTCTCCTTGCCGATCAAAAACGCCTGTAGTCCGAGTGAGGGTCGAGTCGGGAGGAATTGTATGAGAACGAATGGCATCGTCTGTTATATTAGAAATCTGTTCTTACCTTTACAAATCCCAGTTGCTGAATGATCTCCGGTATAGTAAAATTATTGTAACACAGACCCTGTATTTTGCAAATAGATTTACTCTCATGAAAGAAGGAAAAGTTTGAAAGTGAACTTTCAGATCTACCATTATGGACGCGGTAAATGCGTCAGAAAAGGAGAAAAAATGGATACATTGTTTGACTGTCTGAAAAAAGGAACTGCGCCGGAGCAGGTGGTGGCATTTGCCAGAGATTATCTGGAAAAAGAGGGATTTGAAGAACTTTATTATGACCGGCTGTTTGCGCCTCGCCTGGGAGGGCGTTATTTTATCGCTCCATTTCCGGATGTCTTGTTTGCGTTTACCATGGGACGCAAGCGGGCCTATATCCAGCCGGTGCGCATGGCGTTTGCTCATGTGGATCAGCCCTGTTTTAAGGTGAAAAACCGGCCGGAGTTTCGCAGTATGGAAAGCGATATGCTGAATGTGGAGGTATACGGGGGTATGATGGATCATACCTGGTTTGACCGGCCGCTGGGTCTGGCAGGTACCATTGTGCTGAAGGGGGAGAGCATTTTTAAGCCGAAGGCGGTGCATTATGACAGTGAACGACCGGTGGCGGTGATTCCGGGCATTGCCATTCACATGCAGCGGGATGCAAACAGCGGCTGGAAGATCGACCGGCAGAAGGAGCTGATGCCGGTGACCGGGCTGTCCGGCGCTTCCTGGACAGAAGGAGCCTTCGTGCAGTTTCTTGCCCGGGAGCTGGGGGTGGATGATTCGGAGATCTTAAGCTATGATCTGAATCTCTATAATTATGACGAGCCGCAGCTGGTGGGGCTTTCAGAAGAACTGGTGGTAAGTCCGCGTCTGGATAATCTGGCTTCTGTCAGCGCGCTGCTGGAATCGCTGGTGGAGGGAGAGCGGAGTAACGGCATCAATCTGATCGGGCTGTTCGATCATGAAGAGGTTGGAAGCTTTACCCGTTCCGGTGCGGATTCGGAACTGCTTGGCGGTGTGCTACGCGGTATCTTCCGCACGCTGGGATGTAATGAAGAAATGTTTCGCGCATCCATGGCAGACAGCATCTATCTTTCTGTGGATGGGGCCCATGGCGCTCATCCAAACTACCCGGACCGCTGTGATATCACTTCCCGCGCCTATGTGGGCAAAGGAGTCGCCATCAAGGCAAGCGGCACTTTCAAATATGCCACGGACGCCAGAGTGCAGGCCATCCTGCTGGGGCTCTCAGAAAAATATGATATTCCGCTGCAGATCATCAACGACCGGAATAACATTCGCGGCGGAAGCACGCTGGGACCGATGGTTGGCGCACATATTCCGATGCGGGGCTGCGATATCGGCGTTCCGATGTGGGCGATGCACTCCGCGCAGGAGACGATGGCGCTCTCTGATTATGAAGCGCTCTGTCAGATCGTGACGGCATTTTTTGTGAATTAGGAGTTGCGGATTTAACTTTACAAAAGATCCGGTCTATTTCCCTCCCCGGCTGCATATACTGCATTAGTATTGGGGAGGGATTTTTCATGGAAAAGAATAATATATATCAGGATATCTCAGCGAGAACCGGCGGCGAAATCTATCTTGGCGTGGTGGGACCGGTCCGAAGCGGCAAATCGACATTTATCAAGCGCTTTCTGGAACTGATGGTCCTCCCGGAGATCGCCGACGAGCATGAAAGGCAGCGGACGATGGATGAGATGCCGCAGAGCGGCACCGGAAAGACGGTCATGACGACGGAGCCAAAGTTCATTCCGAAGGAGGCAGTGGAACTTCCGATGGAAGATATGAAGGTGAAGGTGCGTCTCATCGACTGCGTGGGTTTCATGGTGCCGGGCGCCGGCGGTCATCTGGAAAACGGGCAGGAGCGTCTGGTAAAGACGCCGTGGTTTGACTATGAGGTTCCTTTTACCAAGGCGGCGGAGTATGGCACGAGAAAGGTTATCCGGGACCATTCTACCATCGGGATCCTGGTGACCACGGACGGATCTTTCGGGGAGATTCCGAGGGATTCTTATGTGGAGGCGGAGAAACGGACGGTGGAGGAACTGACCGCCATCGGCAAACCGTTTCTTGTTCTGTTAAACAGCGACCGTCCGTACTCAAAAGCCACGCAGAATCTGGCGCAGAATCTCACGAAGGAATACCACACGACAGTGATGCCGGTCAACTGTGACCAGCTCCGGCAGGAAGATATCCTGGACATCATGAAAAATGTCCTGCTGGAATTTCCGCTTTCTTCCGTGGGCTTTTTCCTGCCGAAATGGGTGGAGACACTGCGGGATGACCATTGGATGAAAAAATCCATTCTGGATCTGATGAAAGAATATCTGGCGGAGAAGGAGAAGATGAAGGATATCTATCAGAAGGATATCCCGCAGAATGAATATATGGAATCCGGAAAAGTGGAGAAGATCCATATGGATACCGGCGAGGTGGAAGTGCGGATCCAGATTCGGGATTCGTATTATTATGAGATCCTCTCGGATCTGACGGGGATCACCATAAAAAATGAATACCATCTCATTCGGATCATGAAGGAACTCTCAGAGAAAAAGAAAGAATTTGAGGAAGTTTCCCAGGCGCTCAAAGATGCCAGGGAGAGAGGGTATGGCGTGATGAAGCCGGTACTCTCGGAGATCACACTCTCCGAGCCGGAGGTCGTCAAACACGGCAGCAAGTTTGGAGTGAAGATCCGGGCGGAGGCGCCGTCCATCCATTTGATCCGCGCAAACCTCACGACGGAGATTGCGCCGATCGTGGGGACACAGCTGCAGGCGGAGGACCTGATTACATACATCCGGGAACAGGCAGGCGGAGATCCGAAGGAGATCTGGAATGTAAACATTTTCGGAAAGACGCTGAACCAGCTGGTGGACGATGGTATTTCGGGGAAGGTGACAAAGATCAACGAAGACAGTCAGGAAAAACTGCAGAGCGCCATGGAAAAGATCGTAAACGAGAGCAGCGGCGGGCTGATCTGTATCATTATCTGAGCGGAGAGAAAAAATTCTTCGGGGGCAGACTTCGGGGGATTTTTTCTTTGCGTCCGGCCGCTCGAAAACGGTCGCTTTAAAGCGGTTTTCTATTCTTGCTTTTTCCGCTGAAAATGCTATAATGATGAAAAAACGTTCGAAGAAAAAGGAGAGAGAGATTGAGAGTAACGATTTACACAGATGGCTCAGCCAGAGGAAATCCGGGACCGGGCGGCTACGGGACGGTACTTCTGTATACCGATACCAAGGGAGAGTGCCACAGAAGAGAGTTGTCCGGCGGATTTAAAAAGACGACAAATAACCGCATGGAGATACTTGCCGCCATCGTGGGCCTGGAGGCGCTCATCCGCCCCTGTCAGGTCGAGTTGTATTCGGATTCTCAATACCTGGTGAAGGCCTTTAATGAACACTGGATAGACGGATGGATCAAAAAGAACTGGAAGAGGAACGGAAAAGAACCGGTGAAGAACACAGATTTGTGGAAGAGACTGCTTGCTGCCATGGAGCCGCATACGGTCACTTTCCACTGGGTAAAAGGACATGCGGGACATCCGGAAAATGAGCGGTGCGACACCCTGGCGGTGGAAGCGGCGCTGCAGGACGATCTGCCGGAAGACGAGGGAATGTCTCTTTCCTGACGGGAGAGTAAAAAGGACGAAAGAAGTGCTTTTTTCTCTATTCTATGTTATACTGAGATGAGATATAACACACGATTATGAAGGTTGGAGGTGATGATATGGAGATACAGCTTTGGCGGGAGCTACTTGATCCTTACCAGCTTGCCGTGGATGAAATGGTCGTGAAGTTCAACCACGTGATTACGGAGCACAGAACCAGGGGATTGTATTCTCCAATTGAATCTGTCGAGGGAAGATTAAAAAGCATTGTCAGCATTCTGGATAAGATGAAAAAAAAAGATATATCCATGAATGACATTGAAGAAAAGATAGAAGATATTGCAGGCATACGGCTGAACTGTCAGTTCGTGGAAGACATTGACAGAGTCGTGCATATGATAAAAGAGCGCACAGATATGGTGGTCAAGTGCGAGAAGGATTACATCAACCATATGAAGGCCAGCGGGTACCGTAGCTATCACATCATCATAGATTACACGGTGAATACGATCAAAGGACCCAAGACGCTGAGCGCGGAGATACAGATACGCACGATGGCCATGAATTTCTGGGCGACTATCGAGCATTCTTTACAGTATAAATATAAAGAACATATTCCGGACTATGTGCAGCAGAAGCTGATCGACGCGTCCCGGGCGATCATTGAGATCGATAAGGCCATGTCGGATGTCCGGGATGAGATCATGGATGCACAGAACTCTCATCAGAAAAAGGAGAATCTGGTGAAGGATATCCTGAACAATATCCAGAATCTTTATAAAGTAGCCAACAAGCGGGAGGTCACAAAGATTCAGGATGAGTTTTACAAAGTGTATGTGGCCGACGATATGATGCAGCTGCAGCATTTTGCGAGCCAGCTGGATATCATTTCGGAAGGATATCAGACCCAGAGCCTGACATAACGGAGGATATACGATGCATTTGCCAGAAGAGTTTGAACAGAAAATGCGCAGGCTTCTCGGAGAAGACTATGACAGATATGCAGCCAGTTTTTCGGGAAGCTACGGCCAGACTTTCCGGGTGAATCAGTTAAAAATACAACCGGCGGAGCTTCTCCGCCGGTTTGCTGTGACACCGGTTCCGTGGTGCAGTACCGGCTTCTATTACAGAGGGGAAGAGAGGCTTTCTCTGCATCCGCTGTATTATGGAGGAGCCTATTATATACAGGAACCATGTGCCATGGCTCCTGCTTCTTTTTTGCCGGTGAAGCCGGGGGATAAGGTGCTGGACCTTTGTGCGGCGCCGGGAGGAAAGACCACGGCGCTGGCGGCAAAGATGAAGGGAGAAGGAGTGCTCATCGCCAATGATATCAGTATATCGAGGTGTAAGGCGCTTCTTAAAAATATGGAACTTGCCGGCGTGCGGAACGCTGTCATCACCTGTGAGAGTCCGGAGCGGCTGGCAGACCGTTTTTCCGGGTATTTTGACTGTGTGCTCGTGGACGCCCCCTGCTCGGGAGAAGGCATGTTCCGAAAGGAGCCTTCCATGGCGGCAGACTGGTCACCGGAGGAGGTCGCGCGTTACAGCGGACTGCAAAAGGAGATTCTCGCGCAGGCGGCGTCCATGGTGCGCCCGGGCGGTCATCTTGTGTATTCCACCTGCACCTACTCTCCGGAAGAAAATGAGCAGGTGGTGGAGACGTTGCTGGCACGGACGGACGGCGCCGCTGTCACAGAGGGACAGGGCGGCAAAGAACCGATGGCTTCACAGACAGAAGGCTGCTTTCATCTGGAACCCCTACCGCTGTATCCCGGTGTGGATATCGGGCACCCGGAATGGAGCATGAGCGGCGACGAAAGTCTTACCTGCTGCCGGAGATTCTGGAACCACAGAGTGGACGGGGAAGGACAGTTTGCGGCGCTCCTTCGAAAAGAAGACAGGATAGAAGGCGTGTGTGCTCCGGAAACTTCGATGGAAGGTGACCCGGAGAACACAGAGACGGCTGACAGCCGGTTGGCTGTGACTGGACGAAAAAAAAATCGTGGCAAAAACAGCAGGAGAAGAGGCGGCAGGTCCGCAGAGAGACCGGACAGCAGCGAAGAGATGATCAAAGAAATGAAGCATTTTTTTGCGGACTGTCATCTGGAGATACCGCAGGAGAGACTGCAGCGGCTGGAGGAGAGGCTTTTTCTTCTTCCGGAACATTGCCCGGATATGAGAGGGCTTCGGGTGGTACGCTCCGGTCTGTATCTGGGGGATTGTAAGAAGAAACGTTTTGAGCCGGGGCAGGCACTTGCCATGGCGCTCTGTCCGGAAGAATATGCCAACTGTCTTTCTCTGTCTGCTGATGACGTTCGCGTGGAGAAATATCTGCGGGGCGAGACCATTGAGGGAGATGGAAAAGACGGATGGATCCTGATCTGTGTGGAAGGACTTCCTCTCGGATGGGGGAAATGCAGCCGGGGCATCATAAAAAATAAGATCGCGCCGGGATGGAGGAAGCAGTAGACGGCGAAACGGAACGAAAAACAAACAGATGTCGGAAGAAAGCAGGCGTGGGAAAGAACTGCGAGACAAAATAAAAAGGAAACGGACGTCGACAGGAAGTCGGCGTGGGAAAGAGCCGGGAAGAGAAAAGGAGAACGCGATGGAACAGATGCGCCTGGATAAGTTTCTGACACAGACGGCGGGGCTGACCCGCAGCGAGGCAAAACAGTACCTGAAAAAGGGACGGGTCTGTGTCGATGGTGCGGTGGTAATGAAACCGGAGACAAAGATAGATGCCGACACAGCGGAAGTGACTGTGGACGGAAAGAACTGTCATTATGAAAAATATACGTATCTCATGCTCCATAAGCCGCAGGGAGTCGTCTCGGCCACGGAGGACGGGAGAGAGCGCACGGTGCTCGACCTCATCAGAGAGCCTGCCCGGGGACTGTTTCCTGTGGGACGGCTGGACAAAGATACGGAAGGACTGTTGCTGCTCACCAATGACGGAGAACTGGCACATGCGCTGTTATCGCCCAGAAAGCATGTGGAGAAGTGTTATTTTGCGCTTCTCGACGGCCCGGTGGGAAAAGAAGAGCAGGAGGCTTTTGCCGAAGGGCTGGATATCGGCGATGAAAAGAAAACATTGCCTGCCAGATTACTTTCTGCACAGGACGCGCGAGCAGAGCAGAACGCGCAGGCAGAAAATGCGGATGAGAGCGGCGATAGTTTACGCGGTTTTGGCGTGTATATCACGGTCTGCGAAGGACGCTTTCATCAGGTGAAGCGGATGGCCCGGGCAGTGGGCCGGAAGGTCCTCTACCTGAAAAGGATTTCGATGGGCAGCCTGCGTCTCGATGAAAGCCTGGCGCCGGGAGAGTATCGCCCGTTGACAGAAGAGGAACTGCAGGGATTAAAGAGAGGAAAAACGGACAGGAAGTGATAACGATATGGAAAAGACAACCGGTTTTTTGCCGACAAATAAAAAAGAGATGAAGGAGAGAGGCTGGAAACAGGCTGATTTTGTGTACATTTCCGGGGACGCGTATGTGGATCACCCTTCTTTTGGGATGGCGATCATCACGAGACTGCTGGAACATGCCGGCTATAAGGTGGCGGTCATCGCGCAGCCGGACTGGAAGAAGGATGAGAGCATTGCCGTCTGCGGGGAGCCGCGGCTTGCCTTTCTCGTGTCGGCAGGGAATATGGATTCCATGGTCAATCATTACACCGTGGCCAGAAAAAGGCGCCATCAGGACGCCTATACCCCGGGCGGCGGGTTTTCCAGACGACCCGACCGGGCAGTCATCGTCTATAGCAATCTGATACGAAAAACGTACAAAAAGACGCCTATCCTTCTCGGAGGCATCGAGGCGTCCCTGCGGCGGCTGGCACATTACGATTACTGGAGCGACACGGTGAAGCGATCCGTGCTGCTGGATGCCGGCGCCGACCTTCTGATGTATGGGATGGGAGAACACTCGGTGCTGGAGATTGCGGAGGCGCTGCAGGCCGGCATTCCGGTGAGAGATATCACCTATGTGCGAGGCACCGTCTTTCGCTGCCGCAGCCTGACAGAGCTTTCCGGAGAATACGAAGTACTTCCTTCCTATGGAGAGATTATTTCTTCTAAGGAAGCCTATGCCAGAAGCTATTACCGGCAGTATGAGAATACGGACGCCATCACGGCAAAACGGCTGGTGGAGCCGTATAAAGAGACGGAATATGTGGTACAGAATCCTCCGGCGCTTCCGCTCACGACAGAGGAGATGGATGCGGTTTATGACCTGCCCTATGCGAGAACCTGGCATCCTTCTTACGATGCGGAGGGCGGTGTTCCGGCTATTCAGGAAGTTCGCTTTTCCCTGGTCAGCAACAGAGGATGCTTTGGCGGCTGCAGTTTCTGCGCCCTCACCTTTCATCAGGGACGGCGTGTGCAGGTGCGCAGCCACGAGTCCATTTTGAGAGAGGCGGAACAGATGAGCCGGGAACCGGACTTTAAGGGATACATTCACGATGTGGGCGGCCCCACGGCAGATTTCCGGCATCCGGCCTGCGAAAAGCAGATCGAAAAGGGCGTCTGCAGTCACCGGCAGTGCCTTTTCCCGAAGCCCTGTCCGAATCTTGACAGTAGCCACAGCGATTACATTTCCTTATTAAAGAAACTGCGCCAGATCCCCGGTGTCAAAAAGGTATTTATCCGTTCCGGCATCCGTTTTGACTATGTGCTGGCGGAGAAGGACGGGAGATTCCTGCGGGAACTGTGTGAGCACCATGTGAGCGGACAGCTCAAGGTGGCGCCGGAGCATATCAGTGATAACGTCCTCCGGATGATGGGTAAGCCGTCCAATGCGGTTTATGAGCAGTTTGTCCGGAAGTATCACGAGATGAACCGGAAGCTTGGCAAAAAACAGTATCTGGTTCCGTACCTCATGTCCTCGCACCCGGGGTCCGGGCTGAAAGAGGCGGTGGAGCTGGCGGAGTATGTCCGGGATCTCGGATATATGCCCGAACAGGTGCAGGATTATTATCCGACGCCGGGAACCATTTCCACCTGCATGTATTATACGGGGCTGGATCCGCGCACGATGCAGCCGGTCTATGTGCCAAAGACGGCCAGAGAAAAGAAAATGCAGCGGGCGCTCATCCAGTATAAGAATCCGGACAATTATGAGATCGTGAAGGAGGCTCTCCTACTTGCCGGGAGGGAAGATCTGATCGGATATGGGGAGCACTGCCTGATCCCGCCGCAGAGAGGAAATGTACAGGCGGGACAGAGATCCGCCGGCAGGCAGAGAGGCAGCCGGACGGAGAGAACATTTGACAGCCGGAAGAAGCAGGGAGCAAAAAACATGCACGGAAGGAAGACAAAGAAAAAGACCATCCGCAATGTGCATAAAAAGAAAAAAGGCTGACAGGGAGGGAATCATGAAAATTGGGATTATTACCGGAGCATCTTCCGGTATGGGGAAGGAATTTGTAAAACTCACGATGAGTGAGAATCTGAAACTGGACGAGATCTGGGTCATTGCGAGAAGAAAGGAACGCCTGGAGGCATGGCAGAAGCATTATGCGGAACAGACTTTCCGGGTGCTCGCTCTGGATCTGCAAAAAAGAGAAGACCTGGAAGTACTCAGAGAGACGCTTGCGCAGACGTCGCCGCAGATCTCGCTGATGATCCACTGCGCCGGTTTCGGGATCATGGGACGGATCGACGAGATCCCGGTGGAAGAGCAGCTAGAGATGGTGGACGTCAACTGCCGCAGCGTGGTGGAACTCACCACCATGTTTCTCCCGTATATGGAAAAAGGAGGTCGGATGATCTATGTGGCGTCCTCGGCGGCTTTTCTGCCGCAGCCGGGATTTGCCGTATACTCGGCGACTAAGGCATTTGTATTGAGCTTTGTCCGCAGCCTTCGGGTAGAGTGCCGGGAGAGGAATCTGGGTATCACGATCGTCTGCCCGGGCGCGGTAAAGACAGAGTTCTTTAAGCGGGCGGCGGAACAGAAACATCTGCCAGCCTACAAAAAAATGGTCATGGCGGATCCGAAAAAGGTAGTGAAAAAAGCATGGCAGGATAACCTGGCAGGCAAGGAGATCTCCGTGTACGGAAAACCGATGAAACTCTTCCACACCGCGTCAAAAGTGCTTCCGCATAAGTTGTTCCTACATTTTATGGGAAGGCATGAATCATAAAGAGTCCGTCAAAACGGAAATCAGAACGTACAAATCTACCAGTATTGACGCAGTAAATGCGTCAGGAAAGAAGAAAAAATGAGAGAGATTACAGTAACGAAAGCAGAAGCCGGACAGCGGTTTGACCGTTTCCTCAGCAAATATATGCCGGGAGCGGCTTCTGGTTTTCTTCACAAAATGCTTCGCAAAAAAAATATCAAACTGAACGGGAAAAAGGCGGAAGGCAACGAAAAAGTCCGGGAAGGCGATACCATTCAGATCTTTTTCTCAGAAGATACCTTCCGTAAGTTTACCGGGGAAAAGGAGAGCGGCGCTGCGCCTGCCGGAAAAGGCGAAAAGGCAGGCAGCGTGCCGCCAAAAAAAAGAGAGGAAAATAAGCTTCGCTCTCAGGTGCGACTTTTATATTCCTCCGAAGATACCCTGTTGTTTCATAAGCCGGCAGGGATGCTGACGCAGAAAGCGGCAAAAGAGGACGATTCCCTCAACGACTATCTGCTGGATTACTGCCGGGAAAAAGGCATTATCCGGGCAGGCGCGCCGTCCGGTTTCCGCCCTTCGGTGGCAAACCGGTTGGACAGGAATACAAGCGGCATCGTCCTGTGTGGCATTACCACAGCGGGACTGCAGAGACTGGCGCTTTTGCTGCGAAACCGGAACCTGGAAAAATATTATCTGTGTATCGTACAGGGTGTGATGAAAAAAGACCGGAAAATAAAAGGATACCTCAAAAAAGACGAGGAGCGGAATGTGGTAACGCTGCTCCAGCGCCCGGAGGAGGGAGCGGAAGCGGTGGAGACCTGGTATCAGGTGCTGGACACTTCGTCCCATGCCACCCTGCTCAAGGTAAGACTGATCACCGGAAAAAGCCATCAGATCCGCGCGCATCTGGCTTCGGAAGGGCATCCGGTCCTGGGTGATTACAAATACGGAGACCGAAAAGCAAACGATGCTCTGAAACGGATGACCGGCATCAGCTATCAGATGCTGCACAGCTACGAATTAAAAATGCCGGGCAAAAACGGCATACACATCATCGACCCGCCGCCGGAAGACTTTTGCAGGGCCATGGAGGCCTGCGGGCTGCACCTGAAAGACGGCAGTCGGTCAGAGAAGAAACAGAAGGTGCAGCGGAGCAGAAAAGACAGGAGTAGAAACAGAAATGGCAACATGGACATCCCGGGGGCTTCGGGGCTCCGTTCTCGAAGAAATGATAAACTACACAAATCAGCAATACCGGGATAAAAAGCTGGCGCTCATTCAGAAAGTGCCCACCCCCATCACCCCGGTCCGTTTTGATAAAAACAGTCGGCATATCACATTGGCTTACTTTGAGAAAAAGAGTACGGTGGACTATATCGGTGTGGTACAGGGGATTCCCATCTGTTTTGACGCCAAAGAGTGTCACACGGATACCTTTCCCATGCAGAATGTCCATCAGCATCAGATGGAATTTATGGAAGGCTATGAGGAGCAGAAAGGCGTCAGTTTCCTGCTCATCTATTTTTCCCACCGACAGGAATGTTACTACCTGCGGTTTACGGAACTGAAAAAATACTGGGATCGGATGGAGGCGGGCGGACCGAAGCACTTTAAGTACGAAGAACTCACGCCGGATTACTTCATCCCCATGGGAAACGGCGCCGCCATTCATTATCTGGTGGCGCTGCAGAAAGACTTAAAAGAGCGGTAAGGGACATCCTGCCGCTTTTTCTTTTGTACGGCCGTATATTTTTGCTAAAATAACACAGCATAACCGACAGCGGAAACAGTTTGTGACACAGCAGAAATACAAAGGCGATACAGGAGGAAGCGAGGATGCAGTATATGACAGGACCTATCTATATGGAAGGAAGAGAAAATCCGGAAGCAGGAAAAGATGCGAAAGAGAATCGGAGTGTGAAAAGAGCATTCTCAGAAAACGTCAATGCCGGGCGGACAGGAGAAATATGGGACATGGATATGAGAGAACGCTTTCGCAGGCATCTCGTGGAAGAAGAAAAGAGCAGCGCCACGGTAGAAAAATATCTGAGGGACGTAAGACATTTCTTCCGGTATGTGAAGGAGCAGCCGGCAGCCAGGCAGGAAGTGACGAAAGAACAGGTGATCTCCTGGAAAGAGGAGCTGGACCGCAGCAATATCCTGCACGACATGAAAAAACTGTGCCGGGAAGCACAGGTGGAGGAAAGCAAAGTATTTCCACACAATCTCAGGCATCTCTTTGCCTGTACCTACTATCACAGGAAGAAAGACATCGTCCATCTGGCGGATCTTCTCGGACATTCCAACATCAACACGACCCGCATCTACACACAGGAAAGCGGGAAAGAAGAATCTCGTCTGTTATCGCAGCTGGGATTGGTACTATAGCAGGCAGGACATGACGGCCGCCGACCGGGCGCAACGCGCAAAAAAATACCCCATAATGTTGATTATGAGGTAAAAATGCATACATATGAGTTCCTTTACTGTTGATATTTTACCACAGCGCAGAGGGATATTCAACTTTTTTCTGATAATTATTCCGTGAATATTTATTTAATTATAGAAATAAATCTGAGAAAAAGTAATATAAGAGATAAAAAATAAAGAAAAGCGGCAGAATCCATTTTCTGCCGCAAAGAAAAGAGTATCAAAAGCGGACTGACAACATAAGAACATTGTCAGCCTTGTTTCTGATGCTTTTTTTCTTTTCAGAAAATCTCGGGAGCGCATTTTTTGTGTTTACCGAAAGCATATCAATAAAAAAATCTCCCAAAACCATTACAATTTATATCTTCAAAAGAATTATTACCACATAATCAACATTATGAGGTAATGAATCAAAGCATAAGGATATTGCAGAAAATGCACTGAAATATTCTTGAAACAAAAAAGAAAGTAGGGAGAGAGCAAAATGCGTAAACACACAAAAAGACTTTTGGCCTTCTTGCTGACGCTGGCAATGCTTGTATCTCTGGTAAATGTGCAACAGTTTTCTGTAACAGCGGAAGCTCCCGAAACAAAAACAGAAGTTTCCCAGACAGAAACCTTTACCGGAACAGATACAAAAGCAAAGCAGAAATCTGTGGAAGCGGAAAATGGCAAAACGGACAAAGCATCCCTCAGCCAGACGGACACAGACGCGAAAAAGCAGCAACCGGCCAGAGAACAAAAGGAAGAGACCGGGGACAGCGAATCCTCTGACGATGTTCAGAAACAGGACGCGGAGGAAAACAGCGAATCCGACGAGACAGACCGGACCGACCAGTCCGATGCAGACGATGCGGACGACGACTCCAGTCAGAACGGCGACAAAGACGACCAGAAAGACGACGCCGGGACGAAGGACGAGCAGGAAGACGAGGACAGCAAGGACGAAGAGACGGAAAGGGAAGATGCGACGGAAGGAAACAATAAGACAGACAGCACCTCCGGGCAGAAGGATCGTCCTTCCCAGGGAAACAATTCCAACCAGATCACAGTGACAGATCAGACAGACTCTGACAAAAGCGAATCGTCCAACACTCAGAACGAAGACGACAAAAACAAGTCTCCAAACGATCAGAACGAAGACAACACGAACGCTGTCATCACAGACGACAAATCTGACGGAACCAAAAATGAGACAGACGAAGCCGGACAGGATAAAGACGAGACAGACACCGAACAGGATGAAAAACAGGATGAATCCGATACGGACAATACCCTGACCTATGAACAGACAGCAAGGAAAGCGCTGGCGAGAATGGGGGCAGCGGAAGCATTCGCGAAGGGAGAGATGATTCCAAATCCTGAAGAGTATTTTACTCTTTCCGGTAATGATGGAGTACAGCCGGAATCATTCATTGTAAAGACCGGTGATATCAGTGCCACGACAGTTCCTTCCATCACGGGTTACGATTTTGTCAATGCAACTATTCAAACAGGGGAGGGAGACATTGAAGTAAAAGCAGTGGGTATGCTGGATGACGACGATGGTAAGACATATATCTATTATACGACGGATGGTTCTTCTACCAGTCTTGCCGCTTGGGTTCTGGATGAAGGAAAAACCATTACGCTGCACTATGAACCTCATCGGGATACATATGATATCAATTATGAAGTGACAGACAGATCACAGAGTGTCGATACAATTTATGGCACAGATCGCCCGGAAACAGTAAAAAACGGAGAATCCTACGCATTTCGGGTAACGATACCACGAGGCTATACAGCAACAGTATCCGTCAATGGACAGGAACAGGGAAAGCTGGGTATTGAACCGACCTACACAGGGAATGACTCCACCATCAGTGTGTCAGGTGAACCGTCTTCTCTTACGTTGAGTGGAATATATGAGATCCAAGATGTAGATGCCGCGCAGAATGTTACTGTGACATTGACCAAGCGAAATTCATATGCGTTTAGTGCCGAACTGTGGACACAGACCAGATACACCCAAGATGATGGTACTTCACGAGCAGATTTTGGACAGACAGAGAAAACATTTCAGGCTGTATCAGAAGATGAGTGGGCAGAATTATGGAGTTTTACTACCAATACGATTAATGCAAGGTGGATGCTGGACAGTCTGCAGATTAACGGTACTAAGTTGAATATACCGTACCGAGTGGGCGGGTCAGCAGAAACTACATTGTCAAGTGGGACTGTGGTGAGACTTACCTATAAAAGAAATTATAGCGAACAGCGTACATATTCCATCAGCGTATCTAACTGTTATGAGAATATTACCGTGACCGGCGGAAACCTGAATTCTACTACTTGGAATGAGATTATTCTCGACCGTCTGACCGGCGTGACTTTCCAGATGATAGATCGTACCCAAAGTAATAAATCCTGGGGGACACTGGAACAGTCAGAGCCATTTTCTGTGGGAGAAGCAGGAACAGAGAGGAACTATTGGTTCCCGGGAGAACGAGTTATAGAAGGAGGACATTGGGAATGGGGGGAATGGGTTCCAGATAAAACAGAAACTATCAAAAGAGGTCTCCGTTTTGCTCTCCTTCCGGGTTACGTGAATCCGACGATTACTTACGGTACACTCAACGGAATTGATACTGGCGATTTGAATAATAAGGTTGTCAATCTTTCGACTTCACCAGAGTACGATGCGGCGACTGGTCAGTACTGGTATTACTTTGATGTCGAGGATCAGGGAAGAGATAATTATCAAACACTCCTGCGTATCGAGGCTGAGGTCGGACAATATACTATGACGTACGTAGAAAGTGGAAAAACAATTACAGTACAGAATGTGACAGATAACGACACGATTCATATCTACGGCTTATCAGCATCTGATAAATACACCGTAAATGAGACCGAAGCCAATATGAATGGATATACCACAACTTATAGTAATACAGATGTAACAACAGCTGATGGAGCAACAGTTACAGCTGACGGTACAGAAATGACTGTAACCAATTACAGAAACGCTTCCACCCCTACCGGTATCGCCATGACCTACGGTCCTTACGCTCTGATGGTTGCCTTAGCAGGTGGTATGGCAGCTCTCTTCCTTCGCTGAAGAAACCGCGAGGATTACTAATCCGTAACGGATGAGCAGAGATAACAGAGCATGACCGACAGGCAGTGCAGGCATAACATTCATACGACAGCAGAATCCTGAGAAAAAGGCGCGGCGTTCCGGCGGGAATGCCGCAGCCGGTAAAAATAATCCGCAGGACACATAAAGGAGGCGCACCATTTGGAACTGGCAGGACGGGCTGCCCGATTTGGCAATCAGATATTGAATATAATCGCGGGCATTTTGACACTTCTTCTGTTTCTCTACGGGGCGTACTGTCTCTGGGATACCTACATGACCGGACGGGGCGCCTTCCTTTCCAACGATTTGCTGGAGTATAAACCGACGCCTGGACAGGAGGAAAATCCGACGCTGCAGGAACTCATGGCCATCAATCCCGATGTGGTGGGATGGCTCACGGTGGACGATACGCACATTGACTATCCGGTGGTGCAGGGAGAAGATGACATGGAGTACATTAACAAAGATGTGTACGGACAATTTGCTCTGTCCGGCTCTATCTTTTTATCCAGCGTCAACAGCAGAGATTTTACGGATCCCTACAGTCTGGTTTACGGACACCACATGGCAAATGGCGCCATGTTCGGGGACATCATAGAGTTTGCAGACCCGGCATATTTTGAGGCGCATACCACAGGTACGCTGTATCTGCCGGAGCAGACGATACCGATCACGCTTTTTGCCTGCGTGGAGACTTCTGCCAGTGATCCGGTGGTCTATAATCCGCAGGCGCAGGAAAAAGATGTGTCTGGTCTGCTTTCTTACCTGAAAGAAAATGCGGTGCAATACAGAGAAATCGGTGTGCAGTCGAATGATCGGATCATCGGTTTGTCAACCTGTGCGGAGGCGGAGACCAACGGGCGGGTGATTGTATTTGGCAGACTGGAATCAGAATAAAAAACGATTTTTGACGTCAGGTGTGATTCGGCAGAAAGGGAAGAGAACAGGATTAAATGTCAGTACACCAAGCCGGACAGAAGAAGGAGGTGTTTTAACAGAAAATGAACAGAAAGAAGCGCAGATGGGAAACGCTGCTGGCCGCCCCTCTTCTGGCGGCGGTTCTGCTGCTGGCGACCCTGCTTGATGCAGGAAATGTGCAGGCGGCAGATATGGCAGGTGCCTATCAATGTTCCATAACGATTCCTGTACAGGTTACGGTGTCAGGAGACACAGCACCGCAGGAAAACTATACATTTACTATGAAGACGGAAACCGACGGCGCGCCGATGCCGACGGAGAGCACGCTTACCGTGACAGGATCGGGTACGGGCAGCTTTGCCCCGATCACTTACACGGCGCCGGGAGATTACATTTACCGGATCACGCAGACAGCGGACACAACAAAAGGGATGACCTACGACTCGTCCGGGTATCAGGTGACTGTCCGCGTGGTCAACGCGGAAAATGGCAGCCTTGCTGCAGAAATCTGGGCGGTAAAAAATGATTCCAATCAGAAAGTAGATTCCATCGCATTTCATAACCAGTATGACGATGGACAGGCTCCGGCGGCTCCGGCAGACCCGGGCAGCGGTTCCGATAACAACGGAAGCACAGGAAACGGGGGCGGCGGTTCCGACACCAGCGGAAACACAGGAAACAGAGGAATCGGTTCCGATGGTGCGGGTTCCGATGGTGCAGGAAACAATTCCGGAAATAACGGCAGCGGTTCCTCCGGAAGCAGCAGTTCCCGGGCAGCCAGAACCGGCGACACAAACCAGATTTTTCTCTACGGCGGACTGATGGCAATCGCTCTTCTTGGTTGTGGACTTTTTGTCCTGACAGGAAGAAAAGAAAGAAGAAAATCAGCATAACATGCAGGAAAGTATTATTGCAGTACAATCTCATAAAAGATTGCGCCAATAATGCCGGAAAAAACGATAAAGAAAAATACAGGAAACCGGCAGGTCGGATATACTCTGACTGCCGGTTTTTTTGACAGGAGGCAAAGTTTGAAAGTGAACTTTCAAATCTGCCGCTTTGGACGCAGCAAATGCGTCGGGAAAGGAGAAAAAATGATCAGAGAACGAACCGTTCAGCGAGTGTATAAACGGACGTGGCGGACTTCCGTATTGTTTCTTGCTTTCCACGAAAAAGCAGGATACCTTGACGGCGAGATTTTTAATATACATATTCCCGCAGGCATCCCATTCCATGGAGTGGGAGATATGATCCTCAAAATGGACAGAATCTACGATCTGCTGGACTATCCGCAGAGCGAATATCAGATTCGGGAGTGGGACAAAGAGGGACTCTGGAAAAATACTCCGCTGGAGAGTGACGCAGGCTGGAACTATGGCGCCGATGCCGCCGAAAAATTTCGGAACGTGGACACCGGCAGCCATCCCCTGGTCTACGTGGAAACAAGATTCCGCCGTTATGGCAGCTGGCAGGGAATCATGCAGGCAGGAAAAAAGAAAGTATCCTATCGAAGTACGCTGGAATTTTTGCATTATATTATGGGGTATGTGAAGGAGAACAATACAAAATGATGAAAGAAAATATAACATAATACCAAAGAAAGCAACAGCAACTTTAATATTCTGTAAATGGTCACAGGGGAAAATAAATGTGCGATTGGTCTGTGTTTTTCTTAAAATGCTCTTGTAAAAATGACAGGAAGAGCATAATTATAAGTAAAGGTAAAGAAAGTAAAGAAAACCAAGAAAGGAGCGCATATTATGGAAATTGCTAAAATTTCAAGTAAAGGCCAGATTACAATCCCTGTATCTGTCAGGAATCGTCTGCACTTAAATACGGGAGACAAGGTGTTGATTTTAGAAGAAAACGGAAGATTTTATATTGAAAATGCGGCGAATGTAGCTTTTCAGCATGTTGAGGAAGGGTTTTGTGGCGCTGCTTCGGAAGCGGGGTTTAAAAGTGAAGATGAAATGCAGGATTATATGAAAGAAATCCGGGAAGAACTCAGGAGGAAATAGCCAATGAGAGTCATGTTGGATACAAATATTCTGGTTTCCCTTATCTTTTTTCCATCTGCAGTTACCCGTGATTTTGCACGGAGAGTAGGTTTCGGAAATCGGATTGTACTCTGTGATTATGTAGTGGAAGAACTACGATTGGTAGTGGAGAGAAAATGGGCAATCGGTAACGGTTGCTCTTTTAGTCCTTTCGTATTTTCAGATTGACAAGCCAAAACCATGATAATATAATAAATACAAAAGTAAAAATATTACATATTTGGATTTATGTTACGGAAAATATATTTTCATTTGATGGAGAGATAAAATGTGTGAAGAGATGGATAAGATCTATCAGGAAGGTATAGCGATTGGTGAGAGAGGCGGGGAACAGCGTGGGCTCAGGATTGGAGAACAGAAAGCGAAAAAAGAGACGGCACGCTGCCTGGCAAAGATGGGAACCCCGGCAGACGTAATCATGCAAGTATTGCATGTGGATGAAGATGTGTTGAATCAATGGTTCCGGTCATAAAGGGTATACGGCAGGGAGGAATACTTTCGGATTTGCGGAACAGATAAAGGAAACAGCAAGAAACAAATTGACGAACATTTTTTTTTCATATATAATGGAGTATCGGATTTGTAAAAATTGTTATGCAGATTTCGGGTTTGTATGATTGAATGAGGTGGAAAGAGTGATAAAAAGCATGACCGGATTTGGCCGCAGTGAGATTGTGACCGAACAATGCAAAATTACTGTGGAGATTAAGGCGGTCAACCACAGATACTGTGATTTGAATGTGAAGATACCAAAGAAGCTGAACAGTCTGGAGAATACGGTACGAAACGCTATCAAAAAGGCGGTGCACCGGGGGAAGCTGGATGTGTACATCAGTTATGAGGATTTGTCAGAGCATGCGGCATGTGTGCAGCTCAATAAGGAGCTGGGAAGAGAGTATTACCGGGCGCTTCGGGAGCTCTCCGGGGAGTTGGGTATCAGAGATGACGCCACGGCTGTCCGTATCGCGAGGATGCCGGAGGTTCTGATGCTGTCCGACACGCAGCTGGACCCGGAGGAAGTGGAGACAACCCTTCTTCAGGCAGTAGAGCAGGCTCTCGGGCAGTTTATGGAGAGCCGGGAGCGGGAAGGAGAGCAGTTGAAGGAGGATATCCTTGCCAAGCTTCACGGCATGAACAGTAATATCAGCGGGATTGAGGAGAGATACCCGCAGATGGTGGGAGACTACAGAAAGAAGCTTACGGACAAGGTGCGGGAGCTTTTGGCCGATTCGAATATAGACGAGAGCCGGATTGCCACGGAGGTAGTCATCTACGCGGATAAGATCTGTGTGGATGAGGAGACGGTCCGCCTTCGAAGCCATATCACCGGTATGGAGGAAGAGCTTCTGCGCGGCGGCAATGTGGGGCGAAAGCTTGACTTTATCGCCCAGGAGATGAACCGGGAGGCCAATACGATTTTGTCGAAGGCCAATGATATCACCGTCTCCAACATGGCGATCGATCTGAAGACAGAGATAGAGAAGATTCGGGAACAGGTGCAGAACATAGAATAATGGAGAGAGTATGGCACAGTTGATCAACATCGGATTCGGAAATATGGTAAACGGAGAGAAGATCATCTCCATGGTGAGTACGGACGCGGCTCCGATTAAGAGGATGATCCAGAATGCCCGGGACGAGGGGATGGCGGTGGATGCCACCTGCGGGCGGAGGACGCGGACGGCGCTTGTGATGGAGAGCGGACATGTCGTGTTGTCGGCGCTGACGCCGGAGACCATAGCGATACGGTGTAAAAAACCGAAGAATGGAGAGAAAGAGGAAGAATATGACGGATAAGAGAGGAACGCTGGTTGTAATCTCCGGATTTTCCGGAGCGGGAAAAGGAACCGTATCCCGGGCGCTGGTGGAAAAGTACGGGTATCGCCTGTCCATCTCCGCCACTACGAGGAAGCCGCGGGAGGGCGAACAGGATGGCAGGGATTATTTTTTCAAGACGGAAAATGAATTCTTAAGTCTGATCGATTACAACGGATATATCGAGTATGCGCAGTACGTGGGACATTATTACGGCACACCGAGAAAGTTTGTGGAGGACAGCCTGGCAGAAGGTCAGGTGGTCATTCTGGAGATTGAGGTGCAGGGTGCCATGAAGATCAAGGAGCAGTATCCGGACGCGATTCTGCTGTTTATCACGGCCCCGTCCATAGAAGTGCTGAAGAACAGGCTGGTGGGCCGTGGTACGGAAGCGCCGGAGGTCATCGAAAAACGGATGCGCCGGGCCGTGGAGGAAGCCGAGAGCATACCGGTCTACGATTATATTGTTAATAATGAAGAAGGAAAGCTGGAAGACTGCATGGCGCAGATTCACGCGATCATAGAGAGCGAGGCCTGCCGGGTGAGCCGGAGAAAAGAATTTATCGAGAGTCTTAAAAACGGATTGCAGGCATACCGGTAAGGCGGAGCGAGCAGGACAGTGATTGGTTCCGGCATCGGGAGAGATGTGCGGACGCATTTTCAGAAAGGAGATTATATATGTTACATCCATCTTATACAGAGCTTATGAAGAAGATCAACAGCGAAGAGTACCGGGGAGATGAGCCGGCGATCAACAGCCGGTATTCCATCGTGATCGCCACATCCAAACGTGCCAGAGAGCTGATCGCTGGGGCAAAGCCGTTGGTGGAAGGCATGGAGGATGAGAAGCCGTTATCCATCGCGGTAAAAGAGCTGTATGACGGCAAGATCAAGATCCTTCAGGATGATGAGGAAGTGGATTTTGACGACGATCTCATGGAGATGGACGATATGGATGCCGGAGAGGCGGAAGGCGAGACCGACGGTGAGGATGTGCCGGAGTCAGAAGAAGAAACCGGCGAAGCGGATGAGGTCGGAGATGAGACAGAAGAATAAAAACGGGGGCAGACACTGGCGAGTGAGTGTCTGCCTTTTGCTTACCGGAAGCCTTGTTCTCCTGATGCTTGTCCTGATCTTCTGGTTTTCCGCACAGGATGCCACGAAGTCATCAGATTTAAGCGGCGGGATCAGCGAGAAGATTGCGCGGGCACTTGGTTGGCTGATGGCTCCGGGAGGGAGCAGGGAAGAGCTGAACCGGTGGAGCGAATGGCTGGAGACGCCGGTGCGCAAACTGGCACATTTCACAGAATATATGGTGCTGTCCGTTCTCACCTGCCTGCACGGGCTTGTGATCCGGATAGCGGTCGGAAAAAGGACGGTCTGTTATAAGAACCGCCGGGAAGCTTTGTATGGATTTTTGCCGCTTCTGGCCACGGCGGTCATTTTCTGCGTCTGTTATGCGATGACGGACGAGCTGCATCAGTACTTTGTGCCGGGGAGGAGCTGCCGCCTGTTTGACGTGGGCGTGGACAGTCTGGGCGTCTTTGTCGGGGCAGTCCTGTTTTTATTGACGGTACGGACACAAAAGGTTAAAATATGGATAAAATGGATGAAAGGGCCGGAGAACATGCCGGCATCTCAGAAAGGATGAACACCATGAAATGTATAGATTTATTAGAGGGACTTTCTTATCAGTGTCTGCAGGGAGATGTGCAGACAGAGGTGACGGCGGTCGTCAATGATTCAAGAAAACTGGAAACGGGCTGTATGTTTATCTGTATCAGAGGAGCGTCCTTTGACGGACACACCTTTGCGGAGGAAGCGGTAAAGCAGGGAGCTGCCGTCCTGCTGGTCGAGGAGCCGGTGCATGTGCCGGAGAACGTGACGGTCATTCAGGTGGAGAGTACCCGCTATGCCATGGCGTTAGTCTCCGCTGCCTGGTTTGGTCATCCGGCGAAGGAGCTGACCACCATTGCTGTGACCGGTACCAAGGGTAAGACTACGACGACCTACATGATACGGGAACTGCTTGAAAAATGCGGTCATAAAACCGGTGTCATCGGAACAATCGAGGTGGTCATCGGGGAGAAGCATATCGCAGTGAATAATACCACGCCGGAATCTTATGATATTCACCGGTATTTCCGGGAGATGGTGGACGCCGGCTGCGACGCGGTCGTCATGGAAGCATCCTCACAGGGATTCAAGCTGGACCGGACGGCCGGTATCCTGTTTGATTACGGTCTGTTTACAAACCTTTCCCCGGATCATATCGGACCGAACGAACACAAGGATTTTGCGGAGTATCTTTCCTGTAAGGCAAAGCTCTTTACGCAGTGTAAAAAAGGATTTGCCAATCTGGACGATGAACATTTCGCGGAGATAACCGCCCATGCGGTATCTCCGGTAAAGACGTTTGGCGTGGCAGCAGATGCGGATCTCCGGGCAGAAAATATCACGCTGACGAGGGATACCGATTTCCTCGGTGTGGACTTTGACGTACACGGACTGCTGGAAGGGCGCGTCTCCTGCGGTGTGCCGGGAGCGTTCAACGTGCACAATGCTCTCGGAGCCATCTGCGTGGCGCTTGAGATGGGAGCAGACCTGAAAGTGATCAATGAGGCGCTCCGCACATTTACCGTGAAGGGACGGGTACAGATTATCCCGACCGGTTACGATTATACCCTGATCGTGGATTACGCACACAACGCAGTGGCGCTGGAAAGCATTTTAAAGACACTGCGGGAGTATCATCCTGCCAGACTCATCAGTCTGTTTGGCTGCGGGGGCAACCGTTCCAGACTGCGGCGCTTTGAGATGGGAGAGGTATCCGGCAATCTGGCCGATCTCACGATCATTACCTCGGATAATCCGAGATTTGAGGAACCGCAGGCGATCATGGATGATATCCTGACCGGCATCAAAAAGACAGAGGGAGAATACATTTCCATCATTGACCGTCGGGAGGCGATCTCCTATGTGATGCATCACGCGCAGCCGGGCGATATCGTCGTACTTGCCGGCAAGGGGCATGAGACATATCAGGAGATCAAAGGAAAGAAATATCATATGAGCGAGGAAGAGATCGTACAGGATGTCCTCGATGGAAAGTATTAAGGAAGATGACACGGATGTTTTAAATGTGCAATGACCGGAACCGGGTGGAAAACGGTGCCGGAAAAGGAAAGCAGGGAAGGAAAAAATGGGAGAAGAACTCTTTGCGGATATTATCATAGACATTTCTCATGAGGCACTCGACAAGGTATTCCAGTACAGGGTGCCTTTTTCCCTGCGTGGCGCAGTCACGCCGGGAGTCCGGGTCTGTGTGCCTTTCGGCGCGGGAAACCGTGAGCGGGAGGGATATGTCATTGCAGTCACAGAGCAGGCAAAATATGACCGGGATAAGATCAAGGAGATCCTCCGAATTTCCGAGGGGAGTCTCACCGTGGAATCGCAGCTCATTCAGGTGGCAGCTTTTTTGAAAAAACGATACGGTTCCTCCATGCTGCAGGCGTTAAAGACTGTGATGCCGGTCAAAACAAAAGTACGGCACCGTCAAGAAGTCACCCTGTATCTTAAGCTGGAAAGAGCGGAGGCGGAGGCACTTCTTGCCGGGTGGGAAAGAAAGCACCGCACGGCGCGGGTGCGTTTTTTGCGACGGCTCCTTGAGAAAGGCAGGATGTCCAAAGAAGAGGCGGTCAAAGAGTGCCGCTTTCCGTTAAAAGAAATCAAAAAGCTGGAGGCGGACGGTATCATCCGCATGGAGACGCGGGTGGCGTACCGGAATCCATTTTCTCATCTGGAAAAGAAAGAAGACCGGCTGCCCTTAAATGAGGAGCAGCGGGCAGCTGCGGAGAGATTCCGTCAGGACTATATGACAGGAGAGAGAAAAACGTATCTCCTGTTTGGCGTGACAGGCAGTGGCAAAACGGAGGTATATCTCGATATGATCGGGACGGTACTCGCGGAGCAGAAACAGGCGATCGTCCTGATCCCGGAGATCTCGCTCACATATCAGACGGTGCGGCGGTTTTATGAGCGTTTCGGAGACCGGATCGCGGTGCTTCATTCCCGCATGTCCGGCGGAGAGCGCTCCGATGCCTGTGAGAGAATTGCGGCGGGGGAGGCTGATGTGATCATCGGCGCCCGCTCTGCCCTTTTTGCGCCGGCCAAAAAGCTCGGACTTATCATCATAGATGAAGAACACGACGGCGCGTATAAGAGCGACAGCTCGCCAAAGTATCACGCCAGAGAGACTGCCATATACCGGGCGGGACTGGCCGGCGCCAGTGTGGTCCTTGGCTCCGCGACTCCGTCTGTGGAGAGTTTTTACCGGGCGTCGCAGGGAGAGTACACACTGCTTATGCTGCGGCGGCGGGCGGGAAACGCAGCCCTTCCCTCCGTGTATGTGGCGGACCTGCGGGAAGAATTCCGGCATGGAAACCGTTCCGTTTTCAGCGAGATGCTCAAAGAGAAAATGCGGGAGCGGCTGGCAGCGGGAGAACAGATGATGCTCTTTTTGAACCGCCGGGGATTTGCGGGCTTTGTCTCCTGCCGGAGCTGCGGTACCGCGCAGAAATGTCCGCACTGTGACGTTTCCATGACCTATCACAGAAACGGACGTCTCCGCTGCCACTACTGTGGATATGAGACGGCATTTACCAGACAATGTCCGGTGTGCGGACAGCCCCATGTGGCAGCCTTCGGTCTGGGAACAGAGAAGGTGGAGGCGGCGCTTTATCAGGAATTTCCCGGTATCCGGGTACTCCGGATGGATATGGATACTACCCGGCGCAAAAATGCGCATCAGGAGATTCTTGCTGCTTTTTCCAGAGGAGAGGCGGACGTGCTCCTGGGCACACAGATGATCGTAAAAGGACATGATTATGCCAATGTGACGCTGGTCGGGATTCTGGCTGCGGATATGTCCCTGTTCAGTCAGGACTTCCGGAGCGGGGAGAGAACCTTTCAGCTCCTCTGTCAGGCGGCAGGCCGGGCAGGCCGGGGAGAAAAACCGGGCGAGGTGGTGATCCAGACCTATTCGCCGGAGCATTATGCCATCACTGCTGCGATCCATCATTCTTACCGGGAGTTTTATGAGCAGGAGATCGCCTTCCGGAGTCTGATGGGATATCCGCCCTGCGCACATCTGCTGGTCATTCTGGTACAGTGCGGGGAGGAATCCTCCGCCGTCCTGGCAGCGATGCGGATTCAGAAAATGATTGAAAAAAGCCAGGAGGGAGAGCAGGAACCGGTGCAGCTTCTCAACCCCGGAAAGGCGGCCATCGCAAAGCTTAAAGATATGTACCGGCAGGTGCTTTATATCAAGCACAGGGATGCGGCGCGTCTGGAGGAGCTTAAGAACCGGCTGGAACCGGTGCTGGAGGCGCACTCTCTCTTTGCGGGCGTGCAGATCCAGTTTGATTTTGACCCGATGAACCTGTATTAGAGCGAGCTGCCCTTTACGGACGGGGCCGGGTATGGTATGATGAAACCCGGTGAGACAGACGCGGCGAAAAAGCAGCGGTGTCCATAAAAACAGAAGAACGAAAAAAGATACAAAAAGAGCAAAGGTTGGAAACAACCATAGAGAGATAGATTGGAGGATACTATGGCAATTCGTAAAATTCGCTACATTGGCGATGATATTTTAAAGAAAAAATGTAAACCGGTCAAAGCGATCACTGATTCCACAAAGGAACTGATCCAGGATATGTTCGATACCATGTATGAGGCGAACGGTGTGGGACTGGCAGCGCCGCAGGTGGGGATTCTGCGTCGTATCTGCGTCATTGATATCCGGGAGGGAGATCCGGTTGTGCTGATCAATCCGGAGATCGTGGAGTCCTCCGGAGAGCAGACGGACGAGGAAGGCTGCCTGAGCGTACCGGGCAAGGTGGCGGAAGTGACAAGAGCCAACTATGTGAAAGTCTCTTCTCTGGATATGGACATGAATCCGGTGACGTATGAAGGAGAAGGACTGCTGGCAAGAGCCATGCAGCATGAGATAGATCATCTGGACGGCATTCTCTACGGAGAGCGCGCCAGCGAGCCGTACAGAGATCTGGAAGAAGAGGAAGAGTGGGAAGAAGAATGAGAGTAGTATTTATGGGAACGCCGGAGTTCGCCGTGCCGACGCTGGAAGCGCTGATCGCGCATCATGAGGTCATTGCTGTGGTCACGCAGCCGGATAAGCCGAAAGGCAGAGGGAAGGCCATGGCCTGCCCGCCGGTCAAGGAGACAGCGATGGCGCATGACATTCCGGTTTATCAGCCGGTCAGAGTGCGGGAGGAATCTTTTGTCGGGACGCTGCGGGAACTGCAGCCGGATGTGATCGTCGTCGTGGCTTTCGGACAGATCCTTCCGGAGAGTATTCTGAATATTCCGCCATACGGCTGTATCAACGTACATGCCTCCCTGCTGCCAAAGTACCGGGGAGCGGCGCCGATGCAGTGGGCGATCATCAACGGGGAGAAGGAGACTGGGATCACTACCATGTACATGGCGAAGGGACTGGATACCGGCGACATGATCGATACGGTCGTGATCCCGATCGATCCGAAGGAAACCGGGGAGACTCTTCATGATAAGCTGTCGGCAGCCGGCGGGAAGCTGATCCTGCAGACGCTGGAGGAACTGGAGGCAGGTACGGCTAAACGGATTCCACAGGACGATGCGAAGAGCAGTTATGCGGGTATGCTCACCAGAGCACTGGGAGAGATCGACTGGACAAAGAGTGCCGTGGAAATCGAGCGTCTGATCCGGGGACTGAATTCCTGGCCGAGCGCCTACACATATCTGCATGGTAAGACATTGAAGATCTGGGATGCCGATGTGGCGCAGTCAGATGCGCGGCAGGAAGAGACCGCATTGTCAAAAACAGCTCCGGGAACCGTCACCGCCGTGAAGAAGGACTGCTTTTATGTACAGACCGGCGACGGGCAGCTGAAGGTGAACGAAGTACAGCTGCAGGGTAAGAAGCGGATGTCCGTGCAGGCGTTTCTCCTTGGCAACCGGATAGAAAAAGGACTGGTCTATGGCAGATAAGAAAAATATGAGAGAAGAAGCGCTGCAGGCACTGATGACGATGGAGAAGACAGACAGGCTGTCGCATCTCGTCATCGGGGAGGCGCTCATGCGGCTGCAGTTTATGCCGAAAAACGAGAGAGCCTTTTTTACCATGCTGTGTGAGGGCGTGACCGAGCAAAAGATTTATCTGGATTACGTGCTGGACGCGTATTCCAGGACCAAGATGAGAAAATGTAAACCACTGATCCGCAATCTGCTCCGGCTGTCGGCGTATCAGATCCTCTTTATGCATGTGCCGGATGCCGCCGCCTGCAATGAGGCGGTGAGCCTGGCTAAAAAGCGGGGATTTCGCAGTCTGTCCGGTTTTGTGAACGGAGTATTGCGGACGCTGAGCCGGGAGAAAGAGCATCTTCCGCTGCCGGATGCGGAGAAAGAGCCGTTTACATGGCTCTCTGTCCGTTATTCCATGCCGGAGTGGCTGGTACGCCTTCTGGTGGAGCAATACGGCAGAGAGACGACAGAGAGAATGCTTCAGGCATTTCTCACAACGAGACCGACGACCATCCGCACCTGCACAGACAGGATCACTCCGGAACAGTTAAAAAAGAGACTGGAAGAAAGCGGCGTGACTGCGCGGGAAGGAAGATGTCTCCCGTATGCGCTGCAGATCTCCGGCTATAATTATCTGAACAAGATCCCGGCTTTTCGGGAGGGAGTGTTTGTGGTCCAGGACGAAAGCTCCATGTTTCCGGTGGAGGTCTCCGGCATCAAAGCGGGGGACAGGGTTCTTGATCTCTGTGCGGCCCCGGGTGGGAAGACCTTTCATGCGGCAGAGCGTGTCGGGAGCGAAGGTCAGGTGATCGCGAGGGATCTGACAGAGTATAAGACGGAGATCCTGCAGGAAAATAATGAGAGAATGAAGTACTCCCAAATTAAGATCGAACAGTGGGACGCCACGGAGTTTGACCCGGCGCTGGAAAGCGCTGTGGATGTGGTGCTGTGCGACCTTCCCTGCAGCGGTCTGGGTATCATGGGACGAAAGAACGATATCAAATATCATCTGACAGAGAAACAGCTGGACGAGCTGGTCAGACTGCAGAGAAGTATCCTTGCGGTGGCATGGAGATATGTGAAGCCGGGCGGGATCCTCGTTTTTTCCACCTGCACGCTCAATCAGCGGGAAAATGTGGAAAATGTACGGTGGATCGAGGAAAACACACCGCTGCGCCGGGTATCCATGGAGGACAGGCTGCCGCAGACGTTCCGGGGAAGGACCGGGGAGGAAGGATATCTGCAGCTTTTGCCGGGTATCGACGGCTGTGACGGATTTTTTGTGGCAAAGTTTACCCGTTAAGGGGATGTGAGGGCAGAGGCTCTGGCAGACAAAAGATGGGAAAGAAAACGTAACAGGAGGAAGAGCATGGAGAGTTGGAAGGATATCCGCTCATTAAATATGGAGGAGCTGACAGACGCCGTGACGGCGGCCGGAGAGAAAAAGTTCCGGGCAAAACAGATCTATGGCTGGCTCCATCAGAAACTCATTCGTTCCGGCGATGAGATGAAAAATGTTCCGGCAGCCTGCAGGGAGAAGCTGTTAAAAGAGCATCCCCTCTATGGCGTCACGGAAGTGGAACGGTATGTGTCCAAAATCGACGGTACCACGAAGTTTTTATTTGCGCTTCACGACGGCAATATCATAGAGAGTGTCCTGATGAAATACCGGCACGGCAATTCCGTGTGCATTTCCTCACAGGCCGGCTGCCGGATGGGATGCCGGTTCTGCGCATCCACGTTGCTGGGGCTGGAGAGAAATCTTTATCCGTCGGAAATGCTCGACCAGATTTACGCCATCCAGAAAGCGACGGGAGAGAGAGTCTCACACGTCGTGGTCATGGGGACGGGCGAGCCGTTCGATAACTTTGAGGCGCTGTGCCGGATGATCGAGCTGCTGAGCGATGAAAACGGTCTCCATCTGAGCCGGAGAAACATCACGGTATCCACCTGCGGCATCGTGCCGAAGATCTACACCTTTGCGGACAGATATCCCCAGGTGACGCTGGCAATCTCCCTCCATGCGCCAAACGACGCTATGCGAAGGGAGCTGATGCCGATCGCGAACCGGTATTCCATGGAGGAACTGATGAAGGCCGCGGCCTACTACGTGGAAAAAACCGGCCGCCGGATCACCTTTGAATACAGCCTCGTCAAGGATAATAATGACTGCCGGGAGCATGCCGAGATGCTGGCAGCTCTCGTGAAAGGGCTGAACTGCCACATTAACCTGATACCGGTCAATCCGGTAAAAGAAAGAGAGTATGAACAGTCCGGAATGGAGTCGATCCGGGCGTTTCAGCATATATTGGAGAAGCATCACATTCAGGTGACGGTCCGCCGGGAGATGGGAAGAGATATTTCCGCTGCCTGCGGACAGCTCAGAAAAGGATATAAAGAAAGGAGTGGGAATGGATGAAGTCCTTTGGAATGACGGATATTGGAAAGAAAAGAAAAGTAAATCAGGATTATCTCTTCTTTTCCGATGAGCCGGTGGGCTGTTTTCCAAATCTTTATATCGTCGCGGACGGAATGGGAGGGCACCGTGCCGGAGACAAAGCGTCGTCCTATTCTGTGACAAGATTTGTGGAACTGGCAAAACAGGCGGAGAAGGAACTTCCGTTCCTGTCCATGGAGAAATTATTACAGCAGGTCAACAGGGAGGTCTTTGAGATGTCCCGCCGGGAAGATGAGTACGCCGGCATGGGAACGACCTTTGTGGCTGCTACGGTGGTGGACCATGTGGTCTACGTCATGAACGTGGGAGACAGCCGTCTGTACTATTATGACGGCGCCTTAAAGCAGGTGACCATGGATCACTCTCTGGTGGAGGAACTGGTGCGCGCCGGTGAACTGGACCGGGCGGAAAGCCGCAATCATCCGCAGAAGAACATTATCACCAAGGCAGTCGGTGTGACAGATGATGTCTCGCCGGACTTTTTCATGCTCGACATTGAGGAAGGACAGCGGATCCTGCTATGTTCCGACGGCCTTTCCAACATGGTGGACGACGACAGGCTGGAGGAGATCATGGCAGAGCAGGGAGAGATACGTGAGCTGGCGCAGAAATGCGTCGACGAGGCTCTGTTTTACGGTGGTCTTGACAACATAGCGGTCGTCATCGCCCAGTGTGAAAGCGGGAGGTGACGGGTTTGGTTCAGACAGGAATGATTCTGGGTGGAAGATATGAGATTCTTGAACACATCGGTTCCGGCGGAATGGCGGATGTATACAAGGCGCAATGTCTCAAAACGAACCGCTTCGTCGCCGTAAAGATTCTTCGAAAGGAATATTGTGATGACGAGACGCTGGTACGGCGGTTTACCATGGAGGCCCGCTCGACAGCGGATCTGCATCATCCCAACGTGGTAAGTATCCTGGATGAGGGAAATGAACAGGGGATCCACTACATCGTCATGGAACTGGCGGAGGGGATGACATTAAAGCGGTACATTCGCCGGTACGGAAGGCTTTCCGTCCGGGAGACCGTGGATTTCTCCATACAGATCGCCAGCGGGATTCAGGCGGCGCACGAGCACGGCATTGTGCACCGGGATATCAAGCCGCAGAACATCATTGTGTCCGACAGCGGCAAGATCAAAGTAACCGATTTTGGCATCGCGAAAGCGGCGACGGGAGATACCATTGCCTCCAGCACCATGGGTTCCGTGCGCTATCTGTCGCCGGAACAGGCAAGGGGCGGCTATTCAGATGCCAGGAGCGACATTTACTCTCTCGGTATCACCATGTACGAGATGGCGACCGGAAAGGTTCCGTTTGACGGAGAGAATACGGTGGCCATTGCCGTGATGCATCTGCGGGATGAGATCGTTCCCCCGAGAAATTATTTTCCGGACATCCCGGTCAGTCTGGAGAGGATCATCCTCAAATGTACGAGAAAACGGCCGGAGGAGCGGTATCAGACAGCAGCAGATCTCATTGCGGACCTTAAACAGGTATTTACTTCTCCGGATGGAAGCTATGTGTATCTGACGCCGCAGCTGGACGACAGTCCGACCCGGGCGCGCTCCGAAGATGAGATTGCGCAGATCAAGCGGACGCTGACCGGCGCAGAGGAGCCTGTGCAGGAAGAAAGACCGGAAGAGATCCGGGGACAGTCCACAGAAAAAGAAGGAGAGGACTACGAGGATGATGACTCCGTACATCCGAAGATGGAGAAGATGATCATGACCATCACCATCGTATTCGGTATTCTGCTGGCCTGCCTTGTCTTTTATGTCGTGGGGACTTCCACGAATCTTCTGCGGTTTTCGGGCGGAGATTCCACGGAAGCAACGGTCGAAGATACGGAAGCGACGGAAGATACAGAGGACACGGAGGACACCGAAGAGACAGCGACGACCGAGGCGACCACGGAAGCGCCGAAGGAATACGTGACGGTGCCGGACTTCCTCGGAATGACAAGGCCGGAGGCAAGAAATGCGGCCAATGAGAATTCACTCAAAGCGGAGTTTGATTTCGCGGACGGTGTCAGTGAGGATGACAGTAAGCTTGTGGTCGTGGAGCAGGAGATAGAGGAAGGCAGAGATGTCCTCAAAGATTCCACCATCACGCTGACGCTGGGACAGGAGCCGGGCAGTGATGACCGCATCGAGGTGCCGCCTCTGGTAAATTATGAGGAAGAAGAAGCCATCGAGGAACTGGAATCCCTGGGCTTAAAGGCGGAAGTGGTTTATGCTACCAGCGATACGGTGGAGGAAGGCTATGTGATCCGGCAGACGCCGAAGGGCGGCAGTCTGGTGGATGAAGGATTCACGGTGACTATTACAGTAAGCCGCGGTGTTTCCAAGGCAGAGGTGCCGGATCTTTACGGCGTCAGCCAGGAAGCGGCGGAGCGGGAGTTAGAGAGGCTTGGACTCACTCTCGGTGATGTGTCCAGCGATTACAGCGGTTCTGTCGGTGAGGGAGACGTCATTGACCAGAGTATCGAGGCGGGTACCATGGTAGATAAGGGCACCGCAGTGTCCATCACTATCAGTCTCGGCGAGCAGGAGACCTATCACTATGCGTCCATCGTGGAAGTCTATGACCCGCCGTTTGAGGAAGGAGAGACGGCGGATATCGAGTTGGTGCTCCGGCAGGGCAGTTCCACACAGACGATTTACTCCGAGGATGACGCGGATGTGGATTCGTTCCCGGTATCCGTGGCTTTTGAGAGCGACAGCGGCCGGGATGCGACAGTATTGTTCTATGTAAACGGACAGGAGTATAACAGCTATCCGGTTACCTGGGAGCGGGTGGCAGACTAAAGAAAGGATGGAAAATATGACAGGGAAGATCATGAAGGGAATCGGCGGCTTTTATTACGTCTACGTGGAGGGCGCCGGACTTTATGAATGCAGGGCGAAGGGAATCTTCCGCAATAAAAAGGTGAAACCAAATGTGGGGGATATCGTGGATATCGACGTCATTTCCGAGGAGGAAAAGACCGGTAATCTCACGGTCATTCACAAGAGGAAAAACCAGCTGATCCGGCCGATGGTCGCCAATGTGGATCAGGCGCTTGTCATATTTGCCATCCATGAACCGGAACCGAACTTTCAGCTTTTAAATCGTTTCCTCATCATGATGGAAAAACAGCAGGTTCCGGTGATCATCTGCTTTAACAAGATGGATCTGGCAACGGAGGAGGAGAAAGAACAGCTGCGCCGGGACTATGAAAACAGCGGCTGCCGCGTTCTGTTTTCCTCCGCACAGGAGGGAGAAGGCATTCCGGAGATCAAAAGTCTTCTGAAAGGAAAGACCACCGTCATGGCGGGACCGTCCGGCGTCGGCAAATCTTCCACCTTAAACAGTATCAGTGAGGAAAAGCAGATGGAAACAGGCGCTGTCAGTGAGAAGATCAAGAGGGGGCGGCACACGACCCGCCACTCGGAGCTGATCTATCTGGGAGAGGATACGTACCTGATGGATACCCCGGGATTCAGCTCTCTCTATCTGACAGATATCGACAAAGAAGAACTGCGTTTCTATTTTCCCGAATTTGCGGAATACGAAAATCAGTGCCGGTTTAACGGCTGTTCCCATATTCATGAGCCGGGTTGTGCCGTCAAGGAGGCTCTGGAGGAGGGAAAGATCAGCCGGCTGCGTTATGAGGATTACTGCTATCTCTATGAAGAGCTGGCAAACGCCAGAAAGTGGTAGGATTGCGAGAGGACCGATCACAGCGGCACGGATAAGAGAGATGCCGGACGATCACAGAGAGGCAGCCGGTGAGAAAAGAGTCAGTAGTGACAGGAAAAGAGAGTGGAACATGGACAAAAAGTCAGAAAACAGAAAAAATAAAATATTGATCCTCACCGGCGGCAAAATCGATACAGATTTTGCCGCCGATTATCTGCGGGGAAAACAGTTTGACCGTATCATTGCCGCAGATTCCGGCCTGGCGTCCTGCCGGGCGCTCGCGGTCACGCCGACGGATATTCTGGGAGATTTTGACAGCCTGAAAGACAAAACGCTTCTGGAATATTACAAAGAGAGAGGGGTTCCGGTGCGGGAATTTCCGGCAAGAAAGGATTATACGGATACGGAACTGGCAGTGGAATACGCGAGAGAGCTGTCGCCGGAAACGGTGATCCTTCTGGGCGCCACCGGCACCCGCTATGACCATGCGCTCGCCAATATCGGAATGCTTGAAAAGCTGGCGGCGGAGGATATCGCAGGGGAAATTGTGGATGAACACAACGAGATAGAGATGCTTTGTGGACAAAATGAAAAAATCTATAAAAAAAGACCGGAGAGAACATTCTTTTCCCTCGTGGCGTGGGGAGGCGCGGTGACGGGCATCGATCTGATCGGATTTTCCTATCCGCTGCATGACGCCGTCCTGCGTCCGTCCCAGAGCCTCGGCATCAGCAATGAGCTGACGGAGGAATCAGGCACTCTCCGGATGAAGACCGGAAACCTGCTGGTCATCCGGTCTTCCGACTGAGAAAAATCATACGTTAAACTTGAAGAGGACCACATCGCCGTCCTGCATCACATACTCTTTGCCTTCGGAGCGAACCAGACCTTTGTCTCTGGCAGCGCTCATGCTTCCGCAGGCGATCAGGTCATCGTAGCTGATGACGTCCGCTTTGATAAAGCCACGTTCAAAGTCGGAATGGATCTTTCCGGCAGCCTGCGGCGCCTTGGTGCCGGCGGTGATGGTCCATGCCTTGGACTCGATCGGACCGGCGGTGAGATAAGAGATCAGTCCGAGGATCCGGTAACTTGCCTTGATGAGTTTTTCAAGACCGGATTCTGACAGACCCAGATCTTCCAGGAACATCGCTTTCTCATCATCGTCAAGTTCGGCGATCTCCTGTTCGATCTGCGCGCAGACAACGAACACTTCCGCGTCGCAGCCGGCGGCGTAGTCTTTGACAGCCTGCACATATTCGTTGGAGGCGCCGTCATCCGCCAGGTCGTCCTCGGAAACATTGGCGGCAAAGATGACCGGTTTGGCAGTCAGAAGGTTACATTCGTTGATGAGCTTCTGTTCGTCCTCGTCTTCTGTGACGAAGGTCTTCGCCAGATTGCCGTCCTCCAGATGTGCTTTCATCCTTTTGAGAAGTTCCACTTCGGCGGCGATCTTTTTGTCATTGTGAGCCGCCCGGGCAGATTTGGCGATCCTTCTTTCGAGCACCTCGATATCTGCAAAGATCAACTCAAAATTGATCGTCTCGATATCCCGGAGCGGATTGACGCTGCCGTCCACATGGATGACATTGCTGTCGTCAAAGCAGCGGACCACATGGACGATGGCGTCCACCTCGCGGATATTGGCGAGGAACTGATTGCCCAGTCCTTCTCCTTTGGACGCGCCTTTGACAAGACCGGCGATATCCACGAATTCAATGACAGCCGGCACGATCTTTGCGGAATCATACATATCAGACAGTACCTGCAGACGGGCATCCGGGACCGGAACGATCCCCACATTCGGGTCTATGGTACAGAACGGATAGTTGGCGGATTCCGCCCCTGCCTTTGTCAGAGAATTAAATAATGTACTCTTCCCCACGTTGGGAAGTCCGACAATTCCTAATTTCATAGTAATTCCTCCATTTATATACTGTATTTCGCCGGAAAAAAGAAAAAGCTCCCTCCGGCGGCAAAAGAAACTTTAACGCTCTGTCCGCCATTCTACCATAGAAGGAAAGAACCTGACAAGAGGACGAAAAGAAAAAACTCCGGGCTTACCGGAAAGAATGACTGCTGCGCAGGGAGCGGATATGAAAAGCAGAGGAAAAAGCCTTGCGAAACGAAAAGATAAATCAAAAGGGAGTTGCCAACGCTTACTTGACAGTAACGGAGACATCGGTGGAGACAGTTAATGATTGAAATTTTTCCGGGGGCGGGCTATAATATTTGCAATGTTATGCGGCGAACAGGCAGTATCGCCGGACAAAGAAACTATGAGAAAAAGAAGACATGCGGAAGAAAACGCATGATTCAGGAGGGCAGAATGGAATATATGGATATTCGATTTCCCCATCTCGGGATCGTACTGGACCATGTGGGACGGTACATTTCCATCGGGGGATTTCCTGTTATGTTTTACGGGATCATCATTGCCGCAGGCTTTCTGGTGGGGCTTTTTGTGGCACAGAGAGAAGCGAAGCGGACCGGACAGGATCCGGAGATTTATCTGGATTACCTGATCTGCATGGTGATCCCCGCTATTATCGGGGCGAGAGCCTACTATGTGATTTTTTCCTGGGATTACTACAAGGATAATCTTTTGGATATCATCAATATCCGGCATGGAGGTCTTGGTATTGTCGGCGGTGTGGCGGCGGCGATCCTGGTCCTTCTCATTTTTGCGAAGGTGAGAAAGCAGAAGGCGGCGCTCATGCTCGATACGATGAGCATGGCTCTTCTGGTGGGACAGATCATGGGCCGCTGGGGCAACTTTTTTAACCGGGAGGCTTTCGGCGGTTATACCGACGGACCGCTTGCCATGCAGATCCCGCTGGGGTATTTTGAGCAGACCGGAAGACTGTCGGAGATCACCGGGGCGGGACTGATGGATCATCTGGTGTCAGTGGATGTGGGAGGACAGACGCTTCCTTATATCCAGGTACATCCGACTTTCCTTTACGAGGGACTGTGGAACTGCCTGGTCCTGCTCGTGATCTTTCTGTACCGGAAACACAAAAAGTTTGACGGAGAGCTTCTGTGTCTCTATCTGATGGGATACGGACTGGGCCGTTTCTTTATTGAAGGGCTGCGCGTGGATCAGCTTCAGATCGGGGATACCGGCATCGCAGTGACGCAGGTAGTCTGTGTGTGCGTTTTTGCAGGCAGTCTCATCACGATGATTGTAAAGAGAAGAAAGGCTGCCGCAGCCGGCGGGACCCCGGAAAAACAGTGCTGATTTCGTGGCCTGCGCTTGCTAATTACATTTTTGTGTGCTATAATGCCAGAAGTTTTTTTGTGAAGAGAAAGAGATAGAGTAAGAAACTGTCCGGAGGAAGTTATGAAGCGTTTTTGGAAAGATTTGAAGGAGCATTACAGGTATGCCATTTACTCCGCCAAGGCGGAGCTTAAGTCAGAAGTGGCGAACTCCTATCTGAACTGGATATGGTGGGTGCTGGAGCCCTTCTGTTTCATGTTGATCTATACGTTTATCTTTGGTTACATCTTTAATTCAAGGGAACCGTTTTTCTCCGCTTTCGTGTTCATCGGTCTGACGGCCTGGGAGTTTTTTAACCGCTGTCTGACACAGAGCGTGAAGCTCATGCGGAATAACAAGTCCATCGTGACAAAGGTGTACATTCCGAAGTTTATTCTGCTCATATCCCGCATGTTTTTTAACGGGTATAAGATGTTGATTTCTTTCGGTATCATTGTGGCGATGGTGATCTTTTTCCGGATCCCTCTGACGCCGAACGTGCTGTACGTGATTCCGATCCTGATCACGTTGTTTGTGCTGACATTTGCGCTTATGACACATTTGCTGCATTACGGTGTGTTCGTGCAGGATCTGACGAACGTGGTGACCATCGTGCTGCGTATGATTTTCTATATGACAGGTATTTTTTATAACATTGAGACCCGGGTGCCGGAGCAGTACGCGGGCATCCTGATGCACGCCAACCCGATGGCCCTTCTCTTAAGCGGCCTCAGAAAATGTATTCTGTACGGGGAGGCGCCGGATATGAAATGGGTCGGCATCTGGTTTGTGATCGGCGTGATCGTGGCGATACTGGGAGTCCGTAAGATTTACAAGAATGAAAACAGTTATGTAAAGGTGATTTAATGGAAGAACGTAAGAGCGCAATCAGCGTAAGGAATGTATGTATCAATTATAAGAGCCTGAAGGCAAGTTCCATCAAACAGAGTATGTTCAGCTTGCGAAAGGTGAAACAGGAAGTGTTCCAGGCTGTCCGCAACGTCTCCTTTGAGGTGCCGGAGGGACAGATCCTGGGTATCACGGGCAAGAACGGCAGCGGCAAGTCCACCATGCTCCGGGCAATCGCAGGTATTTTCTCCGCGGACAGCGGAGAGATCGATCTTCACGGTCATTCGATCTCGCTGCTCGCCATCGGCGTTGGCTTTAAGAATGAGCTGTCCGGCAGAGAGAACATCATTCTGTCCGGCATGCTCCTCGGATTTACGAAGGAAGAAATCATGGAGAAGATGCCGGAGATCATTGACTTCGCCGGTATCGGTAATTTTATTGATATGCCGGTGCGGACCTACTCAAGCGGTATGCATTCCAAGCTTGCCTTCTCCATCTCGGCGATCCTCGAGACAGAGATCATGTTGATCGACGAGGTCCTGAGTGTCGGCGACCAGAAGTTTAAGAAAAAGAGTTATCGGAAGATGAAAGAACTTATCTCCAACCGGGACCGGACGGTTGTCATCGTCTCGCACAATATGAGTACGTTAAAAGACCTGTGTGACCAGATCATGTGGATGCACGACGGGGAGATCGTCATGTACGACAAGCCGGAGATCGTCCTTCCGATATATAAAGACTTTATGCGGTAGAACACCGCCTGTAAGAAGAGGCCTTCGGGCCTCTTTTTTGTTTCACAGGAACTTCTGTCAGAATTCCTGTGAAACAAAAAGCCTTCCAGGCGGGAGGCGCACTCGCGCAAAACAGAAATTTGTCGCTGCAGCGACTGCGCTCGGCGCGAGAGTTCTGCCAGGCAGAACTCTATATTCGTGGGAAAATATTCCCAAAATTATGTTGCAATACCTTTCTGTATGAGATAAAATAAAAAGCAAGTGACAGAAAATATTGTTCTCTGGGTAAATAACTGAAATTTATCCCGGGGTGAACAAAAGAAACTTTGCGAAGACAGACAGGAGGATGCCATGGAGTTTGTACATAAGTCCATTATGCTGGGGGAGACAATAGAAGCACTGCATATTAAACCGGACGGGATTTATGTGGACGGCACCCTCGGGGGCGGCGGACACTCTCTGGAGATCGCCAGACGCCTGACAGAGGGAGGACGGCTGATCGGCATTGACCAGGATGGAGATGCCATCGCGGCGGCCGGACAGAGACTGGCGCCGTATGCGGACCGGGTGACGATCGTCCGCAGCAATTATGCGGATATGAAGCAGGTGCTTAAGGATCTCTCCATCGACAGAGTGGACGGGATATTGCTGGATCTCGGCGTGTCCTCCTATCAGCTGGACAACGGAGAGAGGGGCTTTACCTACAGAGAGGATGTACCGCTTGACATGCGCATGGACCTGCGCCAGGAAAAGACAGCGAGAGATATCGTCAATTCGTACAGTGAGCGGGAGCTTTACCGGATCATCCGTGACTACGGGGAAGACAAGTTTGCAAAAAATATTGCCAGGCATATCGTGATGGCGAGGGAGAAGGGACCGGTGGAGACGACCGGACAGCTGACGGAGATCATCAAAGCGGCGATTCCGAAAAAAGTGCGCGCCGTGGGCGGCCATCCTGCCAAGAAGACCTTTCAGGCGATCCGCATTGAGCTGAATCATGAGCTTGACGTGCTGCGGGGACATCTGGAAGAGATGGTGGATCTGCTGGGAGACGGAGGCCGTCTCTGTGTCATTACCTTCCATTCTCTGGAGGACCGGATCGTGAAGAATATTTTCCGTACCTGCGCGAACCCCTGTATCTGCCCGCCGGACTTTCCGATATGTACCTGCGGCAGGATATCAAAGGGACGAGTTGTCACGAGAAAACCGATTCTTCCGGGGGAGGAAGAACTTGCAGAGAACAGCCGGGCCAAGAGCGCGAAGCTGCGTGTGTTTGAAAGAGTCGTCTCCGGGGAAGACGGGACAGGACGATGAGACAATATCGTGTGTTGGAGGACAGAGATATGGCGTTACATAGTACATCAGAGCGTTACAGATATATTTACGGAAGCAATGTAAGAAGACTTGACAGCGAGGCAGCGTACGGGGAGGATATCCCGGAGCTGCGTCCGGACAGAAAGAGGTCTGTCCGCAGCAGAAGAACAGAGAAAAAGAGCCGGGCGAAGAAACCGGTGAATCCGGAGAAGGAGGCGGCGATCCAGCGCAACCGGGCCAGACTTCTGGAGTTTGACTGGAAGTATACGATCATCACAGCGGTGGCGTTGGTTCTCTGCGTGGCAGCGGCGCTTGTGTACGTGCGCGGCACGGTCCGGCTCAATGATCTGTCCGCCCAGATTTCCAGTCTCAAATCCGAGAAGAAGGATCTGCTCAGTGAGCAGAATGCCCTGCAGACAGAGATCGATAAGAACATCAATCTGGACGAGATCCGCACCTTTGCGGAGGAAGAACTGCATATGGTGTATCCGGGACCGGAACAGGTGATCTATTATAACAACAGTACAAGTGATTATTTCAGGCAATACGAGAGTGTTGATACGGTGAATTAAAAAGTGGGTGGTAATGTGACGAAAAAGAAAAGACCTGTGAGACGTCTGACCACAAAAATGAGAGGCAAACTGAGTTTCGTTTTTCTGGTGATTGTTTGCCTCTTTTTACTGTTGGTCGCGCGTCTTGCATACTGGACACTGCGAAACGGAGATGAGTTTGAGACGATCGTGCTGGGGCAGCAGAATCATGCCAGCTCCACCATCGCCTACGAGAGAGGCCGGATCTATGACCGGAACGGCAATATCCTGGCTTCCAATGAAAAAATATATACCCTGGTGCTAGAACCGAAGAATATCATCGACGTCGGGGAGACGGCCAAAGAAAATGAGGAGGATCCCAATGAAGTGCTGGAGACGACAATCGACGTTCTCCATGAATATTGCGGATTCCCGGAGGATGATCTGCGAAAGACCATCGAGGACAATAAGGATTCCTACTACGTGGTGTACAGACAGGAATTAAGTTATGATGATATCAAGCCGCTCAAGGATTTTCTGGCGAAAAAGGAACTGAGCTGGGATGAAAAGACGCCGGAAGATGAAAAGGCGGAGATTGAGAGGGCGAGAAAGGTCGAGGGAGTGGTCCTTGAGGAAAATTATAAAAGGATATACCCGTATAAGGATCTCGCCTGCCGGATCCTGGGCTTCACTTCCTCCGGAAACAGAGGAAACTGGGGACTGGAGCAGTACTATAACGATACTTTAAATGGGACAAACGGACGCTCCTACTATTATTTTAATCAGGAACTGACGCAGGAGCAGACGGTGAAACCGGCAGAAAACGGACATTCCATCGTCAGCACCATCGACATGCAGATCCAGCAGGTCATCGAGGAGAAGCTGGCGGAGTTTGACAGTGAGGTGGGAAGCAAGACGACCAGTATTTTGGTGATGGACCCGCAAAACGGCGAGGTGCTTGGCATGGCCTCCTCCTATCCATATGACCTGAATGATCCGATGAACGAGGAGTCTCTCAAACAGCTGTATTCCGAGGAAGAGATCGCTGACATGAAGGCATACACAAAGGAAAAAGAGGAAGAAGAGGCCAGAGAGAACGCGGAAGACGCGACGGACGCCTCAGAAGGCAGTACTGCAGCCGGGGACACGGAGGAAGCCGAAGAGGCATCCACAGAAGAATCCACGGAGGAAAACGGGGAAGAGGAAGAAGACCGCCTGACGATCTACGACGGATTTTATCAGCTCTGGCGGAATCCGATCATCAGCGATGCCCATGAGCCCGGTTCCACGTACAAACCATTTACAGTGGCGGCAGGGTTGGAGACCGGCGTACTGACCGGTAACGAGTCCTACTATTGTACAGGCTCCCTCCGGGTGGGAACCTGGAACATCGGGTGCTCCCATGTACACGGAAATATCAGCCTGGAGCAGGCTGTGGCGGAGTCCTGCAACGTCGCCATGATGAACATCGGCTTTAACGAGGGCAATGATATCTTTTACCAGTATCAGAATCTGTTCGGGTTTGGCCGGGACACCGGCATCGACCTGCCGGGAGAGGCAGAGACCGCTTCTCTCATACCGGCAGAGGCGAACAGAGATACGGTGACGCTCGCCACCAACGCTTTCGGACAGAACTTCAACTGCTCCATGATACAGCTGGCGGCAGGATTTTCTTCTCTGATCAACGGAGGAAATTATTACAGACCGAGAGTGGTAAAAGAGATTCAGAATGACGCGGGCGATGTCGTTGAGGAAAAAGAGCCGGAGATGCTCAGAAAGACGATTTCGGAGGAGACGTCCGAGACACTTCTCCGGTATCTGAAGACGACCGTGGAAGAGGGAACCGGAACCAAAGCGCAGATTCCGGGATACTCCATCGGCGGAAAAACCGGTACGGCAGAAAAGATCCCGAGAAATAAAGAAGATTATTACATTTCCTTTGCGGGCTTTGTTCCGGCAGAGGATCCGGAAGTTCTCATCTATGTGACCATTGATGAGCCGAATGTGGAATATCAGGCAAACGCGGCCCTGGCGGTAAATCTGGAAAGAGAATGCATGGAAGAGATCGTGAAGATCATGGGTATTGAACCGACAGAGGAACTGACGGAGGAAGAAAAACAGGCGCTGGAGGAACAGAAGGCAGCAGAGGAAGCGGAAAAAGAAGCAGAGCGGGAAGCAGAAGAAGCTGCGGCAGCCGCTTCCGAAGCCGACAGCCAGGAAGAGACGTCCGAGGAATCTGATAGCGAAGCTTCCGGAGATTCCACGGAGAAAGAGCAGGAAGAGACGTCTGGTGAAACCGACAGTGGGGCGGCCGGAGATTCCACGGAAGAAGAGTGATGTGGAAAGAAGCGCCGTGTCCGCGGATACCGGCCGGAGTGGAGCACAGGATTCCCGAGCGGGTTTTACACGCGGAAAAGCCCCGGCCCGGACAAAGTATCTGAAAACAGAAGAACAGAAGAATATATGCACAGTTTCTGCGTAAACTGAATAGAAAAGAAGGACGGGAAACTGTGTCGGCATGATCGAGATTTATGTATTTCAGAAAAGAAAATACCGGTTTCTGTTCGCCTGTCTCGGCGTTCTCTTTCTGGTGCTGGCAGGCAGACTGGTATATCTCATGATCTTCTCCTCAGAAGAACTAAGTACAAAAGCGCTGGATGTGGAACAGAGAGAGCGCTCCATCAAGGCGGCGCGGGGGATCATATATGACAGAAATGGTGTAGTGCTGGCAGATAATCAGCCGGTTTGCACGATTTCTGTCATTTACAATCAGGTGACGGAGCCGGAGAAGGTCATCCGTCTGCTGACGGAAAAACTGTCCATGGACGAGGATGAGGTCCGCAAAAAGGTGGAGAAAGTCTCTTCCAGGGAGAAGATCAAGAGTAACGTGCCCAAAGAGATTGCCGATGAGATACGGGAGGCATCTCTGGCGGGAGTCAAAGTTGACGAAGATTACAGGCGATATTATCCGTTCGGCAGTCTCGCATCCAAGGTGTTGGGATTTACCGGCGCGGATAATCAGGGAATCCTGGGCCTGGAATCCCGGTATGACAGTATATTGAAGGGAACCGACGGAACCATTCTGACGCTGACAGACTTTCGCGGGATTGAGATCGAATCGGCGGCGGAGGAGCGGGTGGAGCCCGTGCAGGGCGACAGCCTGTATCTGTCTCTGGATTATACGATGCAGTCCTGGGCGCAGCAGGCTGCGGAAAAGGTATTAAAAGAAAAGCAGGCGAAAAGTGTTTCGGTCATTCTGATGAATCCGAAGAATGGAGAGATCTACGCTATGGTAAATGTACCGGAATACGACCTGAATGAGCCATATCACCTGCTTCCCGCCTATGAAGGCGGCGAGGGCAGTGAAAATGATAAGCTGAACAATATGTGGAGAAATCCGCTGATCAGTGATTCCTACGAGCCGGGATCCACGTTTAAGATCGTGACTGCGACGGCAGCGCTGGAGGAGGGAAAGGTCACTCCGGAAGACACCTTTCACTGTCCCGGTTATAAGATGGTCGAGGATCGGAAGATCCGGTGCCACAAGACGCAGGGACACGGGGCGGAGACCTTTCGGGAGGGCGTGATGAATTCCTGCAATCCGGTTTTTATGGAGATCGGGGCGAGAGTCGGTGCCGAACGGATGCTCTACTATTATAAAAAGCTGGGTCTGTACGAAAAGACCGGCGTAGATCTGCCGGGAGAGGCAGGCTCGATCATGCATAAACTGGAAAATATCGGAGCAGTGGAGCTGGCGACCATGTCGTTCGGACAGTCCATTCAGATCACACCCCTGCAGCTGCTGAGAGCAGTGAGCGCTGTGGTAAACGGAGGGACACTGATCACGCCGCATCTGGGCGTTCGCATTGTGGATTCCACAAGCGGGGAAAACACGACGCTCTCCTATGAGACAGAGGAGGGAAGAGTGAGTGAACAGACGGTAGAGACGATGCGCTCCCTCCTGGATGCCGTTGTTTCAGAAGGGACCGGCAAAAACGCGCAGGTGGAAGGATATCAGGTGGGCGGCAAGACGGCCACCAGTGAGAAACTGCCCCGGGGGACAGGAAAATACATTTCCTCCTTTTTGGGATTTGCGCCGTCGGATGACCCGGAGATCATGGGTCTTCTTTTGATTGATGAGCCGACAGGCGTGTACTATGGAGGGACGATCGCCGCGCCGGTGATGGCGGAAATATTTCAAAATATCCTGCCCTATCTTGATAATCTCTGAAAAGAGGATTATACTGTGATAGAATGTCTTAAATTCACCGAGTGCAGCGGTGCGTGTACTGACCGGCTCCCGGTTCGTGTAATGCCATTATGATGAAATGGAACAGGTCAGCACACCGGGTTTTAAAAAATATACCGGTGCACGGAAGATAAAATGGAGGTTTAACACTATGAATCAATCAATAGCAATACCAGCCCTGGCGGCATTTTTTGTCACTTTAATACTGGGACCGGGACTGATCAGGTTCTTACATAGATTGAAGTTTGGTCAGTTCATCCGGGAAGAGGGGCCGGAGTCCCATCTGAAAAAGTCGGGAACGCCGACAATGGGAGGCATTCTTTTCCTGATCGGCATTCTGGCGGGTTCCGTGTTTTACATTTCTTCCTATCCGAAGATCGTGCCGGTGCTGTTTGTCACTCTCGGTTTCGGGCTCATCGGTTTTCTGGATGATTACATCAAGGTTGTGATGAAACGGAACCTGGGACTGACGCCGGCACAGAAGATGCTTGGCCAGATCCTTATCACGGCGGTATTTGCATTCTATATGGTAAACTATTCCGGACTGGGAACAGAAGTCATCATCCCGTTTACGGGAGGAAGAGAGATTGACCTGGGGATTCTTTACGTGCCGGTACTGTTCTTTGTCGTTCTTGGTACGGTAAACGGAGCAAACTTTACAGACGGTCTGGATGGCCTGGCATCCAGCGTGACGACGCTGATCGCCGTCTTTTTCACCGTGATCGCCGTGGCGGCACAGACAGATGTGCATCCGGTGGCCTGTGCGGTGATCGGAGCGCTGTTGGGATTCCTGTGCTTTAACACATACCCGGCGAAAGTCTTCATGGGAGACACCGGCTCTCTGGCGCTCGGCGGCTTTGTGGTGTCCACAGCCTACATGCTGCAGATCCCGTTCTTCCTGCCGATCGTGGCCTTTATTTACTTTGTGGAGGTTCTTTCTGTCATCATTCAGGTGACTTACTATAAGAAAACGAAAAAACGTATTTTTAAAATGGCGCCAATCCATCATCATTTTGAGCTCTCCGGATGGCCGGAGACGAAGGTGGTGTCCATCTTTTCCATTGTCACGGCAGTGCTCTGCCTGATTGGAATGCTTGCTTATTAGCGCGGAGGAATTACTATGTTAGAAGGAAAAAATATACTGATCGCGGGAGCCGGTGTGAGCGGCGTGGGAGCAGCCAGGCTTCTGGGGCGGGCCGGATACCCTGCGACGATTTACGATGGAAACAAAGAACTGGATACAGAGGCAGTGAAAGCGCAGATGCCGGAGGGCATGAAACTTTCCTTTGCGCTTGGAGAATACACGGACAGTCTGGCCGAACAGTATGATATGCTCATCTTAAGTCCCGGCATCTCCGTGAACAGCCCTGTCGCCCGCTCCTTTTACGACAGGGGAAAGACTGTGTGGGGAGAGATTGAGCTGGCGGCACATTTCGCGAAGGGAAGGATCGCCGCTATCACCGGAACAAATGGTAAGACGACAACCACAGCACTGGTGGGAAGTATTTTAAAGAACTGGTATGATTCCGTCTTTGTTGTCGGAAATATCGGTATCCCGTTCACTTCCGTGGCGCTCGATACCCGTCCGGATTCGGTGATCGCAGCGGAAATCAGCAGTTTTCAGCTGGAGACGACCGTAGATTTTCATCCGGCGGTGAGCGCGATTTTGAATCTTACTCCGGACCATCTGGACCGTCACGGTACCATGGAGGTCTACGGAGAGACGAAGCTTGCCATCTCCAAAAAGCAGACGAAAGACGATGTGATCGTGTTAAATTACGATGACCCTGCCACGAGAGCGATGGCAGAGCGGACGCCGGCTTCTCCGGTGATGTTCAGCCGGAAGGAGGATCTGGCGGAAGGGATCGTGCTCAAAGGAGATACTTTCGTCATCCGCCGGCAGGGGGAGGAGATTCCGGTCTGCACGACAAAAGAGATCCGATTGCTTGGCAGCCACAATCATGAGAATATTCTGGCGGCCATCGGCATTAGTTATTATATGGGTGTTCCTGTGGAGAATATCCGGGAAGCAGTTATGGCTTTCCAGGCGGTGGAACACCGGATCGAATACGTGGATACGGTGGATGGCGTGGATTATTATAATGATTCCAAGGGAACCAATCCGGATGCCGCCATCAAGGGCATCCAGGCGATGGTGAAACCGACCATCCTTCTGGGAGGCGGTTACGATAAAAAAGCAGAGTACGATGAATGGATCGAGTCCTTTGACGGAAAGGTGAAATATCTGATTCTCATGGGAGCGACCGCGAAGGCGATCGGCGCCACGGCAAACGCGCACGGGTTTACCAATGTCATTTACGCCGATACCTTTGAGGAGGCGATGGAGATCGCCAGAGAGAAAGCAGTTCCGGGAGATGCCGTTTTATTATCCCCGGCCTGCGCAAGCTGGGGCATGTTCAAAAACTATGAGGTCAGAGGACAGGTGTTTAAAGAGATCGTCCGCAGATTTAAGGGGTGAGCAGAATGGCTGGAAAGGATAAAACAGCAAGACGCGTTCCATCCGGGGGAACCGTTCGCAGCCGCACGGCGGTGCGGCGCCCGCACGCCATGGATTACTCTATCGTGTTTCTGGTCATTTTTCTGGTGGGCTTCGGTCTTGTGATGGTCTACAGCACAAGTTCCTACCGGGGGAGCCTGTATATGCAGGACGCAGCGTACTGGCTGAAACGGCAGGCAGTGTTTGCCGTCATCGGTATCATTGCCATGTTCTTTGTGGCGAGAGTGGATTATCATTTCTGGAAGAGCCGGAAATGGATGTTGTCGGCCTACTACTGGGGAACGATCCTGCTGCTCATCTTTACGTTGATCTTTGCGGTCGTATCCCACGGTTCCCGGCGCTGGCTGCGGCTTGGGCCGTTAAGCTTTCAGCCGTCAGAGGTTGCCAAAGTTTCGCTGATCCTCATATTTGCCATCTATATCAGCCGGAATGTCAGACATCTCCGTACCTGGAAGGGGATCATAAAAAGCTTTGTGCTGGCCATACCGGTCATCGGTGTCGTCGGCATCGAGAACCTGAGTACGAGTATCATCCTGCTGGCAATCACGGTCATCATGATCTTTGTGGCCAGCGACAAATGGAAACCGTTTTTTGCCATCGGCGCTGCCGGTATCGCCGGCATAGCCGTTCTGCTCCTCACGCAGGGCTACCGGGTGACCAGAATCAAAGTATGGCTCAATCCGGAGCAGTATGAGACCGGACTGCAGACGCTGCAGGGACTGTATGCGATCGGTTCCGGCGGGCTCTTTGGAAAGGGGCTCGGACAGAGCATGCAGAAAATGGGATTTGTCCCGGAGACGCACAACGATATGATCTTTTCCATTATCTGTGAGGAGCTGGGACTGTTCGGCGCGGTGGGTGTCCTCATTATCTACTTTGTGCTGTTGTGGCGGTTCATGGTAGTGGCGCTCAATGCGGCTGACCTTTACGGCTCCATGATCGTCGTGGGAGCGATCGCGCATCTGGGGATTCAGGTGTTCATCAACATCGGTGTTGTGACCAATACCATACCGAATACAGGTATTCCGCTGCCGTTCATCAGTTACGGAGGAACCTCGCTGTGTTTCCTCCTGATAGAGATGGGGCTTGTCCTGTCCGTTTCCAGGTACATGAAGATAAAGGAATAGCGGCTTTGTGCCAGGCGGGAGAAACATGAATAACAGACAGCTTACGCTTATAAAGAACACGAAAAAAAGAAAATTACATAAAACGATTTTCTGGCTGTGCATCCTCTGCATACTGGGGCTGGGGATTTTCTGTGCCGCCGTCGGATTTTCCGTGGAGCGGATCGAGGTGAGCGGCAATCAGACCTACACGGACGGAGAGATCATCCGGAAAGTGAAGGAAAAGGATTACGTGGGCAATACGCTGATCATGATGGCGCAGAATCGTATTTTCGGGCAGAAATATCTGCCGTTTATCGAGGAGATCACCATGAGCTTCGGCGATACCCACACCCTGCAGATTCATGTGAAGGAGAAGCTCCGCTCGGGTGTCTTTGAATATATGGATAAAAATGTCTATTTTGATTCGGAGGGCATTGCACAGGAGAGCCGGGGATACCGGTTTGCCGGGGTTCCGGTGGTGACGGGCGTCCCTTTCCATGAGATCGTGCTCGGAAAGCAGATTCCGGTGGACGGCAGTTACTTTAATACCATACTTGCCATCACGGAAAAGATCAGCACCTACGGACTGAATATTTCCGAGGTACATTTCGAGAATGAGAATGACATCACTCTGTTGTCCGGTAAATTTGAGATATATCTGGGAACATCCGCGTACCTGGACGGAAAAATGTCCAGGATCGCAGAGACACTGGAGGCGGTTTCCAGAGAGCATAAGAAGGGTGTCATTGATATGCATTTATATACGGATGAGAAAAATATCATCATATTCCACGAATAATCCTGTCTTTTTTTCGACAGAGAGCACGATTTCATTTCCTGTTTTGGGGCGTTTTCTGAGTAATGCCGAAAAGATAATGAAAGATTTCATAGATAAAAATAAAAATTTTTGTTGATTAATTCTATGAAAAAACGTATTATATAACCATAAACTAAAATCAGGTGGATTATATTCATTTACATAGAATAAGGAGGAGTAGACCTTGCTGGAAATTATGTCAAACGAAGAGCTGGCTCACGCTAAAATTCTTGTCATTGGAGTGGGCGGAGCAGGAAACAATGCCGTGAACCGTATGGTTGACGAATCAATTGAAGGAGTGGAATTGATCGGTATCAATACAGATAAACAGGCTCTTGATTTATGTAAGGCTGCCACGCGCGTACAGATCGGGGAGAGACTGACCAAAGGACTGGGCGCCGGAGCAAAGCCGGAGATCGGAGCGGCTGCGGTGGAAGAGAACCGGGATGAGATCACCGAACTCGTGAAGGACGCGGACATGGTTTTTGTCACCTGTGGTATGGGCGGCGGAACCGGTACAGGTGCGGCGCCGATCGTAGCGGAGATCGCCAAGGATCTGGGGATCCTCACCGTAGGTGTTGTCACAAAGCCGTTTATTTTTGAGGGTAAGCCACGTATGAATAACGCGCTGATGGGCATTGAGCGTCTGAAAGAGAATGTAGATACGCTGATCATCATTCCGAACGATAAGCTGCTTCAGATTTGTGACAAGAGAACATCGATCAAAGATGCGTTCTGCAAGGCGGACGAAGTACTCCAGCAGGGTGTACAGGGCATCACCGACCTTATTTTCAAACCGGGTCTTATCAACTTGGATTTCGCGGATATCCAGACTGTCATGAGAGATAAAGGCATCGCCCACATCGGTATCGGCATGGGTACCGGAGAAGATAAGGCAGTGGAAGCTATCAAGAAGGCCATGGAGAGCCCGCTTCTGGAGACGACGGTGAGCGGCGCGACCGATATCATCATCAACTTCTCCGGGGATGTTGGCATCCAGGAGGTTTACGAGGCTGTCTCCTACCTGACAGAGGTGGCGGGAGACGAGGCAAATATCATCTTCGGTAACGTGGAGAGCGAAGATATGCCGGAAGATGAGGTGAGCATCACGATCATCGCCACCGGACTACACGATGTATCCGGGACAGGCACATCAAAGGGAGGAAGCCGCAGTACCGGAACAAAGAAGACGGAGAGCGGCCCTACCTATAATGGTCAGGCTATCAAGACAGCGCCGCAGAAGAGAGCGGAGCAGTCAGGCACTTCCTCCAGAAACTATGACGCCGGTGATATGGAGATCAAGATTCCGGAGTTCCTGCAGAAGAGAAGATAGACAAAAGACCGGTGCACAGGTACCGGGGAAGATATCGTAGGATCACGTACATAACGGTGTGTCGGAACATGTTCACACCATGTATAAATAAGTCGAAACCTTTAGGATTTTTCCTATGGGTTTCGACTTTTTTTTGTGCCCTCTTATAGTAAAATGAAGAAAGCATGATTTATCTGGACATTCTGTTTTTTACTAACTGGATGATCGACTACCTGATTTTGGTACTGGTGAAAAAAGACTTTTTTCCGGGTACGGGAAATCGCAGAGTGGCCGTCGGCGCTTTTCTTGCCGCCGGGACTTACCTGTTGTGGTTTGTCCGGGCAGGAAGCGCTCCGGAAGCAATCCGGGGAGCAGCGGCGATATGCCTTGTGGGCATGATACTGTGGTGGACTTTCTCTGTCCGCAGTCTCAGGCAGTTTCTGCAGGCAGCTTGCGCCGCCCTGGGGTATACCTGCCTGATGGGAGGCGCCTGCTATGCGCTGCGTCGTTTTCCGGGGAGTACTGTTTTGCCGGAAGGATGGACGACAGCGGCGGGATGCGCGGCCGTCTTTCTGTTCAGCCGGTCTGTGGGAAAAAGGATGAAAAAAGAAGCAGTAAAACAAAGAGAATGTACCTATGAGGTGGAAATCCGTCGAAAGGACCGCACTGTGTTTCTGCAGGGCATGTATGATTCCGGCAACCGGCTGGAAAGCCGGTGGACAGGAGAGGGGATCTGTGTCTTGTCTCTGAAATCGGCAGAAGGTCTTCTGGATGAAAAGGAGAAAGAGATGCTCGCCTTTCTTGTCACACAGGAACGGTTTCCCTGGAAAATCATGACCGAGAATCTGTGGTCGGGTATCACGCCTATCTCCTACTCTTCTGTGGGAAAGGAGGACAGCTGGATGCCCGGAATCACTGCGGACCGTATCATTGTAAAAAAAGACGGAAAGGTACTTGCCGACAGAAAGGGAATGCTGGGGATCACCGCCCGGCAGATCTTCCGGGATGCGGCGGCGGCCGTTTTGCTGCCGGCAGATATCTTTAGCATCAGGAGGGGATAATTGTTATGTCAGTTGTGTTAAATGTATCAGGAATGGAACGGGTGCGATTCACTATGGTCAACAGTATGAAACAGCTTCTTCATCCGAGAGGGGAGGTACATTATATCGGAGGGACCGATGTGCTCCCGCCGCCGCTGGAGCCCGAGGAGGAAGCTTATGTTTTAAGCCAGCTTGATACGAGGAGAAGCGAGGAGGCAAGAGCGATCCTCATTGAGAGAAACCTGCGCCTGGTCGTGTACATAGCAAAAAAGTTTGAAAATACGGGAATCGGGGTGGAAGATCTGATCTCTATCGGAACCATCGGACTCATCAAAGCCATCCAGACCTTTAATCTGGAAAGGAAGATCAAGCTCGCCACCTACGCTTCCCGCTGTATTGAGAATGAGATCCTCATGTACTTGAGAAGAACCAGTAAGACAAGGATGGAAGTCTCCATTGATGAACCTCTGAACGTGGACTGGGATGGAAATGAACTCCTTTTGTCTGATATCCTGGGGACCGACGAGGATGTCATCTCAAAAGATATTGAGGATGAGATTGATAAAAAGCTTTTGAAAAAAGCGATGGAAACGCTCACAGACCGGGAAAAGCTGATCATCTCCCTCCGCTTCGGGTTAAATGGAAGAGAGGAGGAGAAAACCCAGAAGGAGGTGGCGGATATGCTGGGAATCTCACAGTCATACATTTCCCGGCTGGAGAAAAAGATCATACACCGCCTGAAAAAGGAGATGATCAAAATGGAATGAATGAAAAACTGCAGGGAGAAACGCGCAGTTATTCATTTAAGTAACTTCGGATGGCTTTCAGCGCATTTTTTTCCAGACGGCTCACCTGTGCCTGCGAGATACTGATCTCATCGGCCACCTCCGTCTGGGTCTTGCCCTCATAGAACCTCTTTTTGATGATGTGGTATTCCCGGCTGGTGAGCTGGCTCATGGCGTCCTGGAGAGCCAGATGTTCCACCCAGGTATCTTCCCGGCTTTTTTTATCACAGACCTGGTCCATCAGAAAAAGAGCGTCGCTGCCGTCCTGGTATACCGGTTCAAAGAGAGAGACCGGCGTGGCGATGGCGTCCAGCGCGTAGATGATGTCCTCCTCGGGCAGATCGATCTCCCTGGCAATCTCCTCAATGGTCGGGTCCCGGTCCATGGTTTTCAGAAGCTGCTCTCTGGCGTAGATTGCTTTGTAGGCGGTGTCCCGGAGGGAGCGGCTGACCCGGATGCTGTTGTTATCCCTGAGATAGCGGCGGACTTCCCCCAAGATCATGGGAACAGCGTAAGTGGAAAATTTGACGTCCAGTGTCCGGTCAAAGTTGTCGATGGCCTTCATCAGACCGATGCAGCCCACCTGAAACAGATCGTCCGCGCTCTCATGATTGCCGGAAAAACGCTGGATCACACTCAGAACGAGACGAAGATTGCCTTTGATATACTGTTCCCTGGCAGCGGCATCCCCCTGTTCGATCTTTTCAAACAGATGGTTTTTCTCCTCTTCCGAGAGAAGAGGAAGCTCTGAGGTATTTACGCCGCATATTTCTACTTTATTTAGAAACATTTGTACCCTCCTGCTTACTGAAATTCAAGACTTGCCTTTGTGTTCTTATAAAAGGATGAACCCAAACAGGCGAAATTATTCAAAAAGAGCAGGAGAAAACCGGACGCCATCTTCTGGAAAAAAAGAAAATAAAAGAAAATCCCCACGAAAATCTGCTGCCGGAGAATGCGGCACTTGCGGGATAAAAAGCGCTCTGTTATAATAAAAAACAGGATAAACGCTTGGAAAACCGGCGTAAAACGTCGGAAAAAGCACAGAAAAGAAAGGCGAAAACTATGGTAGCGGAAATTATCAGTGTGGGAACAGAGTTATTACTGGGAAATATTGTGAACACCAACGCGCAGTATATTGCGAAAGAGATGGCGCGTCTGGGGATCGACCTGTATTATCAATCGGTAGTCGGGGACAATGAAGAGAGACTCAGTAATGTGTTAAAGACGGCGCTGGAACGCTCGGATCTGATCATCACCACAGGAGGACTGGGACCGACGAAGGATGATCTGACGAAGGAGGTGGCAGCTTCCTACTTCGGAAAACAGCTGATATTTGATGAAAAAACGTATCAGCACGTGAAAAAGAGACTGGAATCCTATGGCATCACCCAGATGACCGAGAGCCAGAAGAAGCAGGCGATGGTGCCGGAGGGTTCTCTCGTCATCACCAATCCGGCAGGTCTGGCGCCGGGCATCATCATGGCACAGGGCAATAAAGCGGTCATCATGTTGCCGGGACCGCCGAAGGAGATGAAAGCGCTGTTCGCGGAATGCAGCCGCCTGTACATCCGCCGTCTCTCCGACCACGTTTTTGTGTCCATCAACATCAAGGTGAAGGGACCGGATGAGATGCCTCTGAGCGTCATCGGCGAGGCGCCGATCGCAGACCAGCTGGGAGATATCCTGGACAGTGAGAACCCGACTGTTGCCACCTATGCCAAGGAGGACGGTGTGCTCATCCGCGTGACTGCGTCCGGAAAGACCCGGGAGGACGCGCTGCTTCTCATGAAGCCGGTGGTGACAAAAATTGCAGAAATCCTCGCGGATAAGATCGCCTGGGTGAAAGAAGACGCGTGAGTTTTCTTTTCGGCGGCGCTGCCGGATAAAATGGTCGCAGAGAAACATATACAAAAATGAATTCGGAAAATGTACAGAATCATCCTGTCAGATGCAGACGGTTTTCGTCCCGCATCCGGCAGGATTTTTTTGTTTCATAGGGGATTGCATTCCTGAAAAAACGCTCCGCGAGGATCGTATTGCAGCGTTCTTTTTTACTTGACAAATCTTCCGTGCTCTGTCATAATACTGCATGGTTTAATGATACTAAACTTGAAGTTTAGTGTTTACATACTCGTTGAGTATGATTTAACGGCCGGAAAAGATTGCCGGCTGCCCGGCCTGCGGAGAAAACAGGTTGGGATCATGAAAGAAAAAGGAGGTGCCGCCGGGCGTTTTTCTGCCGGGATGCCGCAGAAAAGCAGCTGCGTTCTCTCATGTCAAAGGGAGAGGGGAGTTGTCTGCCGGAAAGTATGAAGATTGGTGATAGAATCAGAGATTTGAGAAAAAGATATGGCTTGACACAGGAGGAGCTTGCGGACCGGGCAGAGCTTACCAAGGGGTTTATCTCACAGCTGGAGCGGGACATGACTTCTCCGTCCATCGCCACATTGGAGGACATTCTGCAATGTCTGGGAACTTCCATCGGAGAGTTTTTCCGGAACGATACGGAAGAAGAACAGATTGTCTTTACGGAAGAAGATTATTTTATAAAAGAAGATAAAGAATACGGGAACCGGATCCAGTGGATCATCCCGAACGCGCAGAAAAATACCATGGAACCCATCTGTCTGCATCTGGATGCGAAAGGCTCCACCTACCCGGATAACCCTCATGAGGGAGAGGAGTTCGGCTATGTGCTCTGCGGAGAGATCATGATCCATCTGGGAAAGAAAGTGCACAGCGCGAAGAAGGGAGACTCCTTTTATTACACGGCGGACCGTACCCACTACATTTCTTCCGAAAAAGGCGCAGATATTTTATGGGTGACATCCCCTCCAAGTTTCTAAGCGGGCGTCTGCCGCGGCAGACGGCACTTATGAAGCAAAGACGGCAGACCGGCCGTCAGGAGCTTTCACGAAAATACAGAGAGAAAGGTTTAGTACAGGGATAATAATTCATGAAAAATAATTTAGTGGAATTACAGCACATTTCCAAACATTTTGAAAATACAATGGTATTGGACGATTTATGTCTGGAAGTGAAGGAAAATGAGTTCATCACGCTTTTAGGACCGTCCGGATGCGGAAAGACGACGACATTGCGGATTATCGGCGGATTTGAGAAACCGGACAAGGGCAGAGTGATCTTTGATGGCAAAGACATCACAGACCTGCCTGCCAACAAGAGAAATCTGAACACCGTATTCCAGAAGTATGCGCTCTTTCAGCATATGACCATCGAGGAAAATATCGCCTTCGGGTTAAAGATCAACAAAAAGTCTGACAGTTATATCCGCGATAAGATCAAGTATGCGCTCAGACTGGTTAATCTGGATGGCTACGAGAAGCGCCGTCCGTCCTCCTTAAGCGGCGGGCAGCAGCAGCGGATCGCCATCGCCAGAGCCATCGTCAATGAGCCGAAGGTGCTTCTTCTCGATGAGCCTCTGGGAGCCCTTGACTTAAAACTGCGCCAGGATATGCAGTATGAGCTGATGCGTCTGAAAGAAGAGCTGGGCATTACTTTCATTTACGTTACCCATGACCAGGAGGAAGCCCTCACCATGTCCGATAAGGTGGTGGTCATGAACCAGGGTTATATCCAGCAGATGGGGACGCCGGAAGACATTTACAATGAACCGGAGAACGCCTTTGTGGCTGACTTTATCGGGGACAGCAACATCATTGACGGCATCATGCTGGAGGATAAGCTGGTGGAGATCCTCGGACATAAGTTTGAGTGTGTGGACGTGGGTTTTGGAACCAACCGTCCGGTGGACGTTGTGATCCGTCCGGAAGACGTGATCTTAGGTAAAGAGGGCGAGGGGACGCTGGATGGCGTTGTCACCTCCCTGATCTTTAAAGGCGTCCATTACGAGATGGATGTCATGGCCGGAGGCTATGAGTGGCTGGTGCACAGTACAGTCTGCCATCCGGTGGGCACAAAGGTAAGTGTTTCCGTCATTCCGTTTAACATTCAGATCATGAATAAGCCGGAATCCGACGATGAGAAAGCGGTGAACATCAATGAATAGAAAAATACTGGCAAGCCCGTATATCATCTGGGCGATCGGATTTATCATTCTGCCGCTTTTCATGATCGTCTACTATGGCGTGACGGACGGAAGCGGCGCATTCACGCTGGAAAATGTACTGGCCATCGCGGACCCGGTACATTATAAAGCATTTGGAAACTCGTTGCTTATGGCGCTCGGCAGCACGGTCATCTGTCTGGTGATCGCCTACCCGCTCGCTTACATTTTAAGCCAGCATGAAGGAAAAGCTTCCAACATCATCATTATGCTTTTTATCCTGCCGATGTGGATCAACTTTCTGCTGCGCGTACTTGCCATGCAGATGCTTCTGTCCAATACCGGTATCATCAACGCGCTGCTGGGATTTTTCGGACTCCCGGCGCAGAGGATCATGTATACAAGGGGAGCCATCCTCATCGGTATGGTCTATGATTACCTGCCGTTTATGATCCTGCCGATCTATAATGTGATGAGCAAGATTGATAAGGACGTCATCGAGGCGGCGCAGGATCTGGGCGCCACCGTGTTCGTGACTTTCCGGAAGATCATCGTTCCCCTCTCCCTGCCGGGTGTCATCAGCGGGGTGACTATGGTGTTTATTCCGAGCATGTCCGAGTTCGTGGTCGCCGACATTCTCGGCGGTTCCAAGATATTGCTGCTCGGTAATGTCATCGAGCAGGAATTCAATCTGGCGAACAACTGGAATCTCGGTTCCGGACTGTCTCTGGTCCTGATGGTATTTATTCTGATCAGTATGGCCATCATGAACAGAAGTAAAGCGGAGGAAGGAGATACGATGTTATGGTAAAAGCAAAAAAATATGCGGGCAGACTGTATGTGGGCCTGATCGGATTCTTACTGTACTCCCCTCTGCTCATTCTTATCGTCTGCTCCTTCAACGATTCCAAAGTGCGGACGGTGTGGGGAGGGTTTACTCTGCACTGGTACACGGACCTGTTTCAGAACGAGGAAGTGCTGCTGGCCGTGCGGACCTCGCTGCTTCTGACCACATCGGCGGCTCTGATCGCGACGATCATTGGCACGCTGCTCTGTATCGCCATGTCCGCCATGGGAAAGAAAATGCGGGGCGTTCTGCAGTCAGTGGCCAATATCCCGCTGCTCAACTCAGAGATGGTGACAGGTATCTCCATTATGCTGCTGTTTGTACATTTTATGACGCTGGGCTTCGGCTCCATGCTCATCGCTCATGTGACGCTCGGTCTGCCGTATGTCATATTAAACGTCATGCCGAAGCTGAGACAGGTGGACAAGAACCTGTATGAGGCGGCGCTTGATCTGGGCGCTTCCCCGGTATACGCTTTTGTGAAGGTGGTGCTGCCGGAGATACTGTCCGGTATTCTTGCAGGCTTCTTCTTCGCGTTTACCATCTCCATGGATGACTTTGTGGTCACCTACTTTACAAAGGGAGCCGGTATCAATACGATCTCCACGATGATCTATCAGCAGTTAAGAAGGGGTATCAATCCGGAAATGTATGCTCTGTCCACGATCCTGCTGTTTGTGATCCTGATCCTTCTTGCCATCATCAACCGCCTGTCGGCGACGAAAGAGAAGAAGGAGGTGCAGTACTGAAATGCGAAAAAATATGTTAAAAAAGATAGGCAGATACGGCCTTCTCTCCCTGACTGTTCTGGGAACAACTCTGGCAGCGGCTGGCTGTTCCGGCGGCGCCACAGCGGAGGATGACAACACGCTGATTATCTTTAATTACGGCGATTACATCGAGAGAGAAACCATCCAGATGTTTGAGGAGGAGACCGGCATCGAGGTCAAATACGAGGAGTATATCACTCCGGAGGATATGTATACAAAATATCAGTCCGGCGCGATCGACTACGATCTGATTTGCACTTCCGATTACATGATCGAGAAAATGATCGAGGCGGGCGACGCGCAGCCGATCGACACTTCAAAGATGGAATATCTGGACAATGTGGACCAGAAATATATGGATTTCTGCAAAGCCTTTGATCCGGGCAACGAGTATGCCATTCCGTACTTCTTTGGAACGGTGGGCATTTTATATAACGAGGAAATGGTGGATGAGGAAGTGAACAGCTGGTCTGTTCTTTGGGACGAAAAATACAAAGATCAGATCATCATGGAAAACAGCGTCCGTGATGCATTTATTGTCCCGCTGAAGTTAAAAGGCCATTCTATCAATACCACGGATAAAAATGAACTCCTGGAGGCACAGCAGATGCTCATGGATCAGAAACCAATCCTGGCCGCTTATCTCGTCGACGAGACAAGAGATGCCATGATTTCCGGGGACGCGGCGCTGGGCGTCATTTATTCCGGTGATGCCACCGTGGCGATTGAGGAAAATGAAAACCTGACCTACGTGGTTCCGCAGGAGGGCACCAACATCTGGTTTGACTGCTGGATGATCCCGAAGTCTGCCAAACACAAAGAGGCGGCGGAGAAGTTTATTGATTTCATGAATCGTCCGGACATCGCCATGATGAACTTTGACTACGTCTGGTACGGTCCTCCGCAGAAATCGGTCTATGAGGAGATGGACGAGGAGACAAGAGCCGACTCCACCATCTTCCCGGATGAAGAGACTATGAACAAATGTGAGGTTTATCAGTACCTTGGTGCAGAAATGGATACCTTCTACAGCCGTCTGTGGAAGGAACTGAAGGCGTATTGACGAAAGCAGGTGAAAGTTTGAAAGTAAACTTTCAAATCTACCATTATTGACACAGTAAATGCGTCAGGAAAGGAGAAACTATGCGCCACAAATTGACACAGCACGATATCGACAAAATGAAAGAAGAGATCGAGCACCGCAAAGTCGTAGTGCGCAAGGAGCTTCTCGAGCATGTAAAAGAAGCCCGCGCCCACGGTGACCTGAGTGAGAACTTCGAGTACCACGCGGCCAAAAAAGAAAAGAACCGGAACGAGAGCCGCATCCGCTATCTGGAGCGTATGATCCGGACCTCCGAAGTTTTGGAAGATCACGCCGCCGCTGACCAGGTTGGCGTCAACAAAACGGTGACCCTCTACTTTGAGGAGGATGACGAAGAGGAGGTTTTCTCCTTTGTCACCACCGTTCTGGTGGATTCCATGAAAAACCGGGTGAGCATCGAATCCCCTCTCGGGAAAGCACTGATGGGACACCATGTCGGCGACCGTGTTTACATTCAGGTAAATACTCAGTACGGCTACTACGTTGAGATCCGGGACATTCGGCCATTTGAGGACGATGTGCCGCTCAATGCATACTAGTGTACTGACCTGCTCACATTTCGCATAATGACTTGCCTGCATTTCCATCTGCGGTGTTGTCATCAATCGGCGTAGCGCCCACTACGCCTCATTCTTCCGCCTTGCAGAATGAAAACGCATTCTTCGCCATTATGCTAAAAATGAACGGGTCAGTACACTAGTCATTATGCTGAAAATGAACGGGTCAGTACAACAGATCATATAATAAAGAAAACAGGCTTTTCAAACCACACAGACTGCGCCTTCTCCGGCCGGGCAGGATAACAGACATTCTGCCTGACCGGAAAGCAGAATGTCGGAACCTGGAAAGCCTGTTTTTTTTACAGGAAATATTGCATTTTCCGACTCTTTTTCAGAAATAATTCCTTTCTCTTCTAAAAAATCCTGAATATAAATTGAAACTATCAGACAGAAAAGATATAATAATTTCAACAAACTACCGCTGTATGTAATGCAGCCTGTAAAAAGACGGAGAAAAGCGATGGAAATATTGTGGGAAAATCGAAGCATGCTGAGTTTGGGAATTCTGTCGCAGACGATGATGTTCGTGATCATCAATCTGGATTATTCATGTGCAGCGGGAAGGAAAGAGAGTACAGATGGTCGTGGGACTTGAAAATCATGGGGAGTGAGATTCAGGAGAACTCACGATTTCAGAGAACATAAAAACTGGTGACAGAAGATAGAGAGAAGATAAAATGGTGGAAAAATTAGTTGAAGTACAGGGAATGTTAAGCATGGGTTTTACGACAAAACTTATGATATCCGTACTGTTGAGCATTATATATGGCAGGGCAAAAAGAAAATGGATAGTTTTTCTGGCGAATATCATTCATTTTGTTATATATAACATAATAGTTTTAGGAATATTAAATGATATTTACAGCCAGGAGCTGTGGTTTCGTTTTATTGTGGCGACAACGGGGACGGGAATAGCTCTCACGATAGCTGTTATTCTGAGTCTATGTTGGAAAATACAATTTTTCAAATTATTGACAACATATATTTGTTTAGATGCTGTGTCAGCGATGTCCGTGTATATCGCAGGATATTTAAATCCAAATCCCGTTTTTATTTTTGGATTTGGTATGTCGATACTTGCAATAATAATTTATTTTGGAACACCAACTTTAAAAAAGATACGTCATATTCAATTTCTGGGTTCCTGGATTCTGGGTGGATTTCTTTTGACTATTTTAGTAAATTCATGGTTATCTAATATATTATATGTATGGACAGATAAATTGCTGGTATCAGATGTCATGATTTTTTTTGGACTGGGGCAGATGTGTATCAGTTTGATATTTATTTTTTTAGAGTGTCTGGTTTACTACATAATATCTAAACATAAACAATCCATACTCCTGCGCAACAAAGACCAGATGGAAGATTACTACCGTCAGGTGGCCCGCCACATCCGGGAGATCGACGAGACCCGCCTTCTCCTGGAACAGGGGGCAAAACTGCTGACCGGCGGTGCTGCAGGGAAGGTGGAAATAACAGAAACAGCAGGGGAGTCAAATCTGCCTTCGGAAGAACTGCGCGCTCATCTGCACCGGCTGACGGAACAATACGAAGCACTGGGAGAAGTCTTCTTTTGCAGTGATTTCGCTGTGGACAGCGTGCTGCGGGACTTTGTCCGCACCTGCCGCCGGCAGGGGATCCGAACGGACGTCCTCTTTCACGAGTACCACAGAGAGAAAGTGAGCGCCGGAGATGCGGCCGCCATCCTGTCCCGGATGCTGGATTACGGAATAAAGACAGCGGAAGACTGCCGGAAAGATACCAGGATCAGCGTGCACGGAGCGACGGTCAAAAACCAGCTCCTCTTTTCCATGGCGGTATCCCTGATACCGAAGGAAAAAGATCCGGAAGAAACTCAGATGAAAAATCCGGAAGGAAATAAGGCAGAAGATCAGAAAAAGGATCAGACGGAGAATCAGGAGAAAGGGATGGAAAACGAGAAGAAGAAAGAGAAAAAAATCTCAGACGGGAAGAAAACAACAAAAACCGCGGAGAAGACCCTGCGAAAAATTCCGGTGAGAAAACGGTCTTTTTTCCCGTGGATACGGAAATATAACGGGATCATTCATGTGCAGCGGGAAGAAAAGAGAGTGCAGATGGTCGTGGGGCTTGAAAATGGGATATATGACTGAAGAAAACAGAAGGATGCGTATGGTGTACAGAAAAAAGGCAGATTACGGCGGATCTTATGGAGGAAGGAAAAAAAGACAGCATGAGGATTTTACTGGAAGTTCTTCTGATTCTTGTTCTGCTTGAACTGGTCAGAAGAAGGATCGTGAAAATATTGGCTCTTGAGGAGAAAAACCAGCGCCTGCAGGAAAAACTGGATGCCATGGAGCAGTTATATGGAGAGATGCAGGAAGAAATCGAGGTGACAAAGAAGTATCGTCATGATATGAAAAAACACATCCATGTGCTGGAAGGACTGTTGGAAAAATACGGCGAGGTAAATGCGCAGGGAGAATATGTGGGGTCAGAAAATATAAAGGCAATCACACAGCATACAATGTACAGTGACAATATTTTTATTGATACGATTTGTACATTAAAAAATAAACAGTGCAGGGAAAAAGGGATTACTTTGCAGATTACAATGGATTTTCAGGAATTCGTGCCGATGAGGGAGATTGATATCAATGGTTTACTGCAAAATTTACTGGATAATGCAATAGAGGCGACGGAGCAGGTCAGAGAGGAAATGTACAGGAAAATCGATTTTTCTGTGTATCAGGAAGATGCAGGTTGGAGGATGACTGTTCAGAATTATTGTGAAGAGCCGGAAAAAGTTAATTTTCAGACCACAAAGCCAGATAAAAGAAATCATGGGTATGGGATGAAGATCATCCGTGATATTGTAAAAACGTATGGGGGAACGGTAGAATATCAGAAGAAAGAAAATGAAAAACAGGTGATCGTACAGATATTTTTTCCGAAGAAAGAAAGTTTATCTGGTGGAATATAAGAACGATAAAAGTGTGAAAATGGCTGATAAACAGACGCTTTGCAGGGCTTCTGAGAAATTTGTAAAAAAAATAAAAAAAGGTGTTGACATTTGTGAAAACAGATGGTAATATAATCAAGTCGCGGTTAGCTGTGACAGAAAATGATAGCTTCTGGAGAGGTGTCCGAGTGGTTTAAGGAGCTGGTCTTGAAAACCAGTGATACTGAAAGGTACCGTGGGTTCGAATCCCACCTTCTCCGTACTTTTATAAATTGGTTTTTATAAAAGGCGGGAGACTTAAAGAATGCTATTAATTTGGAGAAGTACCCAAGAGGCCGAAGGGGCTCGCCTGGAAAGTGAGTAGGTCGTTAATAGCGGCGCAAGGGTTCAAATCCCTTCTTCTCCGTTGATTTGCAATTATCAATTTGATAATTGCAAATTTTTCTTGACATTTGTCGAGAATATGATATAATATCAAAGTTGCCTGTGAGAGCAAAGGCTTTAAAAAGAACAGTCTTCCATATATTGACTTCTTTACATCGATAAGAGATGCAAAGAAATGAGTTTTGAAAAACACATTTTCTTTTGAATCTTGATTGAAAACAAAAAGAAAAAAGTGCTTGACAAACAAAAGAGATTGTGATAAAATATAGAAGCTTTTGCGGTTCAAAAGCAAAAGAGCTGAACGAAGTTCAGTAAAGAAAGTTGATAACTGAATAACAAAACAACCTCGAACGTTCAATTCAATTGAGATTTCGGGTCCGGAAGCGAGTGATGTCGGCAGAAGGATCCGTGGAAGAGAACGAAGTTCGAACCTAAAACAGACAGTAAAGCAGGAAAGAACCAGTGGTTCTTGAGGCTGGATAGGACATCTTATCTATTTTGAGAGTTTGATCCTGGCTCAGGATGAACGCTGGC
>DXGQ01000024.1 GCA_019113845.1 Candidatus Anaerobutyricum avicola
CAATATCCAGATGCCATTCGGAGTACATACAGTTTCCGACCGCGAGCTGTGAAGGAGGACTTTCTAAGACTTGTAGAAGGCAGGGAGCAGGATTGAAAAAGGGATGACTCCCGTGCTTGCACGAAGGAGCAGACCTTTTTAATCCTGTAAGGCGCAGCCGAAACCGCAAAGCGGTTTCTCCCTGCCAATCAGATTACATTGCGGATTCCCGCCTGAATGATCATCCTCGCACAAAGCGGGCAAGGCCGCGCCCGGTGAATGGAATTATCAGAAGGGTTCACCCCCGACAGGTACAAATCCGCTCCCAGGGTCTGCTCTCTGGAACAATTCAGCAGAGCATTCTGTTCCGCATGAATGGCACGGCAGATATCATACCCCTCTCCCTGATGCATATTCCTTTCCATCCGCGGACAGGTCCCAATATCACAGCAGTTGTCATAGCCACGTGGCGAGCCGTTATAACCCGTCGATACCACCACATCATTTTTCACGATAACCGCTCCGTACTTTCGCTTAATGCAGGTGCTCCGGTAGGCGAAAACTTCCGCCACATTCAGATAAGTATCCGTCTTGGATACCCGATGTTTTCCGTCCGGTTTAATCACATTTATCACCGCCTTTTTGCATCTCACGCCGGCCCGCCGGCACCTCCACGCCGCCTCTGCCTCCTTTTGGAGATAGTACCCGCCGTCTCCCTTTGTTATCAAAGTTTTTCCGCAGTGCCCGCTCTGTCGGGATGATGGATAAAAGCAGCGGTACAATCTGACCCAGACAGAGAATCAGCCCGGTGTTTCCCACAGTGTCCTCATCTCTTCCCAATACCAGCAGCATAAGAACTACCGAAGGAATCAGCAGCACCCAGCCGCAAATGTACCATATCTTTCCACAATATCGGTGTGCGTACGCCCATGTATCTGCATTCTTCATGGACATGGATGTACGATAACCATAAAAAGCATTAATCTCTTTTGGCGGATGATTCTTCCACAGCTTCCCAAAACTGATCATCACTACGGGAATCAGCACCGCGCAAAGAAGCATAAAAAACCAGAATCCCATCATACCCTCCTCTGTATACACAAAGCATAGTTTCTGCTGTCATTGTACCACTTTTATTGTGCAATTCCAATAAGGAAGGAATAGAAAACCCCGGAGGTGGCTCTCCGGGGTTTTCGTTGTTGTCTACATGGAACAATCACTATCTTTTTTTGCCTACAGGCATTATAGCATATGCCACTTTCAATTTCAATATGCTATATAAAATTCCATAACTTGTTGTTTCCTGGACAGATCCCCCGTTCCTATATTCGTCGCCCCATCTGGTAAGCCTCTTCTAGGAAAGGCGTATCACATACTTTTCCCGCTTCCATGATATTCGTTGCGTAAATACGTCCCTTGATCTCATACTTCTCCAGATGCTCAACAAATCCATCCAGATCGCCGACAGAACGTTTTATTATATTTTCATCCAAACCGGCAGAAACAATATAATAGATTTCTTTCTCACCTAAATGCTGCCATATAGATATGTTCTGTCAATAAAAGTCTTCATCTGTGCACAGATACCATAAAACAGAATTTCGGACATATCATCTTTTTGTACACATATACCGTGATTTTTCATGCAAAAATCACATGCCTTACAATATCCTATTTTTTTCTCTGCCAATCGGATCAGCTGCACGGTATTTCCTCTTTCTTCCGCTCCTTTTTTAAATACTTCACACAGTTGCTGAGAATTTCCATGTTTTCTGGGACTTCCAGAAATAATCAATACATTTTTCATCCAGTCTTTCCTCCGTATCCAATCCCAAATTCCGGGCAAGCGTCAATCCTCTTCTTTTGGGTGATTCTTTTTATTTATGGAATTATCTTCTTCCTTCCATTTCTTATAATTATATACCGCCTGCACGGCAAATATTGCCAACAATACGATTCCCACCACAATCGTGACGATCATCGAATAATACGACATATGGACAAGAAGCATTGCGGGAATGATGAGAAGCGCACTCCACAGCGTGCGAATAAACTTTCTCCGGTAACTCAGATTCCAGTAACTCAAAGAAAAACCCCTGTCTATTTTTTCTCTTGTCTTTGCGCCTTTTATATGTATGACCAGCGCGATTGCCACACTGATGGCAAGGATACACAAAAAGATATCAAACAGTTGTCCTGAAATTGGCATAGAAATCCCCTCCTGTCACTCCGTCACCACCATTTTAACAAACCGATACTGATTTTTCAATCCCGCAAATTTCAAAAAAGGCCGATGTGACTTCTTTGTTTCACACCGACCTCTTTTTACATTTACAAATCTTTCAATCTACGAATTCTTCATCACTACGCTGCCCACGGTATCCGCCACATGCTCGCAGGCGTCCGCGCATTTCTCCATGTAGCTGTATACCTCAGACCATGCAATGATATGCAGCACATCGTTGTCTTCCGTGTGCAGCTTTCTCATGCTGGAAATGTAGAGAGCGTCCGCTTCTTCTTCCAGAGTATTGATCGAGATGATCTTATCCCGCAGGCTCTTGGAATGTTTGAAGTCCGCGAACTCTTTTAAGAGATTCTCCACTTCCTCACAACATTTGCATACGATGTCAAGAAGCTTCAGCGCCTCGTCCGGAATCACACGCACATTATTGATGTATACACGGATCAGTACCTCTTCCACCTTATCGGTCACATCGTCGATGTGATGGCTCAACTCAATGATATCCTCGCGCTCGATCGGCGTGATAAACGCCTTCGCCAATTTATCGGTCATCTCATGCTTCGTGTCGTCTGCCTGATGCTCGATATTATGAATCTCGTCCATTTTCTCCGAAATCTCATCCGGATTAAAATTGGTCAGTATGTCTTTCAGCAAATGTACTGCCTTGCAGGCGTATCCTGCGCAGCTGATAAAATTATTATAATAAAATGCATCCTGTTTCTTTGACATTTCTTTTTCCTCCGTTTATGAAAATGTACTCCATGTTCCTTTTGACCAGGGCAGCCTCTCTCTTCTTTGTACATTTTCTATTCCGTAAATTATTCTTCTATAAATAATGACAGTTACCCGAAAATAAACATAAACAACTTGGCAATTACGAAACTGATCAGTCCACAGCCCGGGAATGTAAAAATCCAGGTCAGCATCATATCTTTTACCACGCCGAAATTGATGGCGGACAGTCTCTTGACCGCTCCCACGCCCATGATGGCGCTGGTCTTTGTGTGGGTGGTGGACACCGGGATGCCGAACAGACTGGAGTAAAGCAGACAAAGCGCTCCTGCCACATCGGCGGAAAATCCCTGATACCGTTCCAGTTTTACCATGTCCATACCGACAGATTTGATGATCTTCTCACCGCCCACGCTGGTTCCAAGACCCATGACGATACTGCAAAGCAGCATCAGCCATATCGGAATGATCATACCTTCCACGGAACTCTGACCGCCCGCAAAGGCAATGCCCAGAAACAAAACGCCGATAAACTTCTGTCCATCCTGCGCGCCGTGCATGAAACTCATGGCCGCCGCTCCGGCAATCTGTGCATAACGGAAAAATACATTTGCCTGTTTGCGCTCCATATTCTGGAACAGAATCGTGATGATCTTACAAACAATCCAGCCTGTCACAAATCCTAACACAAGACTCAGCACAAGACCGTAAAGAACCTTCACCCACTCGGCTCCGTTGATACCGTCCGTGCTGTTCTGGATAGCGATCGCCGCTCCGGTCAGACCCGCGATCAGACTGTGGCTCTCACTGGTCGGAATCCCGAAAAAGGACGCCGCCACACTGTAAACTACAATAGAAAATAATGCCGCACAGAGCGCAATCAGCGCGTTATGCGTATCCGCTCCAAAATCCACCATATTACTGATCGTGGAAGCAACAGAACTGTTAATCTGTGTCATCACAAACACACCGAGGAAGTTAAACACGGCGCTCATCATGATCGCCTGTCTCGGCCGCAAACACCGGGTCGTCACACAGGTGGCGATCGCATTCGGCGCGTCCGTCCAACCATTGACAAAAATAACCCCCAGTGTAAACAAAGCCGAAATTAACAACATCGGATTTTGAAAAATACCTTCCCAAAAATACATGAACGATGTGTCCATAATAGCTCCTTTCAATATCTGCAATAAATTTTTTCAACAGACCATATCTATCTGACTACTCTTCTCTCTAAAGCCATACACACCGTCGCTTCTTTCCGTCCTTTTCCAGCAGGATCAAAAGTTTACAGGAAACTCTTGACAGTTCAGAACCAAACAGCCGTACCTGGCGAAAACACATTCTGTAAAGATACCATATAAAAAACGCGCCCGCCGCCCACACGACCAGCCCTGTCCCCTGCATCGTCTTCATCATCCCGGCCGGAGAACTATGTATCACTTTCGCATCATACTCATCATAGATATCGCTGATTTCGGGAACATCATCCACTCTCTTGTCAAAAAGCATCTCCGTATCATCGTACGACTCTGCCCTCCGCGTCCGCATCTCCTCTGCAGACACACACTCCCACAAGGAGCCTCCACTCTCTGCAAGCGAAGAAGCAACCGGCAAAAAACCCAGCAAAGCAACCAAAACTGCCGCTGCCATCAGTCTGAATTTCTCGATCATCGCTTCTCCCCCTTTACCCCAAAATCTCTTCAACGATACCATAGAATCATTTCCGGTGTCAATATGTAGAATAGGTAAAAAATATATAAAATAACAGAAAAAATTTTTAGAAATTGACAGAAAAAATCCCCGGATAGAAATCCGGGGAAAGGAAAACAAAACTCCACACGACAGGGAGACTATGCCGCCATGGCGTTGGTGTTGATGGAGTCAATCAAATCAACAATGTATCTTCTAAATCAAAACTCTCCTTTACACCATAATGTTCCACTTTATTTTTATATTTTTCACCCAAGTAATAGAAACGTAAACTATCTTTATTCTTATCAATCAATTTTAAGATTTTTTCTTTTACCTCTCTTGCTTTTGCACTATCCATAATACATTCAAAAACAGAATTCTGCACTCTTTGCCCATAATTCTGACATTCTTTTGCAACTTTCCTCAACCGCTTTTTCCCTGCTGCATCTTCCGTACTGACATCGTATGTAATTAAAACTAACATTTCTTTCACCTGCTTTTCGTAATTATATATTTCATCTTATCACAAACATAATTCTTTGTAACTAATTTTCCATATTCTCGCGATTTCATCATCATTTAGTAACAAATAAATTTATCAAATTTCAAATCATGCTCCCCTGTGGGGAGCACACTGAATATGATTGATAACCGAGCGTGGTCCTATGTCAAGATTTAGCGCAAGTTAAAATGAGAAATTTATCCTCATCTTAACTTACTAAGAGCTGTCCGTTTGTCTGTGTCTGCTCATATAGTTTTTCAAAGTCATTTGGCGACATATAATCGCAATGACTATGAATACGTTTGGTATTATAAAAGGCTTCGATATACTCGAAGATCAGACGATATGCCTGCTGATAATCACGTATTTTAAACCGGTTCAGCCATTCCCGTTTGATAAGTGCATGAAACGATTCGATACATGCATTATCCCATGGGAAAGCCTTTTTCGAGTAACTGCGCTGCATTTTTGCAGTAGCTTCCCGATAAGCCTGGGATACGTACTGACTTCCTCTATCACTGTGGATAATTAACGGCAGCTCTGTATTCCGTCTGGCTTTCGCTTTATTGATGGTATCAATCACACAGGATACCTCTAAAGTCTGGCTGAGTGTCCAGGCAATAATCTTACGGGAAAATAGATCCATAATGCTTGTCAGATAGACAAAGCCATCCGTCGTCCAGATATACGTAATATCACTGCACCATACCGCATTTGGGCGTTCAGGTGTAAACTGTTCATCCAGGATATTTTGAAGTTCGTTACTGAAATCGGAATCTATGGTAGTGATCGTCCATGGTTTCACCCATTGGGCTCTGATCCCCATTTCCTTCATATATTTTCCGACAGTACGCTCTGAGATGGTCTCCCCCTCCTGACGCAGCTTTCTGGTGATTTTTGGGGCTCCGTAGTTTTGCTTCGATTGATCATAAATATCCTGTATTTTGGCTTTTATGTATCCCCTGCGTTTTTCTGTATCAGAAGGAGTACGGTTTAGCCATGAACGATATCCAGACCGTGAAACGCCTAAATATTTCAGCATTCCGGAGACGGAGACCCGGCGATTCTGTTTTCTGGCAGCTTCCGTCTTTTCAGAAACCTCGAGATAAATGGCTTCTGTTATTTTCCCAGAATGCTGATAGCTTTTTTTA
>DXGQ01000025.1 GCA_019113845.1 Candidatus Anaerobutyricum avicola
GGTCTCCGAACCTGCCGGCGAACTGCCGGAAATCCGGAAAAGGAGAAGTGCGATAAAGATTGGAGCAAATCTGTTTCTATCATACAGGTTTGCTCCAGCTTTGTACAGGTACGGGCTATCTACCGTTTACTTACTAATCATTGCAATCCATTTATTTACCATTTTGTAAAAACTATTCAACAATGTGTTGACAAAACAAGAAAAAAATTACATAATAAGAAAAATGTATATATAATAGTTTCTCAAAAAATTTCAAATAAGTTGAAAGAATAGGATGATATTATGATATTAGAATTAAAGAATATAGGAAAAATCAATCAGGCAAAGATTGAATTAAATGGTATTACAGTTATTGCTGGAGAAAATAATACAGGGAAAAGTACGATAGGAAAAATGCTTTTTTGTGTTTTTCATACATTTTATAGGATTGAGGAACAAATTAGAGAAGAACGCACAAAATCTATTGTCAGAGTATTGAATGGTTATTATCGTGAAACGATGAATCGTTATACACTAAGAGTTAACGGGATAGATTTAGCAAGGGATATTATTGATCAACAGACAACTTTTTTGGGAGATAGGATTCTTTTGGTAAAAGAGATAGAAAATTATTATGCTAGCCGGGATCAAAATTTTCAACAATATATAGATCAGGAAGAGTTGGAAAAGGTAGCAGATAAGATTTTTGCGTTTTTAAAACTTAAAGATATTGATATACAAAAAATTCTTCTTCGTAAAAGGTTAGAGGCGGAGTTTGGAATGAAAGTTGCTCATTTAAATAAAGTTGAGCAAAATGCATATGTTAAGATGAAAATAAAAGAAAATACTATTGATTTTGCGGTAATTAATAACAAAGATATTTCAATAACTAATTATATGAATTTGAATAAAGAGATTATTTACATGGATGATCCTTTTATTTTAGATGATTTAGTAAAAACGCATTGGCTTATTTTGCCGAGACAAGAGTTTGACCACCGGCAAGATTTACTGCAAAAAATGGCGAATAATCAAAAGAATGAAGAATTTTCTTTTGTTGATGAAGTTATCGTACAGAAAAAATTAGAAAAAATTTTAAAGGTAATTCAAAATGTATGTGATGGAAGTCTTGTATCGGACGAAACAAATAGATTTGTTTATAAAACCGATAGACTAAACGGTAGTTTAGATATGGTAAATCTGTCTACTGGTATGAAAAATTTTATTATTCTTCAACAGTTGTTACAGAATGGAAATATAGATGAAAATGGAATCATTATTCTTGATGAACCAGAAATTCATCTTCATCCGGAGTGGCAGTTAAAATTTGCTGAAATTATAGTTTTGCTTCAAAAAGAATTTAATATGAATATCTTGTTAAATACACATAGCCCATATTTTTTGAATGCAATTGAGGTTTATTCTGAGGAAAACGAGATAAACAATAAATGCAAATATTATCTGATAGAAGAAAATAACACAGTGGCAGAGGTCTTAGATGTGACAAATTTAACTGAAAAAATATATGAAAAGTTGGCAAAACCACTGCAGGAATTGGAGAGTTTGGAGTATGGAAATGGAATGTAAGGAATTATATAATATACCAATATTTAAAAAGAATATGAGTACTTTTAAAGAAACATCATACGATAAAGACGGTGAAGAACCAGGGTATATGACAGATTCTCAGATACAGGTAATTAATTTTGATAAAGTTAAAGACGGTTATATAAAAAATCTGGCTTTGTCAAACACACCTTGTTCAAACGACGCATTATATTTTGGAAAGGATAATAAAATATTTTTTGTTGAATTTAAGAATGGTGTTCTGGACGAAAGGCCAAGAAGAAATTTTAATATATGTAAAAAAATATATGACAGTCTTCTGATTTTTAATGACATTGTGAATAAAAATATATCATTTTGTCGTGAAAATTTATATTTTATTTTGGTTTATAATGAAAATAAAAACAAGAGAGAAGCATGCAAAACAGAACAAGAAGAAAGTTCTAAAGCTATAATTAGTAAAAAGATTCATAAAAAAGCGAAAAAGAAATTTATCAGATTTGGATTGGATAGATTTGAAAAATTATATTTTAAAGAGGTCTTTACATATACAGAAAGCGAGTTTGAAGATGCATTTTTATCACAAATTAGTGATTGAAGAAAGATACCATTACTGTTCATGCGAGTGAACAGCAATAGTATTCTGGCTGCATGCGCCTGGCTGCGCACATTTCTAACGGGTAAAAATCTTGAATCTGCCTGGTAATGGGAAGGAGTAAGCCTGCGGTAAGGGTGTCCATCGTGATGTCCATCGTGAGGTGGAGTCTGGAGGAGTTTGTGTTTTTTATGAAGAAGATTCGAGGCTGTGAAGAAAAGTCTGTAAATAAGATTCTTCTATGATAAGACTGGGTGAAAGGTTAAAAAAATGAGCTTTTCACCCTTGTTTTATATATATGAATATTATAAAGAAAGCGACTGCTGCACATGGCCGGATACTAAAAGAAGGGAGCAGAAGCCTCCCTAAACAAAAAGATAAATCAAAAGAAGAGTTGTCAACGATTACTTGACAGTAACCATGTGCAAAAAAAGAAAATATATTTGTAAATAAATAAAAAATATTATATAATAAACTTAATATATTTTGTGCAAAATGGGAGGAGATTAGGTATGGAGTATATTTCATCATTTACATATTGTGATACAATACAGACACAAATAACGCCACAAGGTCCACAACAACAAATTGTGAAACCATTGCAGGCATTAACCCCAATTGCAATACCGGGAAATTTTTCATTTGCCATTGCATGTAGTATTACTGGATTTGACGCATCTAAAGAAAATGCAGTTCAAATCATTTTTTTGAATTCAAATAATAATATATTATATGACACAGGAGAAGTTAAATTTCAGTTACCTCCGGAGCAAGTAAAAGAAAATGGAATTGCAAGTATACAATTTAATATAGATATTAGAAATTTAATTTTTAGAGAAGCCGGATTATATTCAACAAAAGTAATGTTGAATAACAAGGAGTTAGGTGAATATAAAATTCAAGTGATAGCAGGTGAGTAATGATGCTAACAATAAATCGAACATATGGAACGACAATTGGAGTAATGTTGTTTATAAGTTTGTGTCTGTCAGACAATGGCATTTCAACAGTGGACGCAAATTGTTTAACGGATAGAAGTATTATCCATTCTAATAAAGCTGAGATATGTAAATCTTACACAGTGCAAAAAGGTATTAATTTCTCTTTGACGGGATATAATACGGATAAGACAATTGAACTGGGTACTGAAAACATAATTATGAGTGAAGAAAAAATATTTAATCTAAAGAAATTAGATCAAATTGAACTTTTAGAAGATGGTTGGAATGGTAATACTGCAAAAGCTTTTAAAGCATCATTTATTTCTAAAATAAGAGAAATAATCACTGCATTAGAAGTTCAACCAGAAATATTTCCAACAGCATATAACTCAATACAAATGGAATATGAAAAAGAAGATGGTTCATATTTGGAAATCGAAATAATTCCGGCAGATACATGGGAAGTGTTCAAAATCAATAATAAGGGAAAAGAAAGCTTTTTTTCAATTGCAGCTAATGTAGAAGCTATTACAAAGGTGGTGAATAGTTTCTATGAATGATACATTTCCTGATGAAGAAAAATTATATAGAGCAGTTTTCCCCGAATCTTATATGCAAATGTTTTGGAAAAGAGACGGGACTGTTTCATCTGCTGCATTTGCAGACCGAGAAGGGTTGTCTGTTGAACGGGGAAATTTTAGAGAAGATAAGAAAGTCATAGAAGAAATGCAAAATTTTTTTAAGGGCTGTATTATATCTCTTACAGTTGAACAATGCAGGAAGGTAAATGCCATAGTTAAATATAAACCGACTAAAAGAAGTAAATATCATTCAGAGATTCATGGAAGTGAAGAAAATCCTCTTTTGAGCAAAAGCCAGAGAAAGAAATTGGCAACTGATGCTAAAATAGAATATTATGAAAAATAACAGAGTAATTTCTCAAAAGAAAATACTCTGTTATTTTGTAAACGGTAAATCATAGCCACTGGATTTTTTTATTTGGGGTTGTCAGTAAATAGATAGTTCTGGACGTAAACGGTAGATAGCCCGTACCTCGAAAATTATAGTCATATGTGAGATACTGTCTCCGGGATTATAAGATCCGTGTGACAGAAGCAACCTGCATCTGCGGCCATAGGCATTCTGACGGACAGCTTCCCGCGCGGGATTCGCAAAAGCTGCCGTTTTCTGTTATACTGGGATCAATGGATCACCGGGAGGAGCCGTTTAGGCTGGCAATCTGCAATAATAAAGAAAAAGTGAGAAATACATGAAGAGCTTATTACAAAACAATAAACGAAATTTACTTCACATTGAGTTACTGCGCATTATTGCAGCGTATTTTGTGATATTTAATCATACAAGTAAAAAAGGTTTCTTTTTGTTTTCTGTTTATGAGAGGGGAAGTCTGCCGTATTGGGTCTATATGTTCTTTTCTGTCTTTTGTAAGATATCGGTGCCTCTGTTTTTTATGATCGCGGGGGCGCTGTTATTGAAAAAAGATATGGATTTGAAAGAAATCTGGTCAAAGAAAATATCGAGGATACTGGCGGCGTTGGTCATTTTTACAGCGGTCACGTACATTGGGCTGGGAATCTGGAATGGGGAAGCAACGTTATCGGTCGTAGATTATGTGCAGAAGTTGTACACAAACCAGGTGACGGTGGTTTTTTGGTATTTGTATGCGTACATGGCATTTTTGATCGCGCTGCCTTTTTTAAGAGCTATAGTAAAGACCATTAAAAGTGTCGATTACAAATATCTGTTCATTTTATTTGTTTTATTTACCGCAGTGATTCCTTGCATAGAATACCGTTTTGGGCAGGGAAATATAAGGTTGTATGGCGAACTCAGTCCGTCATGGTTATTTTCCAATATTGTGTTCTGGCCGCTTTTAGGATATTATCTGGAAAATGTATGGGATATCAAAAAGTGTTCTGGCAGGATGCTGGGCGTCTGGACGTTGCTTGGTATGGCAGGCATAGGTCTTTCTTGCTATATGACGTATTATATGCATGGGGTTACCGGAATCTGTGATGAGGACAATTCTCAGATATTTCACTCTACATTTATCGTATTGCCGTGTATAGCAATCTATGTGGCAGTGAAGTTTTTTGCGGAGCGTCATGTTTTTTCGGGTGTGGCAAGGAAATGTATCACATCTCTTGGTTCCTGTACATTTGGTATCTATCTGTTGCACGTAGTGGTGAAAAAGTATCTTTCCGGTTTGTGGAGAGTGTTCCGCCATGACTGGCAGATGAATAAGATGCTGGCAGCCCTGCTTTTTTGTGCGGTTGTGTTCGTGATCTGCTATGGGATGACATGGGTGTTAAAAAAGGTGCCGGGGATAAAGAAGGTGGTGTGAGGAGCCATTGTTTTAAACCCATACAAACTTGACTGCCCTGTGGCCTGACGATAAGATAAATACATAATAAGTGGACGGCTGCCCTATTCTGCTGATACGGGAAAGGAGAGTGGAGAAGGTGAGGAAGAAACTTCCTATTGGGATTGAAAATTTTGAGGAATTCTTTACAGAAGATTTTTACTATGTAGATAAAACGCTGTTTATTAAGGAATTATTACAAAACTGGGGGAAAGTAAATCTGTTTACCCGGCCAAGGCGCTTCGGCAAGTCCCTCAACATGAGTATGCTGAAATACTTTTTTGAGACAGGGAAAGATCCGAAGCTGTTCGAGGGTCTGAAGATCATGCGGGAAAAGGCTCTGTGCGAAAAATACATGGGAAAATTTCCGGTGATCTCCATCAGCCTGAAAAGTGTAGATGGACGGAACTTCGAGTCGGCATCCGTAGCATTACGAACGCTGATAGGGAATGAAGCCGGACGTTTTGATTTTTTGAGGAACAGTGCTAATCTTTCGAATGATGAAAAAGAAGCCTATGCACAGCTGACAGAGGTGGGTTCATCACAAGGCGGGGTTTACACGATGACAGAAAAGATGGCAGAAGCAAGCCTGCAGACACTCTCCCAGCTCCTTGAAAAGCATTACGGCCAGAAGGTTATTCTGCTGATTGACGAGTATGACGTTCCACTTGATAAGGCATTTCAGGGCGGATATTATGACGAGATGGTGAGCCTGATCCGCAATTTGCTTGGAAATGTGTTGAAAACCAATGACAGTCTGTACTTTGCTGTGCTTACCGGATGTCTGCGGATTTCCAAAGAGAGCATTTTTACCGGTCTCAACAATTTAAATGTGATGACTATATCAGATCCATATTTCTGCGATAGTTTTGGATTCACGGAAGATGATGTAACAGAACTTTTGAATTATTATGGGCTGGATGATTTCCACGATACGGTACGAGATTGGTATGATGGTTATCAATTTGGAGATACATCGGTCTATTGTCCGTGGGATGTCATAAAGTATGCGCAGATTTTGTTGAAAGATAAACGTGCTGAACCGGAAAATTACTGGGCGAATACCAGTGGAAACGACCTGATTCGCCGTTTGCTTAAAAAAGCGGATCAAAGTACAAAAAGTGAGGTGGAGCAGCTGCTCAATGGCAAGACCATCGTAAAAACCATCCGTCAGGAACTGACCTACCGGGAGGTGGAAGACTCCATGGATAATATCTGGAGTGTTCTTTATTCCACCGGTTATTTGACCTGTCGCAGGAGAGTGCCCGGAAAGCAGATGGAGCTGGCGTTGCCGAACCGGGAGGTAAGGGATCTGTTCATTGATCTGGTGAAGGACTGGTTTGAAGAGACGACCCGGGAAGATTCCGTGCGGATCCGTCGCTTCTGTGCGGCGTTTCCGGCTGGAGATGCGGTTACGATTGAGGAGATGCTTAATGATTACCTGTGGGATTCCATCAGTGTGCGGGATACGGCAGTCCGGACAAATATGAAAGAGAATTTCTATCATGGATTGCTGCTCGGACTTTTGCGCAGCCAGGGGAACTGGCTGATTAAGTCCAACGCGGAAACCGGAGAAGGATACAGTGACATTTCCATCCAGACATCGGACAGGGTTGGCATTGTGATTGAACTGAAGTATGCGAATGATGGGAACCTGGAGTCCGCATGCAGAGTAGCGCTTGAGCAGATCGAGGAGAAGAAATATACAGAATACCTGAAACGCCGGAGAATGCGGAAGATTATCAAGTACGGAATCGCTTTTTACGAAAAAGAATGTATCGTGGTGCTGGCATAGTCGCCGGGATGAAGGTTGCTGGCAGCCCTACTTTCTGTTTATACTATTGTACACGGCTATAATGTCTGGTATAATCAATGAGATTAGTGATTTGTCCCCGGAGTCTCCGGTGTTTCGGCTGCCGGTGGAGCCGGTGCGAAAAGGGTTTCCGGAGTTTCGGGCAAATGCAGGTAATGTTTGTTTATGAAGGAGATATGATATGTGTGGAATAGTTGGATATGTAGGACAGAATGAGGCGGCGCCTCTGCTTTTACACGGGCTTGCGAAGCTGGAGTACCGTGGTTATGATTCCGCGGGGATCGCCGTTCGGGATGAGAGCACAGGAAATATTCAGATCATCAAGGCGAAGGGACGTCTGCATGTGTTGTCGGAGAAGACAGATGGCGGCAATTCTGTGGCCGGCACCTGCGGTATCGGACATACGCGCTGGGCGACGCACGGGGAGCCGTCTGAGGCCAATGCGCATCCGCATTGCACGGAGGATAAGTCTGTTGTGCTGGTGCATAATGGTATTATTGAGAATTATCAGGAGTTGAAGGTGAAGCTGACGAAGGCGGGATACAGTTTTTATTCCGAGACAGATACGGAAGTGGCTGCGAAGCTTATCGACTATTATTATAAGAAGACAGGGGAGCCGCTGGAGGCGATCACGAGAGCGATGCTCCGTTTCCGTGGTTCTTATGCGTTCGGTATCCTGTTCAAGGATTTTCCGGGCAAGATCTTTGCGGCGCGCAAGGACAGCCCGCTGATCATCGGCAAAAATGCGTCCGGACGGTTTATCGCGTCTGACGTGCCGGCGATCCTGGACAGTGTGCGTCATGTATATTATATCGATAATATGGAGATCGCGGAGCTCTCTGCGGAGGAGGAGCATTTCTATGATATCGATAAAAATGAGATTGAAAAAGAGCTGGTGGAGATCAAATGGAATGAGCAGGCAGCGGAAAAAGGCGGTTATGAGCATTTCATGATGAAGGAGATCTTCGAGCAGCCAAAGGCAGTGAGAGATACCTTCCATGCGTACTTTAAGGAAGGACAGATTGATTTCTCCGCAGTTGGCCTGGATGATGAGACCCTCCGCGGTCTGGAGCGTATGTACATCGTGGCCTGCGGTTCTGCCTACCATGTGGGCATGGCGGCCAGATATATCATCGAGGATCTGACGAATATCTCGGTGGAGGTGGATCTGGCGTCTGAGTTCCGGTACCGGAATCCGAAGCTGGCGAAGAATTCGATCGTCGTGATCATTTCCCAGTCCGGGGAGACGGCGGACAGTCTGGCTGCGCTGCGTCTTTCCAAAGAGAAGGGGGCGCCGGTCCTCGGCATCGTCAATGTGGTTGGCTCCAGTATCGCGCGGGAGAGCGATTATGTGCTCTATACGTATGCGGGACCGGAGATTGCCGTTGCGACGACCAAGGCGTACAGCACGCAGCTGATCGCTTCTTATTTGCTGGCGGTGCAGGCCGGTCATGTGCAGGGCGTGATCACGGATGAGCAGTACGAGAAATATCTGCAGGAGATCGCGGCGCTGCCGGATAAGATTCAGAAAGTGCTTGATGATAAGGAGCGGATCCAGTGGTTTGCCAGCAAATATGCAAATGCAAAGGACGTTTTCTTTATCGGGCGTGGTCTCGATTATGCCATCTGTCAGGAGGGCAGCCTGAAGATGAAGGAGGTCAGCTATGTACATTCGGAGGCCTATGCTGCCGGCGAGTTAAAGCATGGCACGATCAGTCTGATCGAGGATGGTACGCTGGTTGTCGGCGTGCTGACGCAGAGTGACCTCTATGAGAAGTCTGTCAGCAATCTGGTCGAGGTGGGCAGCCGCGGCGCTTACCTGATGACCGTGACCTTCTATGGCAACTATAATATTGAAGATACGGCAGATTTCACGGTGTATGTGCCGAAGACCGACGAGCATTTCGCGACCAGTCTGGCCATCGTGCCTCTGCAGCTGCTGGGATACTATGTCAGCGTGGCAAAGGGACTGGATGTCGATAAGCCGAGAAATCTGGCCAAATCAGTTACTGTGGAGTAATCTGGAGGAGTATACCGGTGTATAAACAGAACAGGAGCGGTTGGAGCAAACATTTTGACTTCTTCTTTTTGGATGTCATTTTACTGGAACTGGCTTTCTTCTTGTGCTACGGTCTGCGCCATGACTGGATATTCTTTTATAATATGGACTATTATCGGCGTGCGGGTCTGTTTCTGGCGTTTATCAGCATCTGCACGGCGATGTTCCGGGAGAGTTATCACGGCATCATCCGCCGGGGATATCTGGAGGAGCTGAAGGCGGTCGTCGTCCACGTGAGTATCGTGGAGATCGCGCTGATCGCCATCACATTTTTTATGAAGGATCTGTATTATTCCAGAGAGGTATTTACCCTCTTCTGGCCGACGGGCGTCTGCTTTTGCTGGGCGGGACGGTGTGTCTGGAAATATTTCCTCCGCCGGCAGATGATGATGAACCGGGAGAAACGGCAGGTGCTTGTGGTGACGACGGAGGAGCGGGCGGAAGCGATCATTCAGAAGCTCGTTTCCAGTGAGTTCTTTGATTATGCCATCGTGGGCATCGTGCTGACGGATGCGGACCGCACCGGTGAGAAGATTGCAGGATATCCCGTTCTCGGTATTCTGGACAGGAGTGTGGAGTACATTCATGAAAATGTGATCGATGAGGTTTTTGTCCACCTGAATCCGGGAGAGTTTCTGGCAGACAAGTATACGGACTTGTTCCTGCAGATGGGACTGACGCTGCATTTTGACCTGGATGGGCTGACCGGTCTCAACAGTCCGGCTTATGTGGAGGCGTTCTCCGGGCGGACGGTGGTCACCACGAGCATGAAGATCGCCACGCCGGGCAAGATGTTTGTTAAGAGGGCGATGGATATCGTCGGCGGTCTGGTGGGCATCATTTTGACGGGAATCGCCTGCATCTTCGTGGTGCCGGCGATCAAGCTGGCAGACCCGGGTCCGGCCTTTTTCTCGCAGGAGAGGATCGGGAAGAACGGCAGGCGGTTTAAGATTTATAAGTTCCGCAGCATGTATATGGATGCGGAGGAGCGCAAGAAAGACCTTCTGGATCAGAATGAGATGCAGGGGCTGATGTTTAAGATGGAAAATGACCCCCGCATCATCCGGGGGGTGGGTAAGTTTATCCGGGATACAAGTATTGATGAGCTGCCGCAGTTCTGGAATGTGCTGAAGGGTGATATGAGTCTGGTCGGCACCCGGCCGCCGACAGTGGAGGAGTACGAAAAGTATGAGCTCCATCATCTCAAGCGGATCTCCATCAAGCCGGGTATCACCGGTATGTGGCAGACCAGCGGCCGAAGTGACATCACAGATTTTGAGGAGGTCGTCAGACTGGATACGCAGTATATCACAAACTGGAGTATCAGTCTTGATATCAAGCTGTTATTTAAGACGATCCTGGTGGTGCTGAAAAAGGAGGGCTCCAGGTGATCTGCCCGGAGATTGGCCGCGTTTGCGGACAATACTGTAGGCATACATTTCTATATTGGGGATAATGCTATAATTTTTCCATTTTTTGTGTAAATTTTGATGTTTTTGTGTTATACTAGAAACTAATAGGAAACTATATCTCAAAAGATGAAGAGAGGAGAACATTTATGCAAAGTACAGGTATTGTTAGAAAGCTGGATTCATTAGGAAGGATTACTCTGCCGATGGAGCTTCGTAAGAGCTTCGATATCGGAGAGAGAGAACCGCTGGAGATCTTCACAGAGGATGATAAGATCATCATTAAGAAGTATAACCCGAGCGACATCTTCACCGGCAAGTGTGAGGATCTGATCGAGTACAAGGGGAAAAAGGTATCCAGAGATTCTATCCGTGAGCTGGCAAGGATCGCCGGATTTACATTATCCGAGTAAGCAAAGAAGGGGAGGAAGCATTGGCGCTTCCTCCTCATTCTTCTTCTCCGTCGATCAGGTAGACATAAGAGACTTGGAATATCTCGGCGAATGCCTTGAGTTCCAGGTCAGAGACATATCGTTTGTTCGTTTCAATTCTTGTGATAACGTTTTTATCCATATCATAGCCGGCCAGCTGCAGCTTATTGGCCAGGTCCCGCTGGGACATATGGTGAATCTGGCGAAGTTTGACCAGTCGTTTGCTGATCAGGTTTTTCTCCCCGGATTCGGTTCTCGGTTTCGGCATTCTTCCGTGTTCCTCCTGTGTAAAGAATAGTTTGGCTCATTTTATGAGCCAGTATTCTTTGATTGTAGTAAGAAGAGAAGATATGCTTGGTTGCAAAAGTGAGACGAACCGGAATAAATTTGTTCTGTTATCTTCTATATGATTCGCAGTTCTTCTTATTCATAGTCTTCTTTCCAGACTTCTGTTCTCAGACAGTGTACGAGACTGTCGATTTCCTCCGGTGAGAGGAGGCACAGGAGGCGGCAGATGGTTTTGCCGCTGAAACCGCTCTTTCCCTTTTCCTGCTCCCAGTAGCTTCGGGGAGAGATGTTGAGCTTCTCCGCCATAAGTTCCTGCGAGTAGGAATTCTGGATCCGATATTCATAGATTTTTCTGCTGATGAGATGATTCAGGTTTGTGTCAGATTTTTTCATTTGTATCCCTTCCTTTCAAGTACCATTTTTTCGTTGACTCGGTATAAGGAAATATTATCTGTAGGAAAGGAATCTTGTTATGATTTATACCTCAGTATAGGTTTTATTATTTAAAAATATATTATATTTTAATATAAGAGGCGCGTTTTATGGTGATTTATTTTAATAAATAATAAAAAATTTATGTGAGAAAATGCAGATATTGCCGGAAATCTATTCTGCAGAAAGACGGCAAATAGAAAAACATTTTTTGTTCACAGAAAGTTCACAAAATAATTAGCACTCAAGTGTTGACATGGCTAATAATGAGTGTTATATTACAGCTAGAACAAAAGAGAGGGACAAAAAAGAAAGAAGAAGATCCCGAACCGGAGTTCCAGGAACATGAAGTTGAAGCGCAGAGCGGAGATATCCGCAGCGGCGATGATCGCCGCCGGCAGATGCGAAGCGGATTGCGTGAGCAAAAGAAGCAGAGCGGATTCCTGATATCCACTTGTCTGATGAAAAAGGAGCGATGATTTATGTTGATGCCTAGTATTTTTGGAGAGAATTTATTTGATGACTTTTTCAATGATTTTCCGTTCTATGATGACAGAGATATGAAGAAAGCGCAGAAGAAACTGTATGGACGGAAAGCAAATCATATCATGAAGACAGATATCAAGGAGATGAAAGATGGTTACCAGCTGGTTGTTGACCTGCCTGGATTTACGAAAGATGAAGTGAAGGTTTCCCTGGAGAATGGTTATCTGACCATTGAGGCAGCCAAGGGACTGGATAAAGATGAACAGGAGAAAGACACCGGACGTTACATCCGCAGAGAGCGGTATGCAGGCACCTGCCAGAGAAGCTTCTATGTGGGCGAAGATGTGACACAGGAAGACATCAAGGCAGAGTTCAAACATGGTATCCTGAAACTGTTTGTTCCTAAGAAGGAAGCAAAACCAGCGGTAGATGAGAATAAATACATTAACATTGAGGGATAATTGCTCCGCAGGGATGTGCGTGACGCGAAGGAGTGTCCGGGTCGGCTGAGTCCGACCCGGATCCGTGCGGCGACTTGCCCGCGAGTGTTAAAAAGATCATGATAAGACAGCCGGAAGACCGGCGGCAATGGATACAGATATGGGAGGTATCTTGAGATGGATGTTTTAAAAGCGGAAAAAAGAGATATGGCGGTAAAGGCCAGACGCCTGAGAAGAGAGGGCTATGTGACAGGTAATGTGTGCGGAAAGGATATTGAAGGTTCCATTCCGGTTAAGATGGAGAAAAAAGCCGTCAACCATATCCTGAGCAACAATAATAAAGGAAGTCAGATCGCTCTCGATATTGACGGCGAAGTTCACAATGTGCTGATTAAAGAGATTCATTTCAATGCGCTGGACAATGTTGTGGAGGAGATAGAGTTCCAGGCACTGGTCAAAGACCAGAAGGTACAGTCCGTTGCAGAAGTAGTGATTGAAAACAGAGATAAAATAGATGGCGGCGTCGTACAGGAACAGCTGGAAGAGATTGAGTACAGAGCTCTGCCGGCCGACCTGGTGGAGAAGATTGTCCTTGACGTCGGAAACATGAAGGTGGGCGATGTGATCAGAGTGAAAGATCTGGATATCGCCAAGAATGAAGCCGTCGATGTCCTCACAGATCCGGAGTCCGAAGTTGTGGCAGTCACCGCAGTGAAGAAGGAAGCTTCCGGAGAAGAAGAGGATGAGGGCGAAGCAGAATAGTTTTCTCAATAAGCTTTTGTTGGGAATCGAATCTTAAAAAAGGAAGGTGATAAATATGGCAGCGAAAAGAGATTATTACGAAGTGCTTGGCGTTGGAAGGAATGCCAGTGCGGCTGAGATAAAAAAAGCCTATCGTAAGTTGGCAAAGAAATATCACCCGGATACCAATCCCAACGATAAGCAGGCAGAGGAGAAGTTTAAAGAGGTTTCGGAGGCCTACGATGTGTTAGGCGATGAGGAGAAACGGAAAATGTACGACCAGTTCGGTCATGCGGCCTTCAGTGAAGGCGGAGCCGGTAATTATGGCTACAGCCAGAATAATGGAAACGGATACCGTGAGTTCCATTTCCACAGTGGCGATGGCAATATGGACATGGACGACTTTTTCAGCGATCTCTTTGGCGGAGCCTTTAAACAGAACGGCTTCGGCGGTTCGAACTTCCACGGCTCCGGATTCCACCGTTCCGGTTTCGGCGATGGATTTGGCGGAAGCTACAGAAGTTCCGGTTTCGGAGACCATTTTGGAAATGGATATTCCGGCAAAGGAGCCGATTTGAATGCCGAAGTGGAGGTTACCTTTGATGAGGCGGCCTTCGGAGGAAAGAAAGTCATTCATCTGCAGGACGGCAATGGCCGGGTGCAGTCTTATGAGGTCAATATTCCGGCGGGCATTGAGTCCGGAAAGAGTATCCGTCTGCGGGGCAAGGGACAGCCGGGCGTCGGCGGCGGACAGCCGGGAGATCTGATCCTGAAAGTAAATGTACGGGAGAAACCGGGATTCCGCCGGGAAGGCGCGGATGTCTACACGACCGTGTCCGTTCCGTTTACCACAGCGGTATTTGGCGGAGAGGTTTCCGTGCAGACGATTGACGGAAGGGTTTTATGTAAGATCCGTCCGGGTACCCAGTCCGGGGCGAAGATCCGTCTGCGGGGCAAAGGTATCGTGAAGATGGGAAGACCGTCCGAGCGCGGCGACCAGTATGTCACCGTTCAGATTCAGGTGCCGACCAATTTAAGCCGGGAGGCACAGCGCAAGTTGCGTGAGTTTGAGCAGGCGTGCAGAAAGTCTGACAGCAGCAGATTTGGACGGGGAAGCGCAGCCTGACAGGAGGCGCAGGATAAAAAACAACAGCTTTCGGGCGTTTATATAGATACAAATAGTTAATAATATAATAATTAATAATTTATTTTATATAAAGAAAGATAAAAGATAATCATATTGGAATATGCATTTACTGAAAAAATATGAATAGATGTATTTGATAGAAAAAGGAGCGATGATTTATGTTGATGCCTAGTATTTTTGGAGAAAATTTATTTGATGACTGGATGGATTTTTCATTCCCGTCCTTTGACAGAGCATTTTATGAGAGCAACACCCGGAATATGATGAAGACGGATGTCAAGGAGACCGATCAGGGTTATGAACTGGATATCGAGCTTCCGGGATATAAGAAAGAAGACGTGAGAGCACAGCTGAAAGACGGTTATCTGACCGTACAGGCAGCAAAGAATATGAATAACGATGAGAAGAACGAACAGGGCGCATACATCAGAAGAGAGCGTTATGCAGGAACAATGAGCCGGAGCTTCTATGTGGGTGACAATGTAACCGAGGAAGACATTCATGCGAAGTTTGAAGACGGTATCCTGAAACTGTCCGTTCCGAAAAAAGAGGCGAAGAAAGTAGAAGAAAATAAATATATCACGATTCAGTAGTCTGAGAGAAGATTCGTCAAAGAATATCAACAGGTAAAACAACGATTTGATATAGCGATAATGTAAATACAGAATTCCTGATAGCTTTTCTTTGCAATACGATACACCCGCCGGGAAAGAGGTAACAACCTGCTCCCGGCGGGTGATTTATTTTTGTTCTTATTCCCGTATGTAGGCGCCTTTCTGTTCCCAGTGGCCGACCCATTTGGCCTGTCTGCCGGTTCCCTGCGGTCGTTTGCCGGAGGCAATCTGCAACGGATCTCCGACGGTCTGAGCGTTATGGATCAGAGAGTCGTACACGGACTCATCCAGGGCAGACTTCTGCAAGGTGACATTGACCATGGCAAAGGAGCCGTGGATTTTTTTGACGGACAGGACAGCGGCCTTCATGGCGGCGGCAAGCCCTCTTGCCTCGATCAGTCCGATGCATTTCTTTCCCATGCTGTTCACCTGTCTTTTCAGATATATCAAAGGGATAAAATATCTCTTAACCCCAACATTCTATAAGTCATTATAGTATTTTCACAGAGAGAGTCAATGCAATTCCTTTTCTGTCAGAGGTGTTATTTTGTCCCGATACCGGTAATCTGTTTTCGTGTAAAAAATTTTGTCAGATTCCCGGGAAAGAAGGGGAAATGGTTGACAAAAAAAAGGGAACATTATATAGTAGTACCGACTGGTACTACGATTGTGATAAATACTTCCACAGAACAACTTGTTTTGCTGGAATTATTTTTTGGAAAGGCGGGGATGCTTTTGCTGGAAGAGAGCAGATTTTCGGACAATATGGAGAGGCTGACCTGCTTTGGTCTGACCAGGCAGGAGGCAAAGATTTATCTGCTGCTGCTGACGGAGGGCTCTGTGAGCGGCTACGAGGCGGCGAAGCGGGCGGGGATCTCCCGTTCCAATGCGTACGGGGCGCTGGCAGGACTTGTGGATAAGGGAGCCGCGTATATTCTGGAGGAACAGTCCGTGCGCTATGCGGCTGTGCCGGTGAAAGAGTTCTGCGGGAATAAGATTCATTTCCTGACGGAGACGGCAGAGATGCTGGAGGAACAGATTCCGAAGGAACTGCACCGGGAAGAGCATTATATCACCATCTGCGGCCGGAGAAATGTGGAAGATAAGATCAGAAACATGCTGGAGGAGACCAGAGAAAGGGTCTACTTTTTCAGTGAGGCGGAGGTGTTACAGTCTTTTGAAGAAGAGCTCAGGCGTCTGATCCGGAAAGGGAGTAAGGTGGTCCTTTTAACCGAAGAGTCCTGGGAGCTGCCGGGAGCCACCGTGTATCACACGGCGAAGCGGGGCGGATCTGTCCGGCTGATCACGGATTCCAGCTATGCGCTGACCGGAGAGCTCCGGGAGGAGACGCACACCACCTGTCTTTACTCGGCCAACAGGAATCTGGTGCAGCTTTTAAAAGACGCCCTCGCCAATGAGATTCAGTTAAATGTCATGAAGCAGCAATAAAAGTTGTGCGGCTCATGACTAAGGGGCCTGTGCGCAGGAGCAGATGTGACAGCAATAAAAATTGTGCGGTTCATGGTCGAAAGAATTGTGCACAGGGGCATGATGACAGAAGAAGATAGTACAATACAGACAGTATAAAAATATGGAGGATGAGTATAACATGGAGAAAAAACCTTTTGTGACAAAAGAACAACTGGAAGAAATTGTGAAAAAATACCCGACCCCGTTCCATCTGTATGATGAGAAGGGCATCCGGGAGACAGCCCGGAACCTGTACAAGGCATTTTCCTGGAACGAGGGATTCCGGGAGTATTTTGCGGTGAAAGCGACGCCGACCCCGGCAATCTTGAAGATCTTAAAAGAGGAAGGCTGCGGGGTGGACTGTTCTTCTCTGACGGAGCTTATGATGAGCGAGCGCTGTGGATTTGCGGACGGAGAATCCATCATGTTTTCTTCCAATGAGACGCCGGCGGAGGAGTTTGTGCTGGCAAAGAAGCTGGGCGCCATCATCAATCTGGACGATATCACTCATATTGATTTTTTGAAAGATGCCTGCGGCATTCCGGAGCGTATCTGCTGCCGGTATAATCCGGGCGGGATTTTTTCCCTGGGAACCGACATCATGGATAATCCGGGAGACGCCAAATACGGTATGACGAAGCCGCAGATCTTTGAGGCGTTCAAACGCCTGAAAGGGGAGGGCGTTAAAGAGTTCGGTATCCATTCCTTCCTGGCAAGCAACACGGTATCCAATGAATACTATCCGACGCTGGCGGCGATCCTGTTTAATCTGGCTGTGGAGCTCAAGGAGAATCTGGGCGTGCACATCGGATTTATCAATCTTTCCGGCGGTATCGGTATCCCATATACACCGGATAAGGAGCCGAATGATATTTTCGTTATCGGCGAGGGTGTGCGCAAAGCATATGAGGAGATTCTGGTGCCGGCTGGCATGGGTGATGTGAAGATCTTTACGGAGCTGGGCCGCTATATGCTGGGACCGCACGGTCATCTGGTAGTAAAAGCGATTCATGAAAAGCACACGTATAAAGAGTACATCGGTGTGGATGCCTGCGCCTGCAATCTGATGCGACCGGCCATGTACGGCGCTTACCATCACATCACGGTCATGGGCAAGGAAAACGAACCTTGCGACCATACCTACGATGTGGTAGGTTCTCTCTGTGAGAACAACGATAAGTTTGCCATTGACCGCAAACTGCCGAAGATTGATATCGGAGACCTTCTGGTCATTCATGACACTGGCGCCCACGGATTTGCCATGGGATATAACTACAATGGTAAGTTAAAGAGCGCGGAGATCCTGCTGCAGGAGGATGGAAGCACGAGAATGATCCGCCGTGCGGAGACGCCGGAAGATTACTTCGCGACTATCGAAGGATTTGATTTCTAAAATTAATTTTAAAATTGTTTTGGAAGCAGGACAGATAAAATACAGAGCAGTAAAATATAGAGCAATAAAACAGAATTCTCAGAGTTTTATGGAAGCGGGGAAAAATCAGTCGTTTGATTTTCCCCGCTTTCCTTATGCAATCGATTCAAAATATTGTTTCATCTGTTCTACTCTGGATTCCATGACATTGAATCGGATTAGAAACATTTCCTTCTCACTCTCCATCTGCAGTACATGATCCAGCTTGCGTGACAAATCACCGTGCCCTTCGGCAATGATTTTTATGTTTCGATTAGTGACATTTTCCAGAGTGGTTTCAATTAAAGCAGTCCTTACTTTCAAATCATCCACATCGGATTTGAGCTCGGAGACGTCGGACTTCAAAGTGATGACATCGGATTTAAGCTCGGAGACATCAGACTTCAAAGTGATGACATCGGATTTGAGCTCGGAGACGTCGGACTTGAGAGTGATGACATCGGATTTGAGCTCAGAGACATCAGACTTCAAAGTGATGACATCGGATTTGAGCTCGGAGACGTCGGATTTCAGAGTATCCATATCGCGTCTTATACCGTTGACCTCAGTTTTTACCTCACTCAGACCAGCCTTGACATCTTGTGTCTCGGATAAAATCATTTGTAAAAGTTCCCGTTCAGACATAATATCACCTCCTCGTTCTGTGGGTAAGCCAACTATAGCATAAACACATGTAAATGTCCACACAATATTAATAAATTTTGGAAATTTAAAAAAATACTGTAATAAAATGTGTAAAAAGATTTTTGAAAAAACTTATAAAATATATGGCTATAACAATGCAAAAAAAGAAAAAATAAGAAAGTTTGTTAATCTGATGACAATAATCTGTTGTAATTTGCACAATTCTTGATTATAATAGGTGTATATTGTGCACGTATCTTTGAGGAGTGCGGGAAAATGGCGTTGAAAGAACAAAAGCGGTTGCCATCGGGCAGCGAAAGGAGGGTTTTATGCTGGAACAAAGTTATTATGACAAGACGGATGAGATCATCGCGTCCCACGGAGCCAGGGAGTCCTCTCTGATTCCGATCATTCAGGATATCCAGAGCGAGTACCGGTATCTTCCGCCGGAGCTTTTGTCCTATGTGGCGGGAAAAATCGGTATCACCGAGGCGAAGGCGTTCAGTGTGGCGACATTTTATGAGAATTTTTCTTTTGAGCCGAAAGGAAAATATGTCATCAAGGTGTGCGATGGTACGGCCTGTCATGTGAGGAAGTCTCTGTCGATTCTGGAGCGGTTGTACATGGAACTGGGACTGTCTAAGGAGAAGGTGACGACGGATGACATGCTGTTTACGATCGAGACGGTTTCCTGTCTGGGAGCCTGCGGTCTTGCGCCGGTGCTGACGATCAATGACAAGGTTTACCCTGCTATGACGCCGGATGCGGCGGCAGAGCTGATCGAGGAGCTGCGTTCAGAAGGTTGAGAGAGGAGAAAAAAATGAGAATCGAGAACAGAGAAATGTTGAATCAACTGGCTGAGTACGCAAAGCAGGTGATCGGCGTCAGTAAATGCAGAGTTTTGATCTGTGCCGGTACCGGCTGTCTGGCGGGCGGTTCCGGGGAGATTTATAAGAAAATGTGCGAGCTGGTGAAGGGCTATCCGGATGTGTCGGTGGAGTTTGGTCCGGAGATCGCTCACGGCAACGGACCGGTGGCGGTGAAGAAGAGTGGCTGTCACGGTTTCTGCGAGATGGGTCCTCTGATGCGGATTGAGCCGATGGGCATTTTGTATACAAAGATGTCGGTGGAGGACTGTGAGGCCATCTTTGAGCGGACGATCAAAAAGGGAGATGTCATCCGGCATCTTCTGTATAAACAGGATGGTATCGAATATCAGAAGCAGGAGGACATTCCATTTTATAAGAAGCAGACCCGTCTGGTGCTAAAAAACTGTGGACATATCGATGCGGAGCATATCGAGGAGTACATTGCCTGCGGCGGTTATCAGGCCTTTGCCAAAGCGTTGTTTGACATGAAGCCGGAGGAAGTCGTGCAGGAGATCATGGATTCCAATTTAAGAGGCCGCGGGGGCGGCGGATTTCAGACCGGCTACAAATGGAAACAGGTGGCAGGGCAGAAGGAGAAGATCCGCTATGTGGTCTGCAACGGAGACGAGGGCGATCCGGGCGCGTTCATGGACAGAAGTATCATGGAAGGCGACCCGCACAAGATGATCGAGGGGATGATGATCGCGGCGTATGCGGTCAGCGCGCAGGAGGGATACATTTACGTGCGCGCGGAGTATCCTCTGGCCATCAGCCGTCTGAAACTGGCCATCCGGCAGGCGGAAGAAAAGGGTCTGCTGGGCGATCACATTTTAGGAACGGATTTTTCATTTCATTTACATATTAACCGTGGAGCCGGCGCATTTGTCTGCGGAGAAGGAAGCGCGCTCACGGCGTCCATCGAGGGAAAACGGGGCATGCCGAGGGTAAAACCGCCGCGGACGGTGGAACAGGGTCTTTTCGCAAAGCCGACGGTTCTTAACAACGTGGAGACGTTTGCCAACGTGCCGATGATCATCACAAATGGCGCGGCGTGGTACCGGTCGATCGGGCCGGAGAACAGTCCGGGTACCAAGGCATTTGCCCTGACCGGAAGCGTGAAAAATACGGGACTGATCGAGGTGCCGATGGGAACGACGCTCCGGGAAGTGATCTTTGATATCGGCGGCGGTATCAAGGGGGATGCGGAGTTCAAGGCCGTGCAGATTGGCGGCCCGTCCGGCGGTTGTCTCATCACACCGCATCTGGATGTGAGTCTTGATTTTGACTCGCTAAAGAAGATGGGCGCGATGATCGGTTCCGGCGGTCTTGTTGTCATGGACAGCAACACCTGTATGGTGGAAGTGGCACGGTTCTTCATGAATTTTACGCAGAACGAGAGCTGCGGCAAATGTGTTCCGTGCCGGGAGGGAACGAAGCGGATGCTGGAGATCCTGGAGCGGATCGTCGCAGGAAACGGAACGCTGGAAGACCTCGATCTTCTGGAGGAGCTGGCGACGACCATCACCGACACGGCGCTCTGCGGTCTTGGAAAGAGCGCGGCCCTGCCGGTCATGAGTACATTGAAATTGTTCCGGGATGAGTATGTACAGCATGTGGTGGATAAGAAATGTGCGGCAAAGAACTGTACGGCCCTGCGCCGCTTTGTCATCAGTCCGGTGCGCTGCAAGGGCTGTTCCAAATGTGCAAGGAACTGTCCGGTGGGTGCGATCAGCGGACGGGTGAAGGAACCATATGTGATTGATAATTCCAAATGTATCAAGTGCGGCGCCTGTGAGAGCGCCTGTGCATTCGGGGCTATTCACATTGAAGCGTAGGAGGGTGAGAAAATGAAATATATGACGATCAACAATCGAAAAGTTGCCTTTGATGACGAGAAAAATGTACTGTCTGTCATCCGTAAATCCGGTATCAACCTTCCTACCTTCTGTTATCATTCAGAGTTATCCACTTACGGCGCCTGCCGCATGTGTGTGGTGGAAGACGACCGGGGAAAGATCTTCGCCTCCTGCTCGGAAGTTCCGAGGGATGGGATGGTGATCTACACGAACACGCCGCGCCTGCAGCACCACAGAAAGATGATCCTGGAGCTTTTGCTTTCCTCCCACTGCCGGGATTGTACGACCTGTAAGAAAAACGGCGTCTGTACGCTGCAGAATCTGGCAAAGCAGCTGGGAGTGAGTTATATCCGGTTTGAAAATAATAAGCCGGTGCTGCCGCTGGACGAAAGCTCCGACTACATCGTCCGCGACCCGAATAAATGTATTCTCTGCGGCGACTGCGTGCGAACCTGCGATGAGATTCAGGGACTGGGGATTCTGGATTTTGCCTACCGCGGTTCGAAAATGCAGGTGATGCCGGCGTTTAACCGGACGATGGCGGAGACCGACTGTGTGGGCTGCGGCCAGTGCCGTGTCGTATGTCCGACCGGCGCGATCACGATCAAGCAGAATATCCATCCGGTGTGGCTTGCCCTTGCCGATAAAAATGTCCGGGTGGTGGCGCAGATCGCACCGGCGGTCCGGGTGGCTGTCGGCGACAAGTTCGGCATTCCGAAGGGAGAAAATGCGCTGGGCCAGCTGGTGGCAGCCCTTCGGCGCATGGGATTTGATGAGATTTATGACACGAACTTTGGCGCGGATCTGACCGTGATGGAAGAGGCAAAGGAGTTTGTGGAGAGACTGGAATCCGGAGAAAACCTGCCGCTCTTTACCTCCTGCTGTCCGGCCTGGGTGAAGTTCTGCGAGAACAGGTATCCGAATTTACGCAGACACATTTCCACCTGCCGCTCTCCGCAGGAGATGTTCGGCGCGCTGATCAAAGAAGAAGCCCGGATGGACACGGAAGATACGAGGAAGACCATGGTGGTCTCCATCATGCCTTGTACCGCAAAGAAGGCGGAAATTCTCCGACCGGAACACTATACGGACGGGGAGCAGAATGTGGATCTGGTGCTTACCACCACGGAGATCACCCGGATGATCAAAGAAGCAGGTATCGACCTGTCCCAGATGCCATCCGAGGCGCTTGACATGCCGTTTGGACTTTCGTCCGGAGCCGGCGCGATCTTCGGCGTCACCGGCGGTGTGACGGAAGCGGTGTTGCGGAGGCTCATCGACAGCAGCGCTGCGGAAGACCTCGAAAGGATCAGCTTTACCGGAATCCGCGGAACCGACGGCATCAAGGAGGCGACGGTTCCGTTTCAGGGACGGGAGCTTAAGCTGGCGGTGGTCAATGGACTCCGCAATGCCGACGAGCTCATGAAGAAAATCGAATCCGGGGAAGTTTACTATGATTTTGTGGAGGTCATGGCCTGCAAGCGTGGCTGCATGGCCGGCGGCGGGCAGCCGGTGCCGATCGGACCGCGCACGAAGAAGGCTAGATTTGAGGGCATCTACAAGATTGACAGCGTGGCGCAGATCAAGCGCTCCAACGAAAATCCGATCATCCAGAGCCTCTATGCGGGTATTCTGAAAGGAAAAGAACATAAGCTTCTTCATAATGAGTGGTAAGTCTGAAAGTGAGCTTTCAAATCCATCATGATTGACGCAGCGAATGCGTCAGGAAAGGAGAAAGTATGATAAGATACAGGGAGCAGAAAATATCTGCTCCCTGTTTTTGACGAACAGGTCAGCACACCGGAAAAAGGAAATAAAAGAAACGATAAAGTGATTCAAAAAAGTGATATAAGAGGGAGGACGGAAAGAGGAAGGCTATGCGTGAAAATTTGTTGACTGTTGTGGAAGCGGCAGAGATTTTAAAGGTAAAGAAAAACACGGTATATGACATGATAAAGAGGGGTGATCTGAAAGCCTCCAAGTTGGGAAAGCAGATTCGCATCCGGCAGGAGGATCTGGAAGCATACATCCGATATGGAAGCAGAAAACGGCAGGAAGCGAACGGACGAAAGGACAGATGTTCCGGCGGTGCTGCTTCTCCGGGAAGAGCAGGGCAGGTATGGCAACGGCCTTCGGAGAGACCGGCTGTTTCTTCCGACAGCGCGGGATCGGCATGGACTTTGCAGGAAGAAAAATCAGAACAGTCCGCAGGATTGCTGATCATCTGCGGCCAGGATGTGGTGCTTGACATTCTTGCGGACCGGCTGAGCCGTCACCCGGAGGGCTGTCCGGCCCTCCGTTCCTACAAGGGAAGCTACAATGGTCTTTATGCTATGTATCAGGGACAGGTGGATGTGGCGACGGCCCATCTGTGGCATGGAGCCACGGACAGCTACAATCTGCCCTACATCAGCAGCATGCTGCCGGGGACCGATGTGGTCGTTGTACATATGCTGAGACGAAACGAGGGCTTTTATGTGAAGAAAGGCAATCCGAAAAATATCCGGACGTTTGCGGATTTAAAGAGAGAGGATGTGCAGATTGTCAATCGGGAGGCGGGCAGCGGCGCCCGGGTACTCATGGACGAAAAGCTGAGACAGAACCATATCCTGACTGCGGAAGTGCGGGGATATCATCATATCGTGAACTCGCATCTGGAAGCGGCCGCCGCTGTCTCGCGGGGAGAGGCCGACGTGGCTCTTGGCACAGAAAAGCACAGCCAGCAGGTCGCCGGTATTGATTTCATTTTTCAGCAGGAAGAATCCTACGATATGGTCTTTCGCAAAGAAGATTTTGAAAAGATGCCTTATCAGACACTTCTTGCCATCCTCCGCTCGCAGGAATATCAGGAGGAGGTCGAAGCCTTGGGAGGTTATGATGTATCCGGGATGGGGAAAATCCTCTACACGGATTAGAGTTTTATAGTATTTCGATGCAGTACATTTTTTATGCACCCGTATTGTATATTTTTGTTGCTTTTTTATTGCGCTATAAGTATAATAAAAACGTATAAAACACAATAAAACATAATAAAACAGATGATAAAAAGGAGAAGGATATGAAAAAACATGGTGTAATAAAAAAATGTATTGCACTGGCATTGGGAACGACTCTCATTATGGGAGTGGCAGGGTGCGTTTCATCCGGGGCAGACAGTGCGGGAACGGAGACGGAAACCACACTGCTCATCGCGGCGGCTGCCAGTCTGGAGGCAACCTTTGAGGATACCCTGATCCCAATGTTTGAGGAAGCCAATCCGGGCATTCAGGTGGAGGGAACGTACGCAAGTTCCGGCGATCTGCAGCAGCAGATCGAATCCGGTCTGGAGGCGGATCTGTTCATGTCTGCGGCCACCTCCAACATGGATGCTCTGGTGGAAGAGGGACTGATCGACGAAGCGTCAGTCGTCAATCTTTTGAAAAACGATGTCGTCCTGATCGTGCCGGAGGGAGTGGAGACCGGAGTGACAGGTTTTGCGGATCTGGCGAACGCGGACGTTGTCGCCATCGGCGATCCGGAGAGTGTGCCGGCAGGTAAATACGCGAAGGAAATCCTTGACGGTCTCGGTATCTATGACGCGGTGGCTGAGAAGGCAAGCTTTGGAAACAGTGTCACGGAGGTGCTCATCTGGGTGGCAGAGGGCAGCGCCGATGCGGGAATCGTGTATTCTACTGACGCACTCACAGAAAACAGCAACGGCGACGAGAAAAAGGTGACGGTTCTTGCCACAGCCGATGACTCCATGATGGAGACGCCGGTCATCTATCCGGTGGGGATCACTTCGTCCACCACAAAGAAAGAGGCGGCGCAGGCGCTGGAAGAGTTCCTGCAGAGTGAGGAAGCGATGAACGTGTTCGTGGAAGCCGGATTTACCGTCAATCAACCGTGAAAACAAGTGAAAAGAATGATAAATGTCAGTGGTCCGGGCGGCGTCTGGCGCGTCCCCGGATATTGTCTGTTTCAGGACATGGAGAGAAAGGAAATAGTATGGACTGGTCCCCGGTAGTGATTTCTCTGAAGACGGCGACAGCCAGCATTATCCTCACCTTTTTTCTGGGTACTGCCATGGCAGAGCTGGTGTTTCGCCTGAAGAACAAAAAACTCAAGATGATTTTAGATGGGATTTTTACCCTGCCGCTGGTGCTGCCGCCGACGGTGGCAGGATTTTTTTTGCTGTACATTTTTGGCATCCGAAGACCCTTTGGCAGGTTTCTCGTGGAATATTTTTCCGTGAAGATCGCCTTCTCCTGGGAGGCCACCGTTCTGGCGGCGGTCCTCATCTCTTTCCCTCTCATGTACCGGGCGGCGAGAGGAGCTTTTGAGCAGGTGAATCCCGACTTGTTGTCGGCGGGAAGAACACTGGGGATGAGCGAGTGGAACATTTTCTGGAAAGTGCAGTTCCCGGTGGCGCGTCCCGGTGTGGTATCCGGCGCTGTGCTGGCTTTCGCGAGGGGACTCGGTGAGTTTGGCGCCACTGCCATGATCGCCGGAAATATCAGCGGCAAAACGCGGACTCTCCCGCTGGCGGTTTACGCCGCCGTGGCGTCCGGCGACACGAGAGAAGCGGCGGGCTATGTGGCGGTGCTGATCGGTATCTCTTTCCTGGTGGTTATCATGATGAACTATGTTTCCATGCGGGCGCCGGGCAGGGACCGCTGTGCTTCCACAAAGGCTCAGGGGAAAGACTGAAGATATAAAGGCAGGAAAAACAATGGCAATAGCAGTTCATATCAGAAAACAATTGAAACACTTTACACTACATATAGATTTTGAGATGGAAGGCGGCTGCATGGGATTTCTCGGCGCGTCCGGCTGCGGCAAGAGTATGACGCTCAAATGTATCGCAGGAATTGAGACGCCCGACGAAGGACGCATTGTCCTAAATGACCGGGTACTGTTTGATTCCGAGAAGAAGGTCAACCTGTCTCCGCAGAAACGGAAGGTGGGGTATCTTTTTCAGCAGTATGCGCTCTTTCCGCACATGACGGTGCGCCAGAATGTGGAGGCGGGACTGTCCGGCTCAGGCAGAACATTTTCTTCCGGAAAAGAGAAGAATGCCTTTGTGGAACGGTTGCTGGAACAGTTTCACATCCCGGAGCTGGCGGACGCTCTGCCTGCCCGACTGTCCGGCGGACAGCAGCAGCGGGTGGCGCTGGCGAGAATCATCGCCTCCGACCCGGATATTCTGCTTCTGGATGAGCCGTTTGCCGCCATGGACAGTTATCTGCGGGAACAGCTTTTGCAGGAAATGAAAGCCATGCTCGGCAGTGCTTATTCGAAGGATGTTCTGATGGTTTCCCATAACCGGGACGAAGTCTATCAGCTCTGTCCGCAGATGGCGGTCATGCGGCCGGGCGCGATTGAGATCGCCGGAAGTACGGGAGAACTTTTCCGCCGACCGCAGACGGTGGGCGCCGCGAGACTCACCGGCTGTAAAAATATATCCCGGGCAAAGATTCTCGGGCCGCATCTGCTTTATGCGACGGACTGGGGAGTGCGCCTTACCGTGGCGGACACCGTCACAGAGGACATCACCCATGTGGGGCTACGCGCCCACGACTTTATCGCAGCGAAACCGGCAGGCCACAGCGAAGACCGGCTAGAAGACATTTTCACGGAAAGTGGGGAGCGAAACAAAGAGCAGCCGGAAAATGTGATGAAATGTACTCTGGAGCGCATCACGGAAGCTCCGTTTGAGATCTATCTGATATTAAGAAATGCTTTGGAAGAAAAGAGCAGGGAACAAAACACGCCGGAGGAAGAACGCCTGCAACCGGTCTGGTGGAAAATTCCGAAAAAAGAATGGGAAGCGATGCGGGAAACCGTGCCGGAAGCAATCTGTTTCCCGCCGGAGCATATTATCCTGTTAAGGTCAGATGGGACTTAGTGAGAGGAATCGCTTCCCTTTCGCATGCTCATATGCCATGCTATCAAATGGGAGCGGCAGTGCATCAGATCAGATGAAAATGTTTCAGCGCCAGGTAAATACCGTCACGGTCTACCCGGGTCGTCACATAAGAAGTCTCTTCCATGACGCCAGGGTAGGAATTACCCATGGCGATACTGTGTTTTACATGGCGCAGCATGGAAAGGTCGTTGGAGCTGTCGCCGAACACATAGCAATCGTCCAGGGAAGCGCCCAGATAATCCACGATGAAATCAATGCCCGTCGCCTTGGAACAGTTCTTTGGAATCAACTCATTAAAATGATAGTCGCCCATCGGTTCCCTCTGTACGCAGACGAAATCATTCCCGACCGCTTTCAGAAAGCCGTCAAAATCACTGTCAGCGTCACTGAAAGCCACAAACTTGTCAAAATCCATGTCCGGGTCGTCAAAATTCCGCACAGCGCCCGGGGTCCTGGAGCTGGCATAAGTATCCCGGATCCCCTTAAGAGGAGGGATCAGCGCCGAGCGGTCATCAAAAAAGCAGGCGGAATGTCCCTCAAAGGCTCCGTGCATCCGGAACTGTCTGAGTATATCTTTCAGTCCGTGCCGCACCGAATCCGGCAGTTTGTTATGAAAAAGAGATTTACCGCGAAAGATCACTTCCGTGCCGCAGCCGCATATGTATCCGTCAAATGGAAACGACTGAATGGCCTCCGGCATAAAAGAGCAGGTGCGGCCGCTGTTGATAAAAAGAAGATGTCCGTTCTCCTGCGCCTGTTTAAGCCCGCGGATGGCGCTCTCCGGAATATAACCGGGAATCCCGCCCGCAAGCAGCGTCCCGTCAATGTCAAAAAACAATAACTTTCTATCCATCGAAAACTCCTTTGTATACAAAAATAAATCATCAGTACAAAACGTATGGCATCTGCCCCCTCGGACAATCTGCCAGAGACCTATTATAAAAAAGAAGAAGAGAAAATGCAAGGATTTTAAGCGGTGGCTTGCACGAGAAACACATTCATACGTTTCTCATGGTCGGAAAATGAAATGCAGTTGGCGCAATAGAGAGAATGTGTTATCATATATTGAAAAATGTACAGAAAGAAGGAAATATTTATGGCAAATCCAGTTGTAACGATCACAATGGAAAATGGCGGTGTGATGAAAGCGGAACTGTATCCGGAGATTGCCCCGAATACGGTCAATAATTTTATTTCTCTTGTAAAGAAGGGATTTTATGACGGGCTGACATTCCACCGCATCATCAAAGGGTTTATGATCCAGGGCGGATGTCCGCTGGGTAACGGAACCGGAGGACCTGGTTACTGCATTAAGGGTGAGTTCAGCGGAAATGGTTTTGATAATCCGTTAAAGCATGAGGAGGGTGTGCTCTCCATGGCAAGAGCGATGATGCCGGATTCCGCCGGTTCTCAGTTTTTCATCATGCACAAGGCGGCGCCGCATCTGGACGGACAGTACGCTGCGTTTGGAAAGATCATCGAGGGTATGGATGTGGTAGACAGGATTGCCTGTGAGAAGACATTTGCAGACTCTCCATATCACAAACAGGTGATGAAGAGTGTGACTGTGGATACTTTCGGGGAAGAATATCCGGAACCGGAAAAAGCAGAATAATCAGGCGGATAGCTCCGTGCAGTGGGATAGCTCTGTGCAGCGCGCAGGCGCGCGTCTGTGTCGCCGCTGTGCGGATTGCCACATACAAAAATAGGGCAGGGAATTCCTTTCCTGTCCTGTTTTGTATTTATGTAAAGATCCGGCCAAGGGCAGCGGGTGGTTAGAAGGATAATAAAGATAAAAAGGGATGCTGTCATGCCTGCGATCTTATTCTTAACATTATAAAAATATATAGGATCCTTGCCGTCGGAGATATGGCTGTGCCGCTCTCCATAGCGCTTAAATGATAAAAGCCGATATGGCATCTGTCACATAGTGTGCATTTTCATCGTTATAAATATTCAAATATAAAGGACGCGAAATATCCAGACTGAAAATACCCATAATGGACTTTGCATTTACTCTGGAACAGCCGGATACCAAATCAAAACGGCCGTTGTAGTTGTTAATGATTTTAACGAAAGCCTGAATCTTGTCCAAAGAATCAATGTTGACAGTAGCTGTGGTCATTGTTCTTCCCCTCCATGTGCTGCAATCCTCAAAATCTGTTCTGTGTGTCTTTTTAACAAAATATCCTGTAAAAGCGTCATTCAAAAGGGCATAGCACTGTATATTCTGTGCAGTGTATGCGCTGTTCTCCGGGAACGGTTTTATGTTATCACTTCGAAGAAAAAAATCAAGATGGAAAAAATAACATATTTTTTTTGCGCGGGCATAGTGTAAATAGGAAAAGTGACGGGGATTCGGAGCGTTGCTATGGGAAAAATGCAATATCAGCAGGCGGATACGACGGATTTATGCGCAGATGCGGCCTTAAATGAGGAGTGGCAGAACTATTTGATAGACTATCTTCTGGATGGAGGAGCGTTTCTGGAAAATTATCCGGAAATCTGTCTGGAACCCGTGGGCAATAATCAGGCGGTAGGCTATGTCTATCAGCCGGAAGCCTTTACCGGGGAGAGGGAAGATGTGGATTATAATAAGGTGCCCCGGCTTTACGGGCTGATGGATACGAGAGAACTGGAGGAGACCGGTGTGCTCCGGGTGCGCCGTTCTCCGCAGCTTGGCCTGCGGGGACAGGGCGTCCTCATTGGCGTTATTGATACGGGGACCGATCTTACCGACAGGATGTTCCGGTATGAGGATGGCGGCACAAAGGTGGCTGCACTCTGGGATCAGAGCGGACAGTCGAAACCGGAAACAGGGATGATTCAGGATGGACAGAGGAGCCGGGAAGCCCGGGCCGAAAATGAGCTGCCCGGCGCTCCTTTTGGGCGGGTATGGAACCGGCAGGAGATTGATGAGATGCTGGCGGAAAATCCCCGTCTCCTGCCTGAAGATGAAGAAGGACATGGTACATTTCTTGCGGCAGTGGCAGCGGGGCGGGAGGATGCGGAGACAGGATTTTCCGGGGCTGCGCCGGACAGCGAGCTGGTGATCGTGAAACTCAAACGCCCGAAAAAGTATCTGCTGGATTTTTATTCCGTCGGAGAAAATGTGTGGGCCTGCCAGGAAGATGACGTGCTGCTCGCCATCCGCTACGTGCTCGACGTGTCCTCGGCGCTTCAGCGGCCGGTGTCCATCTGCCTTGGGATCGGGACGAATCTGGGAGGACACAGCGGAAACGGCAGCCTGGAACGCTACATTTCCCAGAATTCTCTGCTGCCGGGGATTTCGTTTCATATCGCCGCCGGGAACGAAGGCATCAGCGGCCATCATTTCCGGGGAAATGTGCCGGCAGACGGAGGAGCCGAGACAGTAGAATTTAACGTTTCGGAGGGAGAGAGCGGTTTTATCATGGAACTGTGGGGAGAGGCACCGGTTACATTTTCCGTGGGACTGATCTCCCCCGGAGGAGAAAATGTGGAGCGGATCCAGTTGAAATTTAATGAATTTCGCAGCATCCGCTTCTTTCCGGAGGGGACCATTTTGCAGATCCGTTCCTTCACCGGAGAGACAGCGGGAGGCGAACAGGTGATCCGCATGAACTTCCGAAACCCCGCCGCCGGACTCTGGCGTCTTCTTGTGTACGCGCAGGGGACAGGAAACCGGACATTTAATCTCTGGATGCCGATCACAAACTTTCTGAAAGAGGACACTTTTTTTGTGAGTCCGGAGGCGGCGGACACCCTGACTTCCCCGGGCGATGCCTTCTACGGTATCACATATGTGCCTTACGATGTGGCAGGAGACAGTCTTTATGTTCGAGCCAGCCAGGGTTATACGAGAGACGGGCGGGTGAAACCGGACTTGGCCGCTCCGGGAGTGAACGTCCGCATCCCGGCGCCGACAGAGTTCCGGAGTGCTGTGCCAGGGAACCCGGCAGTTTCAGATGATGCGTCAGGAGCGGCGGATCCGATCGATCCGATCAATCCGGCGATTTCGGACGGGGGCACAGAAGTATCCCTTCCCGTCAGTGAGAGACGCCGGGAGATAAGTCGCAGCGGAAGCAGCGTCGCCGCCGCCTTTGGCGCCGGGCTGGGCGCCCTCATGCAGGAGTGGGCCATCGTGAAGCAAAATGATCTGTCTTTAAACGGACAGAACATGCGGTTTTACCTCATCCAGGGCGCCTCCCGTCCCGACGCTTACGAGTACCCGAACCGGGAATGGGGGTATGGGATGGTGAATATTTACGACGCGTTCTTGTCGATGCGGAGGTAGAAACAGGGATTTGTAAAGGTGACAACAGGTTTTTCATATAACAGACGATGCCATTCGTTTCCATACAGTTCCTCCCGACTCGACCCTCACTCGGACTACAGGTGTTTTTTGATCGGCAGGGAGAAGCCGCTTT
>DXGQ01000026.1 GCA_019113845.1 Candidatus Anaerobutyricum avicola
TGTTATGTCGAGGGGATAAGAAACAGATAATTTTACACAGCACAGATGACGTTCCGGACACAGACAGTCTTCGACTGCGAGCTGTGAGCGAGGACGGTTATATTCCCCGCAGAGCTGATTCTGTCGTTCCGCCCGAGTGAGGGCCGAGCAGGAGAACCTGTCTGTGTTCCAGCGTCATCGTCTGTGTTACAAGTTATATTTCTTATCACCGCGACAAATCCCCATTTACCACTCTTCCCCCGGATACTTCATCCCCCACTCTTTCCGGAGCACGGTCATCATATCCATCACATCGCAGGAATCAGAGAGCCGCATCACATCAGTTTTTCCTTCCAGAATAGCAGCTTCCATGTCAAGCATCTCGTACTGGAGCGCATTTGCTGTGCTGCCTGCAGTGATCTCTTCCCGCTCGCCGGTCTCGGCATCCACGATGACCGCCCGGTCCGCGCGGGGATATTCCATGATCTCGATGTAGGCTTTTTCACAGCTGATCATGGCGCGTTTTGGCTGCTTGGAATGCATGGAGAGGGCGACAGTTGCCATCTGTCCTTCTTTGTTCATGAGGAGCATGGTCGCCTGCTCGTCGGAGCCGGTCGGGGACGGTTTCATCTGGCTTACGATTTTGTCCGGGCAACTGTCCATAAAGCTGCGGACGATGCTCAGGGCGTATACGCCGATGTCCAGCATGGCGCCGCCCGCCAGATGCATGTTAAAGAAGCGGTTATTCATATCGTACTCTTTGAAACTGCCAAAGTTCATGGTAATAATCTGCACCTTGCCCAGCCGTCCGCTGTCCACGATCTCCCAGAGTTTCTTATATAAAGGCATATGCCAGATGGTCATGGCCTCCGCCAGCACCAGTCCTTTTTCTTCTGCCAGCGCGCGCATCTCAGACAACTCACGGCTGTTTAAAGTGATGGATTTCTCCACGAACAGATGCTTCCCGTGTTCCAGCGCCGCCTTCATGTACGGATAATGGGTATTGTGCGGGGTCGTAATGTAGACCACATCCACCTCCGGATCGTCAAACACCGATTCATAGGTCGGAAACACCTTTTTCACTCCGTATTTTTCCGCAAATGTAACGGCTTTTTCATAGGTGCGGTTCGCCACGCCGTAAAGCTGCCGGTCCATGTCATGGAGAGCGGACGCCATCTGATTGGCAATCACGCCGGTTCCGAGAACCGCCCAATTTAATTCCTTTTTATCGGATACATTATTTATATTTGCCATATTGTTGTCCTGCCTTTCGTATAAACCATCCATATCACCTGTCTGATTTTTCATCGTACTATATTCTGAGATACGTTTCTTATTATATCTGTTCCTTTGCAAAATGCCATTCGTTTTCATATCCATTGTTCTGTAAAACACATTTGTTTTCTAAGGTTCCCTTTGCACGTAAAAAATTAACGGCAAAATCGGGCTTTTGTCAGCGTGTCGACACTTCTTTCAGGAAAACGAAAGTCTCCTCGCTGGAATATTTTTCCGCAAAACGGTATCCCAACCCTTCAAATGCCTTAAGTCCTTCCGCCGTCTCCACCTTCTGCTCCGCCATAAAACGAACCATCTCTCCCCTCGCCATCTTGGCGTAGGTTCCCTTTTCCTTCACCTTGCCGTCAATGAGTTCGCCGAAAACGCAGGTGACACAGGGGATTTCTTTTGGGAGATACCGAAGCACCGCCCGGCTGTACTCCTTCGACGCCAGATTAACGAGAAGACCGCAATCCCGCAATACTTCGTCGGCAATGCTTTCTCCCCAGTAATCGTACAGAGAATCCAACTCCGGCTGCCGAAACCGCGCCTGCATCTCCAACCGGTAAGGCGTCACACCGTCAAACGGTTTCACCGCCCCGTAAAATCCCGACAAAATGTACAGATGCTCCTGCAGATACGCGTAAGCTTCCTCGTCAAACACCGCCGGAGCCATATATTTGTACTGGATACCTTCATAGGTCAGAATCGCCGGGGACAGCCGCTCCCGCAGATCCATGTCGGCAATCCGCTCGAAATTTTCCTGCGCGATCTTATCGTTACATTTCCAGACAGCCTGTAGCTGCGGCAGAGACATTTTCTTCATATAAGAGAGCAAATGTTCTGTCCTCGGCAGGAAAACAGGCAGGCTTTCCGGGGGAAGAACGTCCGTCTCCTTCATCTTCTTGGCCGGGGAGATGATAACCTTTATCTTATTTTTTTGATTTCCATTCCTGTCACTTTTATTCATATTCATTATAATCCATCCGTCACAATTCTCTGACCGTATCTGCACTCTCGATCATCACCCGTTTCCCCTGAAAAGCAAATCCGTATTTCCGAATCCGCTCCGACGGAATCCCTTTTGCAACAAGAGAAACTTCATATTGCTTTTCTTCAATCTGTCTCAACGCATTTTTCACGGTCTCTGTCAAATCACTTTCACGTCTTCCCTGTACTTTGAACTCAATGATGATCGCCGGATCTTTGCTGTTCCTTGGTTCCAGCATAATATCATATCGCCCGAATCCGCTCTCCCGGTTGGATGTCAGGATATATCTGTCTTCCAGATCGATCATCAGCCCCAGGACGAACCCATGATAAAATCGTTCCGGCTCACTTCTATCGTCGGAATGATTCCCGCTGTCAAAGAAGCTGAACGTCGCCAACGATACCCGGTTCATATACACATTCATGGCATCCACATCATCAAGGAGCAGCGCCCGGATAAATTCATTATAATTGGCCATATTGGACGCAAACCAGTATCTGACCATCTGCCGGAGCATGACCTCTACCTCAAAATTGGTCGTCTCCAACGTGTATATCTTCTCCCAGCTCCGAATGGAATCTCCCCGTATCTCCGTGTCCCTGACCTTCAGATAACCACTGGCGACCATCAGGCTCCAGATAGCACTCTCATCCAGATCCAACTGATAGTACACGATCTGTTCCTCAAGCTCTGTCTGAACCGTTCCTCCTTTTAACAATGTCTCAATCCCTTCCTTGACATTTCCTGTCCCCTGCTGAATCAAAACACCGATCAACGTATTACTGCTCGTATTCACCCAGTAAGGTTCTGCCTTTCCCTTATTGTCCAGATAATTGATGATCGACCAGGGATTATATATATCAGACCGGTCGCCAAACTTGAAACCATCATACCAGCGCCTTACTTCTCCTCTTCGCTCAAACAATCCATACTCTTTTAACGCCGCATCTACTTCCTCTTCTGTAAATCCAAAAGCATCCGCATACAAATCAGACGTCGTCGTGACCACTTTTAAATTATTCAAATCCGAAAAAATCGACTCCTTACTCACTCTGGTGATCCCGGTCATGACCGCTCTGTCCAGGTATGGATTATCCTTAAATGTGGCATTAAAAAAGCTCCGAAAAAAACTCACCAGTTCTTTCCAGTATCCGCCACTGTACGCTTCCTGCATCGGGGTGTCATATTCATCCAGAAGAATCAACACCTTTTTCCCATAATACCGGTAAAGATATCCGGACAACAAACGAAGGGATAAAGACGCCTCGTAAGCTTTCATATCCGCCGAAACATTCAAAAACGCTTCCTTTTCATATTCTTTCAGAAAATCTTCCTCTAAAAGAAAATCAAATTTCTGATAGGTTAATTGAATCAGCCGACAAATTTTCTCCTTTGCCTCTGAAAAATTATCCTCCTTCACACTGGAAAAACTCAGCGATATCACAGGGTATGTTCCCTGCAGCTCCCGATACTTCTCTTCCTCCCAGATTTTCATTCCCTGAAATAATCCGGATCCGGCGTACTTCACAGAAAAGAAATATTCCAGCATGCTCAGATTCAATGTCTTTCCAAATCGCCTCGGGCGGGCAATGAGCGTCACTTCATCCCGTTTCTCCCACCACTCTTTGATAAACATAGTTTTATCCACGAGAAAAAGATCTTCACTTTTCAGTTTCGCAAAATCCTGTATTCCAATCCCAACCGTCCTCGCCACAGCATCACCGCCTTCTCTGCCAAATCACTCTGATTGATCAAGTATGCATTTATTATAGGGGGCATCATATCAAGCGTCAATATTTCCCCACAAAAAAAGAGAAAGAACGTCCCCTCTCTGAAAGTTCGTTCTTTCTCTTCCTGTTTCTGAATTTTTAAAATCGGAACTCACCTGTTTTTCTGAACCTGACTCTGTGCCATTACTTTATACAGGCTTCCTTTTACCGTTCATTTTTATCGTTCATTTGCCGGCTTTACTGCTCTTTCACCGACGCGGTCAGTTTACCGTCCTGCTCGTCGATGAGGATCACGTCGCCTTCCTTTACATTTCCTTCGAGGATCAGTCTGGCAGCCAGCGTATCCACATGTTTCGTCAGGAAACGTTTCAGCGGACGTGCGCCGTAGGACGGCTCATAGCCATGTTCAATGACAAAATCTTTTGCGGCTTCGGTCAGCTCAATCTTAAGATCCCGGTCGACCAGACGTTTGTTGACGTCGGCAAGCATCAGTTCGATGATGCCTCCGATATTATCCTTCGTCAGCGGTTTGAACATGATGATCTCATCGAGACGGTTCAGGAATTCCGGACGGAAGTGTGCGCGCAGGTCGTTCATAACCATGTTTTCTGCTTCCGGACGGATGCTTCCGTCTTCATTGATGCCGTCCAGCAGGTACTGAGAACCGATGTTGGAGGTCATGATCAAAATCGTATTCTTAAAGTCCACGGTTCTTCCCTGGGAATCGGTGATCCGCCCGTCGTCAAGCACCTGAAGAAGTACGTTAAATACGTCCGGGTGCGCTTTCTCAATCTCATCGAAGAGGACAACGGAGTACGGTTTTCTCCGCACGGCCTCGGTGAGCTGTCCGCCTTCCTCATATCCTACATATCCAGGAGGCGCTCCGATCAGACGGGAGACGGAATATTTCTCCATGTATTCACTCATATCGATACGAACCATATTCTGCTCGTTGTCAAAGAGGCTCTCCGCCAGCGCTTTGGCAAGCTCTGTCTTACCGACGCCGGTCGGGCCAAGGAACATGAAGGAGCCGATCGGCTTCGTCGGGTCTTTGATGCCCGCTTTGGAACGGATGATGGCTTCGGTTACTTTCTCTACACCTTCATCCTGTCCGACAACCCTTTTGTGCAGTTCTTTGTCCAGGTTCAGTGTCTTATTTCTCTCACTCTCTGTCAGTTTGGCAACCGGAATGCCCGTCCAGCGGCTGATAATCTTCGCAATCTCCTCCTCGGTCACACTCTCGTGCACAAGGGAAGCGCCCTCTTTATCCTTCGCCTTCTCTTCTTCCTCCGCCAACTGTTTCTGCAGCTCCGGCAGCTTGCCATACTGCAGCTCGGCAGCTTTATTCAGATCATAATTGCGCTGTGCAATCTGAATCTCGTTATTCAACGCTTCGATCTCTTCCTTAATCCTGGAAACACGCTCTACCGCAGACTTCTCCTGATCCCAGGTCGCCTTCTGGATCTGGAAATTCTCCCGCAGCTCCGCCAGTTCTTTCTGCAGATCTGCCAGACGCTCCTGACTGAGACGATCCGTCTCTTTCTTAAGAGCAGCCTCCTCAATCTCCAGCTGCATGATCTTCCGCTGCACTTCGTCCAGCTCCGTCGGCAGAGAATCCAGCTCTGTCTTAATCATCGCGCAGGCCTCGTCCATCAGGTCGATGGCCTTATCCGGCAGGAAACGGTCGGAAATGTACCGGTTGGAAAGTACGGCGGCGCTCACCAGAGCGGAGTCCGTGATCTTCACACCATGATATACCTCATAACGGTCTTTCAGACCTCTTAAGATGGAAATGGTATCTTCCACCGTTGGCTCATCCACCATAACCGGCTGGAAACGACGCTCCAGAGCGGCATCCTTTTCAATGTACTGACGATACTCATTGAGGGTCGTGGCGCCGATACAATGCAGCTCGCCCCTTGCCAGCATTGGCTTGAGCAAATTGCCGGCATCCATAGCGCCCTCCGTCTTACCGGCGCCGACAATTGTATGCAACTCATCAATAAACAGAATGATCTGCCCCTCGCTGGCCTTAATCTCTTCCAGCACCGCTTTCAGACGTTCCTCAAACTCGCCACGGTATTTCGCTCCGGCCACAAGAGAACCCATATCCAGAGCAAATACTTTTTTATCTTTCAGAGACTCCGGCACATCGCCCTTGACGATCCTCTGTGCCAGCCCCTCTACAACGGCGGTCTTACCGACACCAGGCTCACCGATCAATACCGGGTTATTCTTCGTCTTTCTGGAAAGAATCCGCACTACATTTCTTATCTCACCGTCACGGCCGATGACCGGGTCGAGCTTCTGCTGTCTCGCCCTCTCCACCAGATCATAACCGTACTTCTCCAGCGTCTCATAGGTCGCTTCCGGATTATCACTGACTACCTTCTGATTACCCCGCACAGTGGACAATGCCTGAAGGAAACGCTCTCTCGTGATGCCGTAAGCCTGAAATAGCTTCTTAATCTCTTTATTCGGATGTTTGAGCAGTGACAGGAACAAATGCTCCACGGAAACGTACTCGTCACCCATGGCCCTGGACTCGTCCTCCGCACTGACCAGCACCTCATTTAAACTCTTACTGATATAAACCTGTCCGCCGGACACCTTCGGCTTCTTCTCGATCAACTGCTGCGTCTGCGCCAGAAATGCATCCTTATTGACATCCATCTTCTCCACAAGCTTGAGAATCAGACTGTCCGCAATGGTCAGCAGACTATACAGAAAATGCTCCTGGTCAATCTCCGGATTGCCATACTGATAAGCAAGCTTCTCACACTGATTGACCGCTTCAATCGACTTCTGCGTAAATTTATTAATATTCATACTCATTCCTCCTTATCCTGGAATAATGATAGTAAACGGTAGATAGCCCGTACCTGTACAAAGCTGGAGCAAACCTGTATGATAGAAACAGATTTGCTCCAATCTTTATCGCACTTCTCCTTTTCCGGATTTCCGGCAGTTCGCCGGCAGGTTCGGAGACC
>DXGQ01000004.1 GCA_019113845.1 Candidatus Anaerobutyricum avicola
TTCCAGGAGATGATGAAAATGAAGTGGATTTTACTTTTGTCTGTTGTTATTGTAATAAAGATATTTTTAACAAAGGGTTTATTGTTGGCTTTTATTTTATTATGGCTCTGGCAAAAAGGAAAATCTATAAAGAAATCTTCTGTTGAATGGAATAATTATTTCCTTACACTAAAAGAACAATTTATCAATCAGTACGTTATTGCTATTTATGCTATTTCTACAGCTATTTCATCATGTGCTGCATACATACTATTCAATGTATTTGGGTTTCAAAATCCTGGGTCCAAAGCAATTATACTTACAGTGATTTGCATTGTATTATCCATAATAAAATATATAAAAAAAGGGAAAAAAGAAGTAATGGACGGGTTGAGTAAACTTCAAAAATATGCTCTTGAAGAAAATGCAAAAGTATTAGAAAATTGAGTAAACACTAGGAGGGAAAATGTGAAATCATCTTCTCAAGAAGTTATTAGATTACATTTAGCTTGCCAAATACTCAAAACATGAAATTCTGTTTTCTGAAATGGGAGCAACACTTTTGTACGGACAGGGAACTGTTGATACCTATTCTTGCAACATAAACATTTATTACTGCCGGAAAAATCAAAGCCAGAGGACAGGATAGATACCGCCGTTTCATCAGAAAATGACGGTATTTTTTTATTTCATACAACAAATTCGTTTTTTCCGTACAGATATGGAGTGAAAGAAGAAAATTCGCTGAAAATTGCCAGAAACACACTGCTATTAGATCATGGAACGCCCAGATAGACGTTCCTTTTCTATTTCCAGCCGTTCAGTAATGGACGGCTTTTTCTATATTCTCTACAGAAAGTCCTTGGGATTGCCCTGTAGGAGAAAAAATCCCCCGGGAGGGAGGCACACCTGCAATACCGGCTATAGCTGATTCCAGATAGATGTCCGTTTGGCTTGCTGATCCCAGGAATAAAACCTTTGGGTATATACCGGAAAACCAACTGGATATTCTGAAGACTTTGTAAATATTCTATAATTATCTACAAAGTCAGAAGGGGTTTGTATAAATTATACAATTTTCTATTCTGGATCTGGGAATCATGAAATCCGACGTTAACCTTGTAGTGCCTGGAACTGTGAAGGCCACCCGTTCCAATCCGGAGGCAAAGACTTATATGCTCGAAAAGCAGTACCGGAGAAAACAGTGAGATCCAGACAGCAGCGCATGGGCAGGTGGATGCAGGGACACGCCAGACCTTCTATCTGTGGGAGGAAGGCAATATGCCTTCAGAAACAGAGTATAAAGGCGATGTACTGATCTGCGCAGGGGGAGCCTTCCAATACCGAAGTGACCAGTATGAGGGAACTCCTGTGGCGGAAGCGCTCAGTCAGCGGGGCTATCAGAGCTTTGTGGTGGACTACAGATTAAGGCCATATACCCAGGAAGAAGGAGCCTTGGATCTTGCCCGGGCTGTCCGGTTTGTCAGAAGCCACGGAGAGGAATATGGGATCGATCAGGAAGATATCGCAGTTATGGGATTTTCCGCCTACCTATTTTGCATACGGAACCAGGGATCCTTTTGTAGGGGAATTTGAAGAATGTATCCAGGCTTTGGAAGAAGCAGGAGTATCTGTAGAATCCCATGTGCTGGAAGGAATGCCCCATGGTTTCGGAGCAGAAGGGGGCTGGATAGAAGGATATGATCAGTGGCTTGGCAGTATATTTGCAGAAGGATAAAAAATCAGGAGGAAGAGTTATGGGAAAAACATGGCACATATACAGAAACAGTCTTAGGGTTATCCTTTTGTCCGGGGTTCTGTCTTTTATGCTGCTTCTGTCAGGCTGCGGCCAGACAGAGGAGAGATCCCGGACAGATTCATCAGATGCAAACCCTTCAGAGAAAGCTGAAACTGTAGAGAACGGGAGCAGTGGTGAGGAGGATTATACCTTAGAGACAAAGGTTATGGATGTGATCAATGATCCGGTATTTGGAGATTACGGGAGACTGATTTTTCCTGTGGACCGGACGATTGATGAGGATCTGGAACTACAGGATGTGGGAGAGATCCTGACCTGGTATAACAATGTGAATCCAGACCGTACGGTGGAGATTGCAAATTATCTGAAAGATCAGGTGGAGTCAGGAGAGCAGATTTTCTATGACATTTATACAGATGAAGAAAAGGCGGAAGATCCTGACAAGAAAAACACAGGGCTCTTTTTCTTCCGGGGAGAGCCGGGAGCAAAGACTGCAGTGATCAATGCAGGAGGAGGTTTTGTCTATGTGGCTGCCATGCATGACAGCTTTCCCCATGCAATGGAACTGTCCCAAAAAGGATACAATGCTTTTGCGTTGATCTACAGGCCGGGAGCAGATACGGCCTGTGAAGATCTGGCAAGAGCCATCGCCTTTCTCCATGAAAACGCAGATGAACTTCAGATTGATATGACGGATTACTCCCTTTGGGGCGGCTCTGCAGGAGCACGTATGGCGGCCTGGCTGGGATCCTATGGAACAGCAGCATTCGGAGAGAAAGAATATCCGGCTCCGGCAGCCGTGATCATGGAATATACAGGCCTTTCAGATGTAACAGGCAATGAACCGCCCACTTATGCCTGTGTGGGAACCAATGACGGGATTGCTTCTTATCGCTCTATGAAAGATTACATCAGCCGGATACAGGAAAATGGAACAGACGCAGAAATCCAGGTATTTGACGGCCTGAGGCATGGGTTCGGCCTGGGAGAAGGAACTGTGGCAGAAGGCTGGATCGATGAGGCGGTCAGCTTTTGGGAGAGAAACGCAGGTTCTGAATAAGAAGAAAGACGGTATGCCCCGTGGACAATGGCATTAAGTTAAGAGAATCTCACATCACAGAAAATGTGGTGTGGGATTTTTTTGAGATTAAGAATTGACAAATAAGCAAAAACAGGATCTAGCCGGCCTTGTTTCTAACCCCAAAACAGATTTTTCTAGAAACAGAAAAATCCCATATGAGAAAATGATCCTTTCCTTCTATGGGAGTTCGGGCATAGGGGGAATAAAAGGGGGTGACGGAATGGTACACGAAAAAGATGGATACCCTATGAATTTCATTGAATGGCTGATTTTTAACTGATATAATGTGAATATAGAAATCGATAAATTGGAATTTTTCTGAGGGATAATTTATGGATAAGAAACGGTTGAAACGAGTGTTGGGAGGTGCAATTCCGCTTGCCATCCTAATAATCGGTTTAAGTTATAACAGCTATGTTAGGGTGCACACTTTCACCCTTTCCGGTAGCGAGAGAGTGAAAAGCGAAGAGATTCAGCCCGTTAGCGGAAGTGTAAAAGTTACCGGTACTGCTGATACCGATGTCATATTTACGGATATTGAAAGCGGAGAAACTTATGTAATAGGTTATATTACATCTGGAGCAGGAGATACGATTAAACTCGAACGAGGAAAATGGTACAGGGTTGAAGGCGTTGGAGAACTTACAGTGAGGCCAGTCAATGTTCGTACAGAATAACAACTCCTAAGTTGTCGAATTTGAAGTTAATGAGGGGAGAATAAATGGATAAAGAAAAAAAGAGGAAGTTTCATTTGGTGTTATATGGAATTGCTATTCCCGTTAGTTTGTTCGCTCTATATACATTTATCTTTGTTTTTGATAATGGTATCGGGTGGAAAATTGCGTTAATTATTATTGGCTTGGGTTGGCTTATATCCGCTGTCTCCGGGCTTATAGAAAATTTGAAAAAATAGACAAATCCTAATTGATGATTATATCATTGCCTGGAATGGAGTGCTTTGAATGTTTAGATTATCACCAATAAAATTATGGAGAAATATCTCAATAATCATGTTTCTGTTGGCAATGGTTTTTTGTTTGATCGGAACATTTACCATTCATGGTGTTCTGATTATACATTGGAATGATGCAGGAGTTCCGAATAATTCTTCCGGGCAATGGGTTTTATGGGCTATGCTGTTATTGGCTTTTTTATCTATGTTTACGCATAGCAGCTTTTCAAAAAAGCGTCCTGGACAAAATTCGTTAAGTATAGAGATGTCTGGCGCTTTTTCAACTGGATTAGTATCAACTTGGTCCATAATCAACATAACATTAGTGACTTACTATTTCTATCCATTAACAGAAATTGTTATTATTGGCACAGCAGCCATTGCCTTCTGTTATATTTTATTTCCTGTAATTGCCTATATCCGAAACAGGAAAAGAAATCCTGACAGAGGCAGCCGATAGGTAGAAAAACCGCCGCTATGGTTACCCATGCGGCGGCATACTTAAAGCTGTCTCTTATTTACAACCGGAATACTTACAGCAACGCATACGATACATAAGAAAGCGGTAATAACAATCGCTTTTATATATGCGTCTGTTTCTCCCGCACCCGTCAAAATTGAACTGGTATTCATCAATACAATGGGGGAATACGCCTTTACTTTTGGTATGATACTCAATAAATATGCCAGAAGCACTGTTCCGCCAACGCACAGAATAACACCTGCGTTATTTTGCAGCAGCGATGAAAAAAGAACCATCAGGCATATAACCCATATACCAAACAGCCACCATATAGTCACCGAGAAAACTAAGTGATCCATAATGCGGTTATCCCAAAAGTAAGCATTGTATCCATAAGTAATGGCGAAACAAATTCCATAGCCAACTGTCCACAGCGACAGCAGGAGCACTGCCTTTGCAAGCACAACCTTATATCTTGACAAGCCTTTCGTCAGTATGAGCAGCAAGGTTCCGGATTTATATTCTTTCGTAAATAGATCGCTGAAGATCAATACAAAAGCAATCAGTGCAATAGGAATGTTCTTAAAAAACTGTGTCCATGAGGTCAGGGCGTCTACTTGAACATCCGTGACAATGAACCCGCTTTCTGCCATGGACTCAGACAGCGTTTCCATCATCCACGGCGTCAGCTTTGCAACGGCAGGGCTCATGATACCGAACAGAACAAACAGTAATATCATAATCATGATTCTGCCCGTCCTTGCAGCTTCCAGATATTCCTTTTTCATAAAAGAAAACAGAGATTTCATTTTGTCACCTCCAAAAACAACGATTCAAGCGTCGGCTCTATCCGTTCAATTTTTAGTATGGGAACCTTATTTTCAGAGATATATTTCATAATATCGAAAAAATGGCCCTCATCTCCCTGATAAACAAGCACATTTTCCTCTGTGCGTTGTAGTTCACGAAAGGCTTCTGTAAGCGTATCCGTGACTTCTTTCTTCTCCATTTCAATGATAAATCCGTTAGATGACCGCTTATTTCGCAGTTCTGAAATGGTTCCCTGCATAGCAATCTTCCCATCGTTCAAAAAAGCTGCCTCTGTGCAGATACGCTCCACATCTGAAAGAATATGCGTGGAGAAAAATACCGTAGTCTGTTCTTTTGCTGCAAGAAGGATATCCAGAATTTCCTTGCGGCCTGCCGGATCAAGCGCGGATGTAGGCTCATCGCAGATTAAAAGTTTTGGACGGTTCAAAAGTGCCTGTGCAATTCCCAGTCGTTGTTTCATTCCTCTTGAAAATCCTTTGATACGGTGGCGCTCCTGTTCAAGACCGACCAACTCCAACAGTTCATTACTCCTCGTCGCAATGTCCGCCTTACTCATTCCGCATACTTCTCCGCAGAGAGTCAGATACTCATGGGGCGTCATATAAGAATAAAATTCTGGCACATCGGGCAGATAGCCAATGTGCCTATTGGTGTTGGTCTGTCCAAAACGCACCTTTTCACCCATCACATGAATTTCCCCGCTGTCCGCTTTCAGAAGCCCCAGGATAGCTTTCATTGTCGTTGTTTTTCCTGCGCCGTTTTTTCCGATAAAACCAAAAATGCTGTGTTCTGGGACAGACAGATCAAGCCCGCAGAGCACTTCCTTGCTGCCAAAGTTCTTTTTCAGGTTTTGTATCGTCAGTACATCCATGTCAGTCCTCCTCCTTGCCAAGCAGGAAGTACAGGATCGGGCCGATAAACTCCATGCCGATCATTGCAATAATAAGCCACAAAGTACGATTGCCTCTTTTATAATTTTTATGTGTCAGGATGTGATAAAGCGTATAGCCCAACAGGGCAAGCTGAGCGATTGCCAGCGGGATTAAAAACGGAAGAAAATCTATAAAATTATTCATTCTTTTTTGCCTCCTCTCCATAGGTTTCCACGCAAAAGCCCTTATATCCACAACAGGTACATGTCAGTTTTCTGAGCGTGGGAGTATGTCTTGCAAAAACAGCCTCTTTTAATTGAGGTTTAAAGACCTCATGGCACTGCGGACAGATATACGCAACTCTTTTGAAATAGAATTTCGTGACCCAAATTGCATATGAAACAGCTATCAGTACCCAAAGCACAAAAGGCCACCATATTCCTGTGAAAATCCAGAGAAGGATAGAGAGCCACTGCATGATGTTAAGGGGAAGACCTGTGATCAGCAGGATTGCGTGCAGCCGTCTCATCTTCTTTTTGTTTTCCATCACATAAGCTATATCACCGATAGATTCGATGGAGAAATTTTCTACGCCCTTCAGCTCTCGCTTAATCTCAGCGAGCATATCAAGTTTTGCCTGCCGTTTGCGTACTTCTTCCTGAAGGAGCTGCTCCTGCTGTTCAAGCAAAACGGAAATAACACTGCCGGGATGCTCCTCAGACAGCAATTCTCCTATGCTGTTGATGGAAATATCCGCGTCACGAAGGAAGCAGATAATCTTCAGTCTCTTTAAGTCATCCTCTGAATAAAGCCGTCTGCCGCCCTCTGTGAGTTCACTGGGTGCAAGAATACCACGGGTGTCGTAATACTGCACTGTCCTGACGGAAACGCCACAGAGCTTTGCAATTTCTCCAGTCGTGTATTTTGACATAGCATTTACCTCCTTTCGCCCTCTACTTTACTTCATTACGCAGCGTCACAAGCAATACATGACGCAGGGGGATTTTTGATTATTTCAAAATATGATTCAAATTTATACTTTCCTCTGACAAAGACAGGCGTCGGTTTCCCGGCGCCTGCGCTGTATTTACCATTCTCCCGGACTGCAGTTTTCCCCTAAACGTCCCAATCTAAGACATCCTGTTTTTCAGCCCTCGCTTTTTACGTGTTGCCACAGGGCATATCTCCCCGTTTTTCATCCGGATCATAAGTTGCCCGTAATCAATCTCTGCGATATTATCTGTATTTACAAGGTAGGAGCGGTGGCATCTGTAAAACCGCTGGTCCAGCTCCTTTTCGATATCGCCAAGCTGCCCGGGAAACTCCAGGAGACGTTGTCGGGCATGGAGGGTGATCTTGTGGATGTTATCGGAAGTTTCAAAAAAGAGGATCTCATCATAGCCGATGGAAATAGTACGATCCGACTGCCGGAGGAGGAATTTCCCCATCTGGCTGTTTGCCGGGGAGGTCTCTTTCTCCTGCACGTTCAGCAGGCAGTCGTGGATCTTCCGCTTAATATCCTCGGTACTGCTTTTTATGATGAAATCCAGGGGCTCTACCTTGTACTGGAAGGTCAGAAATCCCATTTCTGAATGGGATGTGATGAATATGATGAAGCACCGGGGCTGCAGTTTTCTGATCTCCTGCGCAAGGGTCAGCCCATTGATCCTGGACTTCAGATCAATGTCAAGAAAGAATACGCCCATATTGCTGGAAGCCTTCATCCCTTCCAGGATCTCATCCGGATCAGAGGACGCCAGCACGATCTGCATATCTAAGTTCTCAATGAGGAGCGCATCCCTGATATACCCGGTAAACAGACTGAGCTGTTTCTTGTTATCTTCACAAATATAGATATCCAGCATATGTTCCTCTCCCTTCGTGTCTATACTGATATTCTAGCACAGCCTCCCGCAGCTCCTGTGAAAAAGTAAAATACGCTACGTATCCGATCATAAACGCAGCCTTCCTTCATCAAGGCCCACGGTTATTCTGGAAATCTTACTGTTTCTTCATGCGGAGGCACTGGATAAACTGTCCATTCCGTACTTCCGTATCCCAGAAGATCCGGTCATAAGCGCTGAGGATTTCCTTTGCGTTATAGAGGCCGATCCCCCGGTTTTTCCCCTTGGTCGTCGTTCCCGCCTGCCGCAGTGACGCCTGGGGCAGACCGGTATCCTGAAAACTGTTGGAAATGATAAAGACAACCTCTTCCGCCTCATCCAGAACGGCCATCCGTATCTCCGGCTTCTCCGTTTCCAGTGCCCCCTCGATGGCATTATCCAGGAAAATGCCGACCACACGGCACAAGTCCACCGTTCCCATGGGAACGCTGCTGATTTCCTTTTCAATCTCTACGGTTACATTGATGTTCAGTTCCGCCGCATACAGAAGTTTGGCGGAAACGATACTTTTCAATTCCGTAATCTTGATATGGATCAGTTGGTTGAGACGGGATGTGGCCGTAAACAGCTTTTGGTTCATGGGTGCGATCTCCCGGTTAAAATAGGCTTTTAGCCCTTCCATATCGCCGGACTCCATATACCCGGAGAGAGTCAGCATGATATTATTATAGTCATGCTTGAACGCCCGCAGGGAGGAATACATGGCTTCCACCTGTCCCGTATACTCCTGCAGTCTCTGATAAGCGTCCTGCTTCATCTGCAGGTCCATGTTTTCTATCCGGGAGCGGATAATATTGACGATCAGCACGGTGCTGATCACAAAGTAGCACCCAAAGAGAAAGCAGTTAAACAGAATGACCGGTCGGCTGTAGCCGATATATTCCCCCACCGCAATATTAAAAAGAAAGATCAGCAGGCAGAATACCAGGTTGATGGATATGAGGACCGTAAGCTGACGGGGCAGCGTCCGGTTTATCTTCCCCATCAGCCTGTGGAGCAGCCTGGAAAGTACCGGGCAGATGGCTGCCAGTATCAGAAGATAGAGCAGAACATACAGGAGACTGGCTCCGTATGTGCCGATGCTCCCGAAGATCCGGCGGCTCACCGGCTCCCATACCAGGGTCAGCAGGTAATCGCAGACCACACAGAAAAGATAGGTCCCGATAAAAGTGCTGACATTCAGGAAGCGGTTCTCATCGATCCATGCGATGTAAAGCCCTCCCAAAAGGAGCAGCACAATCACGCCAATATTTCCCAGTTTCCACTGGATCAGGAGAATACTCCCCAAAAAGATCAAAAACAGGATCCATTTCTCCTTCTTTGAAAGCCTGCATGGAAGAAAAAAACTTACCGGAAGCAGGTAAGAACAGGCACTCAGAAGAGATAGGATACACGTCGCCAGGATTTCCATGACTCTTGGCTCCTTCCATCAGATTTGCAGGCGGCTCTAAGCCCTTGCTGCATTTATTCATAAAAAGCGATTCTCTGGTTCAAGATCAGAGCGTTTTTTCGCCGTTCCCGTGCGTTTATTACTATTTTGTCGGCAACATACCATAAAGCATTATAATTATAGCAGAGGAGAAACCTCTTGTAAAAAGAAACATGGGAAACCAAAAGCAAAGAAATTGTGAGGTGTATGAAAATGAGAAAATGTATCCGTTGCGGAAGCGAAATGAAAGAGGACTGTGCAGTAAAGATCGAGGGTGCGGGATATGGGATCATCCTCTCTTCCGATGAGTCCAAACTGTTTGGCGGCAGGATCGGGAAACCCAAAGTTGCCATCTGCCCCAAATGTGGGGAAGTTTCTATCTATCTGGAGGATGTCAGCAAGCTGGGCTAAACCCAAAAGAAAGTACATTCTATTGTAGACCGGCTGCGGGAATATGAATAAACCGCAGATGAGGGAGGGATGTAAATGGGAAGGCGCTGATCATTTTATTTGAAGAGAAAGAGGAAGAACTGTTTCGTCACATTGTCGCTGCACTTTCAGCAGATATGCCTGTCATAGAGCTTGCAGAAAAAGAGGACCGACAGCAGATACAGGCATCCGGCTTAACAATCCTTCCTCAGAAGCGGCAGGTAACGATAAACGGAAAGGACCTCCCTTTATCTCCTTTGGAATTTTCTGCGTTGTGCTATCTGGCAGCGCATCCCGGCTGGATCGTCAGCCAGGAAGAACTCTATCAGGCTGTATGGAAGGAAGAGCCGGTAAATATAAAAGGGGCAGTTTACTGCACCATCTCCAGCCTCCGGAAGAAACTCAAAGCGCATACCCGTGAGGAATATATCCAGACCGTTCCGGGCATGGGATACCGGTTTAATGAGACTCCGGAGGCGTAATTTTAACATGTTAATCTGCGTTGCTTGTGGCAACGGCGTTTTTGATGTTTAATGACTATATCAAAACAAAGGAGGCACAGGCTATGTTGAATGAAAATATTAAGAATTTACGAAAAGCAAAAGGGCTGTCACAGGAAGAACTTGCCAACAGGCTGAATGTCGTAAGACAGACCATATCGAAATGGGAGAAAGGCTTATCGGTTCCTGACTCCAGTATGCTGATCTCCTTAGCAAACGAACTGGATACTTCTGTAAGCATACTGCTTGGAGAAACCGTACCGGAACACGACCTAAAGGAAACAGACCTAAAAAGCATTTCTGAAAAACTGGAAAGCATTAACCTCCAGTTTGCCAAAAGAAGCAGGATGCGGATCCGGCTGATCCGCTATCTGCTCCTTGCATTGTGTGTGCTTATAGCGGTAGGCTTTATTGCTTTTGCAGCGATGCACGGAGAATATCTGGACTGGGATTACAGCAATCCGGAATATGCAGTTGCAGGGACCATACTGCATGGCGTTGAATTTCTGTTTGTAAGATTGGCGCCTTTCGTCTTTATTGGTTCCATCATCGGGATCATATTCACATATAAAAAAAGATAACCCTGTCTCCGGAGTCATATTTTAGAAGAAATCCCACGCACAGTATGCATAACACCGCCAGCACTTACACTGACGGTGTTTCCTTTACCCGTTCTCTCTGCCACCCATCTGCAATGATTATCATTTCATGAGTAATATTGAACTGCTTTTCTGTGTCTAATAGATGAAAGGGGGTGCGAAAAGATATAATGCCGACAGATCAATATTTAGAAAGACTGATGCAGGAATATGGAGACAGCATTTTCCGTATGTGCTATTTATATCTAAAAGATTACCACCTTGCCGAAGACGCTGTTCAGGAAACTTTCATTAAAGCAATGAAATCATATGATTCGTTTGCGCATAAATCGAGTGAAAAAACATGGCTGATACGAATTGCGATAAATACCTGCAAAAATATCATGAGAAACCGGTGGTTTCAAATAATTCAAAATAATCTGGAAGATCATATAGAGAAAATCGGCGATAATCCAATAGAAGAGATGTTGGAAAAAACCAGTGTTTCAGAGGCTATCATGCGACTGAATGCGAACGACAGACAAATCATCCTATTGTACTATTATCAAAATCTGTCTGTCAGAGAAATTGCCAAAATAATCGGTAAATCTGAAAACGCTACGATACAGCGTCTCAACAGAGCGAGAATAAGGCTAAAGGGAAATTTAGTGGAGGTAGGGTATGAATGATTTTAGTTTGAAAAATGTAATCGACCGTGAACTTGAAGAAATTAAATTAAGTGATAGCGTAAAAAAGAATATAAGAAAAGGCGTGGTTCATCGAAAATCCTATCCAATAATAAAAAGTATTGCAGCTTCCATTGCTGTTATTGTCCTAACCGGAACTACTGTTTTTGCCGGGCACTATATATTAAACAAAGTTCAGGTGAATGAAACTGTCTTGCCGGAATTAGATGCTATGCAGGTTGTCCAGGTGAATGAAATGGATGCTATCGCCGATGAAAACGGAATGGTTGATGCAAATTATAATGATTATGATGCAATAAAGCAGGATTTGGGTGTTGATTTATTAGATACTGACTTATCACAGAATAACTCTTATATGCTGGGGAATGTAAGTACCGATGAAAAAGATTTTTTAATTGTTACCATTGACAATTACATTTTAGGAGACACAAGTAACTATCATTTTATTGATGAGGAAAACAGATATTCCTATGACAGTGGGGAAAAATATTCTTCACCCGTTTCATTATCTGTAGATATCATTTTGAGTGAAAATCAACTGAATAACGGTTGGGATACCGATTATCTCGGACTATATGAATTTGCTGAAAGTTATACTTCAGAACAAGGATACGCAGTAAATATTATCGAAGATACGGTTGAAGAAGAAAATTTGAAAGACTATGTGTCAGAAAAAGTAGCGATCTTCGTGGCAGACGGAATACGCTATACTTTGAAAGGGAGAACCTCATTGGATGAGATGAAATCTATTGTGGATTCAATGAAATAAATTATCTGTGTTCTTTATTAAAGCAGGCGCCGGTTCCCCGGTGCCTGTGCTATCATTTACTTCACCTCTATAAAGCATCGTTTCATGCAACATTGATGAAGTATTCTCAAAAATCATTTTTTGAATAAAACTCAGTTAAAATTTGAGCTAAAACTTCTGGATTTTCCTCATTTACCACATGACCTGTATCCTCAATAATTTCCAATTCTGCATTTTTAATATTTTGCGCCAAAAAATGCGCTGATTTTATGTTTGCACTATCTTTCTTTCCACAAAGGACTAAAGTGGGACATTCAATACTTTTAACTCTATTGCTGAAATCTAAGTTCTTCATAGTATTCCCTAAAGCAAATGTATTCTTTTTATCAAAGGCCATCGTTTCAAAAATAGATTTTGGCAAAAATCTGAAGATTATATTTTGAAAACTAAAAGCCAGCTTCGGGACTTTATATGGTGTTCCAATTAAAACCAATGTTTTTACTTTCTGCGGAAAATCAAGAGTATAGTTTAATGTCAAAATACCACCTAATGAAAGACCGCATAAATGAATATGTCCATCAATTTCGTTGCAATATTTTACAAATACAGAATACAGGTTTTCATAACTCGCCTCTTTCCCTTCGAGGATGGAGGATAGATTTGGACATACTATATCTTCATTGTCTCCCATGTATGAAATTATTTTATCCCAACTTGTTGCTTTGTGTCCTGCTCCGTGAACTAAAATTTTTGTTGCCATAACCATTTCCTCCATATAAGTTCATCAAAAAATCCATAAACATCACTCTGTTTTTCAAATATACGTTAAATTTCCAGATGCTCCGTATAGTTCTCATTATAAGGGATAAGTTCCAAAATGTAATACCTAAAATCATTCTTTAAATCTCTTTTTTCAAAAGAACTATTCCCATTTATCATAGCGCAGGCACCGGTTCCCCCGGTGCCTGTACTGGTCATTTACCGCTTCACATAGATAACGGTATTCTGCCTGAAGCCGTTCTCTTTACAAAAATCCTGATACACTTCTTCCAACTCAGCAAGATTACACACATCCAGTTCTGTTTCATCCTCCCTGCCATCACTATTGATAAAGCCGATCCGGTAACTACAGATCCGTTTTCTGTTTGTCACGATTCCTTTTCCTGCTTCTCTGATCGTCATCTCCATCCTCCATTCTTCAGGCAGCTTTTTCCTGATTTTTTTCATACATTTCCGGGAATACATCCTTCGCCTTTTCCGGTAACAGGAGGCAGAACAACTCCTCGTACCGTTTATATGCCGGATCGTTAAGCGGCGCCTTCAGAGATGTAAGGCTCCAGACCAGCATTTCCTCTTCCTCGGTATCGTATTTTCCAGGAATAAAACCGTTGCCGTTGTAAACGGGCTTTGGCGGTCTGCCGATCTCCTGCAGTTTCCCTTTTGTCTCAGCCTGCTGGATCATTTTGATCTTCTTCTGTACAAACCCTAAGATAATCTCCTCCAACATCCCCCGCTCCTGATAATACCAGGCCCGCCGGAAGATTGATTGGAGTGTTTGTATCCGTTCTTCCGCAAGCGTATCGTTTTCTTTCCATATAATTTCCGCCAGTGCTTTGGCATATTCAAATTCCAACATAACTGTTCTCTCCTAAAATAAAAAAAGACCGGCAGGGAAATTTTTCTTTCCCATACCGGCGCAATATTTTGTGATCCATATATTATAATGATTGCAAAGGCAAGTTCCTTAGCTCCGCCGATATCATCTAAATCAGGCTGCATAAAGTTCTACCCCTTCCTTTTTGATATTATTGTAGAATGGATACGCCCGAAGCCATTTTTCAAAATGGTCCTTGTTCTTTACGATTGGCATAATCATCAATTCATAATCAAAATTATACTCAAATGTAAGATCAGAAAGGACATGTCCTCTTTGCGAAATTTCTTCATCTGTCATATCAACCAGTATCATAATGTCAATATCCGAGTCCGCACGAAAATCTCCTCTGGCATAAGAGCCATATAAAATGACCGCGCTTAACCCAGATCCATATAGTTTCTGCAACTCTTTTACATATTGCTGAAGAATGTTCATCAAATCCTGAGACATCGAATCCCTCCGTTCCTTCTATAATCCTAATATATCCATTTTCCCTGCTGAAATCAACGTATGTTTCTTTCGTTATCCATCACTTTCTTCAGTTTTCCATGGACAATATAACGATAGTCTCTCCTGGAACTGACACAGGTGGAAAGTGTCACCACCCGGTCTGTTTCTGCGACTTCCACGCCGGTATCATACCCTGCATAGGAACGGATCTTCCCCAGGAAATTCTGGAAATCATCCGCTTCCGGAAACGCATAGGTGTAAGCCTCGCTGCCCACATACCCGGCATAACAGGAGAAGATCTGATATTCCAGCACTTTCCCCGGCACATACAGGTAAAAATAAGGGTTCTCCTCCCACAAAGCCTGATCCTGGTAATGGGATAGGGTTCCAAACATACTTCCGTTTTTCATATTGTGGCCGTAGATGATCGTGTTCTGGTCCGTGAAATCCGGCTGGTTATGGCAGTCTGCGAAAATGCTGCCGCTGCTGTTGTACTCCCCGGTGATCAGATGATGCAGATAATACGCATTATCATTCCGCTGCACCACCGGATAGCTGACCGAAAGGCCGGGAATATCAATCCAGGCGATCACATCCGGGTTTACCGCCTGAAGCCCTGCGAAATCAATCTGAAGGTATCCGGACGGCTCTGCTTCCGGTTCATCTGTCTCATCTTCCGGCGTATCTTCCGGTTCCTCCACAAAAGCGGAGAGTTCCTCATAGGTATCTTCGCCCTCCTGGTATTCCCCGTAGATGCCCCGCAGCTTCCACACTGAAAAGATCAGCACACCTATGGAAAGAAGGATCCCTGCCAGCAACAGCAGCCGTTCTCCCTTTTTCATCTTTTTGTTCCAACTCCTTTCTCCTCTGGCAAAGGGGCTGATTTTTCAGCCCTCTTTGCGTAATAATAGTCATCGATCCCTTTGATCTTTCCGGCCCAGTTACCATCTGAGTCCTGGTCCCAGACCATCCGGGTGACCGGCAGGGATAACTCCCGGCAGATCCCGTAGACTTTCCCACAGGCGTTCTGGATAATCCGCCGCTTTTCCACCTTGTACGGGCATGTTTCCTGTTCCCCATGCGCCTGGCACTGGGAGCATTTATGATACTGCCTGTCACAGTCTGTCTTCAGCTTTTTATCCATATCGTAGGTTTCCACCAGCCGTTTCATCTTCCTGTGCTGCAGTTCTTCCAGCACAGGCCGGACGCTCCGATACATATTGACGCCGGCCGCGCAGATAAAGGTGTTCCCGGACAGATAATGGGCGATGGAGCCTTTTAAGCCGCCCTCTGTCAGATACACGGTCTCCGCATCCGGGTCGCCGATCACATGGACCGGACTCCCGGAGGAAGTACCGCCTGGATATCCCGCACTGGAAAACCACAGATATTTATTGTTATCCCTTGGCTGGTCCAGCCGGATCTGACATGCCTGGATGTTTCCGTCCACCGATTCCACCGGAACCAGGAACCCGGAATTTTTCGCTTTAAAGTTCATGGTCCATCGTCCCGTATCATCCTGATAGAAACCGGGGACGCCTTCCAGTTCACAGTCTCTTTCCAGCAGGCTTTCTGCAAGCTTATGCAGGCCGTAGAGCGGAACGCTCTTGTATCTGCGCTCTTTGATCTGCTCCATGGTAAGGCCCCGTTCCAGTAAATTTTCCTTATGGATCTCATACAAAGGGAGTAAATCCAGCATTTCCTTATACGTGCGGTGCCGTACTTCAAGAGGCGCCAGTTTTGATTGTTCCGGCTCAGCCTGCGCTTTCTTTTTCGCCTGCTGTGCCTCCCGGTATTCCCCTTTGTTCAGAGCCTCTCGGATTTCCTGGTTCGCTTCCCGGTAAGTCAGGTTGTGCAGATCCGCATAAAGCTGGAGCATCCCGCCGGATCTGTCGCAGCGGTTGCAGCGAAAGACATTTTTTGCGGGATGGATGTTCAGCCTTCCTTTGGTATCGCCGCAGAAGGGGCAGTCATAATAATTTCCCCGCCGCTTGTGAAGCCGCAGGAGATGAACCACATCCAGAATGTCATAGTCAAAGTCCGGTCCATCATACATTTACCGCTTTCCTCCTTTCCCTGCCGCCGGATCAGCCGGCAAGCGGGAGCGCCTGATTTAATAACACTCTGGCTGCCGCCGGGATCAGGTTGTTATGCCCCCGGTAGTTGGCCGCAAAGTAATCCAGGCTGGAAGGGCTTTCCACTGCCACCTGCCCCATACTCATACCGCCGTATTTCCCTTTGCCGCCGATGATGACGGCTCTTGCCTGTTCATACGACATCTGCTTTACCAGTTCTTCCACCGGGAGAGAACCATCTAAGGGGCTTTCCTGGGCTGCCCTGCGTCCGGGCGCCGCTGGATTCTGAGGCGGCATTCCCATGACGTTTCCCTGGCTTTTTGCCTGGTGGTAATACTGGTCCATCATGTTCTGGCCCGCATAGGCGGGTGTTTCCATTCCCCGATAAGGAGCTGCGCCCTGGCTGCCCGGATAGGACGGTTCGCCGTTCCCGGCTGCCTGTGGATCGTTCCACTGCGCATCCGGGCTTTGATACTGCAACGGTACGGGGATCCCCGCATCCACCTGGTTCGGATCATTGCTTTCTCCCACATCGGCAAACTGGACGCCAAATCCGGCGTCAGACAGCGCCCTTCCTACGGCAGCCGTTTCCGCCATCTCAAGGAATTTATCCCCAAACTTCGGGTCGTCTGTCCGGAACTTCATGGAAAAAGCATTCGCCACGTAATTCTCCGGCGCATCCGTATAGCTCAGATAGATCTTCGCCTCTGCCAGCGCCATATTTTCATTAAAGTGGACGATATGGCTTTCGATCCGTCCCGTCGGATAGACCAGGCGGAACCAGAGTTTCCGGTATTTCACATCCAGATAAAGCTGGTCCGGCTGCCCCTCCTGGGAGATCGTCCTGGCAAGTTCCAGCGGTTCAAATCCCTCAACTCTGTTCAGGCTTCCCACTGCCTTTGATTTTTTGTACAGTAATTCGTTCATGTTCTGCTCCTTTCTCCGGAAAGCAGACCATCCTTACATAAAAGGAATAGCCTGCTTTTTCCTCTGATTGAAAAAAATTTATTTTTACACCGCAAGTTTCAACTGCTCCGGTTCCTGTTCCCTGAGATATTGCTGGTAAAAACGGACGATCCGCTCCCCCAGGATGGTATTGCGCCGCCCGGAGTCATCGTTATGTACCGCCTGGCAGACAGCCCGCCAGTCTCCAACAAGATAGACCGTTTTCTTGGCCCTGGTGATACCGGTGTACAGGATGTTCCGCTTCAGCATCACCCGGAACGCAAACAGCCAGGGAATGATGACAACCTCACATTCTGAGCCCTGGGCTTTATGGATGGTAATGGCATTGGCATGTTCGATCATTTCCATCTGCTCCGGCTCATATTCCACCGTGCGCCCGTCCGGAAAAGCAACCACTGTGATCACCGTTCCCTCCGGGTTGGTATAAAAAGCCTGTATCGTCCCCAAATCGCCGTTGCTGGCCATCAGGGTATTCTTATTCTGCATGACCTTATCCCCTTCCCGGAATGTCTGGCTCCCGGCCGTCACTTCCTTCTTCCCCGTATCCGGCGGGTTCACCAGATCCTCAACGGACTGGTTCAGTGCCTTGGAACCATTGACAGTTTTATTCTTATAAGGCGTCAGGATCTGCACGCCATCCAGCCCGTATCGCCCAATCTCTTTCTGGTAAAGATGCCGGACTGTCTCTGCGGTCTCCTCTGCAGTCGCACAGGAAATAAAATAGAAGTCCTCCCCAAACTGGAAATCCGTCCGGTTCTCCTGCATCTTTTTTGCATTGAGATAAATGCTGCTGGACGCTCCCTGCCGGAAGACTGCCTCCAGCCGGGTCACCGGGATCAATCCGCAGGAAATCAACTGGCGGAAAACATCACCGGCTCCCACTGAAGGAAGCTGATCCACATCCCCAACTAAAAGGATCCTGGCCTCTGGCTTTACCCGGCGGAAGAACTCATATCCAAGGTGCATATCCACCATGGATACCTCGTCCAGATTCAGGAAGTCGGCGGAAAGGTAGTCCCAGTCCGGCTGAAAATTCGATGACTCCCCTAAGAGCCCCAGAGCCATATGGATCGTAGAAGCCTCCTCGTATCCCGTACTTTCCGCCATCCGGCGTGCAGCCCGCCCGGTGGGGGCCATAAGCTGCACTTTGGTACGGCAGATCTGGTCGTGGATATACAGGATAACCTTTAGAACCGTTGTTTTTCCTGTCCCCGGGCCGCCGGTAATTATGCTGATCCTGTGTTGGAACACCATGCGCACTGCCTGTTCCTGCTGACTGGACAGCGTAAGGGAAAGTACCCTTTGCGCTTCTTTGAGTTTCTCCTCAATATCCAGTTCCTGTACCGGGTCCAAAAGACGCCTTGCGATCATGGCTGCAGTCTGGGTTTCTTCCTCATACAGCCTGGCCACATAGACTCGATCCTCATCCAGCACAATGCTTCCCTGCATGACCAACCGGTAAAGGATCTGCTGAACCTCTGTTTCTGTTACCTGCTGGCCGTAAACATTATCGTTCAGAAGCTCCAGGGAACGCCGGACCAGTTCTTCCCTGTACAGGAAGAGATGGCCTTCCTCCTTCATGGCGGACTCCATAATATACGCCAGGCAGCCGGAAATCCGCATGGGATCATTGAGCCGCTGGCAGAGCTGCCTTCCAATCTCATCTACCGTCAAAAAGCCGAACCCTTTGACGGCACAGAGCATATAGGGGCGCTTCCGTATAACCTCAACAGATTCATCATGGAATTTCTGCAGGATCAGGTTTACCTTGTGGGGCGTCACCTTATAGGGCGCCAGGAACGTCATCAGTTCCCGGAACACCTTGTTCTTCCCAAAGGATTCCACAATCGTCTCCAGCTTCTTCCTGGAAATCCCCCGGATCTTTAACAGTTCCTCCGGATGGTTTTCCATGATCTCCAGTGTCTGAAGCCCAAACTCACGGTAGATGGCTTCCGCCACTTTAGGGCCGACGCCTTTGACCACACCACAGGAGAGGTATCCAATGATCCCCTCCCGTGTCCTCGGCACAACTTCCATGAAGTTTTCCACCTGAAGCTGCATCCCATAGCTGGTGTTTTCCCACTTTCCTTCCATCTCCACTTCGATCTGGTCGGTCAGGGGAAGGTCAAAGCCCACTGCGGTAAAACCGATTATCTTCCTCGTCTGAAGGTATTTATCCCTGGCTGCCAGCGGTACAGAAGTATCCTGTGTTGTAAAAAGGGCAACGGTATAACCGCTCCCCTCATTCAGAAATATTTTTTTCTGGAATCTGCACCGCATCCTTTAATTCCTCCCAATTCTTAATCAGTTTCAGTCCAAATGGTATCCGCCTGTCATCAAACCAGTACACCCCCTTTCCTGTATCCCAGGCATGGAGGATTTCTCCTTTCATCCCGGAAGAAATCCGCTCGCCACAGATAAGCAGCACATCGCAAAAATCTAAAAGCTGCTTCCCAATGGAAAGCGCCAGTTCCCGTTCCTCCGGGATTGTGTCATCCAGCATCAGAGGCAGATAAGCATGAGAGGCAAAGGTGCGGCAATGAAATGCCCGGCTGATCGTATCCAGCCATATTTTTGCGATCATCATGTTCTCCAATCGTTCTTCCCTGGTTTTTGCAGACAGCGGTGAACAGATATACGCCCGTTTTCCTTCTAGCATCAGGCCACCTCCTTCTTTAACCGGAAGACCCTGTTCTCGGTTTCCGTTGTATATTCCTCGAAAATATCCGGGTGCTGCACTTTCAGCTTTTCCAGATTCTCTTTTCCGATCATTGTCCGGCGTGTGGGGCTGAAGGTAATCCTGTAACGGTTTGTGCCGTCCTCCAGCAGCGCCTTGCACCCCTGGCCCATCTGTTCTACAAAGGGAACAATGATCGCCTTCTGTTCAGAGTCAATCTCTTTTTTCCGCTTTTCAAGCTGGGATTTTTCCTCGGAAAGAGAAAGGTATCGCTCCAGGCTGCGGGCTTCCAGTCCGGAAATGCTGATCTCCGGGATGGACTTATCCGCATACCCGCTGTAACGGCGGATGCTGGCAAGCACCAGATCCGGCTTCCCACTCAGCGGCGGCTCCACCTTTTTCTCCACATACTCCGTCCAGAAATATTCTTCCTGCTCGATGATGTTCTCTTCTTCCAGAAGATCCCGGTCCAGCGGATAATACACAAAATCCTTTTCGTTGTTCCCCCACAGGCAGGCAATGAACGCATGATGGATATTCATGACTGCCATATAGTGGCGGACCTGGTAAATATAGTGGTCCGGTATATTTCCATCCGCCCACTTGTCCTTTGCATTATAATTGCAGGTTTTGCACTCCAGGATAGCGAAACTTCCGTCCGGCATACGCACGAAAAAATCCACATCCGCCAGCATAAACGGATACAGGGGATGCCGGAACATGATCCGCACCGGGAATACCTCCAGGCCGGTTTTCTTTGAAAAGATCTCCGCCACCAGGTCCTCCAGCCGGTGCCCGACTTCCAGGGCGACCCAGTTGCTTTCTTCTTCGATCACAGGCTCTACGCCGATCTTATCATTGTACAGGTCTCGGCTGGTGGCAAAGGGGGAGATCCCCATGATCGCAGCCACGTCGCTGCCTCCGATTCCCAGTCGGCGGTAAGAGAGCCACTCCTCCCGGGTAAGATGACTGATATCGACAACCTGTTCCGGTGTATAATTCAAATTCAACATATGTTCTTTCCTCCTAGCAGTTCACGGCTGCGCATACGTCATAGTCCTTCCAGTCCATCACCAGTGCCTTTGTGATATCCTCTTCCATACGCAGGATACGGCACCCGGAAAATCCTTCGCAGGCTGCGAAGAAAGGCGCCTCATTCATAGCATAGTAAAGGTCATGGGCGCTGCAGGGACCTTCCCCGTTCTGGGCCACATACATTTCCACTACCTCATTACGGATCGACGCTTTGATCTTCAGCTTTTTCATCATCAGATGCAGGCAGTTGGCAGGGTTGCGGATTTCAATGTCCAGAAGTGCTGCCAGACGCTCCGTGGCAGCCTGATATCTCGCATACACTTCCTTCAGGTTCTCCCGGTAATCCAGGATCGTACTGTGGTTCCTGTGCGCCAGAGTGATCGGGCTTCCCAGGCTGAGCGTATGGCTGTTGCCGTCTGTCAGCAGCATCGGATACAGGTTTACCCCGCTGGCTGCCACATCAGAAGTGGTCAGGCGCAGCGCCGGAGTAAGAAATTCCTTGCTGATCCCGTACCGTTCCAGCGCATCCCTGTATGTATCCAGAAGTTCCTGGTTTCCGGCAAGCGTCCACATGGCGCTCATCACAGAGTGGTCATAGGTCCCGGAACCTTCCAGATAGGTGCTCCCCTTGAAATTCTTGTGCAGATACTCGCTTGTCGTCTCAAAGATCGCCTTCATATCCAGCACGCTGTAATCATGGGCGTCCCCGCCGTGGACAGCGGAAACCTTCCCATCCGCAATCTTGATGAGGCTTTCTCCTTTCGCCACTTTCAGGCAACAGTTCACTACCTTCGCATAGGTCCTTACATCCAGCTTGCGAAGGCCCTCTCCGCTGATGCCGGCACGACCTAAAATGGTCTGGATGGCACAGTTCCGGACCGGATACGCCTCCCCCCGTACCTTCAGTACAAGGCGGGTGTGCTTTTCCGTATCCTTCAGGATCTCCTCCATCTCTGCGTCCCCATTCTCCAGGTTGTCTGCCTCTTTCTCCAGCGGCACCAGCCGAAGAGACCGGGTCGGCTTGCGGATCCACTGTGAGGACTGAAGCCTCCGGCCCAGAAATGCAAGCATCTCCTCCGCCGTCGCAAAGGTCTTTTCAAAACCGTCTGCATACACCATTGTTTCATTCATGTTTTTCTTCCACCTTTCTTTAAAATATTTATCCATAAACAGCCGGAGCTGATTGTGGCAGGCCACACACTTACACAACATCCGGAAAAGCCTTGCCTTTCCGGATAAACAGCAATAAAAAAGAATGCACAGAGAAACGTCCTGTTTTCTCCATCCATCCTTCTAAAATCTGGTTTTCCACCTATAAAACAAAAAAAGTGCCACACAGCCATTACCGGCATACGGTGACACTACGCTACAAACATAAACAACTTATGCTGGGAAAAGCGCCTGCCTTTCCTCTCCATGTCCGGGATTTCTCAAAATCCCAAAACATTTCTCCCCACAGGGGAACGCATAAAAAAGAACTATATCAGTATACTAGCACAGGATATAGGTGCTGTCAATTTGTTTTATACTATATATAGTTATTTTGGTCCTCCTGGTTCCCTTATCTTGTGCTGTCTTTTTCCAGATGCTCCTGGTTTTCAGCCGATCCGCTGTCTGCCAGGACAAACCGGATCTGCCTGTCCAGAAATTCCCGACAGCTCGTCAGGACCTTTCCATGCTGTTCCTGTTCCCTGCAGGCATTCTCGCTGCACTTTTCCCCGAAAACGCACCCGTCGCAATTATTTGCCAGCGCCTCCCGTATCCAGTCCAGCTCCTTCTGTGTACCTATGATTTTCATGCCCAAACACCTCTCTATCATCATACCCCAAAATGGCGGTTCTATCACAATTTTTTCTCCAACTGTATTATAACAGTAAATTACGGTTATATTCCGTAATATAACCGGTTTACAGAATAATATATCTTTTTTAATCCGTAATTTACTGTAAATAAATAGTTTACAATCGTAAGAAAAGGTGTGAAGTGAGGTGATAGGAATGGACAAAAAATTCATCGGTGACCGGATAACCGAACTGCGGATCAAAAAGAATATCTCTGAATATCAGATGAGCCTGGATCTCGGCAAGAATAAAAGTTATATCCAGTCCATTTCCGCCGGACGCTCCCTGCCGACCATGCAGAACTTCCTTGATATCTGTGAATACCTGGAAGTAACGCCTGCACAGTTCTTTGATACAGACCTTCACAATATTCCCCTATTTGAAAAAGCAGCAGACCTGCTGAAACAGATTGATGACGAAGATATCCTTGCGGTCATCAGCATCCTGAACAGGCTCGCCGCCAGACACAAATAGTTTTCCAAAAGCTGCCCGACTAAAAAGGCAGCTTTCTTCTTTTTCTAATTTTTTTCCACTTTCTTCAAATTCCCCACTATTTTCTTTACAAATGGCAAAAACCATGAGGAACCTTGAAAACTGCATAAACTCCTTGTAAGAGGGATACAGGTGTCCGCAGATAGTGCAGCATTTTGCGTGCCTGCGGGCTTTAAGATTGCATAGCGACGCCGAAGACGCGGCTTGAGAAGGCGCAGGAACTGGCTTATGGGGAGGATTGTTTTCTTTTTATTTGAACTATCTTTAATACTAAAATTTACAACCTGGCGGAAAAAACGTATAATAATGGCACGAGGATGTCTTAGTTATACGTTTTTCCTGCTGTGTTTGAAAGGAGGATAAATGACAGCAGAAACCAACTACTCAACAACATCTGCGTTATCATCCGGTGGATCTGATACTTACTCGGTAAGTGATATAGCCATCATTCTTGGGATCAGCAAAAAATCTGCTTATAAATTATGTGAGCAGGATTTCTTTATTTCCAAACGGATAGGCAGAATTATACGGGTAAATAAAAAATCCTTTGAGGACTGGCTGAACGGCAGACCTGAATAAAGGAGAAAAACGTATGGCTACAATCATTAAGCGTAAAAAGAATTATTCTGTTGTTTATTATTACGATACGCCTCAAGGCGAGAAGAAACAGAAGTGGGAAACCTTTACAACCTACAAAGATGCAAATAAAAGAAAAGTAGAAATTGAAAGTCAGCAGGAGAATGGGACATTTATTGCTCCTACCTCACAGACAGTAGAAGATTTCCTTTATGATTTTGTTACCCTGTATGGTGAAAAGAAATGGGGACTTACTACTTATGACAGTAATTTAGGGTTAATCAGCAACTATATCAATCCAATTATAGGATCGACACCTATTCAGAAGGTAAATCGTAAATTTGTTGATTCTTACTACAAAACACTGACAAAGACAAAACCTGTGATCGTCAGGAACCGTAAACCTAAAAGCGAATATCTTCCTCCTGCGACGATAGAAAAAATTTTCAAACTTCTTTCTACTGCATTTAGTCAGGCAGTCAAATGGGAACTTGTTGGAAAAAATCCTTTCCAGCTTTCAGACGCACTTCCCCGAACCAAATATAAAAAACGTGATATATGGACAGCAGAAAGTATCAGCAAAGCGCTTAACAGTTGCAAAGACGGCAAATTGTATGTAGCAATAAATCTTGCTTTTGCCTGCTCTATGAGGGAAGGAGAGATTCTTGGACTTACCTGGGATCTTGTAAATATTTCCGATGAGGCAATCGCAGAGGATAATGCTTACATTGATATCAAGAAGGAGTTGATCAGAGTCTCAAAAAGGGCACTGGAAACTTTGGATCAGAAAGATGTCTATTATATCTTTCCTCCTTTGATGCCGAATACATCAACCAGGGTTGTTCTGAAAAAGCCCAAAAACGATACAAGTGTCCGCCGAGTATGGATACCAAAAACCCTGGCTTATATCCTGCGTGATTGGAAAAAGGCACAGGACGAACTGAAAGAATTTCTTGGCAATGAATACCAGGACTTCAATCTTGTCGTCGCTCTTGCGAATGGTCGTCCATGTGAAGGAAGGGTATTACTGAAAGCCTTTGAAGAACTTCGCAAGGAAGCCGGACTGCCTAATGTGGTGTTCCATTCACTCAGACATTCCAGTACAACCTATAAACTTAAGCTGAACCATGGCGATATTAAAGCGACTCAGGGCGATACCGGACATGCTCAGGCCGATATGGTTACAGAGGTTTATTCTCATATTCTTGATGAGGATAGGAAAATAAATGCTCAGAAATTTGACGCAGCGTTCTATGCGAATCCGGATTTGAGCAAATACAATCCACCTCTTCCAAATGAAAAGCCTGAAAAAACAGAAATAGACATCAACAGCTTAATCGAGCAGTTGAAAAAATCGCCCGAGCTGGCTAATACACTGGCACAGCTTTTAGCCCAATAACTTATTAGCACGGAAATTGCTAATTTTCTTATTAGCAAGCATACTGATTTTATTAGCAGAAGGTGGTAAACCAGTTCAAGTCCAATTAGCAGGAATTTATATTTATGCAATTTATATTCACGCATGGATTTCTGAAAGAAAAAACGCCACAAATCCTTGGATTCATGGCGTTTATACGTTCCTGACTGGAGTCGAACCAGCGGCCTATTGCTTAGGAGGCAATCGCTCTATCCTACTGAGCTACAGGAACTTATCTATATTATAACGGTTTTATGCAACCGCTACAACCAAATTATTCAGTTTTGGACTTGAACGGGCTGCCACTTAGGAGGCGGACGCTCTATCCAGCTGAGCTACAGAAACATATCATCAACCGGCTGTTTTTGCCGGAAATGAACTACTTTTATTCATTTGTGATTTTCAGTTGGGCTTTGCTCCAACATAGCCTTAGGAGGCGAGTGCTCTATCCAGCTGAGCTACGAAGACAATTAGTATTTATTGCAGTACACATTCTGTGTACTGCACTTTGATATTTTAATCGAAATATTTTCTTTTGTCAACCTGCTGTTTCTGAGAATTCACTATTACATGCAGTCCACTTCTCCCTGCAGCCAGATATATCCCTTAAATCTTCTGCCTTTTTCCGGCACGCCAGTGATATCGGATTTGGCGATGGTAAATTCAATCTGGATGGAATTACATTCAAGGGAAATGTAATAGAACTCTTCACCGGTCATGGTATTCCTCATGGTCGATACGTCTATGATATCTCCCAGGATAGAGTACTTGTCGCACTCCACTGTGTATGGCATAAAATAAGAATGTACAATAGTAAAAATGTCTTCCTTTTTGGATCGATTACTCACCAGAGTGTACGTATCCATGTCTTCCAGCGTAAGCTGTTCCATCGCATCCACGTCACCGGCCTTCGCCGCGTCGATCATTTGATTGCGCAGTTCATTTCCTCTTCTCTCCTTCTTTCTCTGATGCTCATCTCTCTCAATAGGAAGGATGACCATACCTTTGAAGGATAATCCGGACAGTGTGATGCTGTTAAACTCTTCCTGAAAAACTCCATTTTTTCTTTTCAGATATTCCACAATATTATTGACATGAAAAATCAGAGGAATCCCCAGATTATTTTCGTCGCAGATGCAGGCATATTCATGGCAGGAAGTATATTTTTCAAATTCCGGACTGTCATGAAAAAGGCAATTCAGTCCGCGTACATAAGGAAAGAAAAACTCTTTTTCTGAATAATCCGGACCAGCGATCTCTGCCACTGCCACGCCGACAGCCTCTCCAAACTCTTTCTCGTAGATAATTAATTCTTCTTCCTCGTTGAGCTGATAGGAATCCCGCCGCACTGCGTTTTCCTTCACATAGTCTGTCAGTTCACGGATTTTCTTTTTGGTATTATATTTTCCCAGCCCAATCGCCCGTAAATATTGATACATATGTTACGCTCCCTGTTCTTGATTCTTTTCTCATCTTCTGGTTAATTATATATTCATCTTGTCCACTTTGCAAGACAAAAGAATACCGGAAAAGTAAAAAATCATTTTCATTGTTTTTTACCTTTCCGGTTTTTGCTTTTTGTATATTTATGCTTCCTGTTGAATTGACGCAGGAGTCTTTTCTCCGTAGTGAAGAGCCTTTTCCAGAGAGATCTTCTCCTCATCTGCCATGGCAATATCACATACTCCATTTTTTACTTCTTTCATATAAACATGGCAGCCTGCTCTGTTATGTATGGTGTTCAGGATAAAACCATCATTGGCATCGTTCAAGAGTGTGAGAACAAAACTCATGTTGCCGCCGCTCACGGAGTTCTCCACGTTAAAGGCATCATATCTGTGAATACCAATTTTGCTGTAGCATTTTCTCACTATATTATAGATGATCGCAATCTGGTCGTCGTTGTCCTTCTGTCCGACTTTTAATTCGTCAATCTCACGAAAACGCTTGTAGATCGTGTACTCCAGAGATTTTCCACTCTCTCCCGTCATGAACTCCATGTATCTCTTTCTCAGGCGGAGATAATCGAGCAAGAGGAAAAATAAGGCGATGAGAAGTACAGCCATCACGACACAGGTCCCTATCATAAATACATCAAAATCCATATTCAAAAACTTTAAAATATTACTCTCCATTACTTTTCTCCTGTTGTTACATGTATTTTTCTCTGCTTTTCTATTATAACATATGACACACAAATTCTGCTACTGTATACTCTGAATTAAATCAATGATCCTTTCCAGTTCCTCTGCGGAATAATACTCGATTTCGATGCGTCCCTTATTATTTTTCTTGTTTTTGATCGTCACTTTGCTGCCGAGAATATCCTTCATTCTTCCTTCAAAATAGTGGAACATCTCTGCATTCTGCTGTGATTCTTCTTCCTTCTTTTCTTTATCCGGCTTTCTTTCCAGCAGTTTTTTTACTAGTTGTTCTGCCTCACGCACGCTTAAATTCTCATCAAGAATCTTACATGCCGTTTCATACTGTAATTCTTTATCTTCTATTGGTATGATCGTTCTCCCATGACCGCTGGAGATCAGATTATCCATGACCATCTTCTGCACTCTCTCATCCAGTTTTAAGAGGCGCATCGTGTTGGTGATCGCAGTCCGGCTTTTTGAGACACTGGCTGCAATCTCATCCTGTTTCAGCCCATAGTCTTCCTGCAGTTTCTGGTAAGCCTGCGCCTCCTCAATTGGATTTAGGTCTTCTCTTTGCAGATTTTCAATCAAAGAGATTTTTAATATTTCTTTTTCATCATAGTTTTTGATGATGACAGGAACCTTTTTTAATCCGGCTTTTTTGCTGGCTCTCCATCTTCTCTCCCCAGCTATGATTTCATAATAATCCCCTTTTTTCTTTACGATAAGAGGCTGTATCACACCAAACTGTTTGATGGATTCCGCCAGTTCTTCAATGGCATCCTCATCAAATTGTTTTCTTGGCTGATTCCTGTTCGGCTCTATCTTTCTGATATCAATCTCTACATCATATTCTTTTGGCTCCGCATTTTCCTGCTGTCCCGGCTTCTTCTCCACACTTGCTTCTGCCTTATGAGAAGTGTCTTCCCGGGGAATCAGCATGTCCAGTCCGCGCCCCAGACCTTTCTTTATTGCCATCCACTTTCTCCTTTTCTATATTTTTATATCTTGTTATGCCCAATTTGTCATTTTTTTAAAATGTTTCACGTGAAACATTTTCATTTGCAATAACCTCATCTGCCAGTAAAGCATAGGCTTCCGCTCCGGAAGATCTTCTGTCATACAGATTAACCGGTAGTCCATGACTTGGCGCCTCTGCCAGACGCACATTTCTTGGAATAATGGTCTTATAAATATTCTGATTCAAATTATCTTTTACATTTTCCACTACCTGCAAAGACAGATTCGTTCTGGCATCATACATGGTAAACACGACACCTTCTATCTTTAAGGAAGAATTCAGATTTTCCTGAATCAGATTGATCGTATAGATCAACTGTGTCAGACCATCCAACGCATAGAATTCACACTGAATCGGCACCAATACGGAGTCGGATGCTGTCATTGCATTTACTGTCAACATTCCAAGTGCCGGTGGACAATCTAAGATAACATAATCATAATTATCTTTGATTGGCTCCAGTTTTCTCTGAAGAATATGCTGCATATTATCCAAAGTAATCAACTCAATCTCTGCTCCGGCCAGATTTCTGTTGGATGGAACAAGAAAAAGATTTCCAAAGCACTCTTCTATCTCTACAATAGCATCCTCAATTGGTATCTCATTTCTTAATACCTCATAAATTGTTTTATCCAATTCATTTTTTTCCAATCCCAGTCCGCTCGTCGTATTTCCCTGGGAATCCATATCTATGAGAAGAACTTTTTTTCCTTTTTCTGCCAGAGAGGCTGACAAATTAATGGAAGTTGTGGTTTTACCCACTCCGCCCTTCTGATTAGCAATGGCAATCACTCTGCCCATGAATTTAACCTCCATTTCAAATACTTTTTTACTATTTTTTATTGCTACTTCTTACCTGTATATCAGGAATCGAGTGTACTGACTTCACTGGACATTATAACACACATTAAATGAAAATACAGTCCAATGTTTCACGTGAAACATTAAGAATTTTCTACTTTTATAAATTTAAAAAATTACTCAAAACTTATTTCAATATTTTTATAACTGTTCTACTTAAAACAAAAATAATTTGCTTATTTTCAATTAAAAAAGGGCTATCTCGTTTTCAATAAAAAAATTAGGGAATGTTTCACGTGAAACATTCCCCTTGAAATATTGAAAATCAACATTTATTTGATACTTTTATTTTACATCTGCTCCGGACACTCGATTCCCAGTAACTCTAATGCGTCTTTGATTACGCGCATGGTCACAGAAACAACTTTTAATCTGGCCATTTTAATATTTTCATCATCGACATTAATCTGGCAATCATGATAGAATTTATTAAAATGCTGTGCAACAGAAACCGCAAATCTTGAGATCATAAATGGCTCGTATTTCTCTGCTGCGTCTTTTACTACGCCAGGGAAACGGGTGATATCTTTTAACAGATTCATGGTCACTTCATCAGTCAACACGCTGTAATCAATTTCTTCCGGTATCGTCACCTCTCCCGCTTTTCTGAGAACGCTTGCACAGCGTGCGTAAGTATACTGTACATATGGGCCGGTCTCACCGTCAAAGTTCAGGATCTTATCCCAGTTGAATACCACATCCTTGATACGCTGATTGTATAAATCATTAAATATGATCGCACCAATACCAACCTGTCTTGCCACTGTCTCCTTATCTTCCAGATCCGGATTTTTTTCTTCAATAATCTCATAAATTTTCCGGATAGACTCGTGAAGAATCTCTTCGGCATAAATGACATTTCCATTTCTCGTAGATAATTTGCCGCCTTCCATACTTACAAGACCGTATGGAACGTGGACAAGCTGGTCATACCAGTCATATCCAAGAAGCTCGATCACTTTAAATACCTGCGCAAAGTGCAGCTTCTGTTCCAGTCCTGTGACATAGATACATTTGTCGAAGTGATAAGTTTCCTTACGGTAAAAGAGCGCTGCCAGGTCACGGGTAGCATATATACTGCTTCCGTCCTTTTTCATGATCAGACATGGCGCCATGTTATAGTCATCCAGAGGAACGATATGCGCTCCGTCACTTTCCACCAGAAGATGTTTTGCATTTAATTTATCTACTACATCCTGTGTCTTGTCACGGTAAAAACTCTCTCCGGTATAATGGTCGAATTCCATGCCGAGAAGTTTATAAATCCGTTTGTATTCCACAAGGCTGATATCTTTAAACCACTGCCAGATGGATAAAGCTTCCTCATCTCCCTGTTCCATCTTTACAAACCATGCTCTTGCCTCATCATTTAAGGAATCATCTTTCTCTGCTTCCTGATGGAACTTCACGTAGATTTTCATTAATTCCGCGATACCGTTTTTCTCTACTTCCTCTTTGCTGCCCCAGCGTTTGTATGCCACGATCAGCTTTCCAAACTGTGTCCCCCAGTCTCCCAGGTGATTGATTCTTTCCACATGATAACCGAGCTTAGAGTAGATTTTGTAGAGGGAGTTACCGATGATCGTTGTACGGAGATGTCCGACGTGGAAATTTTTTGCTACGTTCGGAGAGGAATAATCGATACAGATGGTCTTCCCCTCTCCCTCTGTGGATGAACCGTAATTCTCTGCGGAAATCGTCTTCATCAGCTGTTTTGCAAACTGTTCTTTCGCAAAGAAGAAATTGATATATCCTCCCACATTTTCTACTCTGGAGAAAATGTCATAATTTTTTTCAAGAATCTTTCCGGTCAGCTCTTCTGCGATCATGTTCGGTGCTTTCCGGTAAATCTTTGCCAGCTTAAAGCACGGAAAAGCAAAGTCTCCCATATCCGATTTTTTTGGAATTTCCAGAGCGGAGGCAATCTCCTCCTTCTCAAGCTCCTGTATATTTTCTGCCAAGATATCAATTAACTGTTCTTTCATTTTTTCCCCTTTCCTAACGCATTGACTATTTCAATAATAATAAACTTGAAAACTTACTTTCAAATCTATCTTCATTCTCACTTCATTATATTAAAACATACTCTCAATCAGCTCATCCATTTCCCGGATCAGCTCCCGGATCTCTCCGATGTAACTGTCGATCCGGGCGATATTTTCCTGGATTCCACTGATCTGCCCACTCAGCTCTTTCTGCTTTTCATCCTTTTTATCTTCCTCCACATCAGACAGATTCAACGGCGAAAAATATTTTCGGATGTCCTTCTGCTCCACATGCTGGAATAAGGTCTTATCCCGCTGCTCTTTCTCAATCTTTAACTGAAGAATCTGATTCTCATAATCATCTCTTTTTTCTGTAAGATACATCATCTCTTTTGACAAATGTTTCTTCATCTTCTCATTAAATTCTTCCAGACGGTCTTTTAAGACAGGATTTTGGTAAGATTCCGTATGCTTTTTCTTTGCACTCATCTATCTTGTCACCTCTTTTGACGTACACTGGCTCAGAAAGGCTCTTTACCGCCAGGTAAATCTTGCTTTCTAAACGCACGTTTTCATCACTGCTTTTTCCAATCTACAGTGGACTTCTGGAAGGGATTCCAGCCTTTCGCGGGTATGCTTTCGAGGTTCCTTTACATTTTTTTATCTTAATAAGTACTCTCAGGGAATCCTCACCCGGAAGCTGGAACTCATCCACCTTCACAATTTTACTTCCCAGCGCCTTCATGCAGGAATCACTGTTTTCTATCTCTTCCAGCCCTTTCCCTGCTTTATAGGAAATAAAAAATCCATTTACCTTCACAAAAGGAATGCAGTATTCGCTCAATGTGCTTAAATTGGCGACAGCTCTCGATACAGCCAGATCAAAACCGGCCCGGTACTCCGGCAAGCGGGCGGCATCCTCTGCTCTCCCATGTACTGCCTGTACATCCGTAAGTTCAAGCTGCTTCCTCACCTCATCCAGAAACTTTACCCTCTTATTGAGGGAGTCCAATAAGATAACTTCAATATGAGGATAGGAGATCTTGATCGGAATCCCCGGAAATCCTGCACCGGTTCCCACATCGATCATCCGGTGTACAGACTGCATATCCATCACTCTGCCGCACGTGAGACTGTCTACAAAATGTTTCTCAATGACCTCGTCTTCCTCCGTGATGGAGGTGAGATTCATCACTTTATTTTTTTCAAGAAGAAGGTGATAAAACTGTTCAAACTGTCCAAGCTGCTTCTCGTCCAGAAAAACGCCGATATCCTCCGCCCTCTTCTTTAATTTTTCTCTGAAATTCATCCTGCTGTTATCCTCTCTTCTGTCGTCGCAGCTGCTCCATATACACCAGCAGCACAGAAATATCTGACGGTGATACTCCCGAAATCCGGGACGCCTGCCCGATAGAATGCGGGCGGATGTCATTGAGTTTCTGCACAGCCTCTTTCCGGAGGTTATGTACCTCCTCGTACACGATATCTTCCGGAATCAGCTTGTTCTCCATCTTCTTAAACTGCTCCACCTGCTTCATCTGCCGGGAAATGTATCCCTCATACTTGAGATTGATGTTCACCTGCTCGATCACGTCTTCTGGCAAAGGTTTTCTGTCCGGATCCAGCTCTTCCAGAACTTCATAATTAAGTTCCGGTCTCTTGATCAGCTCTGCCAGCGTTGCCGCATTTTTTAAAGGAGTGCTTCCGTTTCGTTCCAGAACCTCCTGAACCTTCCTTCCGGCTCCAAGATGAACCTCCTTTACCCGGGCGGTCTCCTTCTCGATCAGCTTTCTCTTTTCGCAGAATTTATCATATCTATCTTTATCAATAAGTCCGATCTCATATCCGATCGGCGTCAGACGCTGGTCGGCGTTATCCTGTCTCAACAGAAGACGGTACTCCGCTCTTGACGTCATCATCCGATAAGGTTCATGATTTTCCTTTGTCACCAGATCATCAATGAGAACCCCGATATACGCCTGGGACCGGTCCAGGATCACTGGTTCTTTTCCCTGGCATTTTCTCGCCGCATTGATGCCGGCAACAAGCCCCTGTGCCGCTGCCTCCTCATAACCGGAACTTCCGTTAAACTGACCTCCACTGAACAGACCGCTGATATTTTTAAATTCCAGCGAGAGTCTCAACTGATTTGGATTGATACAGTCATACTCTATGGCGTAGGCATTTCGGATGATCTTTACATTTTCCAGTCCCCGCACCGTCCGGTACATGGCATACTGTACATCTTCCGGCAGAGAGCTGCTCATGCCTCCCACATACATTTCGTTGGTGTACTCTCCTTCCGGCTCAATAAAAAGCTGATGCCGGTTTTTATCAGCAAAACGCACCACTTTATCCTCAATGGATGGACAATACCGCGGACCGGTTCCCTCGATCACACCGGAGTACAGCGGAGAACGGTCCAGATTCTCCCGGATGATCTTGTGTGTTTCTTCATTCGTGTACGTCAGCCAGCAGGAGATCTGCTCTCTCTTTATATCTTCCTCGGTATTTGTAAAACTGAACGGCACAATCTTTTCATCCCCGAACTGCTCTTCCATAACAGAAAAGTCAACAGAGCGTTTGTCGATCCGCGCCGGGGTACCTGTCTTAAACCGGTAAAGTTCCACTCCGTTCTCTGCCAGCGACTGACTCAGATGGTTGGCTGCCTGCAATCCGTTTGGTCCTGTGTATTCCACCACATCTCCATACAGGCATCTCGCTTTCAGATAAGTTCCCGTGGCAAGTACCACCGCCTTCGCGTGATAGATCGCACCAGAAAATGTTTTGACACCCCGGATACTCCCCTCTTCCACGATAAGCTCCGTCACCTCGCCCTGCCGCAGAGTCAGATGCTCCGTATTTTGCAAAGTGTAGCGCATGGAGATGGAATATGCATCCTTATCCGCCTGCGCCCGCAGCGAATGGACCGCCGGTCCCTTGGATTTGTTAAGCATCTTGGACTGGATGTAATTTTTATCAATATTTTTTCCCATCTCACCGCCCAGAGCATCGATCTCTCTCACCAGGTGTCCCTTGGAACTGCCCCCGATATTCGGATTGCAGGGCATCAGTGCCACACTGTTCATGCTCACAGTAAAGATAATGGTTTCACAGCCGAGCCTTGCCGCCGCCAGAGCAGCTTCGCAACCGGCATGTCCTGCTCCCACCACGATGACGTCATAATATTCTTCTACAACTTTCATGCATTCTTCCTCATTTTCTCTGTCTGCCGGAGTCGATAATACAAAAGACCCCTCTTACTTTCCGGTACAGAATCTTGAAAAAATCTCATTCACCAGATCTTCTCCCACAGCTTCCCCTGTGATCAGTCCCAGTTTTTCGTAGGCATCCATCAGGTCGATCGTCAGAAAATCTTCCGGCATGGCATTTTCAATACTCTCCTTCACACACTGAAAACTGTGCAATGCTTCATCCAGAGCATTTTTATGCCGGGCATTCGTAATATACATTTCCTGATTCGCATCTATTTTACCATGAAACATCATTTTTTTTAACTCTGCGATAAAAGTATCCATGCCCTGATGATACTTGGCCGATATGGCGATCACCGGATCATCGGCATCCGCATATTTCCGGATACAGGATACCGTCTGCTCCCAGCGGTCTTCCACATCCGGGACCACATCTCCCGATAAACCGGGATTGTTTTCTTCCACATTTTTTTTACTCAGATCAGACTTATTTAAGAGCAGCATTTTTTTCCTGCCCCGGATCTGCTCAAGAATCTCAAAGTCTTCTTTTGAGAGAGGCTCCGAGGTGTCTGCCACGAACAATATGATATCGGCGCTGTCCATCTCTTTTCTGGCCTTCTCTACTCCGATCTTCTCCACAGCATCTTCCGTATCCCGGATTCCGGCAGTATCAATGATATTTAAGGTAATCCCGTCAATGGTCACAGACTCCTCCAACGTGTCTCTTGTCGTTCCGGCGATCTCCGTGACGATCGCCCTCTCCTCTCCCAGAAGGGCATTCAAAAAAGAGGACTTTCCCGCATTTGGCTTACCCACAATGCAGGTACGGATACCTTCGGCGATGTATCTTCCGTCATCGTAAGAATCCAGCATTTTCTTTGTACTATCCGCCCACTCTTTTACCATGGGATACAACCTCTCCTCATACCCGTCCAGACTGATATGCTCCGGGTCATCCAGAGCGGATTCAATATAGGCGACCTGATAAAGCACCTCTTCCCGGATTTTTTTTATTTTGTCAGAAAGGCCTCCCTTTAACTGAGAAATGGAATTCTTTCTTGCCAGCTCATTTCTTGATTCGATCAGATCCATGACGGCCTCGGCCTGCGACAAATCGATCCTTCCATTTAAGAAAGCTCTTTTTGTAAACTCACCCGGCTCTGCCGGTCTTGCTCCCTCGCGGATGACCAGATTCAGAACCCGATAGACCACGGACACTCCTCCGTGACAGTCGATCTCCACCACATCTTCTCTCGTATAACTGTGGGGAGCCTTCATGATGATGACGATACATTCGTCAACTACCGTATCCCCATCCCTGATATTGCCATAGTATACGTGATGGCTCTCCAGGGATGCAACGTCTTTCTTCTTATTATAAGGCTCAAAAATCTTTTCCAGGATCCGCATGGAGTCCTCTCCGCTGATTCGGATGATGCCGATACCCGCATTGGAGACGGCTGTGGCGATCGCAGCGATGGTATCAAACTCATTTATCATAAATTTTCGCTCCATTCAAAAATAGGATGTTTAAAAAATCCAGAGGAATCTTTAAACATCCTTATTATTATCTGTCTTTTTTTAACATAATCACAACTCTGCGATATGGTTCTTCCCCTTCGCTTCTTGTGCACACGTATCTGTCATTCTGCAATGCAGAGTGAATCACTCTTCTCTCGTATGGGTTCATCGGCTCAAGAGAAACCGGTTTCTTCGTTCTCTTTACCGTGTAGGCGATTTTTTTCGCCAGCTTCTCCAGCGTCGCCTTTCTTCTCTCACGGTAATTTTCGGTATCCAGCTTAACACGAATGTAAGCATCGCCCTCTTTATTGACGAAGAGACTGATGAGATACTGCAGCGCATCCAGTGTCTGTCCCCGTTTGCCGATCAGAATTCCCATGTCCGGACCGGACAGGTCAATGTTCATCACATTGTCCTCTTCATTAAACTTGATGGAAACTACAGTCTCCACCTTCATAGCGGAGAATAATTCGTCGCAGAACTCCTGCGTTCTCTCCACGAGAGACTTCTTTAATGTCACCCGAATGACCGCCGGCTTCACATTAAAGATTCCAAGAAAACCCGAGCTTCCCTCTTCCACTACTTCATAGTTTAACTTATCACTGGTAACTCCAAGCTCAACACTGGCCGCCGTAATAGCATCTTCTACGGTTTTGCCTTTAAATTCCATAACGTCCACTACTTTTTACCTCCCCCGGTATTCTGCTTTTTTTCATATTGAGATACCAGATAGGCCTTCTTCCCAATCTCGCCCAGTTTATCTATGTCAACATTCTGCACATCGGCAGCATTTTTTGAACCACCCGGCATCTTCTTCAGATTCATGGTTGCCACATCCGTGATCGTTCTTCCGGAAGCACTCTGCTGTCCGGAACCATCCGCCTCTCCTGCGGCTCCGGTCAGTCTCTCCATCAGGGTCTTTTTCCCTTTGGCTTTCTTCTTGGCCGCCTTCTTCCGGTTCTTCTCGATCATCTTCTCGATGTCAGCGTGTTCTATATATTTATTGACAACGATCTGCTGTATACACATAAACAGAGCACTGGTCGCCCAGTAAAGACCCATACCGGCCGGAGCTACCAGACAGAAGTAAAATGACATCAAAGGCATCATGATCGACATGCTCTTTGTCATTCCGGCTGCCGGATTATCTTTTCCCATATCCGGCTGTTTCATGGTCTTTGTCGACAGGAACTGGAATAAAGCCGCGCAGATCGGAATCAGCAGATAAATGGACAGCCGGAACCCCGGTGCCTGCGCTACGTTGATACCGAAAGCAAAATTATTGATACCGGCCACCTGCTGATGCACATTCGCAATCACATTGGAAATCGAAGGCATCGCGTCAGCCAGCTGATTCCAGGCGTCAGCTGTAAAATAGTTCAGCACATCGATCACCTGATTCGCTGTGGCGTCCCCCGGCAGCTCTGTAATATAGGAGGAGTTCACTCCATCCGCGATCTTGTTAATGGTATCCACATAGCCGCTCTGCTGCTGGATCGCAGTTACGGCACTCATATAAATGCTCTTTACCTGCGGGATATAGGCAGGCACATTACGTACAACATTAAAAAATGCGAGGAAGATCGGGAACTGGATCAAAAGCTGTGCGCATCCTCCCGTCGGACCGGTACCGTACTTATCATATACGGCCTGAATCTCCTCATTCTGCTTCATCATGGAAGCCTGGTCCTTCTTATTACGATACTTTTTCTGAATCTTTGTGATCTCAGGCTGCATGACCTGATTGATCTTCATGAACTTCTGCTGTTTGATCGTCAGCGGAAACATGAGCAACCGCACAAACACGGTAAATATAATGATACTTAATCCGATATTCTGAATGCCTGCAAAATCGAGCAATCGGAATATAATATCAATGACGTACCCCAGCAGAGTGGATATCCACCCGATGACCGGAGTTGACGACTGCGTCAATAGCATACTTTTCCTCCTTAATTATGGAACCGGATCATACCCGCCTTTTGCAAAAGGATTACAGCGCAGTATCCGCCATATGGCCAAGAGACCGCCTTTTAATGCCCCGTACTTCCCGATAGCCTCGATGGCATACTGTGAACAGGTCGGAGTATAAATGCAAGTTGCTCTCCCTTTAAGAGCAGACAGATATTTCTGATAAAACTCAATACTTTTAATTAAAATTGTTTTCATTTGAAATCTCTTCCAGTAAATGATGCTGTTTCAACAAATGTATGATGGCACTTTCAAATCTTCTATATACGGAATCTTTAGCTGCTTTTCGTGCCACGATCACAATATCATAACCCTGACGGACGTCTTCCCAATGAAGACGCATAATCTCCCGAATTACTCTTGTCACTCTGTGTCTTATGATACTGTTTCCAACTTTTTTGCTGACAGATATCCCAATCCGGTTATATGGCAGACCGTTCTCCCGGATAATCATAACAAAACAACGATTCACCTTTGATAAACCGCTGCGATACACCGATTGGAACTCTCTGTTCTTTTTTAAAGACTGAAATTTACTTCGCAAACTTTCTCACCTTTCCAAAGTAAACAAATGAGAAAAGAAAAGGCCACATGACTGCGACCTAAGCTGACAATTTATTTCTTCCTTTTGCTCTTCTTCTGGCTAATACCTTTCTGCCATTAGCAGTGCTCATTCTCTTTCTGAAACCATGAACTTTAGATCTCTGTCTCTTTTTTGGCTGATATGTCATCTTCATAGCGAAAGCCACCTCCTTCGATTATTCTCTCCTGTTATTTCATTTAAGTTTTGTTGAAAAACATCACACCTATTATATTGAAAAAACCATATCACGTCAAGTAAATCCTCATTATTTTTGGCATAAAATCTGTTTTTTCGTTTTTTCCACATAATACGCAGGACTTATCCACGAGTTATCCACAATTTGTGCATAACCTGTGCATAACTTTGGAAATATACACATTTTTCTTTGGATTTATGGATGACAGCAAGGAAAATCCTTCATTTTTCGATTGTGTATAAGTGCACAAAAGTTATCCACAATCCACATTTTTCTTTTTTTATCCATTTTTTCTCATATTTTTTCCACTTATCCACAATAAGTTATCCACATTTTCTAATTGAAAAAACATCTGCTTTGTTATACACTTATACTTACACACTTCTGCCGGAATACATTTATACTTTCGGCCCAGAAGAAAACAGCATTGCACTATAGGCATACCGACACAGATTTTATCTCTCATTTTTCTTCTGTTTTGAGAAAAAATGTTCCGGTATGCCAGGATAATCGGAATGGAGTTAGAAAATATGAAAGAAAAAATCGAGGCAAACTGGCAAAAAATCTTGGACATCCTCATAAAAGAACAGGATGTCACTCAGGTTGCTGTGCATACATGGATTGAACCTCTTGTCATTCAGTCCGTCACAGATTCAACCATCACTTTTTATGTGTCCCGCGGTCCAAGAGGCATTGAATTTATCAAACACAAATATTATGACGTCCTCTTATCCATGGCCATCGAGCAGGTCACCGGACAACAGTTTGAGATTCTTTTTACGGATTCTCCGGCCGTTCCGGACAAGGAAACCGCAACTGAAAAGAAATCTTCCAGGAAAAAAAATACTTCCGTTCCGTCAGAATACTTAGGAAACCTGAACCCAAGATACACCTTTGACACCTTCGTGGTCGGTCCGACCAACAAAATGGCGCACGCCGTGTCGGTGGCAGTGGCGGAATCACCGGGAGGTTCCTATAATCCTCTCTTCCTTTACGGAGGCGCCGGACTGGGAAAAACACACCTGATGCATTCCATTGCACATCATATCATTAATAATAGGAAGGATCTGCGCGTTTTATACGTCACTTCCGAAAAATTTACAAACGAGTTGATCGATTCCCTGAAACATGACAAAAATAAGGAGTTTCGGGACAAATATCGAAACATTGACGTTCTGCTCATCGACGATATTCAGTTTATTATAGGAAAAGAAAGCACACAGGAGGAGTTTTTCCATACCTTTAATGAGCTGCATGAAGCGAAAAAACAGATCGTCATCTCCTCCGATAAACATCCGAGAGAGATTTCCACACTGGAGGAACGTCTCCGCTCCCGTTTTGAATGGGGAATCACGGCAGACATCCAGCCTCCGGACTATGAAACCCGGATGGCCATCCTCAAAAAACGGGCGGAACTGGAAAACCTGGAAATCGATACCGAAGTTATGCAGTATGTGGCGACCAATATCACCTCCAATATCCGGGAACTGGAGGGCGCTCTCAATAAGATCTACGTTTTTGCCAACCTGGAGAAACGGCCGGTCACTCTCCCACTGGCGGAAGAAGCATTAAAAGATATCATCGAAACGCAGAAAGAGATCACGCCGGAACTGATCATGGAAGTGGTGGCGGAACATTATAATATCACGGTTTCCGATATTCTTTCCCGAAAGAAAAATAAGGAAATCGCCAATCCGCGGCAGATCTGCATGTATCTGAGCAGAAAATATACCAATTCTTCCCTTCAGGCCATCGGTAAAATCATGGGAAACCGCGACCACACCACAGTCATGCACGGTTCTGATAAGATCTCAGACCTTTTAACAAAGGATGAACAGCTGAAATCCAACATGGACATCCTGATCAAGAAGCTGAATCCGCCTACGTAAAGGCATTGTGGATAAGTCTTACGCTCTTCTTTTCACAGGCAAAGCGCTCTCTTCTTATCCACATCGTATGTGCAAATACCGGTGGATACGTTGTGGATGATATGGGGATAATTTTCATACTGTGGATAAACATTCTTGATAAAATCAGTTATCCACAGCAGTGTCCTCATAGTTATTCTTCCGGTTTTCCCCTGTTTTTATGCGGCTGTTCCCACTTATTCACAACTTCAACAGCCCCTACTACTACTACTACTGATATTATCTTATAGATATATTGATTTTTCACCGAAAGGAGTTATACACAATCATGAAGATCATTTGTCCAAAAAGCCAGTTCTTACACGGTGTTACCATCGTATCAAAAGCAGTCTCAACCAAAACAACAATGGATATTTTAGAATGTATTCTGATCGAAGCTTTCGACGGATGTATCAAACTGACTGCCAATGACACGGAACTTGGAATTGAGACTGTCATTGAAGGAGACATCATCACTCCTGGTAAGATCGCTCTGGAAGCAAAACTTTTTTCAGAAATTATTAAGAAGATTCCGGATAATGACGTCATTCTTGAGACAGAAGAAAATGGAAATACAAGCATTCGATGTGAACAGATTCACTGTAATATCATGGGAAAACAGGGGGATGACTTCTCTCATCTTCCAAAAATTGAGAGAGAAAATAAGATCACTGTCTCTCAATATGATTTAAAAGAAGTAATTCGTCAGACTATTTTCTCTGTTTCTGACAATGAAAACAACAAATTAATGACCGGAGAACTGTTTCAGATCAAGGAAAACCAACTGACAGTCACCTCTCTCGACGGGCATCGTATCTCTGTCAGAAAAATCACTCTTCCGGAAACCTATCCGGAGATGGAAGTGATCGTTCCGGGAAAAACTTTATCGGAGATCAGTAAGATCCTTCCAGGTGAGGCAAAGGACAGTGTCAATATGTATATTACTGATAAACATATTTTATTTGAATTTGAAAACACCCTGGTAGTTTCCCGCCTTCTGGAAGGAAAATTTTATAATATCAGCCAGATGCTTTCCACAGATTATGAGACAAAGATCGTGATCAACAAAATGGAACTGCTCCGCTGCCTGGATCGCTCCACTCTTTTTGTAAAAGAATCAGATAAAAAGCCGATCATTCTGAAAATTGAGGATGGAAAGATGGATTTGATGATCTCTTCGCAGATCGGTTCCATGAAAGATCAGATTCAGATGGAAAAAGAAGGAAAGGATCTGATCATCGGATTCAATCCAAAGTTCCTGGTGGATGCGCTTCGGGTTATTGACGAGGAAGAGATCACCATGTATATGATCAATTCGATCGCTCCGTGTATCATTCGGGATGAGCAGGTTTCTTACCTTTATCTCATTCTGCCGATTAATGTCAACAACAGTGGCATTTAAGGATTGTCAATCATTTATCAAAAATTCAGGTAATAACTGGAAAGTAATGATAAATTTTTAACAATAGGATGCCGCTGCATTTACAGGCCGCGACGCAGACGGTTCTCTGGCAAAACGAAACACGCTGCAACGGATACAGGCGTCCGAAAAAAACTGCGGAATAAAAAACGTTATATATGGGAGTAAAAAATGGAATTAAAATTAAGAGATGAATTTATAAAACTGGGACAGGCGTTAAAAGCAGCGGGTCTTGTGGACTCAGGGCTTGACGCCAAGATCGTCATTCAGGACGGGTTGGTGCGCGTAAACGGCGAGGTGGAGACCCGCCGGGGAAAGAAACTTTATGATGGCGATGTGGTGGAGTTTGACGGAGAGACCATCCGGATTGTCGGATAACTATGGGATGCAGGAGGAAATGTCATGTTTGTGGAATCCATACAACTGAATAATTACAGAAATTATGATTCGGCGGATGTCACATTTTCTCCCGGCGTCAATATTTTTTTTGGGGACAATGCCCAGGGTAAGACGAATCTGCTGGAGGCGGTATATCTGAGCGCTACTTCCCGCTCTCACAGGGGCAGCAAGGACAGGGAGCTGATCCGTTTCGGGGAGGAGGAGGCGCATATCCGCCTTTTTTTCAGGAAACAGACACTCTCTCACCGGCTGGATTTTCATTTAAAACAGAAAAAGGCGAAGGGGATCGCCATTGACGGTGTGCCGATAAGAAAAACGAGCGAGCTTCTGGGAATGCTTCACATCGTCTTTTTTTCTCCGGAGGATCTGGGAATCATCAAGAACGGGCCTGCCATGCGACGGAAGTTTCTGGATATGGAGATGAGCCAGCTGGACGGCGTATACCTTGCCTGTCTTGGCAGATATAACCGTCTGCTGGGAGAGCGCAATAACCTGCTCAGGCAGATCGCGCAGTTTCCTGCTCTTCGGGAGACGCTGGACGGCTGGGACGAGCAGCTGCTTGACGCAGGGGAGATTCTCATAAAAAAACGGCAGGATTTTATCCGGCTCATCGATGGAATGATGCGGGAGATTCACGGGAAGCTCACCGGGCAGCGGGAGGAGATACAGGTGCTGTATGAGAAAAATACGGAGGCGGAGGCCTTCCGGGAGGCACTTTGGTCCAGAAGGGACCGCGATATTCGTACCGGAAGTACCTCTGTGGGGCCGCACAGGGACGATATGGCATTTCAGATCAATGGGGTGGATATCCGCAGGTTTGGCTCGCAGGGACAGCAGAGAACGGCCGCTCTGGCCTTAAAATTGTCAGAGATCCGGCTGATCGAGCAGATTTCCGGCGACAAGCCCGTCCTGCTTCTGGACGACGTGCTCTCGGAGCTTGACAGCCACAGGCAGAACTATCTTCTGGAAAACATTTCGGACATCCAGACGATGATTTCCTGTACAGGACTTGACGATTTTGTGGATGCCCGCATGCATCTGGATAAGGTGTTTTATGTGGAGAAAGGAACCATACGGCAGGAAAATGTACAGCCCTCCCTGTGATGGACTTCTGTTTAAAAAGTTGTATCTTCGGCGATATTTATGATATAATAAATTAGTTATGCTATGTAATTTTAAGACGGATGCGCCCGGCACAGTGGATCATGCCCGAAGAGCGCGCAGGATCCATGGTGACGGTCATCTGTATTTCAGAATGCAGATATAAGAGATGATAAAGGGATAGATTTTAGTAGGAGGTTTCAGTATGAGTGAAGAACAGATTTCTGCAGTCCAGGAATATGGTGCGGATCAGATTCAGATTTTAGAGGGTCTGGAAGCAGTGCGCAAAAGACCTGGCATGTACATTGGAAGCACTTCCTCCAAGGGCCTCCACCATCTGGTATACGAGATTGTCGATAACTCCATCGATGAAGCACTCGCGGGCTACTGCGATACCATTGAGGTATTTATAAATAAAGATAACTCCATCACTGTGCGGGATAACGGAAGAGGGATCCCGGTGGGCATCAACAAGAAAAAAGGGATTCCCGCTGTAGAGGTTGTCTTCACCATTCTTCACGCAGGCGGTAAGTTCGGCAGCGGCGGATACAAGGTATCCGGCGGTCTGCACGGTGTGGGCGCTTCGGTTGTCAATGCATTGTCCGTATGGCTGGAGGTGGATATCAGCCACGAGGGAAAGATTTACCGGCAAAGATATGAGAGAGGAAAGGTCATGTATCCGCTTACCATTGTCGGCGATACGGACCGAAGAGGAACGGAAGTACGTTTTCTGCCGGATCCGGAGATTTTTGAGGAGACCGTCTTTGACTTTGCTCTTTTAAAACAGCGCCTCCGGGAGATGGCATTTTTGACGAGGAATCTTAAGATCGTCCTCACAGATCTGCGGGAAGAGGAGCCGGTCTCCCTGACCTTCCACTATGAGGGCGGTATCAAGGAGTATGTGGAATATCTGAATAAACAGAAAGAGGTGCTGTACCCGGATGTCATTTACTGTGAAGGGAAAAAGGGCGACGTTTATGTGGAAGTGGCCATGCAGCACAATGATTCCTACAATGAGGGCGTTTACAGCTTTGTCAATAACATCACCACGCCGGAGGGCGGTACCCATCTGGCCGGTTTCAGGAGCGCGCTCACGAAGACATTTAACGATTATGCAAGAGAGACGAAGCTCTTAAAAGACAATGAGCAGAATTTGTCCGGAGAGGATATCAGAGAGGGACTGGTGGCGATCATCAGCATCAAGATACCGGAACCGCAGTTTGAGGGACAGACAAAACAGAAGCTGGGCAACAGTGAGGCGCGGGGCGCTGTGGACAGTGTGGTCAGCGAGCAGCTCACCTATTATCTGGAGCAGAATCCGAATGTGGCAAAGAGTATCTGTGAGAAGGCAATCCTGGCGCAGCGGGCGAGAGAGGCCGCGAGAAAGGCCAGGGATCTCACGAGGAGAAAGTCCGCCCTGGACGGTATGAGCCTTCCGGGTAAGCTGGCTGACTGTTCGGATAAGAATCCGGAGAACTGTGAGATCTATATCGTGGAGGGGGATTCCGCGGGAGGTTCCGCCAAGACGGCGAGAAGCCGCGCAACCCAGGCGATCCTGCCGCTGCGTGGAAAGATCCTCAATGTGGAGAAGGCAAGACTGGACAAGATTCTGGTAAATAACGAGATCAAGGCGATGATCACCGCCTTTGGAACCGGTATCCACGAGGACTTTGATATCAGCAAGCTCCGTTATCACAAGATCATCATCATGACCGATGCCGATGTGGACGGCGCGCATATCGCGACACTGCTTCTCACCTTCCTCTATCGTTTCATGCCGGAGCTGATCCGTCAGGGGTATGTGTATCTGGCGCAGCCTCCGCTCTATAAGATCGAGAAGAACAAGAAGGTATGGTATGCCTACAGCGATGAGGAGCTCAACCGGATCCTGACGGAGATCGGTCGGGACGGCAACAACAAGATTCAGCGATACAAAGGTCTGGGCGAGATGGATGCCTCTCAGCTCTGGGAGACGACCATGGACCCGGAAAAAAGGATCCTTCTTCGTGTCAATATGGATGAGGACTCTCAGTCCGAGCTTGACCTTACATTTGATACGCTGATGGGAGACCGCGTGGAGCCGAGAAGAGAGTTTATCGAGGCAAACGCAAAATACGTACAGAATCTGGATATCTGATGATTGATTCAGGGAGGAAAAAATGGACGACAGTAATATTTTTGATAAAATCCATGAAGTCGACTTGAAAGACACCATGGAAAAATCTTATATCGATTACGCCATGAGCGTTATCGTCTCGCGTGCGCTTCCTGATGTGCGGGACGGCCTGAAGCCGGTGCAGAGAAGAATCTTATATTCCATGATCGAGCTCAACAACGGTCCGGATAAACCGCACAGAAAATGTGCCCGTATCGTCGGTGATACCATGGGTAAATATCATCCGCACGGCGACAGTTCCATCTACGGAGCCCTGGTCAATCTGGCACAGGACTGGTCCACGAGATATCCGCTGGTGGACGGACATGGAAACTTTGGCTCTGTGGACGGCGACGGGGCGGCAGCCATGCGTTATACGGAGGCAAGACTGTCCAGAATCTCCATGGAGATGACGGCGGACATTTACAAGGATACGGTGGATTTTTCCCCGAACTTTGATGAGACGGAGAAGGAACCGACGGTTCTTCCTTCCCGTTTTCCGAACCTCATGGTCAACGGAGCGCAGGGAATCGCCGTCGGTATGGCGACGAATATTCCGCCGCATAACCTGAGAGAGACGATCGACGGTGTGGTTAAGATCATTGATAATCAGATTGAAGAGGACAGGGATACGGACATAGAGGAACTGATGGAGATCGTAAAGGGACCGGACTTCCCGACAGGAGCTTCGATCCTCGGAAGAAAAGAGATCGAGAAGGCATACCGCACCGGGCGGGGTAAGATCAAAGTTCGCGCGGTGACCAATATCGAGCCGATGAACAACGGGAAGCAGCGGATCATTGTCACGGAGCTTCCGTATATGGTAAATAAGGCAAGACTGATCGAAAAAATTGCCGAGCTGGTAAAGGAAAAGAGGATTGACGGCATCACGGAGCTTCGGGATGAATCGGACCGCTCCGGTATGCGCATCTGCATTGAGACCAGAAAAGATGTGAATGCCAATGTCCTTCTGAACCAGCTGTTCAAACATACACAGCTTCAGGATACGTTTGGCGTTATCATGCTGGCACTGGTAGATAATCAGCCGAAGATCCTGAACTTGAAGGAGATGCTCACCTACTATCTGAAGCATCAGAAGGACGTTGTCACAAGAAGAACCCGGTATGAGTTAAATAAAGCAAAAGAACGGGCACACATTTTGGAAGGTCTGTTAAAGGCTCTGGATGTCATTGATGAGGTGATCCGTATCATCCGCGCCTCCAAAAATGTGGCGGAAGCGCGGGCAAGTCTCATTGAGACCTTTGCATTTTCTGAAGCGCAGGCGCAGGCGATCGTGGATATGCGTCTTCGTGCTCTCACCGGTCTGGAGAGGGAGAAACTGCAGGCAGAATACGACGAGCTGGAAAAGAAGATTTCCGAGTATGAGGCGATCCTCGCTGATGAAAAGCTCCTCCTGGGAGTGATCCGTCAGGAGATTCTTCTGATCCGGGATAAATACGGAGACGACAGAAGGACTTCCATCGAGATGGACGCGGAAGATCTGAGCGATGAGGCTCTGATTCCCAGAACGGATACTGTCATCACATTTTCCGGACTCGGTTACATCAAACGTATGACGCTTGATAATTTCCACAGTCAGAACCGGGGCGGAAAAGGTATCAAGGGTATGAATATCATTGATGATGACAACATTGACCAGATGTTCATCACCAGCACGCATAACTTTATCATGTTCTTCACGAATCAGGGGCGGGTGTACCGTCTGAAGGGATATGAGATCCCGGAGGCAGGCCGGACAGCCAGAGGCGTCAATATCATCAACCTTCTGCAGCTGCAGCCGGAGGAAAGAGTGACGGCGATCGTTCCGGTGCAGGAAGAAGAAGGGAAGAATTACCTTGTCATGGCAACCCGCCGGGGCATTATCAAAAAGACAAAGCTGGAAGAATATCAGAATATAAGAAAGACCGGACTGGCAGCCATCACGCTCCGGGAGGGAGACGAGCTCATCGAGGTGAAACAGGCCGGAGATGAGGATGATATCTTCCTGGTGACAAAAGAGGGGCAGTGTATCCGATTTGCCCTCAAAAATGTGAGGGAGATCGGAAGAGTTTCCATCGGTGTCATCGGAATCAACTTGGGAGATGCCGATGAGGTTGTCGCCATGCAGATCAGTTCTGAAGGCGAGGATCTGCTTATTGTGTCAGAAAAAGGCATGGGCAAGAGGACGCCTCTGTCAGAATTCACGCTGCAAAACCGCGGCGGCAAAGGGTTGCGCTGTTATCGGATCACCGAGAAGACGGGATATGTGGTCGGCGCCAAGATCGTCAATGGCGATGAGGAGATCATGATGATCACCACAGAAGGTATCGTCATTCGCATGGAAAGTGAGACCATTTCTGTCATTGGAAGAAACACTTCTGGTGTGAAACTTATGGATATTGATCCTGACAGTGATGTCAGAGTGGCCAGTGTCACAAAGGTAACACTGACAGAATCTGAGGAAGAGAACGCCGACGCAGAGGCGGCAACACAGGATGAAGCCGTGGCAGTGACAGAAGAATCAGAATAAGGAGTACAGGCTGCTGCACAACTGCTTGTCCAGAGACAGGAATTTGTTCTGGAGCAGTAGAGTGCAGCGGCCTTTTTCAATAATATGCCTTTACAGAAAAAATGTGGAAAGGAAAAGATCAGCATGAAAATCATTCAGACTGAGGAGATCATTCAAAATATAAAAGAAATGTGTATGGAGGCCAATTACTATCTGTCTGACGATATGAAGAAGGCGTTGTATGAGGCAGCAAAGAAGGAAGAAAGTCCCCTGGGACGTCAGATTTTAGATCAGTTGAAAGAAAATCTTGATATTGCAGGAGAAAATAAGATCCCGATCTGTCAGGATACCGGGATGGCTGTCGTCTTTGCTTCCGTGGGACAGGATGTGCGGATTGAAGGAGGAGCTCTCTCCGATGCGATCCATGAAGGCGTTCGTCAGGGATATACGGAAGGGTATCTTCGCAAATCTGTGGTGAGGGATCCGTTTTTCAGAGAGAATACAAAAGATAATACTCCGGCCGTGATTCATTATGATATTGTGCCGGGGGATACGCTGACGCTCACTCTGGCGCCAAAGGGATTTGGCAGCGAGAATATGAGCCGCATCTTTATGCTGAAGCCGGCAGATGGTATGGAGGGGGCTAAGGAAGCAATCCTGTCTGCGGTGAAGGAGGCAGGGCCGAACGCCTGTCCGCCGGTGGTTGTCGGTGTGGGTATCGGGGGTACCTTTGAGAAGGCGGCTCTCATGTCCAAACAGGCACTAACGAGAAAAGCAGGAGAACATTCTGACATCCCGTATGTCAGAGAGATGGAAGAGGAACTTCTGCAGAAGATTAACGATATCGGTATCGGACCGGCAGGGCTTGGAGGACGCATCACGGCTCTTGCTGTCAATATCAATACCTATCCGACGCACATCGCCGGACTTCCGGTGGCAGTCAATATGTGCTGTCATGTGAACCGGCATGTGACGAGAGTACTGTGACAGGAGCGATGAGGGATCGTCTGCCACGTAGCATCATCATATCAGAAATAAAAATACAATATAAGAAAATGATAGTGTAAGGAAGGAAAATCAATGGAAAAACATATACAGGTTCCTCTTTGGGAACAGGATATTGAAGAATTAAAGGCCGGAGACTACGTATATCTGACAGGAACCATATACACAGCCAGAGACGCCGCACATAAAAGAATGTATGATTCCATGAAAAAAGGGGAAGCATTACCGATAGAGCTGAAAGGAAATGTTCTGTACTATCTCGGACCAAGTCCGGCGAGAGAAGGCCAGGTGATCGGTTCCGCAGGTCCGACGACCAGCAGCCGTATGGACAAGTATACGCCGGATATGCTGGACGCAGGATTGAAAGGTATGGTAGGAAAGGGAAAACGCTCCCCGGAAGTGATCGAGGCTATGAAACGAAATCATGCGGTGTACTTTGCAGCAGTGGGGGGAGCCGGCGCTCTCTTATCCAAATGTATTAAGGAAGCGGAGGTCGTTGCTTATGATGATCTGGGGACAGAAGCGATCCGCCGTCTGTATATAGAAAATCTTCCGGTCATCGTCGTCATTGATAAAGAAGGAAATAATCTGTATGAGACCGCTCCTGTGGCGTACAGAAGACAGTAGATATTTCTCTGTGTTCTGATTTTAAGGAAGTATGTTCAGCGCAAACAGAGGAATTATTCCGAAAAAAGAAAAATGATAAAAGATTTGAAATTACTGCTTGACATTGCAGGGGGGATTTGCTAATATAATATAGCGCTGTGCGATTTGAACACAGCGAATTGAATATTTTATTATATTTAGGCATATGGAGAAGTACTCAAGTGGCTGAAGAGGCGCCCCTGCTAAGGGTGTAGACCGTTCACGCGGTGCGAGGGTTCAAATCCCTCCTTCTCCGTATTCTCTTTTGCTTTTTTTGGCAGAAACACAAAAGAGAATAAAAAAGTGCTTGACAAAAGAAAAGTCATATGATAGAATGTCAAAGTTGCTTGCGAGAGCAAAGGTTTTGAAAAGAACAGTCTTCCGTATATTGATTTCTTTACATTAATAAGAGATGTGAAGAAATGAGTTTTAGAAAACACATTTTCTTTTGAATCTTGATTGAAAACAAAAAGAAAAAGTGCTTGACAAACACAAGAAGATATGATAAAATATAGAAGCTTTTGCAGTTCAAGAGCAAAAGAGCTGAACGAAGTTCAGTAAAGAAAGTTGATAACTGAATAACAAAACAACCTCGAACGTTCAATTCAATTGAGATTTCGGGTCCGGAAGCGAGTGATGTCGGCGGAAGGATCCATGGAAGAGA
>DXGQ01000027.1 GCA_019113845.1 Candidatus Anaerobutyricum avicola
TATCTATGATAGATGTAATAGTATCATTAAGCAACTCAGATATTTCACTCATATTGCGACCATCGTCTGTCTCTTCGTTGAATTGACGACAGAGTTTCACGATAGGCTCAGATTTACCACGGCAAAGCAAACGAATTGTATCGAGCATCTTCTTTGGATTCAGATAATCGCAAATTATCTCACCATCGGTATCGATATAAACCATATAAAATGGATGAATACGATTCCGATTATCAATATTGACACTATTATGAATATTCTTAAGCACGAAGATTACACCCTGCGGATTTTCTGGCGTATTAGCGACTACGGCGTGTAAGCCCGTCGGTTTTTTCTCTATATCCTCATGCGTCTTCATATACTCCAGGAGATCCAGACGAAATTCATTCAATCCAAGATCCATTATGGAGATCCCGCTGGACATATCTTCGATATCGACAACTTCTTCTTGCAGTCGTTGAAGTTGTTGTTTTCGATACTCAAGATCTCCTTTTTCCTCCGGATTAATGAGATCATCATCGCCGGTAGAAGTCATAATTGAAATTTTCATACGGGTCTCGACGCGAGATTTCAGATTGATGTAATCATCCAACGTCATATCCGGCCAAAAGTTTACAAGTTGTATGTATTGGTTTTTGCTGCCGATACGATCAATACGTCCAAACCGCTGAATAATACGTACAGGATTCCAGTGGATGTCATAATTAACCAAGTAGTCACAATCCTGCAGATTCTGACCTTCAGAAATGCAGTCTGTGGCAATTAAAATATCAATTTCATCAGTACAGTTTGGCATCAACAAATCTTTGCCTTTGGAAACAGGAGAAAAACAAGTCAGAACATTGTTAAATGTCGCCTGAAAACCTTTAATAGTCGTTTTGCCATCAATGGTGCCGGTAATAACTGCAGTATTCAGGCCATATTTATCTTTCATATATTTGCTGACATTCTCAAAAAGATACTCAGCTGTATCTGAAAATGCTGAAAAAATCAATATTTTCTTGTTATCCTTATTAATCGGATGAGTCACCTTTTCATCAAGTATAGAGAACAATGTCTGCAGCTTTTTATCATGCTCTGGGGTAATTTCCTCCATCATAAGCAAAAGAAGTTCAAGGGTATCGGCATCTTTTTGAAGTTCATCACGCCATGTTTTGTAATCCATGTCGCTCAGATGGATTTTTACTTTTTTACCAACAGTGAATAAGTCTGAGTTGCTGTCTTCAATATCAAACTCTGACTCTGACATATCGTAAATATCGATTGTTGTCTCACCATTTTTTTCATACTCCTCGATGGTCTTGAGTGTTTCCTTTATTAACTCATAAATACGTTTCAGTGTTAAATCAAAGGAATACACAGAGCTCTCCAGTCGTTTTAGCAGATTAATGCTCATTAAGCGTTGAATTCCCTGTTCACGGCCAACCTGTGTTAAATTTGTTCCCTTATGATGCGACATGTCAATATACTTCTCAAGTTTACTCGGAAATATATAATTTGAAGGTGTATAGATACAGAGTGAAAGTAACATCAGCTGTTCATATATCTGATTATAATTTATGGCTGAATTAAGCTCGGTCAAATTTGGACGCTTGGAAATTGGCTTTAGACGCTCCGGAAACTTTCCAATCTCGGAAGTATTGTAGTATTTCTCGATATGTTTTCTGGAACGGGCAATCGTTACGCTATCCAGTACTTCGAAGAAGTCAAAATCAAGCGTCCGCAGGAGTGCATCTGTAGTGCGATCTTCCGGCTCTAGTTTGCTCCATGCATTAAATGCTGTCTGTGCCTGACGAAAGATTTCATCAATAGGCTTGGTAGTGTTCAGTTTTTCATTAATCTGGCTGGAGTCGCCTTCATAAGCCAATGCCAGCTGATTCTTCAAATCATTGAAACGGTTATTGACCGGCGTAGCAGAAAGCATTAATACCTTTGTTTTTACCCCAGCACGAACTACCTTATTTAATAAGCGTAAATAACGATTTTCCTTAGCATCATCACCTGACAACTCACCACCGTTACGGAAATTATGAGATTCATCAATAACCACAAGATCATAGTTTCCCCAGTTGAGACGCCCTAAATCAAGACCATTAGATTGACCCCCATCTCGTGAAAGATCTGTGTGGAATAACACATCATAATTAAGCCGGTCCTCAGCAATAGGATTATTTACATAGTTGTATTTGTATGTATTCCAATTCTCCGCCAGCTTTTTGGGACATAATACAAGAACAGATTTATTACGGTTTTCATAATATTTGATGACAGCAAGTGCAGTAAAGGTTTTACCAAGGCCAACACTGTCCGCAAGAATACAACCATTGTATTTTTCTAACTTATTGATGATAGCCAAAACAGCATCTTTCTGAAAATCATAAAGCTTATTCCAAATCTTACTCTGTTTAAAGCCAGTAGCTTCGTTTGGCAGAGTGTCTTCAGATATATCTTCAAGAAATTCACTAAACACATGATAAAGTGTCATAAAATAAATGAATTCCGGTGAATTTTCATTATAGGCATTGCTGATATTCTCAACTATAATATCTGTAACATCCTGCATTTTATTCTTGTCATTCCAAAGCGTATCAAAAAGCTGCATATATTGCAGTGCAAACGGAGCTTCCATACCCTGAACCATATTATAGCTGTTATTTCCTCGTTCACGGCCGATGTCTACTGTTGTAAACCCATTGATTGGCGCATAGGCAAACTGTCCTGAGTCTGATGCTACCGTCATAAATCCTCCCATGTTTTCCCCAGTGGTATTAGATTTGAATTTTGCCTTAGCTCTAATCCAGTTCGCACACTCCTTTGCAATGGCACGCTGCTTCAATTCATTTCGCAACTTAATTTCAAACTCTGTTCCATACAGACTATTTTCACGATGAAGCCTCGGAATATAAAACTCACGCTTTTGCTTCTCTGCTTTTTCCTTAATGAATGTAGGAGAAGTAAAAATAAAACGAAATTCATCAACCTGATCAAGTTGCATCTTCAGCTCCTGATAAGCATAGATCGAGAAGCAGAAGGCAGCGACAGAAACTTTAGCATTCTTTTTAATTGTCTTTTGTAAATTATCACGAACAATTTCCGTAATATTATCAAAAATTTTCATCAGCAATACCTTACTTTCATTTCAACTCTAACTCAAATAGTATATATAGCTTTACAATTTTAAACAATAAAACAATTTTATCAGATCATATATATAATCACAATAAGTATTCCTGTAAATATAAAAATACTCCTTAGATTTTTGAAATTATTTTTGTTTATATTTAGTAAGCATTTCTCTGATGACTTAAAATCAAAACTATAGTTTTTACAAACTCTGTCCAAACTTTCCAATCACTTCATCGCTGTCTCTTCCTGATATTACCTTTCCGGTAACATTTTCAATGGCATCTAACAGTTTTTTCGCTCTATACACAATATGCTTATCAAAATTGTCTTCCCTGCAACTTTCCACATCAAGCCAATGGGACTCTAAATATTCGTTTAAAACCTCAGAATTCACCTGCCCCTTTGCTTCTATTTTTGTTAAATACTGACTCGGAGCAACTCCTCCAATCTCACGATTTGTAGAATAGGTGATTGGCGTTTTGTTGACAATCGAATTCCATTTTTCTTTTGGATATCGTTGTTTTTCACAATAACTTTTCGGAAAAACATGATGGATATCTGGATTTTCTGACTTATAAACTGTAAAATCCATCTCTCTTCCGCTGATAAAATCTTTACAATGATTTTTCAAAACCAGTGCCATGATTCCTTTATAAGCTGCTGACAATCTCGACTGCAATGTTAATAATCTTACTGGGTTAAAATAGGATTCCTGGACAGTTCTTGGCACTTTTTTATCATCAGATACCCAATCCATCACTCCAACGACATCATTGACATACCGGGTCTCATTTGCTCCACCGTACAATTCGCCAAAAACACCGCACCAATACCATTGTTTGATTTTGTTTTTGACATTCGTAGCTTTAATCTTGTTTCCATCGGCTAACAAAGTACAAAGAACGGCTAGCGGAATCAATTGTGTAGAATACGGAAGATCTTTTTTCCCAAAAATACGTTCTTCCTGCAGCATTTTTTCTGCTTCGATAAAACCTTTCGTCAAATCATCAGCATAACTCTGATAATCCATCAGAGATAAATTCAATACATCTTTCTTTTTGCAGCTCACAGTTTTATCGTTCTTATAAGATGCCAGAAGTGTACAAGCAGTCAGAAAATCTGTGGCTGAAATAACAGAAAGCAAATCCCCGGTAAAATATAAAGCCTGTCTCTCATCCCAATCTTTTCTCAGTTCAAAATCATCCATAGCAAAAACAGCTGTGACAAGTTCAAACACTGTAAGTGATACTCCACCTGTATTTACGTTTTCAAACACCTGACATACAGCTTCTTTCGGAGTATCCTTCCCAAGGGCAATAACCGGCATTTTATATTGCATTGTCTTTATAATGATTTTTGTATTAAAGTCTGTGAACTCCTGTATTACTTCTCTGTCATAATTCCAATATGCATAATACTGGTTCTGCCAGTTCTGTACTTCTGTAAAATTCAAAATAATATTTAAAGGAAATTTTCTCTGTTCAAATTCTTTTTCTCTGTCAGACAAATCCAATTCAATTTTTCTTCCAAAATCTGAGGTTATAATTTTATTTTTCGGTACAGAAAAGATGGCATCTACCCTGTCACAGGAAGAATCTAATGCTTTTTTTATATCAATATAATAATACCGATATATTTCTCCACCTTTATCTGTTCGGGTATGTACAGGTGCAGGATTATAAAGTGCCGAATATATAGAAGTCAGTCGCTGCTGTCCATCTAATATAAGATCAGAAGGCGCGACAGCTGTCTCTGGTGCACCCTCAATCGTCCGATATTTAAACCGCACATTTTCGTTTCCATATTCCAAAAACATAGCTGCTCCTATCGGATAATTATTGGTAATACTGGCAATAAGCGCCTGTATTCTGCCATCTTCCCAAACCCATCCTCTCTGGAAATCTGGTAATTGTGTTTTTCCTTCGTAAATATCCATCATAAGTTCCGTTATCAACTTATCGTTTGTCTGCATATAAAAATCCCCCACTGCTACTAAAATATTTTTAATGTTCCGGTAAGTCCTTACAGTAAATATAAAAACATGTCTTGTATCCATAAAAATGAATGAATTTATACCTGTTTTTTATAATAAATTATATCAAACAAATCCGTTCTTTACAATTTATAATTCTTCTAAACCATTTGCAGACTTTCTCCCAACAACGGATAAATACATTTTTTCCCTCATGTATTTCCCCCTCACCCTCCATACTCTCTCATCCTCTCCACAATCGCCTTATCCCCTGCCAGCTTTTTATAGGACAGCGGCGGCGCTGCCGCGCAGATGGCCGTGACAAGGGCGATCGCGCCGAGTAACGGGAGTACTGGTATCCGGAACGGGATTTCCATGTAGTTCATGGACTGAAAGCAGAGGTAGGTGACGGCGGAGCCGGCGGTCAGGGTGAGCAGGACGGAGAAGGACGCGTAGAGGATTCCTTCCCGGATTAAGAGCCGGTTTATCTGTTTCCCGGACATTCCGATGCTTTCCATGATGGCGAAGGTGAGTTTTCGGTTCTGGATACCGCTTGCGATGGTGTTCGCATAGTTTAATACGCCGACCAGCAGAAGGAGGAGGGCGATGGTCGTGCCGATTTCCATCATGCTGCCCTGGGATGCCTGTATGGTTTTCATGTTTTCGTAGTGTGACTCGACGTAGAGGTCGTTGCTGTACGGGCTTTGTTCCAGGAGGGACGTGATGTTTTGTTCGAGGGTTTCGTCGTATTCTTTGTCGTAGTGTATGCTGACGCTCAGTGTGGTCGGCCGGGTGGTCAGGCGCTTTAGATAGTTCTGGCTGACGATCAGCGTGGCGCCGATGTTAGTCCCGCTGTAATAGGTTTCGTAGGTCACTGCGCCGACCGTGATCTCATGGGGTTGGCCTTGATAGAGGAAATGCACCGGCTGACCAAGGTATTCTTCTGGTATTTCGGAGCCGTCATATTTTACGATGGCGATTTTTCCGTCCAGGAAGTCTTGTCTGTCGACAGGAGCTAAGAGCGATTGATTGATGTAATCGAATTCTTCTTCGTCGATGGCTTTCAGCATGCCGTAATAGTTTTCCGGATTGGCTTTGTAATCCGCTGTCATTTCGTCGGCGGAAAGATAAGGAGTTCTTTCTATATAATTGGTGATCCACATGGCGGAAAAACCCCCTGGTTCATACGGGAAAGTGACAGGGACTCCTTCTACGACATGAAAGTCTTTCACGCCGTCCATGTTTTCTATTTCACTAAGAAATGTATTGCCTATAGCCGGCTGGAGGGAATGGATGTCCTCTGTCACCTGTGTGTGGTTTCGGACGATGAGGTCTGCGTCCCAGTAATTTGGCAGTACTGTTCTCTCGCCCTGACTACTGATGATCGTGGTCAGGCAGTAGAAGACGGACAGGCTTGTGGCCAGTGACAGCAGAACCACGATGGTTTTCTTTTTGTCTTTTTTTAATTGCTCCAGCGCCATTCTCCAGAAAAACGCTCCTTTTTTCTTTTTGTATCCTGCTCTTTTGGGTGCGGATTCTCTGTATTTGGTGGCTTCCACCGGTGTGACGCCGGTGGCGATCCGGATCGGTTTTCGCATTCCGATGAGGATGGAGAGTCCGGTCACGAGGATCGTGATGAGGAAGATCGCCGGGTTGCACTGCATTTCTATATTGCCGGAGGCGATTCCCAGAACGTTTAAAATGTACGGGACGAATTGGATGCAAAAAAGTGCGCCTGACAGGATTCCGATTGCCACTCCCCCTGTTGCGATAAACAACATTTGTCTTACGATGAAGGAGACAAGCTGTTTCTTAGTCATGCCCAAGGACTGGAGCAGACCGTAGTAGCGGATTTTTCCTGAGACGGACAGGTACAGGATGTTGTAGATCAGCAGGTATGCGCTCAGGCAGATGATGAAGGCAAGGCCGATGATTCCGAGCAATAATTTGAAGGAATTTTCAATATAACCTGTCGGTGCGAAGATTTGCCGTTCTGTCAGGTCCATGGATTGTTCGATGGTCTGCATGGTGGATGGCAGAACATAGTTGTGGTCCAGTTTTATGCCGAGGATTCCGTCGGTTTTCAGGTTATAGCCTGTCTCGTCATAAAAAGCTTTTGATACGAAAGCGGCGGAGGTATCTCCGTAACCGTCCCAGATGCCGCTGATGGTAAACTCGTCCGTGTGAACGCCCGTGTTATTTTCGTATGTTACGGTCAGGCTGTCTCCGACAGCGAGGGTTTCTTTTCCGAATGTCTTCAATATATCTTTTGTGACCATCAGTTCGTTTTTATGCTGCGGATAACGGCCGTCCGTTTTCGTTCTTGCCGGCGCCATCAGGTCATCCCAGAACACTGCGTCACACCATAACAGCCCGACTTCCACGGTATCATCAAACTCCGTGCTTTTGATAAATCCGGCGTAGGATTCCACGCCCACGTTCTGTATGTCCTTGTTTTGCCGCAGTGTGTCAAGCTGCTGCGAGGTGAAACCGTTCATGGTGGCAATGTCGTATTTTGCCCCGTTTAACCGCGTGTTCTGCAGACGGCTTGCGTCCAGATAGGACAGGCCGGTAGTCAGCACGCCAAAGAGCATGAACGCGGACAGGATGATCGTAAAGAATAAGACACCATACTGCTTTTTATTGGTTTTCACGCTGTTTTTGGCCAATTTGCGGATCATCGCCTGATTATTATTTGCCAACATGAGAATCCCTCCCTTCTGCTATCGTGCCGTCCGGTTCGTTGACGTTTCTCCCGCCTACGGTTGTCCCGCTGCCTGGGACTTCGCCGTCCGGTTTTCCGCCCACCATTTTTCCGTCCGCGATCCGGACGATCCGGTCGGCCATCTGCGCGATGTCGTTGTCGTGGGTGATGACGATCACCGTCTGCTGGTATTGCCGGCTCAACACTTTAAGAAGGCCGATCACATCGTGGCTGGCGGCGGTGTCCAGGTTCCCGGTCGGCTCGTCCGCAAGGATAATCGCCGGCCTTGTCGCCAGCGCCCGGATGATCGCCACGCGCTGTTGCTCTCCGCCGGACAGCATGGACGGGAGCATTTCCTGTTTGTCCTCGATGTGTAATGTTCTAAGCAGCTCCCGGATGTAGTCCTTGTCTACCGGCGCGCCGTCCAGTTCCAGTGGAAATGTAATGTTATCGTACACGTTCAGGTCTGGGATCAGGTTGTACTGCTGGAAGATAAAACCCACCTTTCTTCTCCGGAAAAGGGCGAGCTGCTCCGCATTTAAGGACGCAAGGTCGATCCCATCGACGATCACGCTGCCGCTGGTGGGCGTGTCCAGGCCGCCGATCATATGCAAAAGCGTGCTTTTGCCGCTGCCGGATTTCCCGATGATGGAGACGAACTCCCGCTCGGTGACTTCAAAGTCCACGCCGTCCAGTGCTTTTACGGTCTGTGTTCCGGTTTCATAATATTTTTTTAATTTTTGCGTTCTGACAATCACTCGTTTCATCGTCAGCACCTCCCAAGCTTTTTTATTTGCTTCTATCATACAGCCTGAAAATCACAAACCGGTCACAAAAAGAAAAAATCACAAAACTGTGATTTTTTCTAATGAATGACAATACCGCAGATGGCAATGCAGGCAAGTCATTATGAAAATGTGAGCAGGATAACCAGGTATATATGCATCCTGAAAATTCGGGCAAATGACACATAAGACTCCTGAAAATGGCTCCCTATCCATTTGGCAGGTAGATCATAAAGGTACTTCCCTGTCCCGGTTCGGACTGCAGTTCGATATACCCGTTTTGCAGGGTGATGATCTCTCTTGCCAGGTACAGCCCGATACCGATTCCTTCCTTATTATGTACTTCCGGCTCCCGGTAGAATCGGGTGAAGACTGCCGCCTGCCGTTCCGGTGCGATGCCTTTCCCGGTGTCCGCAATACTGATCTTTGTAAAGATCTCCTGACTGCAAACGAGAATATGAATCTTTCCTCCTGCTTCCGTGTATTTGACGGCGTTGTCGAGAATATTAAAAATGGCTTCCGCCGTCCATTTTTTATCGTGAATGAGTTCCAGATGTTCGTCGTACTGCACGTCGATCGCTATGTTTTTCTTTTCCGCTTTGGCGACCACGTCGCTGATCGCCATGGCGAGGGTGTCGGCGACCGGCGTCTTTTGTTTTTGTATTTTGATGGTCCCGGTTTCCAGCCTTGACATTTTCACCATGCTCTGCAAAAGGAAATCCAGCTTATCCACCTGACCGTTCATCTTTTGCAGATATTCCTGCTTTCTGGCGGCGTCCGTCTCCTCTTCTATCATTTCCAGATAGAGCTTGATGTTCGCGATGGGCGTCTTCGTCTGATGGGAGATATCAGACACCAGTTCTTTCAGCGTATTCTTTTCTTCCAGAATCTCCTGGTTTTTGTTAGCATACAAACGGGAAAGCCTCGCCAGCCGCCCGTACATTTTCCCCCACAGATCGTCCTTCTCTCCGGGGACCTCTTCCAGTTCCTCGTTTTTTAGCATACGGCTGATGGCCGCTTCCAGCTTCTTGGTATATTCATAAATGTCCTTCTTTACCTGTACATATTTCCAGCCGGCAAAGGATGCGGCGGCCGCCAGAGCCAGACACAGAATCCCCGTCATTTCCATAGATACCCCATCCCATATACGTTTGAAATATAAGAATGATCCTCCGTCTCGATTTTTTTGCGGAGCCGGTTGATGTTCACCGCCAGCGTGTGCTTGTCCGTAAGCTGTACGCCCTCGTCCCACAGGGAATCAAGGAGAACCGAATAGGTCAGTAACTTTCCTTTATTTTCCAATAATTTCTTTAAAATGCGGTATTCTGTCGGCGTGAGCAGACATTCCTCCGCGCCCTGCCGCACCGTGCCAAGCTCAAAGTCTACTTTTAAGAAGCCGTCGTCGTACACGTTGGCTCCCTGCGGCTTCCTCGATAAGATCACGTAGATTTTCTTTAATAAAACTTTTATGGAAAAGGGCTTTGTCACGTAGTCGTCCGCCCCCATCTCGTAGCCAAAAAGGACGTCCTCCTCCAGATCCCTGGCGGAGACAAAGAGAACCGGCGTCTGCTTTTTGTTTTTCAGCCAGCTGCAAAACTGAAACCCGTCCCCATCCGGCAGATTCACATCGAGAATCGCCAGATGCAGCGTCCGCTGCTTTGATAACTCTTTTGCCTCTTCACAGGAATACGCCGACAGGACATGATACCCCTCTTTCTCCAACGCGTATGTCATGGTCTGATTCAGTTCTCTGTCATCTTCTAAAACAAGAATCGTGGACATAGATTTCTTCCTCCGGAAAAATGTATTTTATGGTCGCATCATACGGCCGGCACAATGCTTTCGATCTCACCGCCTGACCAGACACCGTTTCTTATAAAAGGCAATCCCAAAACAGAGCACCTCATCATAGCTGTCGAGAAAGTCTTTGACATACCCTTTTCGCTCAATCTGGCAAAGCGCTTCCGCGCAGCTGCTTTCCAGATGTTCCAGTTGCCGGATACATTTTGCCTCAAAGATGGCCGCCCGGCTGCCACGCAGATCAAGAACAACCACATCGCTGCGTCCTTCTCCATGCTCCCTGTTCGACTCCACCTGATATCCGGCGCCCGCAAAAATCCCGGCAAGAAACGCATGGTAGAAATCTTCTCCGTAATCATGATAACTGATCGTTGTCCGCAGCAAGGTGTTCATTTCCTTCGTAAGCCTTCCCACATCGCCGCTCCATACCGCTTCAAACAACTTTCTCCGGTCCCAGACCCGCGCGCTGTCCGCAAACCAGGTCTGCACGGTAGTCTCAAAAATCTCCTGAATCTCCGCATTTGGAATCTTAAGCGCCATCATCCCTTCCGGCACAGATGTCCGAAGTTCCCCGCTTCGCACCCGGGTCAGATACCCGGTCAGATAAAGAAGGCTCCACAGATTCTCCTCTGAGGAATGCAAATAATCATAGGTCAGATTCTCCTCCACCCGCTGCACAATGTACCCGCCGGCCATCAATGTCTCCAGCTTGCCGGTAATATTGCTGCCCGCGTAATCAATAAAAGAGCGGATGATCGCATTGTCGCTGGTATTCTTCCAGTAACTCATCGGTTTCGCCTCAGCATTTTTCTCCAGGTCGCGAAGATAATTCATCACATCCCACGGACAGTACACATCAAAATCACCGAAATGATACCCGTCATACCATGCCCGGATCTCCGCTTTCCGTTCCGTTTGTCCCGCTTCTTCCAGAAGCCGGTCCACATCCTTTTGCGTAAAACCAAAGTATTCATCGAGGCAGGAATCCGAAATCGTATCCGAGACAAAATTATTGGTTCCCGTAAAAATACTTTCTTTCGCCACCTTCAGGCACCCGGTCAGCACAGCAAACTTCAGTGACGGATTATCTTTGAGCGTCGTACTCATTAACGCCTTCATGACTTCCAGCATCTGCTCATAATACCCGTAACTGCTCGCCTTGGAAAGCGGCACATCATACTCATCCATCAAAAAGATGACTGGCTTCCCATAATGCGCCCGCATCGCCGTGATAAGAAGAACAAGGCTTCTCTTTATCTCCGTCACCGACGCCCTTCCCTCCACAATCTGCCGCATCTCCTGCCTGTCATAGACATTGACCGCCTCACTGTCCAGCAAATACAGATGTTCCTTATACAGATCCCGGATCGTTGCCGCAAGCATCCCGTAAGCACTCTCAAAAGACAGCCCGTCCACATCTTTCAGGGATAAAAACACTGTCGGATACTGATTCATCCATCTGCCGCACAACTCCGTATCCTTCTCCACCGACAGCCCCTCAAACAGCGCCGCACTCTCTCTTCGCACATCGAAAAAACTTGCCAGCATACTCATGCCCAGCGTCTTTCCAAACCGGCGCGGCCGGGTGATCAGAGTCACAGCCGCAGGCTCCGTCCGTATAATCTCTGCGATCATGCCGCTCTTGTCAATATAATAATATCCATTTTTACGAATCTGTTCAAAGTCAGAGACTCCGACAGGGATGCGAAGATTGCTCATTACAGCTAAATCACTGTATCCTTTTTTAGCAATAAAAATCAGCTCCTTTTTTGACATGATTATAACATAATTATATCTGAAACTCTAGCCTTCACAAAATCGAAGCATTATCTTGATAATGATATTCTCCCAAAAGCATGAGGAAAAGGAAGAAATGTAGATTCAAGGTAAATTTTTACATAAATTCAGAGCATCCCGATTAACGAGATGCCCTGGGGGAAATTTTTCAATTATTTATTTTTACGAGCAATGCAGATTTCAAGATATTCGGATAAGGAATCACACAATAACTTTTTTTGGTCAAATTGAATGGCAAACACATGACCTGCTTTATCTACGGCAGTTATCACACCGTCTATTCCCTGGTTTTCCAGAACAAAGCATTCTGTGGGAAATGCTTCATTTAAAGATTGTTCTTGTCTCGTGGCTTCCACAACATTGAGATACCCCTCAACATTTAAGCCTGTCCACTCCGTCCCATAAAAACTGATAGCTCCAAACTCTCTGACATAATCCACAAACTCTTCAGGAAATTCCATTTTCAAAGCACTCTGTGCCTCTTGAATCTGTTCTTCCGTACATCCCTTCACATGATATAAAGGATGAATTTCTTTTATTTTTTCAACAATATTGCTCATCTGCCATCTCCTCCTTCTATACCCTCGCGGTCCAATGCTCGCTTCTTTCTCTTGCAAATGCACCTCTGTCAATTTCTGACTCCTTATTTTTCTGATGCAGTATCACATCATTTCCTTTTCCCCGATGTTCTTCCTGCGTCAGTTCCGCAAGAGGACTGTCATTTTTCTGCCCGATGTGATGTAATTCTATCGCTTTTCCATTTTTATCCAGAGGCGGAAGACCTTGTTCCGCACGTTCCTTATTCGTTCTTCCCATCACATCTTTCTGATCCCAATTGATATCTGAACGGACCAAACACGGCTTTCCATTGATAATCTCTTCTCTCAAACCAGCTTTTCTGTATATTTCATACTCCTCTATAGTCTTAATATTGTTTACAATCTCCGAAGACCAGCCTGTTACTTCTTTTATTTTTATTCTGTCTTCCGGGGTCAAAATATGTTCTTTTTCATTCACCTCACTCTTATCAACTTGATATTCACCTTCAACAGCTTTTTTAGTTAATGTATCTTCGCCTGGTAATTTCTCTTGGGTATGACTTTCTCCTGATTCATCAGGCCAGCCTTCTCTTTTCTCAATGCTGCTTTTTTCTAATATCTCAATTTTTTTCTCACCATCATGAAATGGGATTTCTTTCATTTTTTCAAAAGGCATCTTTATATTATTTCACTCCCCCATATAAAAAAATGTCATTTACTAATTCTTCATCATCACTCTCTATATTCTGTCCGGCAAACAAGTAAGCAGCTTTTCTGATTTCTGATGCGCATTCTCTTGTTACAGATAACTTTTCCATTATGGTATTATCCACCATTGCCTGAAAACTTTCTATATTTCCCCAATTTTTATATTTATCCCACAAGCTATGTGCCTTAATAAGACAATATAAAGCATTAAATTTTTCATTTTTTGAAAAAGAATCTTGACCATCCAAAGCTTTAAAGAATATTTTTTTTACATCTCGTCCTACATCCTGCTTTTCAATCCAGTTCTTCAGATAATCCACATCTTCTTCTGTCAGTTCCATATGTTTTTGCTTTCCATGCAGCATATTCTGTATCAGCTTTTCCTGTGGAGTATCCTCTTTTTCCTGAGAGAGATGGTACTCAAACTTTTCATATTCATTTTTATCAAAATATTTGACTTTACACAACACTGCTTCCAGCCAGTCATTTTGATAAATGGCCGCTACTCCTCTTTCCAGCTTTGCCAGTTCTTCAATCTGATCATCATTCAGAGACGCAGCTTTACCAACAAGAATCCTGTCGGATTCATCTGGTAGCCTCAAAATAATTTTAGTATTTGTATTCCGTATCACAGACATGTCCATCAACGCCGGGGATTGATCGGCAATGATAAAACCTTCCCCGTATGTACGCATTTCTGCAATGGCATTCCCAATCATCTCCACAGATTTTCCCTGAAGATTTGCACTCTCCTGTGACGTTTCCGTGCTGGTTCTTTTTAAAAGATGATGTGCCTCTTCCAGAACGGTTATATGCTTCAGTGATTCATCCAAATCCCCCTGATTCATACGATACTCCTGCAATTTCATAACAAGAATACCCATCATTAATGATTTTGTCTCTGAGGAGCCCACCCTGCTCAAATCTATGATCACATTTTCATCAAATAATTTTTCTGATGAAATTTCCTTTTCGGAACAGAAGATCAGTCCATTAATCCCGTTCGTCAGCGAATGTAATCTGGTCTGCAGCGCTCCGGTATAATCCCCTTTTGTGTCATCCGAATACTTCGATGATGTCAGCACAATTTCCAGTTCTCTCTCCACATCAAAAAAAGTAGGAAATCTATTTGCTGCACACTCAGAGGTTGTCAGACTCCAGCCCACACTGATATATGCTTTCTCCACAGCATCTTTTAACACGGCAGGCATCGCCGCATACATTGGCCAGCAGGCATTGAAAATCTCTACCAGACGATCTATATGCTCTAACACATGAATATCATCCGGGAAAGAAAATGGATTGATTTGTAATAAAGGTGTTTTTTTCGCATTGGTTCCATATACATTAACATCCGAACATCCACCAAATATTTCTTTATATTCTCCTTTTGCCGGCTCAATCACCATAAAACTGATTTTCTTTTTCATCTTTTTATTCAAAATTTCATTCAAAAGAGCATAAATGGTATTCGACTTTCCTGACCCGGTCGCTCCTGTAATAAAGGTATGCATTGTAAAATCCTGTAAATTCAGTTCGACTCCGGTATCTTCGTCAGAGCACATATGATAAATATTTCCAATATCAATCATGCCTTTATCTTCTTTTTTATCAGACAGTAAGTAAATATTTCTGCCAAAAGGAACGCACTCTGTTACAGTCAGGCCATTCACCGATTTTCTAGGAAAGTTTAATGCGCGTGCTAATTCTCTTCCGGTCAAACCAACAGTCAAATCAACATGCGGAGGATACATCAACCAATTATCATCCTCTTTGATTTGTTTTAATTGAAATTCCGGATGTTGCAAATTTCTGATATAGTTTAAAATATAGTCTATATTTTTCTTCTCCTTTTTTAGTTTTTCAACCTTTTCCTCATTTCCAGAATCCGTATATACTGGAGGAATCCATAAATTCATTGCCGATTGTGTAAGATATGAATGATCCCCCTGAGTTAAAGCCAAATACATATTTGCAGCATTATTAACAATTTCAGAGTTTTGTGACAGAAAATAAGCCGAAAAATCCCACATTCCAAAAGCAGAACTTTCCTGTAAACGCTCAATTTGCTTTTCAAGCATATCTAAAGTATATTTAATATTATAGTTTGTAAAATTCTGTGTTATCCCCTCATTTCTACCTATTGTAACTGTCACATTAGATGTACGTGCAAAATTTACTCCAAAATTTATTCCCAAGTTTAATCCTCTATTTTGCCCTACAGAAGAACTGGTTCCCATTGTATTGGTCGTCGTATTCATTCTTGAAACTGTATCAGATGACCCTTTTGACTCAGACTTTGAATGATCATAATGTGTAGTTACATCAACATGTCCTTTTGCTACTGGTGTATCAATCCCAGTTCCAGTAGTAACACTTCCACCAACAGTATCTGTTTTCGTCACAGTTTGAGAATCTGTATGTGAACTTCCTTCCGCAACAGAATCAGACACCGTCTTAGAACTTCCCTGCATCAATGCTTGTCCCGACTGCCTGCCTGCTGAGACACCCAGATTAAGGTTAAATGCTGCAGAAGATCCTTCTGATGACATTTCAGCATAGGTATAAGTTGTCTGCCAGGCAGCATATGGAGACAGTTTTGAATAAAGTTCTGACAACATGTTTTTTCTTTCTAACTGTTCCTTAACAGGTGTCGCTAACAATACAATTGTATATTCTTCTTTTTCTCCTGTCGGCAATATACCATCCAATAATTTTTCCATGCTCTGATTAAGGAAATCCCCTGCTTTTTCTGTTGCTATGTTAGATACTGCAGCAACAGAACAATCTTTAATATTCTCTGGACCTAAGCACTCTAGCCAACTACCCTTAGAAGCATTTTCATTACAATCTCTTCCTTCTCTAAGCACACTGCCTGGAAAATTTCCCTTTATCGCTGCTTTAATTCGCTTCTCCAAAATATCTACCATTTCTGGATTGCCGTCCTCACCATTATTGACTATTGCTAGATAAACATGACATGCTTCTACTTTTCGATTATAAATTAATGCGATACTACAATCATCTCGACTAATAACCTGATATACATTGATTAGTTTTTCAATACTATTTTCAGAAGAATCTGTTACCCATTTTGTTATCTCAAAATATCGGATTCTATTCAACTCATCAAACTTATCTTCAAACGGAATTGGTTCATATAATGATGAAATCTGTGGTAGATATGCTTCATACGCCTCAATTGCATAAGAACCCAATAATTTTTTAATACTTTCTGGATTTGTATTCGGCTTTTCGGTCAAAAAATTTTGTCTGAGCTTTTCTATTTCTTCCAACTGTTGAGAACTGAGCTCCGATGCCTTCGCAATCAAGTTGGCTCCATTATCTGCCATTGATGCTAAATTTACTGACATTTTTTTCTTAATATTAGACAGAACTGCCATTATTAAATCACCCCTCCTATTATCATTAATAGTATAATAAGAAAAACTATTATTATATTTCTTCTTTTTTGTTTGGAAACAAATTCTCCTACTTCACTCATATGTAATATGAATTTTTATAAAACCGCTCCCATAATATTCATTTGCCATAATTCATTCAAAGATTTTTTATCCGATGGATCTAACTTTTTATAAAAATCAAACATTTGTTCTATTTTCCTGTGGTTTTAAAAGGCAATCTATATACTCTTCACACTCAGATAACATTTTTCTGCATTTTTCTTTCTCTGCAACCTCTTTCCTTAACTCATCTATTTTTTGTCGACTCGCATTCAGATGTGTATTAAATATATATATTTCTTCTGTAATTATATTTAATAATTCTTTCAACCAATTGGCAAAATACTCCCTACTTTTTTTCTGAAAACTATCGGAGTATTCTTTCGTAAGAAAAAAAAACATTTCTTTTACTTTAATATAACATTGTTCTGCATCAAATTGCTCATCTTTAATAAAAATAATGCTATTTCGAATTGCATTTATTTTTCTCAAATCAATATGCTTTTTTCTTATAACCATATTCGGTTTTTCTAAAGTAACCGAGTTAAGCATATGCTCTTGCTCTTGGGTCAAGGTTTGTGTATTCATTACAATTTTCAAACATTTTTTCTTAAAATTATCTGATTTTTTTTTCCAAAATGAATTTACTTCTTTATTTATGTAAGATATATAATCCGAAAGACTCTTATTAAATGCATCATTTACATATTTTTCAATTTCATTTAGTCTCCATTTTTCATCTTTATTTAACTCCCGTCCTTTATCATTTATATACCTCCATTTTTCTTTTATTCTCAACCAATCAGAAAATTGACGCTTTCCTCCATTTGAAGCCATAAACAACATTTGTCGATTCCAATCGTTCAGTTGCGACCACGGTATTACAATTTTTTTCGTCACATAATATTTTTGTAATAAGTCCTTACACTTGTTTTGAAGCTCCTTATTATACTTTTTTGTATCTTCTTTTGCTTTTTCTAATTGATCACGTAACTCTTTCTTTTGTCCTTCTAAATCGACTTTTGCCTCTTCCAATGATTTTTCTTGTCTATATTTTTTCTTTTCAATACTTTTTACGCATATATTGATTGCATTTCTTAAATGAATAGAAGCCTGCTGACATTTATTATATAATGCATAGTTATTTGCATACTTTACAATTGCTTTTTCCACACATTCTAAAGTATGCTTCCCCATTTGATCTGCTTTATTCATTATCACTATATTCCAAAAGTCATCTTTTTTATCAATATAATCTATTATTTTCCTATTATCTATTGTATCCATACGAGCTAAATCTGTTATAAAAATTGGTAATACGTTAATCTGCCTATCGATATCTTGTTTTAATATTTCAAAATGATTTTTAATATTTTCCAAATTAGAGCCAGGCATATTATATATAATAAACCGATCATTCTTCAACGGCAAACCTGAACATTTAAAAGGAAGGTGAATTTCAATTACATCTCCAAGTTTCTGATTGTTACTTTTCTGTTTGCCCTTTTCTTCCCTCTTCTCTTTATTTATAATTTCCAACACTTTATTCATATGGTATATTTCATTATGATTATCGTTTTCTTCGATAATTTTTTGCAATTTTGTGTTTATATCCCATCCGCCATTACAATCCAGTTTATAGAATTTTCCCTCAAACTCAAGTGTACATTTTTCTTGACCAAACATAAATTTAATCTGATATTTATTACTATTTGTAACTTTATAGATTCCTGCTATTTCCAGATCATCATCTACAGGCAATATCTCTTCTCCAATGAGACTATTAATAAACATCGATTTCTCTGAACTATATAGACCTACAACACAAATCGAAACTGACGCATCTATCACTTCATTGTATTTATCAATTTCTTTTTTGATAATTTCTTCTTTATATTGAGCAAGAATATTTTTTACTTTTTTAAATTTCTCCTGTATTTTAGGCATTACTTTTTCCGCTGTCTCATAATATTCATCATCTTTTTTACATTCAATATTACACTTTGGAAACCTTGTTTTAATCACCTCACACAAATCATCATAATCGACACTGGTTCCTACAAAATCAATTTCAATGCCTTTGTTATTTTTATAATGATCATTCAATATTTTTATAATATCGGATGCTCTTTTTTGAATTGTTGTACATTTATAATATTTATTCTCAAATTTTGAGTTTGAATTAAGTTTTTTAAAACTTTTTTTTGTCTGATCATACCAAAGATATTTAATTTCTTTAACATAGGGATTACATATTATTTTTACTCGATTTTTTTCATCATATATCATTTTTTCCTTCTCCCTTTCCTTTATTTTCATTAATGAATTTCTCTCTCCTCTATCACTTCCACCGCATCTCCCTGACTCCTGAGCCACATGTCAATCCCCTTGCCAAAGACCTCTGCGGTGATTGTGTATACGCCATCCTGTTCGTCCAGGATCTGCGCGGTGGGCAGACGGTCGAGAACGGCTTCCACGGAGCTGCCGGAGTAGCGGAATTTGATTTTCTGGAGGCGTCCGCCATACATGAACTGAATACGCTTCCGGAATTCTCCTTCCTCGAAGCGGCTACTGTATGGAATGTGGAAGTTCTCGTCCAACACGGTCATTTTCCGAATTCGGTCGATGCGGTAGATGGTCGGGAAGGAATCATTGATCACATCAAAATGTTCCCGGAGCTTGTCATCATCGATGAAGGCGGTGAGATAAAAATAATATTCGGAGAACATGATAGCGACCGGTCTGACTTTACGTTTTACGATTGCCTTGTCTTTGGTGCGGAGATATTCAATCTCAACACAGCGACATTGCTGGATTGCCTGTCCCAACTGCCACATTTTGTCGATAAATACCGTTTTATGGCGGGGTTCAATGTAGTGAAACGCTTCGTTGCGGATCAGGTCTGTCACCATACGCTGATTTTCCTGCGGTACGCAACATTCGATGAGTTTATGAAGCATTTCCTCCATCTCTTTTTTGGTAAAGGCGCGGCTGTCCAGCAGAATCTTGCAAATGGCAAGAATCTCACTGTTTGTCAGTTTGATCTTATAAGTCTGCTGCATGCGATAGCCTTTTTTGGTTCTGTCGTACAGGATTGAGTTCATCATTCCGGTTTCCTCGATGTTCCGATCCAGAAAGTTGCGGATGGCATCAATGTCCCTCTGGATGCTTCTCTCATCCACGCCGTATTCTTTGGCTTCGCGTGCCTTGTTGACCAGATCCCCCCGCATCAACTTTGTGTATATTCCCAAAACCCGTTCTGTTTTTTCTCTTTTCTCATTCATCAACCATGTCCTCCTGCTGTTTTATCTGGTTTAAATATACGCCTTCATATGGACATAATGTGTCATTGTGCGACAAAGAAAAGATAAAATACGCTATATTTCTACAACTTATATTATACACCTATTAGTTCTATTTACAATACTTATTTATGGGTTGTATTTAAAGACAAAATGTGACTATATTTTCTTTGATATAGACTTATTATGTCTAGAAGATTAACCTGTTGTCTGTCTTTTCAGAGATTTTTCAGAGAGTCTGCCTGACAGTCATATCACTTGCAGGCAGCATTTGTATGCAGAGAAACATTTTATAAAAAGAAGTTCCGGAGGATGTATATATGAAGGATTTAAGTCAGAGTATCGGCGAGCGAATCGCTGAACTTCGGAAAGAGCAGCACATGACCCAGGCGGAGCTGGCAGAATATCTTGATATTTCTGTCAAGCACTGCAGCTCTGTGGAGCGGGGGCTGTCCCGGCTTTCTTTAGAGAAAATAATTGAAGTGGCAGATTTGTTCCACACCAGCCTCGACTATCTCATCTGCGGACGATGTGCTCCCGGTCAGTACGCTGACCTGTTCCCGGCATCGCTGCAGGAGACACTGAATTCCGGCGATGAAGAACAGGCCTCGCTACTGCGGCGTTTTCTTCAACTTTACGGAGAATTGCTGGAAGTAGAAAATAAGAGAGAGTAACCATTTGCAAATGATTCTCTCTCTTATTTTCTGTTCTCATTTTTTCATATAATTATCTATCTTGCCCTTTCTCCCCTTCTGTGCTACATTGCTCCCAATTAAAAATCTTATACTTATATATCGGAGGATAAATTAATGTTACCTTTCCAATTAAGACCGTATCGTCCTGCGGATTGCGCTTCGCTGGCCGCTCTTTTTTACGACACGGTACACACGGTAAATGCGAAGGATTATACGAACGCCCAGCTTGACGCGTGGGCGGATGGAAATGTCGATCCGGATGCATGGAACGCTTCTTTTCTTTCCCATACGACGTATGTGGCGGTGCTGCCGCATGAGAATAAGGATGAGGCCGGAGATGGCGACGGAGATGACAAACATCATGGCGATGACGAAGATAGCAGCTACATTGGCAGAGAGGAGAACTGTCATGGCGATGACATGGAGGAGAGGATCATCGGTTTTGGCGATATGGATGCATCAGGGTATCTGGACCGGCTCTACGTTCATAAAGATTATCAGGGACAGGGCGTCGCCACCGCGATCTGCGACCGGTTGGAAGAGGAAATACAAACAGACGCCTTCTCCACCCACGCTTCCATCACCGCGAGACCTTTTTTTGAGAAAAGGGGATATACGGTGGTGAAAGCGCAGCAGGTAGTTCGGAAAGGCGTCTCTATAAGAAATTATGTTATGAGAAAGCGTATCGAATACTCTGTCTGAAAATGTATCATCGGTTTTCGGAAGTGTGTCAGGCGGATGCAGCCCGGCGGTTATTTTGTCACAAAATGTCGTTACCGTCCGGTTACGTCCGGTATCTTTTTTTCATTTTATGGATTTTCTGCAGATTTTTCGCTCCGTCTGCTCCCAGCCGTTCGGATATGGCGACGATCAAAGCATCCACCAGTGCGGCCGCCGCAGTCATGGAGTGATATTCTTTTTCCTCGCCCCGGTATACGTAGAGGTTGATGTCAGCCTGTTCTTCCCGGGGAGCAAGAAGGCGGCTGGTAAAACAGATGGTTTTGTATCCGGCCGTCTTTCGGCAGTCAAGGATGACCTTCCCTTCCCAGGATACTTTGGAGAAGCCGAAAAAGAGGACCACATCGTCCTCTCCTGCCTGGGCGAGACCTTCCATCATCTCCGTTCCGCCGGAGGGGATCTGTGCGACCGGCAGTCCCAGACGGCGCAGCCGGAAGAAAAGGAGCTGTCCCATGGACGCCGAGGCGCTTTTGGCGTGAATGAAGATTCTTTTCGCCGATAAGATGGTCTCCACCGCCTGTAAAAAGACCTGCGGCTCCAGATTCTGCATGGTTTTTTCCAGATAAAGCATTTGCTTCTTTAAATATTCCGCCGCCTGGAAGGGTTCTTCGCCGTTTCCTGTAAACAGAGTACCTGCCAGCTTTCCGGCGGGTCCTTCCAGATGATTTTGCTCTATCACGATATTCTTTAGCTGTTTAAAATCCTGGCAGCCCAGATGTCTGGCAAACCGGGAGATGGTCGCCTCGGACAGTCCCATTTTCGCCGCCAGCTGCCCGATCGTCATAAAAAGAAACTCTTCTCTGTTTCCTTCAATGTATTCCAGTACCCTCTGTTCTGCCGGCGTCAGTCGCTCCGGCCTGATGGGAAATTCAAGATGCATTTTTTCGTGTCCTTTCCTGTGCCAAAACAGCGCTCACCGTTTGGTTTGCCGCTTCTTTTCCTGTCAGAACAGCCACATAATCTCCGCCCAGAGCATGTATGTCTTTGAGCGCTCTTTTTAACAGGTTCGCGGTTTTTACCTGGAAGGCCGCCTGGTCTGCAATGAGGATCTCATAGTTTCCGCTTTGCATTTCCTGATACAGTTCTGACACGGTCGTACAGGTTTTCTCAAATCGGGTGCGGATGCATCCGTACTGCACCGCCTGATGGGTGTCGCTGCCACCCACCACCGGCTTACGGAACCGTCTTCCAAGGCCGAAAGTCAGTTTCTCGGTGATTGCCCGGTGTTCCGCCACATCTTTTCCGTTCAGATCAAAGAAATCAAAACGTTTCAGCTGCTTTTCCGGCAGTTCCGGGATGTGTCCGCCCTCCCGGTACGGATGCCCGCCTCCGACGATTACCGGATATTCGTCAAACAGATCTCTCAGCTGCTCAAATGGCAAGAATTTTCCTTTTTCTTTATGTGGTTCCAGCCTGTGGTTCAGTTCCAGGATTGCTTCCATCGGCCCGATGGATAAAATGTGTCCGCCTTCGGCGATATCCGTCTCCATCCCCGGGAAGATCCGCAGGCCGTCGAAAACCAGCGTGTCTCCCTCCCGCCCGGAATGATCGGCAATAAACCGATACAGCTTGTCAAAGCCCCAGGTATTAAAATGTTCCGTCAGGCACAGTGCGTCCAGTCCGGCTCCCTGCGCCTCTGAAAACAGCCAGTGTGTGTATTCTTCTGAAAACGGCAGCTTTTTGGCCAGCTTGCCGTGGGTATGAAAATCTATATACAATTGTATGCTCCTCCTGTCTCATTGTCCATATCAATTATACAAAAAGCGCTTTTCTTTCGCGCCCTGCATATCTTTATTCCTCAATATCCTGTGATGCCGGTGTCATTTATACCAAGGTAGATACCAGCGCTGTCACCGCCACCCACAAGAAGGAAATGGCAAGAAAGATCATATCGTCATAAGTCACTTTCAGAGATGACAGTTTCATCTTCCGCACTTCTTTATTGACTGCCGCGTAGCGGTATCCTTTGATCTCCAGCGCCTCCACCGTGGTGCGGGAGCGCTTTGCCGTGTTGAGCATCAGCGGATAAAATGCATGTATGATAATCTTTACCTGATAAATCAGATACTTTATCTTGCCGGGCACGGTATTGTGTGCCGGCGGATTACCCCGCAGGCGGTAAGAAAGCAGTACGTTTTGAAATTCTTCCATCAGCATCGGCAGCATCCGGTAGGCATAGGATATGGAGAAGGAAAGCCGCTCCGGGCAGCCAAACCACATAAGCCCATTGGAGAGACGATCCGGATCCAGTCCGGAAAATACCGTCACCGACGCCAGCGATACCGTGGCGACCTTCAGCGTAAGTACCAGAAGCGGCGCGATGGCGGAAGCGTCGCCGCCAAACAGGATGGTTGCCGCCAGCAGATAGCCGGTCTGTGTGAAGACGCCCACCGCAAAGAGCAGAAGCACAAGCCCTGCCACCCTTGCCAGCAGAGTCGTCACCGTCACCAGCACAAAACATCCGAGAAGAAACGGCAGATCGTTTACAAACCACGGAACCAGTCCGAAAAACAGATACCATACGAGCAGAATCCGCGGATCCCGCACCGCGATGATGGTGTCGTCGTTGCCATAGGCATTTTTCAGCACCTGATTTCTCAGGAAATCCATCGAAAACTTATCTAAGATATTCTCTGACAGTTTCTGCATCATTGTCCCATTCCTCCCGTCTGTTCATATCGCTTTTCCTGTTCCCATGTACTGACGAACAGGGGCTCCCGATGATCCCTGTCATCAGGAAAAAGTTCCGTCTTCCGAAACGACTGTAAAAATTCATCCACCGTATAACAAAATGCTCTCTCATCCAGCGCCTGCCCCATGGAGAAGATCTCCGGCGGCCGGATACCGACCTTCTTTACGACAGATGCGTTGCCGAAGATTGCATCCCGCGTACCATCCGCCACCACATTTCCCTGACAGAGTACGATAATCCGCTCCGCCCACTCGCACACCAGCTGCATATCATGGGTGGCGATCATGACCGTGTCGGTCACATCCTTCATATCTGTGAGGGTACGCATGATTTCCTTTCTGGTGGCAATATCCAGATTGGCCGTCGGCTCATCCAGAAGAAGGATGCCCGGATTTAAGGCGACGCCGATGGCAAGGCTGGCCCGGCGCATCTGCCCGCCGGACAGCAGTCGTCCGTCCCTGTCCGAAAGCTCTGACAACCGAAAACGTGCCAGCAGCGCCTCCGTTTTCTTCTGCCAGTCCTCCACCCCTCTTACCTGCATGGCATAGGCGATGTCGCTGTAGATGGAATCTTTGATGAACATTTCCTCGGGATTCTGATACACGAGGGAAATCTGCTGGGACAATGCTTCCGGCTTTACATTTTTTAAGACGGTTCCGTCTAACGTCACCGTTCCCTCCGACGGCCGCAGCAATCCCACCAGCATCTTCATCATGGTGGATTTGCCCGCGCCGTTGGAACCGATGAGGGCGATTTTCTCTCCTTTGTGGATGGAAAGATTCAACCCGTCAAAAATCACGCGAGGTTCCCCCTTGACAGAGCGGTACGAAACTTTCACATCCTGAAACTGCGCCACCGTTTGCGCTCCCGTCTGGCTCGCTTCCTGCATGTCTCTGCCGTCTGCATAGAATGTCAGTCCGGCCAGCGCCTTTTTTCCTTCTTCCACGGTCGTCGGCAGAGGACATCCGGCTGGAAGGAGCCCCTCTTTTTGCAGACGAAATCCGGCGATGGTCACCTGCGGAGGAAAGATGTTGCTCTCCTGCAGTTCTTCCACCCGTGCCAGCGCTTCTCCTGCCGGAAGAATCCACGCCGCCTGTCCGTCTCTTAACAGGAGGACATGTTTACAGTAGTCTGCAATATATTCGGTGTGATGCTCAATCACGATGATCGTTTTTCCATACGTTTCATTCAGCTCCCGCAGCACCTCATAAATGCGGTCCGCGTGCCCCGGATCCAGCTGGGCGATGGGCTCGTCCAAAATCAGGATTTCCGGTCCCAGCGCCACCGCTCCCGCCAGCGCCAGCAGGTGGGTCTGCCCTCCGGAAAGCTGCCAGATGTATTCTTCCTCCCTGCCTTCCAGCCCGCACTGATGAAGCGCCTCTCTTCCTCTCTCCTCATAATCTGCCATGCCATAATTCAGGCAGGCATAGGAGGCGTCGTCCAGCACCGTCGGACGGACGATCTGATTTTCAAAGTCCTGATACACATATCCCACCTTGCGGGCGAGAGCGCCCACATCGGCCTGCAGCGTATTTTCCCCGTCAATAAAAACAGAGCCGGAAAATTCTCCGGCGATAAAATGTGGAATCAATCCGTTTAAGACCTTACATAAGGTCGATTTCCCACAGCCGTTGTTTCCAACGACTGCGAGGAAATCTCCTTTTTCAATCTCAAGACTGACATGGGATAACGTCGGCTGCTGTGCGCCCGGATAGGTGTACGTCAAATCTTCTATTCTGATAATCTTATCCATACTGTTACTCTTATCCATAACGTCACTCTGCATTTTCTCCGTTCTCCCCGTCACGCTTTACCGACAGCATCCGCATTCTTCCGCATCACCATGAGCATCACGATGGCGATCACTGCTGCCACAACCATACCTGCTGCAAGGGCTGTGCCGCTCTCCGCCCAGCCTGCTTCCCAGTCAATGAGGGACAGACCGCTTTCCGCCATCATCTCGGCGCCAATCGCGCAAGCAAAAGCAACAAGACAGACGATGATATTTTTCACGCTGATCTCCCCAAGACCCGTCTCCTTCGTCCGTGGCTGCATGCCGAGGAGCGGTTCAATCTTTCCATACAGCTTCGGTACAAGATACAGCGTCGGCAGCAGGCAGAACAGGATGCCCGAGAATAACAGATCGTTTAAGAAAGCAAACCCTTCTGTGGCAAACACACTCTCCGGCAGACCGGCCACCGCCTCAAAGTCGCTGACAGCAAACTGTACCTTTAAGATGTCCACGATTGTTCCCATCAAAAGCTGTGCTCCCGTTCCCACAAAGGCGGCAATGCCGACCATGACATGATTCTTCGGATTCTTCACCAGACGCCCGGCAATGTAAACGCCGATGGTCACTGTGATGAACTTCTCCAGCTCGCCGAGACCGCCGAACTGACCAAGCATGATCTCGCTGAACACCAGCTCCCCGGTAGCCGCTCCCAGCGCCGCGGACAGCGGATCAAACAACATGGAAAGCACCAGCGGTATAAACAGGAAAAATTCCACAGAAAACTCCACGATACCAACCTGAATACTCGGGATCAGCTCCGTAAACAAGGTCGCCAGACCGTACAGAGACATGGACAGGACAAAGATCATTAATTTCTGCGACTGCGTGGCAGCGCCATTTTGCGTAATAGACATGTTTCATTCCTCCACTTTTTTCACTCTTACTCTTATATCTTCTTTTGTTCCCGCACCTTTTCCATCCGGTCAGGCAGCCTGGCTTCGCCTCCGGAGGACGAAACCATCTGTCATACCATTTCTTTTCAGGAAAGGATGCGTTATCTTTGAAACAATTTTATTCTACCGAAGATATGTAAGGGCTTCTATCACGCAACCGTAAAATGAAAGTAAAATTTCATTTTTGTTTTTTATGAAAATTAATTTTACTACAAACATTTCTTATCTCGTAACCGCTCGATCACGCTGGCGTTCTGGGTCCGGTCATAGATGATGACCGGCGCCGTGACGCACACCAGAAAAGCACAGCCAAAAAGAATCAGGTTGCCGGACCATGGTATGGAAAAAGAAATGAAATAGACGTTCATCGCCTGAAAAGCGAGGAAGCTGAGCGGCAGCCCGATAATCATTGCTCCGGCAATGGACAACAGCGCATAGCCTGCCCCTTCGATGCGGAGCATTTTTTTCGTCTGCTTCACCGTCATACCGATGCTCTCCAGTGTGGCGAGCTCATCCCGCCTTGCCTGCACGCTGGCCGCCATCACATTCAGATAGTTCATCACGGCAAGCACCGCCAGAATTCCCCCGAGGCCGCCGCCGAGTACCTTCACCTGATTTTCCGATGTTTTCATCTCATGGTATCTGTCCAGCCGGGAGTAGGTGGAAACCGCGCTCTCCCCGGCAAACACCGCTTTTACCGCTTTTTCTGTCTCCTCGGAAAATGGTTCTTCGTACACCACATCCACCAGCTCTGTAAAGGTCTCTCCCATCAGCTTCTCTGCATACGCCTCGCTGACGATCAGTTCCGGAATGTAGCCGCCCGCAAAATAGGCGGGATTGACGTTGGCCTCTCCCACAGCGGCGATCCGCACGGTTTCCTCCTTTTCCGGGTGCAGTCCTTCCGGCAAAGAGAAATGTACCGTTTTATCTTTCATGCCGGCGTCTCCTTCCAGAAAGAAATTCGGCGATACGGCAATCTCTCCCTTGAGAAAAGCTTCTTCATCCAACACATTTCCCAATTTCTCATTGAGAAGGGCGAATCCTTCTTCATCCACGCCGATCAGACGCGACTGAAACTTATACCAGGACGGGTCGCTCTTATACTGCTCCATATCCTCCTCATAATTTCCCGGGCTGTATCTGGTCTCGTAGATCTCTTTCAGGTATTCCCCGTAAGTCTCTTCCTGATATGGCACTACCGCTGGGGTGGACGTCACTTTCCGGACTTCTTTCACACCGGGGATGTTCTTTAATTTTTGTATCTTTTCTTCGGTGATCAGCTGTCGTTCGTCTTCGTCCAGCGTCGTCTCATTTTTAAACTCTATATCATAATCCATTGTCTTTTCCAGAATCCGTTCCGCCTCATTGCCCCGCACAAGAGCGTTGACGGTCACAAAAATGGAGAGCGCGATGATGAACGAAAGGAAAATGACTGCCGCCTGCTTTTTATCCCGGAACATATTTTGTCTCGCCATCTGCCAGACCACAGACTGCCCTCCCGCCGTTCGGCGCTTTTTCTTTTTATGATCTCCGGCTGCCTGTCTCCGGCTGTTCTGCATTTTCTTCTTTTTGTTCTTTTTCCCTTTTTTCTTCCCATACATTCCGGCCACATATCGCATGGCTTCCACCGGAGCCACTTCCCCGGCGAGGTTTGCCGGCTTCCGGCTGCTCAAAAGATTTACCAGCAAAGCAAATGTACCGGCAAGGACAAAACTCCATCCGCTCACCATCGTCACCTGCCCGGCAGAGACAGTCGGATTGACCATGTGTAAAATCCCCGGAACTGCCAGCCGGGACACCACCGCCGATACGGCAAGACCTGCCGGAATCCCGATACAGGAGTTCCACAGCGCCTGCCGGTAGACAATGCCTTTTAGCTGGCGGGAGGTCATACCGATCGTTTTCAACTGGCCATAATAACGGATATCTTTTGTGATAGAAATGTACAGGGTATTATAAATGAACAGGCAGCCGCTGGCAAAAATCATCGCCAGAAGCACCAGAAGCACTGCGGACATCTTCAAAAAACTGCTGATGGTATCATAATCTCCCTCGATAATCTGCATCCGCTCAAGCCCTACCGCATTCTGCATCCGGATAATATCTTTCTCCGTATACAGAGGATTTTTTAGGGAGATTTTCAGGGAACCCTGCGTCAGATCAGTCTGTTTTACGCCCGTCTCCCTGAAAAATGCCTCTGACACATATCCTCTGTTATTGCCGCTGTAATCCGTGTACCATCCGCAGAGGACAAACTCTTTCCGGATGCCTTCTTCTCCGGCATGCATCGTATCTGCTTGGGTACTGTCTTTCCCGGTATTTTCCGTGCTCGCCGAAGCCTCTTCTTCCCCGGCGCTGTCTGCCTGTGCATTTTCCTGTGCCAGAGTATCATAGGTCACCGAAATACGCATTCCTTCCTTCGGCCGGGTGATCCCCATCGACCGCAGTGCAGTCCCCGAGAGCATGATTTCATTTTCTTTTTCCGGGTAATGTCCCGTATATTCTTCCAGCGCCGGAATGGTCTGGTGTTCCCAGCAAATGTCATCCAGCCAGTATAAGCGCATCTTATCCAGCTTTTTATCCTCATACGTGTTCACGATGGCACATTTGACCGCCACACCGGCATACTTCACCTCGTCCATCTCCCGGATGATCTCTACCTGTTTTTCGGCAGGCTCTGTCAGCTCCACATCGTAATCCATCCCTTCCATGCGAATCTGCCGCTGTGCGATCGTCGTCCAGTAACCGACTCCCAGCGCGATAATGACGGAGATCAGAAATGTGGTGAGAAACAGCGCAAAGATGGTGAGAAGGTTCCGCTTTCCATTGGCTTTGTAGGTAGTGGAGGCGATCTTGGCCGTAACCTTTCGGTTGGATACTTTAAGCATGGAACTCTACCTCCCTTCCGTCTTTGCACAGGGCTTTCTCTTCTCCGGCAGAGTCTCCGCGCTGACCGCAGATTCTTCCGTCTTCCAGACGGATGATCCTGCTGGCCATCTGTGCGATCTCGTTGTTATGTGTGATCATCACGATGGTCTGTCCGAATTTCTCTCCTGTCACCTTCAACAGTCCCAACACATCCTGACTAGTCTTCGAGTCCAGATTCCCGGTCGGCTCATCGGCGAGGATCAGGGCAGGCTTGGCAGCCAACGCCCTTGCCAGCGCCACCCGCTGCTGCTGTCCACCGGAGAGCTGATTGGGCATGGCGTTTCGTTTTTCCATAAGACCGAGAGACAGAAGAATCTGTTCCACATAAGCCTCATCCGGCCGGACGCCGTCCAGCTTAATGGGGAGAACGATGTTATCGTACACATTCATAAGAGGCAATAGATTATAGCTTTGAAATACAAAGCCAATCTTTCTTCTCCGAAAGATAGTCAGCTCATCTCTGGAAAGGGCAGAAATATCTTTTCCCGCCACAAATACCTGCCCCGATGTGGGCGTATCCAGCCCTCCCATCATATGGAGCAACGTGGATTTGCCGCTGCCCGAAGTGCCGACAATGGCGAGGAATTCTCCCTGCTCCACGGTCAGGCTCACACCATCCAGTGCCTTTACCTGGTTCTCTCCCATCCCATAATATTTTTTCAGATCCTTTACCTGCAAAATTTCCATATATACACCTGCTTTCTTCTGTTATTTGTTACCTTTACAATAACAGAAGAAGCTTTCTCAATTCTTTCTCAAATGTGACAGTTCTGACAGAATCGCAGATTCTATCTGATTTTTACTGGTTTCTCCTCACCTCATAGCGGGACAGATAAAGGTACATCGTCGTTCCCTTTCCCGGGGCGGACTGCACCCGCGCATAGCCGCCCTGCCGGGACAGCACTTCGCGCACCAGGTACAGTCCGATACCAAACCCCGGCTCTCCGCTCACTTCTTCCGCCCGGTAAAACCGCTCAAAGATCCTGCCCTGCTCTTCTTCCCGGATGCCGATGCCATTGTCCCTGACCGCAATGCAGACGAAAGCCTCTCCTGCACGGATGGAGACAGCAATCTCCGACTCTTCCGGGGAATACTTCACCGCATTGTCCAGTACATTTGCCAGTGCTTCCACCGTCCACCTTTTGTCAGCATAACAGAGCGCCGCGCTGTCTCCGTCGCTCTTTTCTTCCCCGCTTACCTGTCTGTCACTCATCACAGGAACCGTCTCACAGCAGATCGCGATTCCCTTTTTCATGGCTGCCAGTTCCACCATCTGACACGCCTGCGCCAGGATTTCCCCGGCGTCCGTCATTTCCGGATGTAAGGAAATGATTTCTCTTTCGGTATATGTGGATTTGACCAGTTCTTTTACAAAGAAATCCAGCTTATCCGTCTGTTTTTGTATTTTTTGAAGCAGCGGCCACATTTTTTCTCTCAGTTCAGATTCGCCTGAGTCCGCGTGCACGCTTCCATTTTCCTTCTCCGCCATCTCCTGCAGCAGACCCGTGTACAGCATCAGATTCGTCACCGGCGTGCGGATTTGATGCGTGATATTGGACACCACAGACTGAATGGCGTCCCTCTCTGTCTCTGCCTGTTCGCTGTGCAAGGCACTGATCTCCAAAAGGCGGTTAAGACGCTCCGCAATGGCGTTATCCAGAGATTCATCGTATTTTTCTTCCTGCCAGCCGCCCCCGATGGCTCTGTCCAGCCTGTTCAAAAGGGCCTCATAGAGGTTGTGCATCTTCTTTCGGTCATATGCCCTGCTAAAAAGAATGCCGGCGGTCGCGAACACCGCTGCCGCCAGCACACAGAAAATGTAAAAATATATTTCTTTCATCTCTTTCCCCCGTTGTGTCCGTCTGACTCCCACACATATCCTTTTCCATAAACAGTCCGGATATATTGCGGCCTGGACGGGGCATCTTCCAGCTTATCCCTGAGACGACGGATGCCGACGGAGAGCGCATTGTCCTCCACATACTCTGTTCCATCCGGCCAGACCCATTCCATAAGCCTGTCTCTTGTGATCACCTGTCCTTCATGGAAAACCAAAAGCTGTAAAATCCGTCTCTCCGTCTTGCTCAGTTCCACCGGCCGCCCTTCTTTATAAAATTCCATCCTGTCAAACAGAAAATGAAAACATCCTTTCCGGTACTCGCTCTTTTGTTCCGGTACATTTCTTCTCAAAAGGGCGCGAATCCTCGCCCGCAGCACCATGAGGCTGAACGGCTTTGTGATATAATCATCCGCCCCACATTCCAGCCCGCTCACGATATCAATCTCCATATCTCTCGCTGTGAGAAGGGCAATGGGAACCCTGCTCTGCTCCCGGATCTGCCTGCAAAAGTCAAGGCCGCTCCCGTCCGGCAGATTGATATCCAGAATCAGCAGATCAAACTTCTGTTCCTTCCTCTGTTGTTTCGCCTCTTCTATCGACCCCGCCCGGACAAAGGTAAGCTCCGGACTCTGGAGAGAAAGACAGATTCCCTCCGCCAGATCTTCATCATCTTCCACGATCAAAATGTATTGTCTGCCAGCGTCCACCGCCATAACGTCACCTTCCTCTTTCTTATGCAATCATTCTTTTTTGTCATAGTCAGGCTCCCTGCATCTGCCGCAGTGCCTTCTTAAACTGAAAATAGAACAGCACGGAGGTAAAGCAGATGGCCAGGAAATCCGCCACCGGCTCTGCCATGTAGACAGCACGCGCCTTATCCGCCGTAAAAATGTGCGGCATGATATAGATGAGCGGCAAAAGCAGGATGAACTTTCGCATGACGGCCACCAGAATGGACGCCTTCGCATTTCCCAAAGAGATAAATGTCATCTGGCAGGCCATCTGAATGCCAAAGAGGAACATACTTCCCATGTAGATACGGAGCGCCATCTGCGTATAGGAAAGCAGCGAGCCGTCCGAGGTGAACATGGCCGCAAATCCCTGTGGAAACAGCATGACGAAGACCCACAGCAAACAGGAATACAGAAGGCTGCTCTTAAGTAGCAGCCGGAAAGCAGCCTTCACTCTCTTCACATTTCCAGCGCCATAATTATAACTGATGATTGGCTGCGCGCCCTGCCCGAGTCCCTGCATCGGCAGCATGGCAAACTGCATGACGCTCGTCAGGATCGTCATGGCGCCCACGGCGATATCTCCACCGTATTGGAGCAGAGAGGCGTTAAAGCAGACAGAAATCACGCTCTCGCTGGACTGCATGACGAAGTTGGACAGGCCGAGTGCCAGGCAAGGCAGCACAATGGTCTTTTCCAGACGCATATTCTGCACACGAATCCGCAAATGTGTCTTTTTCCCCAGCAAAAATACAAGAACCCACACACAGGAGATCGCCTGCGAGAGAATCGTTGCCAGCGCTGCGCCGCGCACGCCCATGTGCAGTCCGAAAATAAATACCGGATCGAGAATAATGTTGGTCACCGCCCCGATGAGCACCGACAACATGCCCGTCTTCGCAAATCCCTGCGCTGTGATAAAGGCATTCATTCCCAATGTGAGCTGCACAAAAATCGTTCCAAGCGCATAAATGTTCATATAATCCACGCCATAGTCTACCGTATTGGCGCTGGCGCCGAAGGCCATCAGAAAATCCCTGTTCCACAAAAGAAGCGCCGCTGTCAGCAAGACAGAAATAATGATCTGAATCACAAAACAGTTCCCCAGCGTCTTCTCCGCCTGGTCATGTTCTCCCTTTCCCATGAAAATGGTAGCCCGGGGTGCGCCACCGTACGCCACAAAAGCCGCAAATGCCGACACGATCATAATAAGCGGCATGCAGACGCCCACACCGGTGAGCGCCATGGCTCCCTCCTCCGGGATATGCCCAATATAAATCCTGTCCACAATATTATACATCATATTGATGAGCTGCGCCGTCACCGTCGGGACCGCCAGCCGGAACAAAAGCCTGCCGACCGGCTCCGTCCCCAGAAAATCTTTCTCTTCGTCCATTCTTCCATTCCTTTCTTATTCCTTACGCTCCACAGCACCCTTTATTCCTTACGCTCTAAAGCACACTGTGCATTTTGCATAATCCTCAGATTGATCGCAGAAAATATCTGCATTTCCTCCTGAGTGATCCCATCAAACACCGTCGCCTGAAATCTCCGGTTCACTTCCTCCACCGTCCGCACGATGGGCTCACTTTCCTCTGCGAGAGACAAATGAATCTTTCGCCTGTCTCCCGCATCCTGCTGCCTCCGCACCAGACTCTTTTGCACCAGAGTCTCCACCGCCTGAGACACATTTCCTTTCTGCATCATCCGAAGCTCCACAATATCTGCCGCCGTATCTCTGCCGGGATTATTATAGAGGAAACTGATCACTGTCGCCTCCGTCAGCGTCATCCCGTACTCCTGGCAGACATACTCTTTAAGCATACTCTCATGAAGCTTACTGATCCTCCGAATACCGGTCAGATAATCCGTAATCCGATTCATATCAAACTCCTTCCGCAAAAGCAAAAAATAGTTCCCGAAAATGGTTATTATTAGAACCATTCTTTCAAGAACTATTTTAATCGTAAAAACTGAATTGTCAACCCATTTTTTTACAAAAACAGACGCTTCCCATGTCAAACAGTAACACCGGAAGCGTCTGTTGTATCGTGAATACAAGCCTCACAAAATATAATCTTATCAGGCGGAAGCTCCGCCGACTACCAGTCGGTTCTTTCTGGAAAGGGCGATAGCCACATGACAGAACTCCATAGTGGCACAAACCTTATCGGCCAAAGTGATGATCCATGCCTCCTTGTTCTTCGGCATCGGTCCTAACGGGAACATATGACTTCTTATGGCTTCCTCTTCTCTGGCGCTGATCTGGAATGTCCTCACACTATTCTCCGCAGCTGCCTTCGGATGATAAAACGCCGGATGTTCTCCCTCCGGTGTCTCTTCCTTAAAATCAAAAAGACAGAAATCATGAAGCAGCCCTGCCCGTGCAGCGGCACTGGCATCACACCCGAGCTTTCTGGCAATAAACCAGGAAAGATAGGATACGTTCACACTGTGCATGAAACGATTCGTCCACTGATGCTGTGTATACTCCTCCAACGCCATGAAGTCTTCATGGAAAAGGATGTGCTGCACCTCCGACAGGTAGTCTTTCGGCACTTCTTCTGATATCTGAAGGCCCATCGGCAATCACCTGCTTTCTTATTTTGATACCTTCATTATGGACGTTTATCCTGAAAAAAACAAGAGGTTTCACGAAATGTTAAGAAAATCGTCGCTATTATATAAAATGGGGATTTGTAAATGTGATAACAGATATCTGCTTAAACAAATGACGTAAGGCACATACGGATTCGCCCGTCTCGACCCTCAGTCGGACTGGCCAGGGGCGTCACTGTGAGATAGCTTCGGCCGTCCTCCTTCACAGCTCGCGGTCAAAAGCCGTATGTGCCCAAGCGTCATTTGTCTATGGAAAAATCTCTGTTCCACTTTTACAAGAATCCTGTGTATGTTGGCAAAATACCATTCCATCTCGAGCGCATCTACAATATTGTGCCTGGCTCTCCGGGGATACCGGAGTTCTCTGTTTGCCACATTGTACAGGATTTTTGTAAAGGAGAAACAGTGTTTTCAAATATCCAGATGCCATTCGGAGTGCATACAGTTTCCGACCGCGAGCTGTGAGGGAGGACTGGAGAAGACTTGTGGAAGGCAGGGAGCAGGATTGGAAAAGGGATGGCTCCCGTGCTTGCACGAAGGAGCAGACCTTTTTAATCCTGTAAAGCGTAGCTGAAACCGCTTTGCGGTTTCTCCCGGCCGATCAGAAAACGTCAGTAGTCCGAGTGAGGGTCGAGTCGGGAGGAACTGTATG
>DXGQ01000028.1 GCA_019113845.1 Candidatus Anaerobutyricum avicola
AATATACACAGGATTTTTGTAAAGATGAAACAGAGTTTCCAAATATTCAGATGCCATTCGGAGTGCATACAGTTTCCGACCGCGAGCTGTGAGGGAGGACTATCTAATACTTGTGAACGGCAGGGAGAAAATGCAAAGCTGTTTCTCCCTGCTGATCAGAAAACGCCTGTAGTCCGAGTGAGGGCCGAGTCGGGAGGAATTGTATGAGAACGAATGGCATCGTCTGTTATATGAGAAACCTATTGTCACCTTTACAAATCCTTATTTATTCTGGACTTCATATTTATTTTGTAGTATTCTATAACATGAGTTATCAGACAGAAACTGGCGCCCGCATTCGTGTATTGCGGGACATTTTATGCATGATTCTGAATAAAAACCAAACAATTGGAGGTAATATTATGAGTAAAAGCCGTGTCTGGAAGTTCCACAATGACGTGGACACCGACCAGATCATCGCCTCTCAGTATCTGCTTTTGCCGGATATTGAAGCGATGAAACAGTATACATTTGAATCGCTGGACTCTTCCTTTGCAGGAAAGGTACAGCCGGGAGATTTGATCGTAGCCGGGGAGAATTTTGGCTGTGGTTCTTCCAGAGAGCAGGCGCCGAGCGTGTTGAAGGCGCTTGGCATCAAGGCGGTCATCGCCAAATCTTTTGCAAGAATCTTTTTCCGAAACGCCATCAACATCGGTCTGCCGGTAATCGTCTGCAAGGATCTCTATGATCATGTGGAGGACGGCGGGGAGGCGGAGCTTGACCTGTCCGCCGGAACGGTGACCGCTGACGGTCAGGTATATACCTGTACCAAGCTGCCGGAGTATATGCAGAAGATTCTCTCCGCCGGAGGACTGATTGCATCTTTGAATAAGGAGGAAGCGTAAATGGGTATGACATTAGGAGAAAAAATCATTGCCAGAGCCGCCGGTGTGGACGAAGTAAAGCCAAATGACATTCATACGGTCACTCTGGACCGGATGATGAGCAATGACGGAACCACCCATCTGACGGTGGATATGTATTATAATCAGTTGAAGAATCCGAAGATCGCCGATAAAGATAAGATTGTCTTTATCATGGATCATAACGTACCGGCGGAGAATCCAAAGACTGCCGAGGCGCATAAGAAAATGCGGAATTTCGCCCACGACCATGGCATTAAGCTGTATGAGGGACAAGGCGTCTGCCATCAGATCATGATGGAAGACTATGTCTGCCCGGGCGAGCTGATCTTCGGTGCGGACTCTCACACTACCACCTATGGGGCGCTGGGCGCTTTCGGTACCGGCGTCGGTTGTACAGATTTTCTCTACGCCATGACCACCGGTACTTCCTGGGTGATGGTTCCGGAAACGATCCGTTTTAACCTGCACGGCTCCCTGCGGGAAGGCGTCTATGCCAGAGATCTGATCCTCACTATCATTGGCGATATCGGAGCCAACGGCGCCAACTATAAGATCATGGAGTTTGCCGGGGACGGCGCCCATAATCTTTCCATCGACGAGCGTATCGTTCTCTGCAATCTGACGGTGGAAGCCGGAGCAAAGGCCGGTATCGTGGAGCCGGATGAGAAGGTCGTAGAATACTGCAAAGCTCACGGAAGAGAAGCGGTACATATGTTTAAGAGCGACGACGACGCCCAGTTTGCCGCTGTATATGATTATGACCTGAGCAAGATCGAGCCGGTCGTTGTCCGCCCGGATTTCGTGGACAACTTTGCCCTCTTAAAAGATGTGAAGAAAGAAAAAATCGCCATCGATGAAGCCTTTGTCGGCTCCTGCAACAACGGCCGTATCGAAGACCTGCGGGCAGCCGCCGACGCAGTGCGCGGCAAGAAGATCAGCCCGAAGGTGCGTTTTATCGTTGCACCGGCCTCCAAAGCAGTTTACATTGAAGCTCTGGAAGAAGGTGTCATCACCACGCTGATGGAGGCAGGCGCCATGATCATGAATCCAAACTGCTCCGTCTGCTGGGGAAGTTGTCAGGGCGTCATCGGTGAAAATGAAGTGCTCATCTCCACCGGCACAAGAAACTTCAAAGGCCGTGCCGGTCACCCGACGTCCAAAGTATATCTGTCCAACGCCGCGGTAGCCGCCGCTTCCGCTGTGGCCGGATATATCACGGACGGAGTGGACTGAGAAAGATTGAGCTGATTTATACAGATATGTATGGCGGACGTTCCCCTGCTGATGCTGCCGGCAACGAAAATTATACTATCTATGCGGCACGCACGCTGCATACACGCCATGTTTTATGTAGCACAGGCAGATTTCCGTCATACATTTTCTCAAATTATATTATTAGAAAGGATTCGGTTCCTATGAGCAATACAGAGAAATTTACCGGCAGAGTCTGGGTGCTGGGCGATGACATCGACACTGATATCATCATCCCGACAGAATATCTGGCTCTGCCTACAGTTGAAGATATGAAACAATACGGCTTCTCCCCGCTGCGCCCGGAGCTGGCCGGTCAGATCAGAGAGGGCGACATCATCGTCGCCGGAAAGAATTTTGGCTGCGGTTCTTCCAGAGAGCAGGCGCCGGAGATCATCAAGGCGCTGAAGATCAAATGTGTCATCGCCAAATCTTACGCCCGCATTTTCTTCCGCAATTCCATCAACAACGGCCTGCTTCTCATTGAGAACAGCGAGATTCAGGATGTGGTCAAAGAGGGCGATACCATCACCGTCACCATGGGCGAGTCCATCGAGAAAGACGGGCAGATCTTCCCTATCACCCCTCTTCCGCAGAATCTGATGGACATTATCAATGCCGGTGGTCTGGTAAAGGCCATGCAGAAACGAAACGGCATTATATAGGAGGGGTTGACATGGGCTATACATTAATTGAAAAAATCATCAAAAAAAATATCGGCGCGGACCATGTGGAGCCGGGACAGATCGTCACCGTCAACGTGGACCGTGTCATGATTCACGATATTTTCATTCCATTTGTGGCAGAAAAATTTGAAGAAATGGGCTTTCAGAAATTATGGGACCCGGATAAAGTCGTCCTGATCTACGACCATCTGGTGCCGACCAGCGCTGTGGAGGATGTGCGTCATTTTAAGATTGGCGACGCATTTGCAGACAAATACGGACTCACCCATGTACACAGAAGCGACGGAATCTGCCATCAGCTTATGACCGAAAAAGGCTACGCCAAACCGGGCGACATCGTCTTCGGCACGGACTCCCACACCACCACCTACGGCTGCGTGGGCTGTTTCTCCTCCGGCATCGGTTACACGGAGATGGCCGCAATTTTGGGCACCGGGGAAATGTGGATTCGTGTTCCGGAAACAATCAAAGTGGTCATTGACGGTACGCTCCCGGCAAATGTATCGGCAAAAGACGTGATCTTACGGTTAATCGGCGACCTGCGTGCCGACGGCGCAACTTACAAAGCGCTGGAGATCACCGGTTCCACGGTGGATGCCATGAGCGTAGCTTCCCGTATGACCATCTCCAACATGGCCATCGAGGCCGGCGCGAAAGCCTGCCTCTTCCGCCCGGACGAAAAGACCTGCGAATATTCCGGCGTATCCATGGAAGATGTGGACTGGCTCTACGGCGACGACGACGCCAGCTACTGCCGGGTTATGACCTACCGCGCCGAAGATCTGGTTCCGGTCTGCGCCTGCCCGTCCCAGGTGGATAACATCCACCCGGTATCCGAAGTGGAAGGCACAAAGCTTGACCAGGTATTTATCGGTTCCTGCACCAACGGCCGCCTGGAAGACCTGGCCGTGGCAGCTCACATCCTTGAGGGCAAAACCGTTGCCTGCAAGCTCATCATCACCCCGGCCAGCCGCCAAATCTATCTGGACGCCATCAAAGCCGGTTACATGAAGACGCTTGCCGAGGCCGGCGCCATCATCACCCAGCCGGGCTGCGGACTGTGCTGCGGCCGCGCCGGAGGCATCCTCACCGACGGTGAGAAGGTTCTCGCCACCAACAACCGGAACTTCTTAGGCCGCATGGGAACCTCCAAAGTAGGCATCTACCTTGGCTCCCCTGCCACGGCGGCAACTTCCGCCATCTATGGCAAGATCACCATGCCGGAAAATCTACAATAATACTTCTGACAATCCGCGCCGGGGACATCCAGAGCCCCGGCGCTGTTCTTTTCTTATGGATTCAAATCCTGTCACTCCGATTTTCCACCGTTTTCACATGTGTTTTTCATCTTGTTGGTCTTATTTATGAGATTCTCAAGGATAAAAGAAAATAGCCGCCACTACTACCAATAGTGACGGCTGATGCTGTAAAGCATTCACTTGTCTTTATGGTGGGTAGGCCGCTTCTGTGGCTTTCCCTTTTTCTATCCTCAATATAGCACAGAAGCGAAAGAAGTGCAAGAAATATATTACAATTTTAAATCTACATAAATTTACATTAGAGAGAATATTTATTATCCTTTCTGACTGGTCAGGTCGCTTGTTTTATTTTTTCACTTTATCGTCGGCAGAAACGCCAATACCGCAGAACCAGTATCGCCAGCAGGAAGATCCACGAGAACGCTTCCGCGTAGGCTACGACCATGTTATCAAAAACCGGCTTTAGGGCATAGGAACCGGCGATCCGCACCAGGAGCGCCAGGATTCCGGCAGCGCCGGAGAAGAACATGTCCCCGTTTCCTTCCAGAAAACCGCGGACCGCCATGCTGAGTCCGTACACCACGTAGAATCCGGCGATGGCTCTAAAGAACCGGACGCCGATCGCGACGGAAGCTTCCGTCAGACCAAACATGGCGATCAGATGTCCGCCCAGCGCCAGAACCAGCATGGTCAGTGCAAGGGATATGACCGTCATGAGAATAAGACCGGATCGAAACATCTGTCCTGCGCGTTTTCTGTCTCCGGCTCCGATATTCTGCGCCACCATGGTGGCGATGCCGGAGCCAAAATTGATGATGGGCAGAAAAATCACCGTATCAATCCGGTACGCCGTGGTGATAGCTGCCACTGTCTGCTCCCCGAATCCATTCATAAACTGCTGCAAAAAGACGCTTCCCACGGAGCTGATACCGGACTGGATCGCCGGAGGGGCGCCGAAATGTACGCCCTGACGAATCGTCTTAAGATTCAGCGCTTCTTTACCTAATCGAAATCGCAGGAGCGGATAGCGGCGGCAGGTATAAAGGATCACATAGACGGTCATGGCGGCCTGCGCCAGAACAGTGGCAATAGCGGCTCCTGCCGCCCCGTATCCGAGTCCTGCCACAAAAAGCAGGTCCAGCACCACATTGACTCCCGAAGAAATCAGTACGGCGATAAACGGAACCCGACTGTTCCCGATGCCTCGCAGCACGGCGGAATAAGTGTTATAGACTGCCAGAAAAGGGATACCGACAAGAATGATACGCAGATAGCTCTCTGCGCTTCCGAAAATATGTTCCGGCGTTTTCATCCTATGCAAAATGTTCTCCGCACAGAGAATTCCCGCGGCGGCGATCAGCAGAAAAGCCGCGCCCATCAATATCGCGTAGGTGGAGAGAACCTTCCGGATTCTATCCTTTTCTCTTCTTCCAAACAACTGGGCCGAGAGCACCGCCAGACCGGAGGTAAATCCCGTGATCACTGTGACAAAAAGATTATAGAGGGACGTGGTGGCTCCGATTCCGGCCAGCGCCAGCTCTCCTTCCACATTTCCCACGATGAAAGCGTCCACCCAGTTAAAAATCTGTTGGAACAGTCCGCTCATGATGAGCGGCAGTGTAAAGAGCAGGAGCGCTTTTGCCGCGCTTTTCGTAGCAGCTGCTTCACTCATACTTTTCTCCTCCATAAAACCGCTTGTTTTGGAATTGTCAATAATAGTGCAGTCTGAAAACCCACAAATTATTTATGCTGCCAATAGTTGTTGTTGATCTTCCATCCGTCTTCTATATACTGTCGGGGGAAGGCCGGATGGATTTGATGTATATATCCTCATCTGATTATAATAAGTAAAAACATAACGGAAAATGACCGCCTTCACTTCATCACGCTTCATCTTATATGTTGGAAGC
>DXGQ01000029.1 GCA_019113845.1 Candidatus Anaerobutyricum avicola
GTGGTGCTTAGATAAAGGATAAATGTAATGTAAAGGGGAATCAATATGTCCCGCTTTATTTAGGGAAATTCCCTTGCCTTTTTCAGGGAATTCTGACGCTTTTTTTCGGTAAATTTAGTGTATCATAAACAAGTGTGATCACCCTGTCTTCTTTGACAGGTACTACTCCCATGCCATAATAATTTTCCTCCACTGTCATCGTCAGCCAGGCCATCCATTCTTTCCCCGTTCGAAACTCTGTCTGATATGTCTCACTGGCATCTTCACAGTCATAGGTACTGTAAATCCGGGCGTGGGTAGTCCTTCCCTGCTCATAGATATATACATCGGGATGTTCCCGCCCAAACGCTTTTGACTCATAGTCATGGAGGGAACCGAACATTGCCCGGCTGGCCATGTTATGTCCGTAAACCACGATATGCTGATCTGAAAAACTCACATCCGGCTGGATAAAAATAGAGCCGGGATAACTATACTCCCCTTTATAATCTTTATGCAGATATTCATTCCAGGTGGAACACCGCAGCACCGGATAATCAATCTTTGTCCCCGGTACTGTGATCCAGGCGATGATATCCGGATTGATTTCCTGCAGTTGATCCCAATAGATGTTATCCCTTCTCGTCTCTTTCCCATTGGGATCATGCTCTTGCGTCTTCACCTTCTCCCGCAGCTGCCGGATCTCCCATTCACTTTTTATAAAAGGGGCCGCATCCTTTACAGCAAGCACCGCACAGGCCAATGCCACCGCAAAGATCCCAAAGAGCAGCAACTGATACAATGTCCTTTTTACCATTTTTCTTTATTCCATCCTTTCCGCCTGATCTTCTTCCCTTCTTGTTATTTTCTGCAAAGAATGCTGCAGGAGATACTCATTAGGATATCCGCTGTCATACATCTTCTTGATATTCAGTAATCCCCTGTTCACAAGACGTAAAAAAGTGGACTTTGACTCTTTCGATTCTCCTTCCACCTTTTTCCACGGCTGCTTCTGGACATAGATCTCCGTGATCACCTGATACTGCCTTTCCGGCAGGAGCCGGTAACAGATCCACAGCCTGTGCAGCATCTCCTCTTTTTTCAAAAGGATATCGATCTCATAAGATATCTCTTTGTACCAGTTCTTGAGCTGCCTTTGATGCCGCAGGACGATATCGGACAGATCCTGTCCTGCCCCGTTTTTTATTCCTGGCATATCACTGTTCTTGTTTTTTCTGATGGAAATCACCTCAATGAGTACATCCGTATCATGCAGGTCCTGATACAGGTCGAGGATCTGCTGTCTGGTCTGCTCTCGGATACTTTTATATTCCATCAGGATTTTTTTGATATCTTTTACATCCAACTCATACATTTTTCTTACCATTGCATTCCACACTCAATGGCAGCATGCCTTTCCCCGGCATTTGCTGCCTGTTATCTTTTCTCCCATACCGCACTTCGCGCCAACATGGCGCGAAGTCATTTCCCTATCAGAAAAAGCAGCCCGGTCTCCCGGCAGGCTGCTTTTTCCTGTTTCCAATATTAATTTTTAATTCCGATAAAATTTTTTTACATCCCTCCATACAGGTCATGGTTCACTTCCGCCTGGTAATAATGGTTCATCGTCATGGTCGCATTATAAAGCGTCGTCAAAAGATAGGCGCGGATATTTCCTACTTTTGTCGTATTTTTATGTAGGCAGGAAAGGATATAATCCACATGGGAAAACCGTAATTTCATAAAACGGTTCTTTACGATTTCCGCCGCCTTATTCACCCCGGCAATCCTTACAACACTTTCATCGGGAAGTATCATGATCTCCACCATCAATTCCACCAGTTCATCCACCTCTTCCCGTTCCAGCGGACTTCTTCCAGCGAAACTGTCATATTCGATATTTTCCCTTATTTTTGCCCTATATGCTTCCATCTCATCCATCTTTTTCTTCCCGGCAGGATTTCCCCGTCCCCTCTTTAGCGATTGATAGGATATGATAGATCTATCCTTATCCGTATTATTATCCTCAGTATCATTACCGTTTGATTTTCGAACTTCTGGAAGTCCGTTTTTCATACTTCTAGAAGTTTGATTTTCATACTTCTGGAAGTTCGCATATGGTCTTTCCTGGGTGCCATCATCCATACCTACAGATCCCCCCTTTTCATACCTCTGCGCTTCTTTTTCTTGGATATCGTACCTTTTTCTTCCAGTTTTTCTATGAATAGGGTGATATTCATGCTGTTTTTCTACTGGTATTTGCTGATCTCCGGTTTCCTCATTCCCTAAAATCCCGTCCCCGCCTTTCTGGCAGGCACTTTCTGATACTTCTGGAAGTTCGTTTTTCATACTTCCAGAAGTTTGATTTTCATACTTCTGGAAGTCTTCCTGTACTGCACCATCTCCTGCCCCGGCATCACAGTCCTCCATGACAAAATTTTTGACATAAATGATATTCGGCTTTCCCTGCCCCATCCGTTTCTTTTCGATCAGCCCGATTCCTTTTTCCCCATCGAGTTCCGCAATGCTCCTGACCGCTTTCTGCCTCCCGCATCCCAGCAGCTCCATGATCTCTTCAACGGTAAATATGATATAGACCCGGTTCTTTTCATCAAACCACTGGTTCTTCACACTGAGTCCCATGCGGTCCAGCATGAGGCCGTACAATATTTTGGCCTCACAGGAAAGGGACTGAAAACATGTTTCCGTAAAAAGCATCTTCGGGACCCGGTAAAAACTGTATTGGTCTGCTTCCATTCCATAATAATATTCAAACTTCAGCCCCTGCATCTTCTTCCCCTTCCTTTCCTTTTTTCCACTGCTCCAGTAGTGTATAGATCACTTCTTCCATCTGTGCACTTGTATATGTCGGCGGGAAATACTCCCTGATCTTTTTTGGGGCCAGTGTCACACAGACCGCCTGTCTTTCCTTTTTTGCCAAGATCCCATACACCGCTGTTTCTTCCAAGGTTCCATTTCCGCTGTATTCTTTGAGTTTCCCTGCCTGCGATGGGGACGGATATCTGCCGGTGTCCTGACAGGCTTTCTGCACCCATTCCTGTTCCTGTCTTTTCAGATATGACAGTTTCTCTGCTGCTGTCATCCCTATGTTCCCGGCATCTACCATAAAAAGCAGTTCATCGGTCAGCCCCGCCAGACGGATGTATCTTTGTACCGTCCGCCCGCTGTCTCCTGCTTTTTCCCCGACAACATCCGCGGTACGTTTTTCTCCCCAGCTCCCCTGGTGCTTCATCGCTTCATATTTCATCTTGTATGCCTTTGCCTTTTCACTGGGACGCAGGTTTTCCCGTTGGATGTTCGTATCTACCATGAGGACTGTGGCTGCATCATCATCCAGTTCCCGGATGATGACAGGCATCTCCTCTATCCCTGCCAGTTCACAGGCACGCCACCGGCGATGCCCGGCTATCATCTCATATCCATCGGCACAGGGACGGACGATCCCTGGCTGGATAACCCCATGCTGTTTGATGCTCTCCACCGTTTCCTGCATCTTTTCATCATCCAGAACCAGGAATGGGTGTCCTTTGAAAGGACGGAGCAAACGGAGCGGAAGAACCGTATACTCTCCCTGCACACTGTTTTCTCCGGCGCCAAACAGCTCATCATAAGAAGTCAGCTTGATCTTTTGTGCACTCCTACTTTTCATCGGCGAGCACCTCCCCTGTAAGCAGACGGTATCCTTCGGCAACATTCCCTTTCGGGTCATGCAGATAGATGCTCTTCCCTTCTGCTGTCGTTTCGGCCGCCCGTACTGACATCGGGATGCAGTGGGCAAAAATATGTACCTTATCTCCGTATACTTCCCGGATCTGTTTTTCGATATCTTTTGCAAAGTTGGTCCGCCGGTCCACTTTTGTCAAAAGGATACCCAGGATGGAAAGTTTTCTGTTCAGCTGTCTGTGTACTTTTCCGATCGTCTTGATCAGTTGCTGCAGCCCTTTCACAGGAAGGTATGCGGCTTCCACTGGTATCAGGACACTGTCCGCCGCCACCAGGGCATTGATCGTGATCATCCCCAGGGACGGCATGCAGTCGATAAGTATATAATCATATCTGTCTTTGATCTCTTCCAGATACAGACGCAGGATCTGCTCCCGGCTCATCACGTTCACCAGCGAAGTCTCCAGCCCGGCAAGCTCGATATTCGCCGGAATAAAATCGACGCCTTCTTCATGATGACGGATTCCTTCTTCCAGATTGATTTCTTCCTCATTGATCACTTTTCCAAGGATCTGCACCAATGTCATCTCCAGTTCATCGGGTTCCTGTATTCCAAGGCTCACCGAGAGGCTCCCCTGGGCGTCCGCTTCTACCAGAAGGACTTTTTTTCCTTTCCTTGCAAGTCCAATCCCTAAATTTACACACGTCGTCGTCTTTCCTACTCCACCTTTTTGATTTGCAACTGCGATTACTCTGCACATATTTTCTACCTACCTCTCTTCCTTCTCAATCTCTGCATAAACACGAAAATATTTATTTGTTCCTTTGTTTCTAAATGGTTTTGACATTTGCAGAACTTTGATTTTCCTATGTCGTTTCATAATTTGCTGGAACCATTCCATATCATTGATGGTTCCTTGCAATCTGATTTTCAGCATACGTTTCCTCCCAATTTACATAATAATATTGGTCCTGATACTGACATTTTAAAATTACCTCTGAAACATTTTTCGTGTTTTCTCTTCTTGAAAATAGTTGTGCGAGTACTCTTCTCATTTGCACTTGTCGCTGTGTTTGCCATTATAATTTCCTCCTACTATAATATTTTCTATGTACTTTTTAATCTGGAAAATTTCAAAAACACTGATAACTTGAGTAAACTTCGCCAAAGATTGCAGATACTCCATTTACTCAATTTGCGACTTGAGTAATACTCAACTTGAAGTGATTTTAGACGGTTTTAGACGGTTTTTAGCGATATTTCCAATCTCTTATTTACCGATAAAAAAAGGCCCCAAAAACCTCATAATCACTGGAACATACAGTGTTTACGAGGCTTTTGGAGCCCGTTACTACTTTAATGAAATATGATTAGAAAACTTAGCTTACATTCCCATCTGTGCGGCAACTTCTGCTGCGAAGTCTTCCTGTTTCTTCTCGATTCCTTCGCCTGTCTCCATACGAACGAATCCTTTGATGGTGATCTTTGCGTTGTTTGCTTTTGCAACTTCGTCTACGTATTTGCCGACGCTCTGTTTTCCGTCTTCTGCTTTTACGTATACCTGGTCAAGCAGACAGATCTCTTTTAACTCTTTGTTCAGACGACCTTTTACCATACCGGTGATGATCTTGTCGTTGGCATCCGGTTTTTCATTTTTTGCAGCTGCCATTAAGATCTCTTCTTCTTTTGCAAGGTAATCCTGATCTACTTCGGCTCTGCTTGTATATTTAGGTTTTAATGCTGCAACCTGCATGCAGACATTCTTTGCCATCTCTTTGATCTCATCGTTTACAACATCGGATACAACGTCAACTAAAACGCCGATCTTTCCGCCCATATGTGTGTAGGAAGCAACAAAACCTGCATCCTCTTTTACCTGCTCATATCTGCGGATGTTCATATTCTCACCGATGATAGCCACCTGGCCTGCCAGAGCTTCTTTTACAGTCTTTGTATTGTCAAACTTCCAAGGCTCTGCAAGGAAAGCTTCCATGTCAGCTGCTTCTGTATCCATTGCCTGCTCAGCAACCTGTCCAACGTAAGCCTGGAATTTCTCATTCTTAGCCACGAAGTCTGTCTCTGCATTTACTTCTACAGCAACGGCTTTGTGTCCGTCTTCGGAAACGAGAACTTTTACGATACCCTCTGCAGCAATTCTTCCCGCTTTTTTCTCAGCAGTGGCCAGTCCTTTTTCTCTTAAGAATTCAATCGCTTTATCAAAATCACCGTCAGTAGCTGTAAGAGCTTTCTTACAGTCCATCATGCCGGCACCTGTCATTTCACGTAACTCTTTTACCTGTTTTGCTGTAATAGCCATTTCGATTCCTCCAAATTATCAAATTTTTATGCCCGGAACTCCTCTCTGACACGGAAACCTTATGGTATCCGTCCACAGAAATCCACCGGATAACATATCACACAAAAATGCCCCGGCCTGCGAGATGCAGGCTGAGGCGTATGGAACTGTGTTCAGAATTAAGCTTCTGCTTCTACAGCTTCCTCTTCTTCTGCAACTTCTGCATCCTGTCCCTGATTGCCTTCGATTACAGCGTCTGCCATCTTGGAAACGATCAATTTAACTGCACGGATCGCATCGTCATTTCCCGGAATAACGTAATCCAGCTCTTCAGGGTCACAGTTTGTATCACAGATGCCAACTAAAGGAATACCGAGAGTGTGTGCTTCCTGAATGCAGATTCTTTCTTTTCTTGGGTCAACAACGAAAATCATATCAGGAATATCCTGCATCTCTTTGATACCGCCAAGGTTCTTCTCAAGTTTCTCCTGCTCTCTCTTGAGCTGGATTACTTCTTTCTTCGGAAGTACGTCAAAGGTTCCGTCCTCTGCCATCTCTTCAATCTTCTTTAAACGTGCCACACGGCTCTGGATCGTCTTGAAGTTGGTGAGCATACCACCTAACCATCTCTGGTTTACATAGTACATTCCGCATCTCTCGGACTCATTTTTGATAGAATCCTGTGCCTGTTTTTTCGTACCAACGAAAAGGATCTTTCCGCCGTTTGCCACACAGTCTCTGATCGCATCGTAAGCTTCGTCCACCATACCTACAGACTTCTGTAAGTCGATGATATAGATGCCGTTACGCTCTGTGTAGATGTACGGAGCCATTTTAGGGTTCCATCTTCTGGTCTGATGTCCGAAATGAACACCGGCTTCGAGTAACTGTTTCATTGAAATTACACTCATGTCAATTCTCCTTTTTTGTTTTGTCTTCCGTTATCTTCATATTCCTCAGCCACCCAAAGGGCACATCGACCGACAGAATCCGATAACGTGTGTTTTATCTGACTGCAAAATACGCAGTCAAACGGTTACTTTTTTACCGAAGGTAGTATAGCATATAAAAAATGTGTTGGCAAGAAGTTCCGTTCAAATTATTACAGAAATTTTCTGCATGTCCGGATAAGATCTTGCCATCTGCCTCTGTCATTTTCTGTTCAGGATTCTATAAAGAATAATAATATCTCCGGACTTTTTCAGCCATCTTTTTCCTTCTCTCTGCCAGAATCTGCGGCACCGTACCGGCGTCCGCCTCAAAAATCGTCTCCGGAATATCATTTTCTTCCAGGGAGGCGACGATCTTTCCGCCAGAAAGCTGTTTTTCCAGTGCCTCCCGGTAATCAGACGGCGACTTTCTCCTGACGATGCTCTTCACCTCTTTGGATATATAGGTAAGGTTCGCCACCTGTCCGTAAATCTCCCTGGTCTTAAATCCGCATTTTTCCAGATAAGCTTTCGGCAGGATCTGATAGGCCTCCGCCTTCGAGGCATACAGTTCACCCACCGTCGCGGTGTCACTGTAGAGGGAGTGTGCGCCGAGGGCAGTCTGTGCTGCCAGATAAGCGAGATACGGCGCTGTGCGCGCTGTGACGGAAGCATATTTTTCCGGCAGGACGGACTCAAAAAATGTATCATTGAGCCGGAGCTCCTCAATCTGTCTCAGATAGCTCTCCATCCCCGCTTCCCTGATCTCTCTGTAATCTTTCATGACAACGGTATCCGGTGAGCTCTGGTAGTGTCCGGTGAGCAGACACATCGTCATCCACCGGCCCATGAGACTGTCTTTTTTATCGGAAGAAATCCCCTCCATATCCATGAGCAGATACATGGCATAGCAGTAATTTAGCACTGCCTGTGAATACAGCAGTCTCTCGCTGGTATAACCGGCTTTGCGGAGCGCGCCCAGAAATCCTCTGTAATTTTTCTCGCTGACAAAGGCTTTGACTCCTCTTCCCAGTGTCTCGAAAGATTCCTGTGCCACTTTCTTTGATATCTCTCCCTTGCCGGACGTGCGACCGGCCGTCTTTCCGGATAAGAGACTGACCAGATCGCCGATCTTACTTTTTCCGAAACCGGCGATCAGTACAACTTTAAGTACATCAGAATAAGAAGGAACATATATAAATTCCTCCTCATTTCCCAGCCATCCCAACATCTTTCCATACTCAGAATCCATGAATTCTTTTTCATTTTCTCTCAAAATGGACATGAAGGATGGTTCCTTGACCAGATGGCAGAAATAATCGATGCAGTTGCGGATCAGATCCCCGTCATACTGCTCATTGACCGAGATCTTTGACATGGCAAAGTCTTCCTGGTTCAGAGGTTTTCCCTGCAGATTGATCCGGATAAAGATCTCCGACACCACATCGATATCCAGAAGGAAGGACAGCTCTATGACACCCACCTGGTGTTTGACGATCCCCTTGAGACGGTCGATCGCCGCCTCGAGCGGCGCTGCATCCACATCCGGATTCTTCTCTTTGTACTCTCTCTCAAACTTCCGGAAAGAAAAATCTCTGCGGAATAAGACCGAGATATCCGGAATCCATCCCGGCTTCTCCTCATAAGAGGCATCGCTGACCGCAAACTTTTCCTCCCCCGGCTGCGCCAGCGGATAAAATGCGATCTTGATCCGGTGAGAACGGTACTGGGAATCCAGCACCTCTCTGCCCAGAAGGGCTGCCATCAGCGCCGTGACCCTCTGCTGTCCGTCTATGAGGATCTTTTTCGTTCCTCCTTTTCCAAATCCGCGGATCCTGACCTGAGAATTCTGCCATACAATCAGATATCCGATGGGATATCCCTCATAGAGGGAATCAATTAAGTCTCTGACCTCCTGCCCCTTCCAGACAAAGGGTCTCTGAATCTCCGGAATGGCAATCTGAGAATTCTCAACATATCCTAAAATTGTATTGACTGAATACTGGGTTATTTTATAATTATCCGCCATGATGTTACTCCTTTATCCTATCGTAGCCTTTCTCTTTATTCATAATACAGGGCAGGAAAACTTCTCTCTCACATCCGCACTTTTTGCGCAGTCCGGCTGCTTTCCTTCCATCGTTAATGTTTCATTTTTTTCAGTTCATCAAATACAACATCGTTCAATACCTTGATATATGTTCCCTTCATACCGGAGGAGCGGGACTCGATGACACCGGCACTCTCGAACTTCCGGAGAGCATTTACAATGACGGATCTGGTGATGCCCACTCTGTCAGCAATCTTGCTGGCAACCAGAATCCCCTCTTCTCCGTCCAGCTCATCAAAAATGTGCTGAATCGCCTCAAGCTCGGAGAAGGACAGGGTGGAAATGGCAGATTTTACGATGGAAACCTTTCTCGTCTCCTCCGCGTTCTCCTCATTCACGGAGCGCATCATCTCAAGACCGACCACGGTAGTACCGTACTCGATCAAAATGATGTCGTCAATCTCATAATGCTTCTCCTTCCGGTACATAAATACTGTTCCCAGCCTCTCCCCGGCAATATCGATCGGGGTGATAATTGCCTGATACTCTGAAATGTCTGAAAATTCAAATCCCAGTGTTTCCAGGTTCACATTCTCTTTTGTGGAGAGCACGCCAAGAAGACGCTCATTTAAAAGAGGGTCAATATAGCCGCCCACCTCATTGTTAATGAGCTCGTTGATCGTCTCTATATCTGTGCGGTCTTTAATCCCCAGAACCTTTCCTTTTTTGCTGATCACCAGTACATTTGAGACAAGAATCTCGCTGAGAACTTCACAGATGTCATTAAATACTACTTTGTGCGAGTTGTTATTGTGTAGCAGTTTGTTAATTTTTCTCGTTTTATCAAGCAATTGGACACTCATAGAAACCTCCATATTATTTACTGACAATTCTTCATTAAAATCTATTTTAACATATCTACCACACAATCACAACGATATTATCTAAAAATTTCCCCTCCTGTTTGGAAAAAGCCCCCACTGATTTTGTTATGAATACATACGCAATTTTCTGTGAAATAAAGAAGGAGCGTACCTCCATACGCCCCCTCAACCGTTCGCTCTTCAGCGTCCGTCATTTTTCTTATGCTTCTTCCTGTTCTTCATTGTCCGTCACATAGCCGCATTCCGGATTCATGCATACCAGCTTTTTCCCTTTTTCCACCATCAGACCGCCGCACTCTTTGCAGCGCACCTTTGACGGCTTCTGCCAGCTCATAAAATCACACTCCGGATTATCAATACAGCCATAATATTTTCTGCCCTTTTTGGTCTTCTTCAGCACAATGTCTTTTCCACATTTCGGACAGGCAACGCCAATCTTCTCGTAATACGGCTTGGTATTTTTGCATTCCGGAAAACCGGGACATGCCAGGAACTTTCCATGCGGTCCGTATTTGATCACCATGTGGCGGCCGCATTCCTCACAGATCTCATCGCTGACTTCATCGGCGATCTTTACTTCCGCCAGCTCCTTTTCGGCTGCCTCCACTGCCTCGTTCAAATCCGGATAGAAGTTCTCCACAATGGTCTTCCACTTTACCTTTCCTTCTTCCACACCATCTAACAGCGACTCCATGTTGGCGGTAAAGTTCACATCTACTATGGAAGGAAATCCTTTCACGATCAGCTCGTTGACTGCCTCGCCAAGCTCTGTCATATAAAGGTTTTTGTTCTCCTTTACAATATAGCGTCGCGCCAGAAGGGTCGTGATCGTCGGCGAATATGTGCTCGGACGTCCGATACCCAGTTCCTCCAGCGTCTTTACCAGACTCGCCTCCGTAAAATGTCCCGGCGGCTGTGTAAAATGCTGCTGCGGTTTCAGTTCTTTCAGGGTGAGGACGGAATCCTCACTGATCTTCTTCAACGCCGCATCCATGGTCGATTTCTCATCATCGTAATGGTACACCGTCATAAATCCGTCAAACTTTATCCTCGCACCGGAGACACTGAAACGATAATCGCCGGCCCCGATCTTGATGGAAACTGTTTCATAAACCGCCTCCGACATCCGGCTCGCCAGGAACCGGGTCCATATCAGATTATAAAGGCGGTACAGATCTCTGGACAGTTCTTCTTTTAAGACTGCCGGAGAGAGACTGCTGTCCGTCGGACGGATTGCCTCGTGGGCATCCTGTATCTTGTTGGAAGCCGCCTTCTTAACGGCTCCACTTCCCACAAATTCCTCTCCGTACTGCTCCCGGATGTACGTACGGCAGGCAGTATCCGCCTCCTCCGATATCCTCGTGGAATCTGTACGAAGATACGTGATGAGACCGACATTCCCGCGGCCTTTTATGGAAACACCCTCATAAAGTTCCTGCGCCAGACGCATGGTCTTCTGAGTAGACATATTTAACTTCTTGGATGCCTCCTGCTGCAGCGTGCTGGTAGTAAACGGCAGCGGCGGCTTCTTTCTGCGCTCTCCGCGCTTTATCCCGAGGACTTCGTAAGAACAGCCTTCCAGTTCTTTCAGGATCTTCTCCACATCTTCCTTATTATGAAGAGCGATCTTTCCATCCTTATCTCCTGTAAAATGTGCCTCCAGAGGTTTCTTACATCCTTCCACCTGCAGATCCGCATCCAGGCTCCAGTATTCCTCCGGTATAAACTCGTTGATCTCTTTTTCCCGGTCCGATATGATGCGCAGAGCCACGGACTGTACACGTCCGGCGCTCAGCCCTCTCTTGATCTTCGACCAGAGGATCGGACTGATCTTATATCCCACGATCCGGTCCAGTACCCTTCTCGCCTGCTGCGCGTCCACCAGATTCATGTCGATGTCCCGTGAATTCTTGATGGAACGCTTCACCGCATCCTTTGTGATCTCATTGAAGGTGATCCGGCTGCATTTCTTTCCTTCCAGCTTTAACGCATTGTAAAGGTGCCAGGAAATCGCCTCTCCCTCCCGGTCCGGGTCCGTCGCCAGATAGACTTTGTCTGCCTTCTTCACTTCCTTGCGAAGCTGTGCGAGAATCTCTCCTTTTCCCCGGATGGTGATATATTTCGGTTCAAAATCATTCTCAAAATCAATTCCCATAGAACTTTTTGGAAGATCGCGGACATGTCCGTTTGAGGCGATGACCTTATAGCTCTTACCCAAAAACTTCTGAATGGTTTTTGCCTTTGCAGGTGATTCCACAATCACTAACTTGGTTGCCATTTCCAATTACACTCCCAACTCATATACCGATCCAGACTCGCCTGAGGAGCTGTCGTCATAATATACAAATCCTTGTTCTGTAAAACAATTATCAATAATACACCATTTCCCAGGGGTACGCAAGAAAAAAATTTTTAAAAAATCATCTCATTCCATCAGCATTTCTTCATATATTCCTGAGATAAGTATTCTGTCCTGCCTGATAAATCAGCCCGGAAATCTCCATTTCCAATAAAATATACTGCAATTTTACAAAATTATACCCGCTTTTTTCTAAAAGTTCATTGAAACTTGTCGGATTCTTTCCATCAAGCAGATCACAGACTCTGCGCTGCTCCGGATCACGGATGACAGGCTTCCCTCTCTCCCGGAGATCTTTTTCCTGAAATTTACATGGTTTTTGCATATATGACACATATTTTTTAAATAATATGTCTGAAATATCTTCCGAGCGCTGCACCAGAAACGCTCCTTCCGCGATCAGCCGGTTACATCCCGCACTCTGCGGATCCGACACTCTGCCGGGCAGGGCAAACACTTCTTTTCCCTGCTCAAGCGCCTGATCTATCGTGATAAAGGAACCACTTTTTTCTCCTGCCTCCACCACAAACACACCGTCCGAGATGGCACTGATCAGCCGGTTCCGCAGCGGAAATAATCCCGGACTGTTGGGTATCCCGAGATTATATTCCGACAGCACACCTCCCCGCTCATACATCTGCATATACAGAGAAAAGTTTTCCCTCGGATACATAGTGTCAATGCCTCCCCCGAGAATCCCCAGTGTGTAGCCGTCTGCCTCCAGCGCGCCCCTGTGACTGGCCGCGTCCACACCGGCTGCCAGTCCGCTGACGATCTGCACGCCCTGCCTGGAAAGCTCCGCCGCAAAACGCTGCGCTGCCCGGATACCGTAAGATGTCGCTGCCCGGGAACCCACCATCCCGAGTACCGGGCGCTCTTCCTCCGGTAATCTGCCCCGCACATAAATGCCATACGGTGGATCAAAGAGCTGACGGAATCCGGAGGGATAGTCCGGAGACTCCCAGTGAAGAAACCGCGCGCCAAAGCGCAGCAGCCGTTCCATGGACTGCCTGATCCTGCGCACATCGCGGGACTCCTGCAGACGGGCTCTCTGTCCCGGCGTCAGGATATCCGCATATTCCTCTTCCTCAGCGCTGTAAACTCTTTCCGGATGGCCGAACCGTTCCAGAAGCTTTCTCCTGGACACACTGCCCACTCCCGGGATATTCACAAACCAGTACCAGAAAAATGCATTTTCTTCCATCTCCTGCATCGTATCCCCTCCTTCTTCTGTCTACCCGCACGCGATAACTGCAGAGATCTTGTGCATAAGAATACTGAACTCCACAACCGCCCTACAGATTCTCTGATCTGCGGAATAAAAGAGCCTCCCTGAGATGCTCCTCCCGCACATCCGGCGAACCTGCCAGGTCCGCTATGGTTCTCCCCACCTTCAGAATCCTCGTGTAAGAACGTCCGGTCAGACGCAGTCGGTCAAAAACCTCCCGCAGAAGCGCGCGGGAATCTCCATCAAGCGCGCAGAAACGCTCCACCTCCTTTGTCCCCATACGCCCGTTAAACTTCGTGCCGCTTTTTAAAAAGCGTTCCTTCTGTATCTCCCAGACCCGCCGGACTCTCTCCCGGACGTCGGCGGAGGTCTCTCCCGACGGCTTCCCCGCCATCACCTCATAGGAAATCTTATCACAGCGCACAAAGAGATCGATCCTGTCCAGGATCGGGCCGCTCAGCCTGCTTTGATACCTCTGAATCTGACCCAGACTGCAGTGACAGTATCGGCGGTCCGGATAATAACCGCAGGGACAGGGATTCGCGGCTGCGATAAAGATAAAATCTGCCGGAAAGGTCACCGCCTTTCCGCTCCGGACCTGTGTGATCCGGTGCTCCTCCAGAACCAGCCGGAACATTTCAATGAGCTCTCTCTTAAACTCCGGAAACTCATCCAGAAACAGGACACCATGGTGGGCAAGCGTCACCTCCCCCGGTTTTGGCTCTGCGCCGCCTCCGAACATCCCTGCCATCGTCACCGAGGGAGACGGCGCCCGGAACGGTCTCGTCTCCACCAGAGACATCCCCTCTTTTAACATTCCTCTCACACTGTAGGCGATGGTCGCGTCTATCATCTCCTCCCGGCTCATCGGGGGCATGATCCCCGGAGCACAGGAAGCAAGCATGGACTTTCCCGAGCCGGGCGGCCCGTCCAGCAACAGGTTGTGACAGCCTGCCACGGCAATCTCCAGCGCCCGCTTCGCCATCTGCTGCCCTCTCACCTCGGATAAATCCGTCCATGAGCTGCCGCTCTCTTTCCTTTTCCCTCTTTCTGCCGGTTTTTTCTTTGCCGGTATCTCTCGCTTTCCGTTCAGATAGCCGACGACTTCTCTGAGGTTTGCAAAGCCGAGCACGGTCATCTCCGGAAGAAGAGAGGCCTCCTCCACATTATGAAGCGGCACAGCACAGACCGTACATCCTGCTGCCAGGGCAGCCCGGAGAATGGCAAGCACGCCCGTGAGGGGAGCTAGCTCTCCGTCAAGCGCCAGCTCTCCGAGAAAGATGATCCCCTTTACAGACGAGCCGGGAACCAGCCCCATGGCAGTCAGAATCCCCACGGCAATCGCCAGATCATACCGCGTCCCGCTCTTTTTGACATCGGCGGGAGCAAGGTTCACCGATACCCGTCTGGGCGGCAGGTGGTAACCGGTATTCTTTAGAGCGGTGCGGACCCGCTCCTTCGCCTCCTTCACCTCCGCAGACAAATGTCCTGTCAGCCCGAACACCGGCAGTCCCTCACTGATATCTGCCTGAATGGTCACCAGCTCTCCCTGAATCCCCTGTACCATCCCGCTCCACACTTCTGCTACCATCGTCTCACCTCCTGATTTTTCCATATTTTAACATAAATATTTTACATTTTCAACATAATTTTACTCTTTTTCAAAAAAAGACCGGCGCCTTCGCATTCGCATGCGCGCGCCAGTCCTGTCTGTGTTCTTTATTCTGCCGGGGTATTACCGGAATTCGATTCATTATTGGAATCCAGCATTTTTTTCAGCTCATTCATGAACGTATTGACATCCTTAAACTCCCTGTACACCGAAGCAAACCGCACATATGCCACCTGCTCCAGCGATTTGAGACGCTCCATCACGATCTCGCCGATCACTTTGCTCTCAATCTCTTTATACTCCAGATTAAAGATGTCATTCTCGATCTTATTGACAGTCTCCTCGATCTTCTCCACCGGGATCGGTCTTTTATGGCAGGCACGAAGGACGCCCGCCATGATCTTGCTCCGGTCATAAGGTTCCCTCGTCCGGTCTTTTTTTATGACTGTGAGAGGGATGATCTCCACCTTCTCATAAGTAGTAAAACGTTTTCCACACTCGTCGCACTGTCTTCTCCTCCGTATGGACGCATTATCATCCGCCGGTCTGGAATCAATCACGCGGGTATTATCCATGCCGCAAAATGGACATTTCATCACTGTTCCTCCCTGATCCTGTTATCTTTTGATTCATCGCTCCGCCTCCTTTTTTCCGCAGCGGGCAGAAAGGCTGAGCGGTTTCAAAAAGGACTGCCGGATATGTTTCGGCAGTCCCCGTTTTCGTGTTATGATCTTTGTCAGCTCAATTTCTCTCTGAGAGCCAGGTTGATCCTGCCCATCTTGTCGATCTCCAGAACTTTTACTCTCACTTTATCTCCAATGTTCACCACATCTTCTACTTTGTTCACTCTGTCGCGGGACAGTTTGGAAATGTGGATCAGTCCGTCCTTGTTTGGCGCAAGCTGTACAAAAGCGCCAAAGTTCATGATCCGCACTACTTCTCCTTCGTAGATTGCTCCGACTTCCACCGGCTCCACGATCAGACGGATCAGCTCCATCGCCTTCTCGATCATCTCCTGATCTACGCCGCAGATGTCCACTCTTCCGTCATCGTTGATATCGATCTTAACGCCGGTCGCATCAATGATACCGTTGATGGTCTTGCCCTGTTTACCGATGATCTCGCTGATCTTATCCGGCTCCACATGCATCTGTTTGATCTTAGGCGCATACTTGCCGACTTCCGGTCTCGGCTCGGAGATCACCGGCTCCATAACCTCTGTCAGGATGTACTCTCTGGCAATCTTTGCCTTGGCGATCGCACCCCTGATGATATCCGGTGTCAGACCGTGGATCTTGATATCCATCTGGATAGCGGTGATACCGTCATGAGTGCCTGCCACCTTGAAGTCCATATCACCGAAGAAGTCCTCAAGTCCCTGAATATCTGTAAGGATCAGGTAATCATCATCGGTGTCCCCTGTCACAAGACCGGTGGAGATACCTGCTACCGGCTTCTTGATCGGCACGCCCGCTGCCATCAGGGACAGGGTCGAAGCACACACGCTGGCCTGAGAAGTGGAACCGTTGGATTCCAGTGTCTCGGATACCGTACGGATAGCGTAAGGGAACTCGTCCTCGCTCGGCAGCACCGGCACCAGGGCACGCTCTGCCAGAGCACCGTGACCGATCTCCCGGCGTCCCGGTCCGCGGCTCGGCTTCGTCTCGCCGACAGAATAGCTCGGGAAGTTGTAATGATGCATATATCTCTTGGATGTAATATTTAAGTCAAGGCCGTCCACCTTCTGTACTTCGGACAACGGAGCCAGGGTGGTGACCGTCATGATCTGTGTCTGTCCTCTCTTGAACATACCGGAGCCATGCACTCTCGGCAGAATATCGATCTCAGCGGAAAGCGGACGGATCTCATCGATCGCTCTTCCGTCCGGACGCTTGTGGTCTTTTAAGATCATCTTGCGGACGGTCTTTTTCTGGAACTTATAGACCGCGTCGCCGATCAGCGGCAGCCAGTCCTCGTGCTCCTCTGCGTAACGCTCCGCAAGCTTCTCCTCGATCTGGCGGATATTCTCCTCACGTACCTGTTTCACATCGGTAAATACCGCTTCCTCCATAGCTTCCGGTGTGATGAAAGCTACCATGTCGTCCCACAGTTCTTCCGGTGTGTCCACATGCTCATAGTCATGTTTCTCTTTACCGCACCCATCCACGATCTTCTGGATAAATGCGATGATCTCTTTGTTGATTTCGTGTGCCTTGAAGATGGCCTCGATCATCACGTCCTCCGGCACCTCGTTGGCGCCTGCCTCGATCATGATCACTTTCTCTGCGGTGGATGCTACCGTAAGTGCCAAGTCAGATACCAGATTCTGATCGGAAGTCGGATTTACGATGAACTCGCCGTCGATCAGTCCCATCTGAGTCGCTGCGATCGGTCCGTCAAATGGAATATCGGAAATACTGGTAGCAATGGAGGAACCGAGCATGGCCGTCACTTCCGGAGAACAGTCCGGATCCACGGACATGACCAGATTATTTAATGTCACATCGTTTCTGTAATCCTTCGGGAACAGAGGACGCATCGGACGGTCGATGACACGGGATGTGAGGACCGCATGCTCGGACGCCTTACCCTCTCTCTTGTTAAAACCTCCCGGAATCTTTCCAACAGAGTACATTTTCTCCTCGAACTCCACACTCAGAGGGAAGAAGTCAATCCCCTCTCTCGGTTTATCGGATGCGGTAGCTGTGGATAATACTACCGTATCACCGTAATGCATAAATGCTGCGCCGTTGGCCTGTGCCGCTACCCTGCCGATCTCAACGGTGAGGGTTCTTCCGGCCAGTTCCATGGAAAACTGTTTTACCATTCTTTTTACCTCCTGAAAAATGTGACAGAAACAATACGGAACACATAAAAATGTCCACCGCAGCCGACAGGGAAACGTATCTCCCGCAAAACCGGTATCCGGCAGACAAACCGTCCGTATTACGCACAATTGGGAAGGCTCCGAAACAACTGAAAAACACACTGTTCCTACTTCAATGTGCTTTTCAGAAGTCCCGGTCATGCGCTTCCCACTGCCTGTCTGTTATTACTATAGCCTAATCTTGTTCATTCTATCATACTGTGTGAAAGATTGCCAGCCCTTTTTTTCATCCCGGGCTTTTTTCGGACGGCTTTCTCCCCCAGGAGAAAACCATCCGTTTTAGCTTTTCTTTCAGGTACGGTATCCGCCTTCTGCGTGACGCATTCGGCGTGATACCTTCCACATATTTTATTTGAAGTATTTTACTCCGCTCTCGAAGAGACGCATGTTCTGTTTTACGTAGATGTTCTTTGCCACATACTCGCCCATACGCTCGGAATGCCCCATCTTACCCAGGATACGGCCATCCGGACTGATGATACCTTCGATCGCATAGTAAGAACCATTCGGATTATAATGAATATCCATGGTCGGCATTCCTTTTAAGTTGACGTACTGAGTCGCTACCTGTCCGTTTTTAAAGAGCTTCTCAATCCACTCATCGCTGGCAACGAACCGTCCCTCGCCGTGAGATACCGGAACTGCATAGACCTCATCGATAACTGCACCCTTTAACCACGGGGACTTGTTTGTCACCACCTTATTGTAGACCATGGTGGAAACGTGACGTCCGATCTCGTTAGTGGTCAGTGTCGGAGAATCTTCTGTCTGCGGTACGATCTCTCCGTAAGGGAGAAGTCCCAGTTTGATCAGAGCCTGGAATCCGTTACAGATACCCAATGCAAGACCGTCTCTCTCATTTAAGAGTTTCATGACTGCTTCTTTGATCTTTTCATTGCGGAAGACAGACGCGATAAACTTCGCGGAACCTTCCGGCTCGTCTCCGGCGCTGAAGCCGCCCGGGAACATGATGATCTGGGACTGGGAGATGGCTTTCTCAAAAGCGTCCACAGAATCCAGGATATCTGTCTCGGACTGATTGCGGAAAACGATGGTCTCCACCTCGGCTCCTGCCTGGCGGAACGCTTTCTCGGAATCATACTCGCAGTTGGTTCCCGGGAAGACCGGAATAAATACCTTCGGCACAGCCACTTTGTTCTTACAGATGAAGAACTCTCTGCCATTATATAACGGCTGGGACATATTTCTTGTGCCGGCTTTGGTCTTTGTCGGGAAGACAGATTCCAGCGGGCTCTCCCAGGCGTCAAGCATCTCATCAAAGGTGATCTCCACATCGCCGACGGTGATACATTCGTCCTCGTTTACCTGGCCGATATATGTGCCTGCCTCGCCGATATCCGCGATATGGGAAGTCTCCAGCTCCAGAAGGACGGAACCGTATGCTTTTCTGTTTAACTCTTCCAGTGGGAAATCGTCCACCAGTTTCACACCGTAACGGTTTCCGAAACTCATCTTACTGATTGCCTCGATCAGTCCGCCTGCGCCCATGGCGTAAGCAGAGATCACTACGCCTTTTCTTGTCAGGCAGTGAATCTTATCGTAAATGGCGCCGGCTTTTTCATACTCCGGAATGCCATATTCATCAAACGGGATATCGACCCGCAGAAGGCTGTTGCCCGGTTTCTTGAACTCCGGAGATACGATATGCTCCGCGCTGGTATAATCCACAGCAAAGGATACCAGGGTCGGCGGTACATCGATATCTTCAAAGGATCCGGACATACTGTCTTTTCCTCCGATAGCCGGGATACCGAATCCTTTCTGTGCGTCGTAAGCTCCCAGAAGAGCGGCAAATGGTTTGCCCCAGCGGTGCGGATCCTCACCCAGTCTCTCAAAGTATTCCTGGAATGTCAGGCGGATCTTCTTATAATCGCCGCCGGCTGCCACGATCTTGGCGACAGACTCCAGAACCGCATAGACAGCGCCGTGATATGGGCTCCAGCTGGACAGGTACGGGTCAAAACCGTAAGACATCATCGTTGTCAGATCGGTCTTTCCTTCCATGACCGGAAGCTTCGCCACCATGGTCTGGATCGGTGTGGTCTGTGTCTTTCCGCCGTATGGCATCAGCACGGTCGCCGCTCCGATCGAGCTGTCAAACATCTCCACCAGACCTTTTTTGGAGCAGACATTCAGGTCAGACAGTGTGTGAAGCCATACCTTCTTCACATCCTCAATCGGCTCCTGTTTCTCGTAATAGCACTCTTCTTTCTCCGGCATCTCCACGATGACATTGGTCTCCTGATGAGCACCGTTGGTATTTAAAAATGCGCGGGAGAGGTTCACGATCTCTTTTCCTCTCCAGTTCATCACAAGACGTTTTTCTTCCGTAACTACCGCTACCGCAACGGCCTCCAGGTTCTCCTCCGCTGCGTAAGCTAAAAACTGCTCCACATCTTTCGGATCAAGAACCACTGCCATACGCTCCTGAGACTCGGAGATGGCAAGCTCTGTGCCGTCCAGACCGGCATATTTCTTCGGCACTTTGTCCAGGTCGATCTGCAGACCATCTGCCAGCTCGCCGATGGCAACAGACACACCGCCCGCGCCGAAATCGTTACATTTCTTAATGAGACGGCTCACTTCCTCACGGCGGAACAGTCTCTGGATCTTACGCTCGGTCGGCGGATTACCCTTCTGCACCTCTGCGCCGCATGTATCGATCGAGGAAGTCGTATGTGCTTTGGAGGAACCGGTCGCTCCGCCACAGCCGTCTCTTCCGGTCCGTCCGCCCAGAAGTACGATGATATCTCCCGGATCAGAAGACTCACGGATGACATTCTTTCTCGGAGCAGCACCCATGACAGCGCCGATCTCCATACGTTTTGCCACATAGCCCGGATGATAGATCTCATCCACAAGGCCGGTCGCAAGACCGATCTGGTTGCCGTAAGAGCTGTAGCCCTGCGCAGCGCCGACTGTCAGCTTTCTCTGCGGCAGCTTGCCCTTTAATGTCTCAGACATCGGCACCGTCGGGTCGGCACAGCCGGTCACGCGCATCGCCTGATATACGTAAGAACGGCCGGAGAGCGGATCGCGGATCGCGCCGCCCAGACAGGTGGCAGCGCCACCGAACGGCTCGATCTCTGTCGGATGATTGTGCGTCTCATTCTTAAAGCTGATCAGCCATTCTTCCGTCTTATCCTCAAACTGTACCGGAACGACGATGGAGCAGGCGTTGATCTCATCACTTTCCTCCATGTTGTCAAGCAGGCCGTCTTTTTTGAGTTTCTTCATGCCGAGAACAGCGAGATCCATCAGGCAGATGAACTTGTCATCTCTTCCCGCGTAAATCTCTTCTCTGTCCTTTTTGTATTCTTCAAATGTCTTCTCAAACAGCTCTTTATACGGGCCCTCCTCAAAGGTGATCTCCTTTAACTCTGTAGAAAATGTAGTATGGCGGCAGTGATCAGACCAGTACGTATCCAGCACACGGATCTCTGTCATGGTCGGATCCCGGTGTTCCTCGCCGCGGTAATAATTCTGAATATGGAGGAAGTCCTTAAATGTCATGGCAAGACCCAGGGAATCATAGAGCGCCTTTAACTCTTCCTCCGGCATATCCTTAAAGCCATCAAATACGGATACATCCGCCGGCTCCTCGTACTCCATCACCAGCGTCTCCGGTTTCGTCTCGTCTGTCTCTCTGGAGTCCACCGGGTTAATGCAATATTCCTTGATGCGGGCAAACTCCTCATCGGTGATATCTCCGGACAACACGTAGGTGGTGGCGGAGCGGATGATCGGCTCTTCCTTTTCATTTAAAAGCTGCAGGCACTGCACCGCAGAGTCTGCTCTCTGGTCGAACTGTCCCGGAAGGTACTCCACGCTGAATACACGGTCGCCCTCTTCCATCGGGAACTTTTCTTCATATATATAATCCACCGGCGGTTCGGAGAATACCGTTCCCTTTGCCTTCTCGTAGGTCTCTTCGGAAACATTCTCCACATCATAGCGAATCAGCACTCTGACATTCTGAATGTCTTTCAGAAACAGATAAGACTGCAGTTCTTCTGCCAGTTCTTTTGCCTTCACCGCATAATCCGGTTTCTTTTCCACATACACTCTTTTTACCTGATTCATACTTACCTCCAAATCTATAGAAACATCCCTATTGAAAACCTGCCGTCAAAAAAATGCCTTTTTTACAGCGCGGCGACAAGTCCAGACATAGTTTGTCTTATCCATGATACCATTTTTTTCGGCTCTTTCAAACCGGGTTTTTCTCTTTTCACAAAAAAAGGGAAGAATGACGAAAAATGTGGATAATTCTGTTTTTTTTTGGACATTTTATCCTTATCCTTCCCTGCTTTTTGTATATTATTACGTTTTAGGAATATCCACCGGAAATATTCCCGCCCTTTTGCTGTATACTTATGTTTAAGATGGATTTGACAGTTGACCTTTTTCAAAAAATTATATATCATGTATTTTGGGCTGTGGTCACCGCAGACCTGCGGAGAATGCCCGCATTTTTTGCGGCACGCTCTCCGGAGAGAACATATGTTATAACAGATTACATAGATAAAGGAGACTTACCATGGAAAAGATTGCAAGTTTTACCGTCAATCACCTGGATCTTATTCCGGGCGTCTACGTTTCAAGAAAAGATTATGTGGGACAGGAAGTCCTCACCACCTTTGACCTGCGTATGTGCGCGCCAAATCGGGAACCGGTCATGAACACAGCGGAACTTCACACCATTGAGCATCTGGCCGCAACATACCTGAGAAATGAACCGAACTGGAAAGAAAAGATTATTTATTTCGGACCGATGGGCTGCCGCACCGGCTGCTATCTGATCCTTGCAGGAGATTACGAATCCAAAGATGTGGTCGCTCTCGTGCGCGACACCTTCCGTTTTATCGCGGAATACGAAGGGGAGATTCCGGGCGCCGCTCCAAAGGACTGCGGCAATTATCTGGACCAGAATCTGCCGATGGCAAAATTTCTCGCCAGAAAATATCTGACGGAAGCGCTGGAGAATCCGACAGAGAAGAATCTTATCTATCCGGAATAAAATCCGGCGTCCATCCTTCCGCATAATTTTTTTGTTTTTTCACATACTACTTCCTGAACCCCATGAAACGCGGGCGGATCTTCTTCGCCCCGAATGGGGAAGATCTTTCAAAACGATACAGGAGGAATGTATTATGAAAACTTCAAAAAAGACGTATCAGGAAGTGGCGGAAGCCTGCAGTAAATATGCACCGGTGTCCGGAGGATCCGCAGCCAGAAATTCAAGCTGTGACTGCTCTACACCGAGCTGCTTAAACTGCGTGCATTTTGATAAAAATGAGCACTGCGATCTCGACCTCTATGACCAAATCGTGGAGCGAATTAAGTAATTGCACACTACGTTGTAAAAAGATAAGAAAGAAGACGGGTCGGCAGAAACATGAAATGTTTCTGCCGGCCTGTTTTTTCCCAAATAGGGATTTGTCGCGGCGATAAGAAATATAACCTGTAACACAGACGATGGCGCTGGAGCACAGACAGGTTCTCCTGCTCGGCCCTCCGTCGGATATCCGATAGTTATTGACAAGCAGGGGCAAACCGCTTATCGCGGTTCCGGCTTACGCCGCCCGGTCAGAATAGAAAGTCCGTCCTTTGTGCAAGCACAGGACGGAACATTCTATCCTTCCCTGCCCCTGCTTTTTGACAGACTATGCCATATCCTCCGTCACAGCTCGCAGTCGAAGTCTGTCTGTGCCCAGAACGTCATCTGTGTTATGTAAAATTATCTGTTTCTTATCCCCTCGACATAACAACGATCTATGTCTATAGCCTGCTGTTTTGCCAATATACACAGGATTCTTGTAAAGATGAAACAGAGTTTCCCAATATCCAGATACCATTCGGAGTACATACAGTTTCCGACCGCGAGCTGTGAGGGAGGACTGGCTAAGACTTGTGGACGGCAGGGAGAAAATGCAAAGCGGTTTCTCCCTGCCGATCAGAAAACGTCAGTAGTCCGAGTGAGGGTCGAGTCGGGAGGAACTGTATGAGAACGAATGGCATCGTCTGTTATATGAGAAACCTGTTGTCACCTTTACA
>DXGQ01000030.1 GCA_019113845.1 Candidatus Anaerobutyricum avicola
GAATCCTGTGTATATTGGCAAAGCAGCAGGCTATAGACATAGATAATTGTTTGTCGAGGGGATAAGAAACAAAGAATTCTGGCATCCCCGGAGGGCCAGCCACAATACTGTAGATGCGCTCGAGATGGAACGGGCATTTTGTCATAATCTTAGTGATGAAGTCAGACAAAGATTTGTAAAGGTAACAACAGTTTTCTCATATAACAGACGATGCCATTCGTTCTCATACAATTCCTCCCGACTCGACCCTCACTCGGACTGCAGGCGTTTTTTGATTGGCAGGGAGAAACCGCAAAGCGGTTTCAGCTACGCTTTACAGGATTAAAAAGGTCTGCTCCTTCGTGCAAGCACGGGAGCCATCCCTTTTCCAATCCTGCTCCCTGCCTTCCACAAGTCTTAGACAGTCCTCCCTCACAGCTCGCGGTCGGAAACTGTATGCACTCCGAATGGCATCTGGATATTGAAAAACCTCTGTTCCACCTTTGCAAGAATCCTGTGTATATTGGCAAAGCAGCAGGCTATAGACATAGATAATTGTTTGTCGAGGGGATAAGAAACAAAGAATTCTGGCATCCCCGGAGGGCCAGCCACAATACTGTAGATGCGCTCGAGATGGAATGGCATTTTGTCATAATCTTAGTGATGAAGTCAGACAGAGATTTGCGGCATACCATCCAGGTAGAAAAACACAGCGGGAAAGATCGGCGACGACTGTGAGTGCAGGCGTCATGAGAATATTATCATGCTGTTCCCATAATCAGCCTGCCGAGGTGGAGGAGAAGAGCTTTCTGCCTGCGTTTTTCTATGGTATATACAACGTCGCAAATCTCGTCTGTTTCCACATCCTCAGATTCTCTCAAAACCACAGTTGCATCTCGACAAATCCCCATTTACAAAACCGAGTAAAAGGTAGGCGATTATTTTGCCTACCTTCTACTCGGTTTACTGCCCTTTTGGGCTGTTTTATTTTATTTGGTATTCAAAGGAACAACAAAGTTTTTTCTCACTACTATGATACATTCCCCTGATGGGGTATGGATTTTGCAGTGCTTTACCGCACGGTTATCAGTAGCGGTGCCTGCCGTCCCGCCTCCTCCACTTCTCGTACGCGAATATTGTTCCATCTGTTTCATCCGTCTGCTCCGCGCCACGTTCACAGTCGTCGGCGGAACTTGCGGCACTCTGCTTCTGCGTACAGATGGATTAATCGCAAATCCCTGATTAACATGTTCACTTGATGGCAATACGGCAATACCATGGGATAGCATATACTCCGAGGTGCGGCAACATGAGCCTGCCAGTATAAATTGATGACAACGTGACCAGAGTTACTGAGCAAAGAACTGGGGTAATTAGCTGGATACAACTATATTTTTCTACCGGTTTTTCACTATACTTTTCTTGCTATAATTCTATTTTTTAATATCACTTCTCCGGAAATACTGTACCTTATCCTCCCCATTCAAAGATTAATCAGACAGGATTTGCATTGAAGTATACTCTACACAGTAGCGGTGCCTGTCGTCCCGCCTCCTCCACTTCACGTACGCGAAGACTATTCCATCTGCCCCATCCGTCTACTCCGCGCTACGCTCACAGTCGTCGGCGGAACTTGCGGCACTCTGCTTCTGCGTACAGATGGATTAACTGCAAATCCCTGATTGGCATATTCCCTGGATGGTAATACAGCGGGATAGCATACACTCCGAGGTGCGGCAACGTGAGCCTGCCAGTATAAATTGATGACGACGTGACCAGAGTTACTGAGCAAAGAGCTGGGGTAATTAGCTGGATACAACTATATTTTTCTACCGGTTTTTCACTATACTTTTCTTGTTATAATTCTATTTTTAATATCATTTCTCCGGAAATACTGTACCTTATCCTCCCCATTCAAAGATTAATCAGACAGGATTTGCATTGAAGTATACTCTACACAGTAGCGGTGCCTGCCGTCCCGCCTCCTCCACCTCACGTCCGCGAATATTATTCCATCTGCCCCATCCGTCTTCTCCGCGCCACGCTCACAGTCGTCGTCGTGACTTGCGGCACTCTGCTTCTGCGTACAGATGGATGAAGCGCAAATCCCTGATTAACATGTTCACTTGATGACAATACGGCAATACCATGGGATAGCATAAACTCCGGTGTGTATGTCAGGCATCGGTTTTCCGGTGTAATTCAATACTGGATCTTAAGAATCCTGCAACATCACTTACTTACTGGCATCCTGACAAAATCCTCTCACTCCCCAGACGGCGTTTTTCGCGCACATGCCCTTTGAACCGCCGGCCTGTGAAGGAGGACATGGCACAGACTGCGGAAAAGGCAGGGAGCGGAGAGGAAAAAAGCGAATGCCTTGTGCTTGCACAAAAGGCTGAGCTTTTTACCGAACCGGGAAGCGTCAGCGGGAACCGCGAAGAGCGGTTCCTCCCTGCTTTCCCTACATATCATATATGTCCGAGTGAGGGCGTCGGCGGGCCAAGCGGCATGGGCGCTTCCGCCGTCGTCTGTTCTCCTGCCTAATCTGTCGCCGCTGTATGGCTGTGCAAAGCGTCGCGGGCGCCGCCGTGGTCTGCCCTGCCATCTTTCTGTCGCCGCTATACACAAAACGCAGGGCGTATCGAAACACCCTGCGTCTGTTTTTACTATATAAATGAATGATAGACTTTCCGTCCCGGCTGCGTGCCGGTATCAATGATTAATCCAGTTCCAGCTTGCCGGTGTAAAGCTGATAGTAGGTACCTTTGAGCGCAAGCAGCTCGTCGTGGGTACCGCGTTCGATGATCCGGCCATGCTCCAGAACCATGATGGCATCGCTGTTGCGGATGGTGGACAGGCGGTGCGCGATGACGAATACGGTACGTCCGCGCATCAGATTATCCATACCTTTCTGGACGATGCTCTCCGTTCTCGTATCGATGGAGGACGTCGCCTCGTCGAGGATCAGAACCGGCGGGTCTGCGATGGCAGCGCGGGCGATGGCAAGGAGCTGCCGCTGTCCCTGGGAGAGTTCTTCGCCGTCACCGCTTAAGTGTGTGTCGTAGCCGTCCGGCAGCATATTGATGAAGCCGTCGGCGTGCGCCAGCTTCGCCGCGTTGTAGACTTCCTCGTCGGTGGCGTCCAGTTTGCCGTAGCGGATGTTCTCCATGATGGTGCCTGTGAACAGGTGGGTATCCTGAAGAACGATGCCGAGGGAGTGCCGGAGATCTGCCTTTTTGATCTTATTGATGTTGATGCCGTCGTAGCGGATCTTGCCGTCGTCCACATCGTAGAACCGGTTGATCAGGTTGGTGATGGTCGTCTTGCCCGCGCCGGTGGAACCGACGAAGGCCACTTTCTGTCCCGGCTTCGCGTAGAGGGACAGGTTGTGGAGTACCATGTGATCCGGCACATAGCCGAAGGTCATGTCGTCGAACTGCACGTCTCCGGTCAGTTCGGTGTAAGTTACGGTGCCGTCCGCCTGATGTGGATGTTTCCATGCCCACAGACCGGTACGCTCCGGACATTCGATGATGTTGCCGTCGGCATCCTTCTTCGCGTTGACCAGTGTCACGTATCCTTCGTCTAACTCCGGTTCGGCGTCCATCATATTGAAGATACGCTCCGCGCCGGCCAGCGCCATGATGATGGAGTTAAACTGCTGGGCGATCTGCATGAAAGGCTGGGTAAAGCTTTTGGTAAACTGCAGGTAGGACGCCATGACGCCCAGTGTGATGTTGCCAATGCCCATGACGGAAAGAAATCCGCCGAACACCGCCGTCAGCACGAAAAGCAGATTACCCATATTGCCGATGACCGGCCCCATGATGCTGGCAAATGTATGTGCTTTGGAGGAGCTTTCAAAGAGCTCTTCGTTGAACTTGTCAAATTCTTCTTCGGACATTTTCTCGTGATTGAATACCTTTACCACGCGCTGTCCGCTCATCCGTTCTTCCACGAAACCGGTGATGTTGGCCAGATCCAGCTGCTGACGGATGAAGTAACGTCCGCTGTGACCGGATACGGTCTTGGAGACGAAGAACATCAGCACGATCATCAGCACTGCCAGTACCGTGAGGATCGGACTTAACACCAGCATGGAAATAAATGTGACGGTGATCGTAAATACCGACATGAGTACCTGCGGGATGGACTGGTTGATCATCTGACGCAGGGTATCGGTATCGTTGGTATAAAGGCTCATGATGGAACCGTTGGTATTCTGGTCAAAATAACGGATCGGCAGTGTCTGCATGTGCGCGAACATTTCGTCGCGGACACGTTTCAGCACGCCCTGCCCGATGACAACCATCAGGCGGCTGTACACAAATGTGGCGATGACGCCGCACATGAAGATCGTTCCCAGCACGGTCAGCGCCATATAAAGCTCGGTATAATCCGGATTCTGCTTTCCAATCAGCGGGATGATGTAGTCATCCAGCAGAAAACGGAGTGAAAGCGATACGGAGATGGACGCGACGGAGCTTATAAGGATACAGAAAATAACAAGGATGAACTGTACCTTGTAGGTGCTGGTCACGTACTTAAGCAGACGCTTCGCTGTCTTGATGGTTCCGCCGGTTATGCCGGGTCTTCCCTGTTGTTTACTCATTGTCAGCGCCTCCTTTCACCTGTGATTCATAAACTTCTCTGTAGATCGCGTTGGTCTTCAGAAGCTCTTCCGATGTTCCGATGCCGTTGATCTCGCCGTTATCCATGACGATGATCACGTCCGCATCTTCCACGGAGGAAACACGCTGCGCGATAATGATCTTGGTGGTATCCGGAATCTCTTCCCGGAACGCCTGACGGATCAGCGCGTCGGTCTTGGTGTCCACAGCGCTGGTGGAATCATCCAGAATCAGGATCTTCGGTTTCTTGAGCAGCGCTCTGGCGATACAGAGTCTCTGCTTCTGACCGCCGGAGACGTTATTGCCGCCCTCCACGATCATGGTGTCATACTTGCCCGGGAACTCCTGGATAAATCCATCGGCCTGAGCCAGTTTACAGACTCTCTGCACCTCTTCATCGCTGGCATTTTCATCACCCCAGCGGATATTTTCGTAGATACTTCCTGTAAACAGGACATTTTTCTGAAGCACCATGGACACCTGGTCACGGAGCGCTTCCAGATTATATTTACGTACATCGACGCCGCCGACCTTCACACAGCCGCCGGTGACGTCGTACAGTCTTGGGATCAGCTGTACCAGCGTGGACTTGGCGCTGCCCGTGCCGCCGACAATACCCACGATCTGGCCGCTCTTTATGTGCAGGTTCACATCCTTTAAGGACAGATTGCCGCCCTCGCCGGAGTAGCTGAAATCCACATGCTCAAAATCAATATCGCCATTTGCCACATACTGCAGGGCATCCGCGTCGTCTACCATCTCCGGAACCTCTTCCAGTACTTCCTGAATACGGTCTGTGGACGCCTCCGCGATCATAATCATAACAAATACGAAGGTAACCATCATCAAAGACATGAGAATCTGCAGCGCGTACACGATAATACTGGTCAGCTCACCGGTCTGCATCGTTCCCTGAATGATGCCCTCGCCGCCGATCAGGACCATGAAGATTACCACGCCATAGATGGTAAACTGCATGATCGGAGAGTTCCACGCCACGATCTTCTCCGCTCTTGTAAAAAGCTTGAATACAAGGGTGGAGATCTTTCCGAACTTCTCAATCTCGTGATCTTCCCGCACATAAGCTTTGACCACGCGGGCCGCATTTACATTTTCCTGCACGGTATTGTTGAGCACATCGTACTCGTCAAACACCTGAATAAAGTGCGGGTGCGCTTTCTTCGCGATGTAAATAAGTATTCCGCCTAAGATCGGCACCATGAACAGCAGCAGGATGGCGATCGGCACGTTGATTGTCAGCGTCATGATCCATGACAGGACGATCATGATCGGCGCTCTTGCCAGCAGGCGGATGGTAAACATATACGCCATCTGCACGTTAGTGATATCCGTCGTCAGACGGGTCACCAGACTTGGCGTGGAAAAATGGTCAATATTCCCGAAGGAAAAATCCTGAATCTTATAGAAGATATCATGCCGGAGATTCTTGGCATACCCGGCTGCCGCGATCGCCCCCAGCTGTCCGGCCTTCGCGCCGAAAAAGAGCGATACCATGGCCAGCGCCACCAGAACAACCCCGATGCGGATGATATACCCCACATCGCCGTTCATGATACCCACGTCAATGATCTTAGCCATCAGCAGCGGTATGAGTACCTCCATAAATACTTCCAGCGCTACAAAGATAGGCGTAAGAATCGTCTCCCGCTTATACTCGCGGACAGAACGAAGTAACTTCCTATTCATGTTTCGTTGTCTCCTTTCCTCTGTCTTTCTCATTACCGGCTAAATTTGCAGACATTTGTTCCAGCACACGCATGCAGGTCTCCATATCCTCCCGGGGGATTCCCTCTCTCAGGACATCCTCCATGTAATGGATATTGGCAATGATGTGCCCGTGGAGCTCCACCGTCTTCTCCGTGGGAACGATCTTTTTCAGCCGGGCGTCTCTCTCCACCGCTTCCCGGTAAATGTATCCCTCTTTCTCCAGAAACTGCAGGATCCCCGTGGCGGTAGACCGGCGGATCTGGAATGCCTTCTCCACATCCTTCTGATAGAGATCTCTCTCCATGGTCTGAAACGCAATAAAATGCAGCACAAGACTCTGCATATTGGTCAGCCCGCTCTCCTCCTCGAGGGTACACATCTGCCGCTTTAACTGGTGGGACAGCCCGTTGATCATCCTTCCCACATGGTAGGTCGTGTCACTGTCACATTCTTTCCGAACTTCCATATACATTCCCTCTTTAGTCCAAGAATTGCGCCCGGGCACAAAGTCCCGGATCATAATTAGTTCGATAACTAACAATATAATATATAGAATAAAAATTATTGTCAACCCGTGAAAATGCACAAGAAAAATCAGAAAAAACATTATTTTTTCAGCAAAACCGGCGTTTTCCATAAAAAAGAAAACACCGGTTCACAACAACTATTTATCAATGTATAACTTTAAAGTTTTTATCTCAAAAGGATGAAAAACAAGCTCCGCCGTACCGGCAGAAACCTGCGCTTCTTCCGCCGCCAGATCGTGTTCCAGCAAATTACACGGCACGATACGGCGCACCGGATAATCCGAAGAAATCCTCACCCGGCTCCTTCCGCCCCGGCACTCGTGCATCCGCACAATGAGACAGTCCTCATCCTCCGCCTTCTTAATCGCGTCGATCTGCACGCCGCAGGCGGCGTTTTGCGCCAAGTCCGCTTTCGTCTCCCAGGCAGCACATCCGGACAGTTTCTTTTCCGCTTCCCGGGCAGCGCATCCGGACAGTTTTTCTTCCGTCTCCCGGGCAGCGCATCCGGACAGTTTCTCTTCCGGCTTCCGGGCGACGCATCCGGGCAGTTTCTCTTCCGGCCCCCGGGCGGCGGTCGGAGTGATTTCCTCCACCCGCACAATTTTTTTCTCATCCCGGAATCCTCCTGGCACAGCCAGCGCCGGGGCGTTCAGCCGACGGGCTTCCTCCATGGTTCCGCCTTCCGTCACAGCCCCCTCGTGCGGATACAGCGCATAGATAAAATCATGCTCTCCCATGTCGGCTGTCATATCCGGATACTTCGCGCTTTTTAACAGGGTCAGTTTCATGGCGTTGTCCCGGATACTGTAGCCGTATTTACAGTCATTTAAGAGGCTGACACCGTAGCCTGTCTCGGACAGATCCGCCCACTGGTGTCCGCAGACTTCAAATCTCGCCCAGTCCCAGCTGGTATTCCAGTGGGTCGGGCGCTCCACATGACCGAACTGAACGTCGTATGTGGCTTTGGTGGCACGAATATCCGTGTAGAACGCCGTCTTCAGCAGCCGGTGATCCTCGTGCCAGTCCACATGGGTCTTAAAATCAATCCTCCGGCTGTCCCGATACACAACCATATCCTGCACCAGACGGGACTTCCGGTACGCATAGACAAACCGCACAACCGCTTTCAGACCGTGACGCTCCACCAGCCGCACCGGCTCGCAGATCCGCATGGTCTCCATTTTCTGCGTGTAATAAATATCAATATCCCAGGCGTCGAAATCCATCGGCTTATCCTCATAGATTTCCAGCACGTTGCCCGATTCGCCCGGCCGCAGCACAGACCTTCCCGCCTGCTTATCATAAAGGCGTGTCAGCTGCCCTGCCTCGTTCCAGACAATGGAATAAAACGGCGTTTCCAGCGTATTATCCCCGAACCAGAAAACTTCACAGCCCTGCTGGTCTGCTGTGTCAGAAGCCGGAGCGACTGCCGTCACGGATGCTTCATCCTGGCGAGCGGCATCAATTTCATCGTGCGGCTCTGCCGCGCCCGGTATAAACGTGATGTTCCGCCCTGCAAATGGTTCCACCTCTACCTGTACGTCCCAGCCGTCCGCCGTCTTTCCTGCCGCCAGTACATTTCCTTCTTCATCATAAAATGTACCGTCCTCCCGCACCGGGATGTGTACCAGCTCCTGCCCGCCAAAACTGCTGACGGAGCAGACGGCAAAACGCTGCGCGTTCTGGCCTGCAGATTTCGATACATTTTCTGACATGTGCGCTGCGCCCTTTCCTGCCGATGCTTCCGGGCGCGGCTGTTCGGTCTGCACTTCCGGGCGCGGCTGCCCTGCCAGACGGCCGAGAGCCGCCCGGATCACCTGATCCACCTGTTCTTCCGCCCGGCGATAATTGACCCGGGAATCCTCGTAGACCTCATGAATCGAGGAACCCGGAATGATATCATGGAACTGATGCAGGAGCACGCACTCCCAGCTCTCGTTGATCTCTTTTTGCGGGTAGCTGCCGCCGGAAAAGAAATCCACCGAGGCCAGCCACTCCGCCAGCGCCAGCTTATGCTCCATATGGCGGTTCATCTTCTTATTGTACGCCTGCGATGTGTAGGTGCCGCGATGATACTCCAGATAAAGCTCGCCATCCCAGACCGGCACGTACCGGTCGGTCCTCTCCACATTTTCATGCATTTTCCGGAAAAACGCACCGGCTGTCCCCGTCTTCACATGAGGCAGTCCCGGCGTCTGATCCATGGCGCGGCGCATCATGAGCATTTCCCGGTTCACACCGCCGCCTCCATCGCCATAACCGTAAGCGATCAGCGTCTCCCGGCTCAGATCTTTGTTGCGGAACTTCTTCCAGCTTCCAAGAATGGAGCGGGCCGTCATATGTCCACTGTAAGTGGAGAACCGATCCGTCATTCCCCGTCCCTCATCCGGCGTGTTGACAAAATACGTGAGCACCTCCGTACCGTCGATGCCCCGCCACCAGAACAGATCATTTGGAATGGTGTTGTACTGGTTCCAGCTGATCTTGGTGGTCATGAATGTGTCAATCTCGCAGAGCTTTAAGATCTGCGGCAGCGCCCAACTGTAACCGAACACATCCGGCAGCCAGAGATACTCGCATTTCTTCCCGAACTCCCGCTCAATGAAACGGGTTCCGTGAAGGAACTGGCGCACCAGTGATTCCCCGGACGGGATATTGCAGTCGGACTCCACCCACATGCCGCCGTCCGGCTCCCACTTACCTTCGCGGATCTTCTGCCGGATGCCCTCATAGATCTCCGGACAGTCTTCCTTGATATACTGATAGAGCTGCGGCTGCGTCTGCAAAAAAACGTAGTCGTCAAACTCATCCATGAGCCGCAGCACAGTGGCAAACGACCGCTGCGCCTTCTCCCTCGTATGTTTCAGCCGCCACAGCCACGCCACATCGATGTGGGTGTGCCCCACGGCGTGCACCGTGACATCCGTCTGTTTTTCCATGCGGGACAATTCTTCCGTCAGCACCTTCAGGGCCTGCCCGACAGACGCGTAAAATCCGGCCTGTGCCCGGGCGGCGCCGACCCAGGTCTCGCCGGTACCGTGGCCGTCGCCGGCTGTCCAGATCTCGCCAATACCGTGGCCGTTGCTGGCTGTCCAGATCTCACCAAAATCGTGGCCGCCTCCGGTCGCCCAGGTTTCGTCGCTGTCCCAGTCGATACATAAGAGCGCCCGGTCCAGCGCCGCCTTGAGCCCGGCATAATTCACATCATCCTCCGGCAGTACCCGAAGCGTCTCCGTGACACTCTTGGCCAGATAATAAAATTCATCCGTCTTCTCGTGAAGGTATCCCACCTCGGCCTGCCGGCACTGATGATAAAAGGTGCGGTGCGGGCCGCCGCCTTCCAGACCGGTCCAGAGCAGAAAAGTCAGCCGCACCGGCTTCCCTTCCTTTCCGGTAAAGAGCACTTCCTGATGATTGTCGTCCACCCCCTGATACGGATGCCCGTCCACATACAGCAGCGACTCAAACCCGTTAGTGTTGCCGCCTCCGGTCTCCCCGAAATCAAACAGTCCTGCCACCCGACAGCCTTCCACTGCCGGTGGCAGCGTCAACTCTTTATCCAGCCAGAGATATCTGTCCCGGCCCACGAAAAAATCATTAAGACCGAACTCCTTCCACTCCCGGCTGTCCTGCTCCGGCATCCTCCGCTCCGGCGGCGCGCCGTGATAGTGCGAATCCTCCGGCAGATCTCCCGGCATAGTTGCAAACGGCGCGATATTTCGCATCCCAAAATACCGCCGATGTTCCAGTTCCTCCACTCTCTTCTCAAACTTTTCAATCGTAAAAAACATGGGGCTCCTCTCCTGACATAAACTCTCCAGATTGTATAATCATATCTTACAACAATCTGGAGAGTTACACAATTTCCATTTTCATTTTCTTCATCGCCGTTTCCCACACTATAAATCTCCTCATAGCGTCCTGTCAATTCTTCCGGGGTTCTGCTCAAATAACAACTCAAGTCTTCTTATTAATACATTTTCTAACCTCATTTCGTATGGAATCGAAAAGCAACCGGACTTTTATTCATTTTCCATCCCTCTTTGGCGTCTCCCACTTCCTTTTGTACCAGATCTTTCATACGTTTGGCAAAGGGACAGGGATAACCGATGGGCGTCCCTTTCTGGATGCAGGAAGCGAAAGCGATGGTGTCCGCGCCCTGGCTTACCAGAGAGCGAGCCCGGAGCACGCCTTTTTCCCCGGACAGCCGCCACAGTTTATAAATCCCACCAACTCGATATCTTCTTCTCCTTTAAAAGCACCTTTTCTCTCCCGAATTGTCCGGAAGTCACGGCTTCCCGGGCAGTAGTCTTCTGTCTGCATACAACGAATGATTCCAAGTTTCATCTTATTTTCCTCCTCAGTTCTTTTCACTCATTTGATATTATCATTTTTCATGGATGGGAAATCTTCTCTTCATAGCGATGTAAAATCTCCCGCAAAGTGATGCCTCGCATGGCTTCTTCCGCTTTACTTTGTACCAGATCATAACAATCTCTTATGGCTAACTGAATATTTACTCCCACGCCGCAAGCGGGATTAGTATGGGTATCCTGATGGAGCAGAGGTTTGCCTCCCTCCACCGCCCGGTAAGCGTCCAATAAGGTAATTTCCCCGGATTCTCTTGCTAACGCAGGCCGGGGATGTCCCTTTACACTGGTGATCAGACCGCTTTTACGCAATGCCGACATGAGCTGGCGCACATAGGCGGGATTTGTCTGGATACTTTCCGCAATCTTCTCACTGGTGAGATTCACCCCCGGATGCAATGCAATAAACGCCATGATGTGGACAGCATCGCTGAGTTTTGTGAATAACATCAAGATATTTTTTATAAGATAATTTTTATGAGAAAGGATCGATATAATCATGAGTTTTTATGAGAACCTGGTCATGCAGACCCAGATGAATTACCAGCAGTATTATAGTGTATATGCCTCCGGGCGTACTTCTTACGCATTGTCAGAAAAGAAACCTCTGTCTTATCAGGAACAGATTTCCCGGCTGGTCCATGAAATCCGGGAAGCTGATTGCATTCTGGTGGGCGGAGCTTCCGGATTGTCTGCCGCCGGAGGCGGTGACTTTTATTATGAAGATAACGCCTCTTTCCACAAATATTTTGGCAAATTCGTGGAGAAGTATCATTTCAAAGGAGCCTTTGACGGTATGATGCGCCAACGGGACGACAGAACTGCTTTCTGGGCGTACCTGGCCACCTTCCTCCACACCACCCAGACCGCCCCTGTGCGGGAGCCTTACCTGAATCTGGACGCCCTTTTACAGGGGAAAGATTTTTTCATTCTTACCACCAACCAGGACACGCAGTTTGTCAAGCTTTACCCGGAAGACAAAGTGGCTGAAATCCAGGGTGACCACCGGTTTTTCCAGTGCGCCGCATGCTGCACGGATGATACCTGGGACACCGTGAAGCCTGTGGAGAAAATGATGTCCGCCATGGGAGACGACATCACCATACCAGAGAATCTGATTCCCCGCTGTCCTCACTGCGGCAGTCCCCTTACCGTCAATATCGCTGACAGCAATTCTTTCTTCCAGACCAGACATTTCCAAAAGAAAATGAAGGACTACCAGAATTTTATCCAAAAATATCATGGAAAAAACCTGGTCATCCTGGAACTGGGAATTGGCTGGAGAAACCGCATGATCAAAGAACCTCTGATGCAACTTACCGCATCAGAACCACATGCCTTTTATATTACCTTTAATAAAGGAGAAATCTACATTCCTTCTGACATTGCTGACAAATCTGTCGGCATGAATGGGGATATTGCAGATATGCTGGAGAGAATACTTGGATGATTTAATATTCTATCTCAATATATCATTAATACCATAGGTAATCATGAGCCTCATTCCGCTCCATCCTTCCCAATATGATCAGCGGCATCCTGCAACGTCTCAAAAAACAGTCCGGCATGATAGCCGTCGCACACCGCATGCGCGATGGTCAGGTTCACGGGCGCCGTTGTCCTGCCTTCATGGGGCTCATATTTCCCGATTGTGATGATCGGGAAGTACGATGGTTCTCCGTTTGGAATCCGGCTGGTGTAGCTGGTAAACGCCGTCCACGGTGCGCAGGAAATGCAGTAAAAATTCGGCGGTTGATTCTTCCTTGCCTTGATGCCCTTTATATCTTTGTATCGTTCCATATCTTCCGCGATTGTCCGATAAAATGTATCAAAATCCTCACAGTAGTCCGACCAGCAGTCGGAGAATGTCTTGTCATCCTCATGGAAGATGGTATAACTCGGCACCACCCGGTCCCAGGCGCAGAGACTGCCGTCCACATCCACAAACATCCGGAAGTTCTCAATTGCATTGACCACCTTCGTCATAAGGCATATCATCGTCGGATAGAACTTCCGCCCACTTTCATGGCAGAACTTCAGCAGATTCGTGAGATCCACAGGCGCGGTGATGCTGTACTCCACCCGCAGTTTTTCTGTATAATACCTGTAATGTTCCCGGCGCGGCCAGGATTGCATGTCTATTTTTTGGTAAGTGTTCATTGTCGCTCCCTTCTGTCATGTCAAAACAAATCTCATTATGCAGAGTAAAAGCAAGTAATCTACTTCTTTGCATTCTTTTCCAATTCCAATATGTATTTATCAAAATCAGACATAAACAATCTGTCTTGAACAACACGGTATTTTTCAAATTCAGTCTCAGCTTTTGCCTTGGCAATCTCTGCTGTGATTTTCCCTGCATCCTGTAATACTTCTCTGTCATCTGCCATCAAAAATAAATCCAGCCGTTTTGACCAATCCTCCATCGTCATCGGAATATGGCGCTCTGCACGGTCTTCTGCCAAATCCAGGTAAGCAGATACAATACGCTCTAATGAACGAATCTCTTGCTCTGAAAGATAATTTTTCGCAATACTGACATCGCTTTTTACAATCTTACCTTCCGGTGCCGCTGCCCATGTGGTAAGTCCCATATGTGGTTTTTCTGCATCCGCACGCTCATAAATCAGTTCCGCTGCTGTATGACCATGTACTGCATAGTGCATTTTATTCTGCACCTTTGCAAAGAACTGCTTCGTTGTTCTTGCTGTGCGATCATAGTCAAGTGCTGTGGCGTAAATATCTGTTATTTTCTGATAGAACCTGCGCTCAGACAATCGAATTTCTCGAATCTGCTCAAGCAAGCGATCGAAATACTCTGTTGTAAGCACGGAACCACCATTTTTCAAACGCTCATCATCCATAACCCATCCTTTAATGGTATAGTCCTTCACAATACCGTTGGCCCATTTACGGAACTGTACAGCACGTTCATTATTTACCTTAAAACCAACTGCTATAATCAATTGAAGATTGTAATGTTTGGTGTTACGAGCCACCTGACGGGAACCTTCCGTTTGAACTATCCGGAAATTCCGGATAGTTGAATCTTCTTCAAGCTCTGAGTCCGAATAAATCTTTTTGATATGCTCGTTGATTGTTCGAACATCCACATCATACAATGTGGCCATCATCTTCTGTGTCAGCCAAATATTCTCATCCTCATAACGCATTTCAAAGCTATTTTGTTGGCCGCCAACAGAAGCAACGTAAGTCAAATATTCTGCTGCGCTGGAACGGATGGATATTTCCTCTTTTTTCTTTTTCAAATTAAATGTCCTCCTCCTTTCTTATTTTGCCGCCTAAATCCCTGTGTTAATCTCATTATTTGCAAATACATATCAAATACTTTCATATTTGTATTATACATTATTTAGTAAATCAAGACAATTAGCAATCTTCGTTCTATAAGATATCATTCAGGCAATATACATTACACAGTTTTTATAGAGCATAATCAAATCACTATAGTAAAAACCAGAGGATCTTCCGTACAATTTTATATAGTTATATACCTCTGCATGTAACAATCAAACAAACAAAATTTAATATCAGGAAATAAAAAGGATTGATTTTAGAAACCAAATATCATATTATTATCTGGTTTGTTGTGAAATCGTCCGTGTTTTTTCTTTCAAAAAAGAAGACGACCGATTTTTACGGGCACGGCGTTTCACAAACATCTGATTCAAATATTATTTAGGAGGTGTCTTATGCTGGAATGTCTGATCGTGGGAGCCGGAGGTGCAGTGGGAGCAATACTGCGGCATCTGGTGGGAATGGTTCCACTGACTCCGGAAAATGGTTTCCCTGTGAAAACATTTTTAATCAATGTAATCGGTTCTTTTATTATCGGCCTCGTGGCAGCACTTACCGCCAAATATACCCTGAACCCGCGACTTGTATTGTTCTTGAAGGTTGGAATCTGCGGAGGATTTACGACGTTTTCTTCTTTTGCTCTGGAAACAGACCAATTGCTGGCAAAAGGCGCAGCGACCACAGCGGCCCCTTACGTTTTGCTTAGCATTATCTGCGGAATTCTGGCAGTGTTCGCGGCACAGAAACTGGTGACATAGTTTTACTCGTCCATCAAAATCCAGAACCCTTTTTATCAACTTATATAATCTTCTACGTGATAAAATATTCAGGGGAATCGAACAACGTCCATTCCCCTCTTAATTTATACTACTTTTTATTATTATAATATTTTGAATTTAACTAACATTAGAATGCTCTTTATTAATAAAAAATAATCAGCACCAATGATAATACGGTACTTCCAATCATTATCCCTTTCTCAACATAGTTGGCTAAAAAAATCAAGCTAAAAACTAACATACCTGCAAGACCTGGCAAACCAGAATGCATTAACTTCTTTCTCCATTTTTCATTTGTCAATCCTATTCTGGCATTCTCTGCAATACTTTCCACTCCAAAAATCGTGCTTAAGGCTATTTCTCCATCTAAGCCCGGAGATGGAAGTATATTAATGGCAACCATTAGAATATTAATACAGGCAATCAACATCGACGTAAAAGACAATGGATAATATAACATGGAAAGAAAAAAACAAATACCTGCTATCAAAAGATTAACTTCTACTCCTGCCAGAGCAAACTGGGTTTGCTGCCATCGTACTTCATCATTCCCATTTTCTTCCTCAGAAACATAAGCCCCTATCGGAAACGGCCCCCAGAAAAGCAATCCAACCTCAGATATCGTATAATCATATGCGATTGCAGCTATCATATGTCCCATTTCATGAAAAACAACACAACCTACAAACATAATTCCATAAAACAGAATATTTGCATCATCGCCAATCTCCCATCCAATCCATTTCCTCGCCATAAGACTTGAAATAAAAATAAGGAGCGAAATTACCGGAAGCATTGCATTAATAATCCGGCAAGGATATCTTAGAACCTTTGCTCTTTCTCCAACGAAAAAAATAGACAGACGGCTCTGAAAATTTCCTTCATACACAAAACGACTGGTGCGGATCAGATTCCGACTTTTTAACCATTCTATAGTATTTTCATCCAGATATAATGGGTGAGTTCCATCTGCTTCCATCAAAACAATATATATCACCTCATCTATTTCAAACATTTCTCCTTTTACATTTTCGGCATAAAAATGTTCTTTCGTGCTGTCTTCATATGTAAAGTTTCCTATCGATGCTCCTTCTTGCAGAACCGGATACATTGTTGCCCTCCTTTGTAAAATAAGAATAAAATTTTATACAGTACTTACTCCATATCTAATATCACGATTCCTGTTTCATTTTCTTCATCGCCATTTCCCACACTATAGATCTCTTCATAGTGCCCTATCAATTCTTCCGAAGTTCTACTAAAGTAGCAACTCAAATCTTCTTTTGTATAATGCGGAATAATCGTTCCCCGGAATAATCCTAATGCCTGAAAATCTGTCATTCCCACAAAATTCCGGTCAAAATCCTGTGCAAGTAAAATATCTGTCCCGGCAATCATAGCTCCCGCAGAACTTCCAATATAGGAAGCTCCGGCGTCAACAGCTGCATGAATCTTCTCAATCAGTCCATGGCTTTTCATCATATCTAATATTTGAAATGTATTTCCTTCACCGACATAAATATAATCAAAATCCGTGTCAATTTTTCTATACTCGTCTCCATCATAGACGACAATATTCTCCGACAAAAATCCCAGTTCCATAGCCGCATCTCTCAATATCTCATTAATACCGTACTCGCCTATGGTAATCATGAGAATCCTTCCTGACTTGTCGCAATCGGATAAAGCTGTTCCAATAATTCTACGACCAAGTTTTGTATTCAAACCTCTGGAAGTTAAATAAATTTTTTGCTGCCTTATATTTCGCCCCCATCTTCATGATTCTCTCGTAGATAGATTTCTCTATTGATACATCTTTATCATATATAAAATTCTTTACCGTCATCTAATCGCAGGCAAGAAAGCCGTCCGCCTTCTTCTCTTCTCTCATTACCTGTATCAATATCTATATAATTTCTGTCATAATAAATTTCCGCCTTCTCATGTCCCGGTATCAAAACCGTTGGATAATGCCCCACTACAATTTTCTTATCAAACCGAAGATTTGCAGGAATATGGTGGATATCATTAGAAAATAAATATCCCCTGTAATCTTTTTTCAGAGCAAGATTAACAGATTCCTGAATATCCACCCGTCTCGTATCTGCATTAATAATACTGTAGTCTGCATGATATCCTGAATGAGTAAGAAAAAAGTCTTCCCCGTTTATTGTCACATTTTCATATATTGGCAAAGTTTCCACATATTTCAGGAGTTTCTTTTTTCCCTCATTGGAAAGCATATCAACTTCTTTTCGCGTCCTTTTTCCACCACAAGCGTCCCATAATCCGGAACTTATCAAACCTTTCAAATATCTTTCCAGAAAGTATTCATGATTTCCTTTTAACAAGATGGCATTCTCAAAAGACCGCACATACTGTAATAAACGGAGATTATCCTGTCCCTTATCCACGATATCTCCTAAAATATACAGGTAATCATCAGATGAGAAATTGATCTGATGAAGCATTTTATAAAATGACTCATAATCTCCGTGAATATCACTTATCACATAATACATTTATTAACCTCGTTTCGTATAGAACCGAAAAGTACCCGGGCTTTTATTCATTTTCCATCGCTCTTTGCTGTCTCCCTCCACCGGCCAGATTAAAAGCTCTGAGGTAACAAAATCTACTTCCTTCAACGCCGATGTATCCTCGACTTTACAATGATAAAATCCCATACATTTACCCGGAAGTCTCTCCCCATGATTAAAATTTATAATCAGCGAGTCCAAATTTGCCAGCTCAGCATTTTCAAGATAGAACATAAACAATTCCGGCATGTCCCGGATAAAAGACAGACTCCGAATGTTTTCTCCTTTACGGATAAACAAATCCTGAAGACGCTTAAATTCCGACACAAAATCATAATTTTCCAAAGGAGTAAAAATATACAATCCCGCTAATCTACACTTTTTTAGGTCCTGCATAATTTCAGGAACCTGAAGATCATCTGCTGCCAATGTTACCTTTGGCGTCCTCATATTGAAGGCACTGGCAGTGTTATTCCAGGGAACAAAACCTCCATGGACCGGCTCCCCTTCTTTATTGATAGCGATACTCATATAATCGCCAAGTTTAGCTGCTTCTTTTAATTTGGTACGTTCCGTTGCAACCATGATTTGTCACCTCAATTCTCCATAGATAGATTCATCGAATATTACATCAGCATTAATATTGTATACACCAGTCGTTCAGAGCACAACACAAATCCTAAGACCTGGATTTTATAAATATCTCCGACTTTTTAAAAAAGATGGAATTTTAATCTCTAAATCTTCCGGTTTTATACTATTATCTATAAAAGTAATTGGTTTTTCTTCTACCATTAAAACACCATTTTTATAATACTTGATTGCTCTCAGAAAAATGTCACAAAGTTTATCAGTCTCATATTGATATTCTTCGTTTTTTTGAAAATATATTATTTAACTTTCTACTGCAAGCAATTATATTATCTTCTTTTTCATTAAATATAGTTTGATGAATACCGATTTCTTTTAAAATATTAATATATCTTTTTGTTTCATAATCGAGTATCTCTATATATTCTTCTAAATATATTGATATTACTGTAAAATTATTTAAAACATCAAAACCTTTATCAAGAAGCACCATGTATAATGCTTTCTCTAAAGCATCTATCTTTTCTACCCTTGCTCCAGGTCTTCGTAAAGACTCTGAACAAAAAGGACAACTTTTTATATCATCCAGTTCATCACTATTCACATACCATTTATTTTCACAAAATACACATTTTATTTCTTTTCCTTTTATTTCCATAACTGATTTGCTTTCTTTGTTGCATAATAATATCATTTTTTTATAACGGTATCAAAAGATTTATGCTCAATATTTAAATGTAAACGCCTAATCTCAGTACATTAGATAAAAATAGCATCCGGATGCAAGTACTTTACTTTATTTCATTTCTACAGGTATCGATTACATCCTGAGTCCATGGCGCCAATGATGCCACTGCTCCATATTCATATTTTTATTTGGACATTATCCCAAGGTGTAAGTCAGATATCTTATGATAACGGAACCCAATCCTGTATAGTCGTGACATAATCAGCAAATGTCATAATACAGAGATCAGCCATACTCTTATACTCATCTCTGAGGTCTGGGTCCTGACCAATCTAGTTCACCATAGCTTCAGCCAGTTTCAGATTTGTTTTTGTCTGTCCTTCTTCTGTAATACCCATGGAACCGCTCACATCAACTGCAACGACAATGGGCTGATGGATAAACTGGACACTTTCGTAATGAAAAACGGGCTGTACTACGGGCATCTCTGAATAAGCATTTTTTCCTGAAGACATGAAAATTACCTCCTGTTTCTTTCGTTGATTTAAAATTTTATTGTTATCTAGTATTATATTTATCGGGAAAAAAGTAAGCGCTAAATAATCGACCGGATAGCAATGAATCGGATTTTATGAGATACTTCAGATACTTGGAGTAATTCACTTCATATCCGGATCTTGGATTTACAAAAGTTGCGATTTCACTTCATATCTACC